>CAVSLO010000026.1:0-172634 GCA_963728675.1 uncultured Alphaproteobacteria bacterium | reverse complement strand
GGCCTCCTCCAAGACCCTCGGCATCGGCCCGCCGGTCGCCCAGTCGAGCAGTTCGACCGTGTGGACGATCGGGATGTCGGTGCCCTGGCCGATCTGGGTGATGCAGCCGATATTGCCGGTGGCGATGAGGTCGGGCTTGGTGCGCTCGATGTTCGCGACCTTGCGGGCGCGCAGCGCGTTGGCGATTTCCGGCTGCAGGATGTTGTAGGTGCCGGCCGAGCCGCAGCAGATATGGCCCTTCGGGCACGTCCTTCACGACGAAGCCCGCCTGCTTCAGCAGTTTCTTCGGCTCCTCGCGAATCTGCTGCCCGTGCTGCATCGAGCAGGCCGAGTGATAGGCCACCACAAGGTCCGTGTCGCGCACCCGCGGCATCAGCTTCAGCGTCGCCATGTACTCGGTGATGTCCTTCGTGATCGCGGACACCCGCCGCGCCTTGTCGGCGTAGGCCGGGTCGTCGCGGAACATGAAGCCGTAGTCCTTGATCGTGGTGCCGCAGCCCGAGGCCGTGATCACGATGGCGTCGAGGCCCTCCCCGTCCATCTCAGCGATCCAGGCGTCGATGTTGCGCTTGGCGAAGCCGTGCCCTTCGTTGTCGCGGCCCATATGATGGACGAGCGCGCCGCAGCAGCCTTCGCCCTTCGGCGACACGACCTCGACGCCGTGGCGGTTGAGCAGGCGGATGGTGGCCTCGTTGAACTCCGGCTTCAGCACCGGCTGGGCGCAGCCGCGCAGGATCGCGACGCGCGCGCGGCGCTCGCCTTCAGCCGGGAACACGCCCGGCCGGTCAGAAGGCGAGCGCGACGGCGCGCGGGCGGGCGCCAGCTCCAGCATGGACCGCAGCCGGTTGCCGACGTAGGGCAACTTGCCGACCAGCCCCTTGAACGGCTTGGCCAGCAGCGCCGCCATCATGGCGAGGCGCATGCGGTTCGGATAGGGCAGGACGCGGGCGAGAAGCGTACGCACCACGCGATCGTGCCAGGGCCGCCGGTACGTCGCCTCGATGTAGGCGCGCCCATGGTCGACGAGGTGCATGTAGTGCACGCCCGAGGGACAGGTCGTCATGCACGACAGGCACGACAGGCAGCGGTCGATGTGCTTGACGACCTGCGGCGTCGCGGGCTTGTTGCCCTCCAGCATGTCCTTCATGAGGTAGATGCGCCCGCGCGGGCGAGTCGAGCTCGTCGCCGAGCAGGAGGTAAGTCGGGCAGGTCGCGGTGCAGAAGCCGCAATGCACGCAGGTGCGCAGGATTTTCTCCGACGACTGCATCGCCGGATCGCGAAGTTGTTCGGGGGTGAAGTTGGTTTGCATTAGCGCCGACCCATTCTCGACTACCTTAAGGAGGTCGATTGTGCCTTCAAAATCAGGATTTCCCTCTAGGCGTCTTTGTACGAACCTCTTTAGCTCGCCTTTCAGGCCGCGATCTGAAAAGCCTGCAATCGAACGTACTCGCCGACAGTAGAGATTATAACCTCCATCGACTCCCTCCCAAGGGTCTGAAAGCTCCACTCTCCAAATTTCACCAATCGAATTCGTATTCAGCGATCCAGAATTATGTGCGAATTCAATGATGTAGTCACCTGGAGAGACATGATCCAGCTTGTCATACAAGAACCAGCACTCAAGATGTGAATACCTGCGCTGCTCTTTCTGGTTCTGAAGGGCTTTTTCTGAATTTTCTGGCCTCTCCCAAAATTTTGAAATCCAAAAATGTACGCCTAATTCCTTTAGCGCTTCAGGCTCAGACCGGAGCAGGTCTAAAATAGTTCGCTCATTCTCTCCAACTCGATACCGTGTTAGATCATGTCTTGACTTTCGTCGAAGCTCCCAAGCCGTTTTGCACTCTGCAAGTAGCTTCTCATCAATTGGGCGCGCTCCCTTAAGAACCGTATTGTCAAGCCAGAGTCTGACGCTCCTTGTGACCTCGACATCATCGGTCAAAAGCCCCGCTTCAATATTTGTGTCCGTTTCGCCTCCTTCAAATCCGAGACCGTTAGCAGATACATTCGCGGAGCCAATTAGCACGGCCTTTTCTGTCCAGAAGACCTTCGCATGTAGCTTGGCTTTTGAGAAGATTTTCAGACCAGTAATCTGCCACAAGCGATCAATTTCATTTGGATTGCAGGCGCCGCTCTCCAAATCGCCTACCAACGTTAGCTTCTCTGGCCGTGCCTGGTCCAAACCTAAGCGTTTGATTGCCCCCTCACCCCAAAATGCGACTGCCAGGATAGCCTCATCAGCCTGCTTCAAAATCGCTCTTACCTCAGCAAGCGTGTCCGCCGTATTGCAGAACTTGAGCATCGCGTGCGCCATGAAGACGTCCATTAACTGTGCGTCACACCCCTGCATACATCCGCCCCGGATTGAGCACGCCGGCTGGGTCGAACGCCGTCTTGACTCCGGCCGTGATCCGCATCAGCGGCTCCCATAACGGCTCGAACACATCGACGGCGGCGCGCACTTCGGCAGGCGCGCGGACCAGCGTCGCATGACCTCCCGCGGTCCGCACCGCCGCGCGGATCGCGGCTGCGCCGGCATCACCCGCCGCGCGGTCGCGATCCAGACAAGCCCGCCGCCCCAATCGTAGAACCAGCGCGCGTCGATCGCTCGCGACACCTGCGCCATCACCGCGGGTCCTTGGGTCGGGACGGTCGAGACGCGCCACACCGCCCGATCACGCGGTTCGGCGAGCAACGTCGCATCGCGAACCGATCGCCAGAGCGCCGCGGCGGCTTCGCCCTCGATCACCTCCGGCGGCACCGAAGCGCTTCAACAGCCGCTTCAACTCGCCGAGGCGGTAGTCGATCGAGACCGAAAACCCCTCGATGCGGATGAGCGTGCGCGCGCCCCCGCCGTCGAGGTTTGCCGGCAGGTGCGCCGCGCCCGTGACCTCGAAGGGCGAGCCGAGCGCCAGCGACAGCGCCTCGACGGCGCGGGCGTCGTCGAGGCCGGCGAGCACGAGGGTGGCGATGCGCTCGGCGCGGGGCAGCACCTTGAAAATCACTTCGGTGAAAAACCCGAGCGTGCCCCAGGAGCCGCTCAAGCCCTTCGCCAGGTCGAGGCCGGTGACGTTCTTCATCACCCGCCCGCCGCTCTTGATGACTTCGCCCCGCCCGTTGACGAAGCGCACGCCGATGAGGCTGTCGCGCGCCGCGCCGGCCAGAATGCGGCGCGGGCCGGAAAGGTTCGCGGCCGCGACCGCCCCGATGGTCGGCTCGCCGGTCGAGGCGAGCAGCGGGCGGTGGTCCATCGGCTCGAAGGGCAGTTCCTGGCCCTTGTCCGCCAGCGTCCGCACGACCTCGGCGAGCGGCGTTCCGGCGCGCGCGCCGATCACCATTTCGGCCGGTTCGTACAGCGTCACGCCCGTGAGCGCGGCGGCCGAGAGCGTCGCCGCGGTCTGCGCCGGACGGCCGATGTCCGCCTTCGTGCCGCCGCCGACGAGGCTCAGCGGCGTCCGCCGCGCCGCGGCTTCGGCGACGATCGCGCCGGCGTCCTGTTCGGTGGAGGGGGTGTGGGAGGTCATCGATGCCTCTCAGTCTTTTCCGGCGTCATTCCGGGGCCGAGCGAAGCGAGAGCCCGGAACCCACGAACACCGGCCTTTCACAACAAAGCGGCACGGGTTCGTACGTCTCCCTGAGCCACCCGTGTTCATGGGTTCCGGGCCCGGGCCTGCGGCCCGCCCCGGAATGACAGTGGCGCTAAGCCGCCAGCCGCCCGTCCAGCGGGAACACCTTGGCGGAATTGAGCAGCCACGCCGGGTCGAACACGGCGCGCACGCGCATCTGCTGCTGCAAGTCCTCCGGGTTGAACTGGAACGTCATCAGGTCGCGCTTCTCGATGCCGACGCCGTGCTCGCCCGTCAGGCAGCCGCCGACCTCGACGCAGAGTTTCAGGATGTCCTCGCCGGCCGCTTCGGCCTTCTGCATCTCGCCCGGCTTGTTGATGTCGAACATGATGAGGGGATGCAGGTTGCCGTCGCCGGCGTGGAATACGTTGGCGACCTTGAGGCCGTAGCCCGTGCAGATCTCGTCCATGCGCTTGAGCACGTAGGGAAGCTGGCCGGTCGGGATGGTGCCGTCCATGCACAGGTAGTCGGAGATGCGGCCCGTCGCCCCGAAGGCGGATTTGCGGCCCTTCCAGATCGCGGCGGCCTCGGCCTCCGATTGCGCGACCCTCAGGCTCTTCGGGTTGAAGGGCTTGGCGATCTCGACGATGCGGTTCAGCATGTCCTCGATCTCGGCGTCCGAGCCCTCGACCTCGATGATCAGCATGGCCTCGACGTCGAGCGGGTAGCCGGCGTGGGCGAAGGCTTCGCTGATCTCGATCGCCAGGCGGTCCATGTATTCCATCGCGACCGGGATGATCCCGGCCCCGATGATCGCGGCGACGCAGGCGCCGGCCGTCTCGGCGCTGTCGAAGCCCATCAGCGCGGGCCGCGCCCCCTCGGCGGCGCGCAGGATGCGCACGGTCGCCTCCGTGACGACGCCGAGTTGCCCCTCCGAGCCGCAGATCAGGCCGAGGAGGTCGTAGCCGGCGCTGTCGAGGTGCTTGCCGCCGACCTCGACCACCGTGCCGTCGAGCAGCACCATGGTGACGCCCAAGAGGTTGTTGGTGGTGACGCCGTACTTCAGGCAATGCGCGCCGCCGGAGTTCATGGCGATGTTGCCGGCGATCGTACAAGCGAGCTGACTCGACGGGTCGGGGGCGTAGAAGAACCCTTCGGCGATGACCGCCTGGCTGATGGCGAGGTTGGTGACGCCGGCCTGCACGCGCGCCGCCCGGTTCTCGAAGTCCATGTCGAGCACCCGGTTCATCTTGGCGACGCCCAGGATGATGGCGTCCTCCTGCGGAATGGCGCCGCCGCACAGCGAGGTGCCGGCCCCGCGCGGCACGACCTTGACGCCGTGGGCGTGGCAGAACTTCAGCACCGCGGACACCTCCGCGGTCGTCGAGGGCAGCACGACGGCCAGCGGCATCTTGCGGTAAGCGGTCAGCGCGTCGGTCTCGAAGGCGCGACGCTCGTCCTCTGAGGTCACTAGAGCCTCGGGCGCGACAAGCCGGGCGAGACCGGCCAGAATCTCGCCGCGGCGGGCGAGCACGCCCTCGTCGGGCTTGGGGAATGCGATGGTCATGGGGCTCCCTCCCAGGGGACAGGCGATTTTCTTTAATGTAGCTGAAGCGCGAACGGGTTCCACACCTGATCAATGGCGAACGGCCCGGAGACGGCCTCGTTCCCCGCGTTATCAAGCCGCGTGGATCCGCGGTGAGCCGCGCGGCACCGTTCAGGGCCTTTTGCGTTTCTTTGTTTATCGGCGCTTCGCTCTGACCCAGGAGCGCTTCATCCCTCGACCGACGGAGATTCCGCATGCGCCTGGCGATCCTGTCCGCCGCTTCGATTCTAGCCGCTCTCGGCTCCGCCCAGGCTCAGGACGCCGCAGCGGGGGAGAAGGTGTTTTTGCAGTGCCGCGCCTGTCACCAGGTCGGCGACGCCGCCAAGAACGCGGTCGGGCCGGTGCTCAATGGCCTGTTCGGCCGCAAGGCGGGCATGGTCGAGGGCTACACGTACTCGTCCGCCAACAAGAACTCCGGCATCACCTGGGACGAGGCCACGTTCCAGGAGTACATCAAGGACCCGAGGGCCAAGATCCCCGGCACCAAGATGGTCTATGCGGGCCTCAAGGACGAGAAGCGGATCAACGACCTGATCGCCTATCTGCACCAGTTCGACAAAGCGCCCGTGAAGCTGGCGGAGTAAGGATTTGGTGCGCCCGCGAGAGGCCCAGGCGAAGGCGCGACAACCTGGGAAGGACGCTTGACCGCCCGTCCGGACCTCGTGGGTCGATTTCGAACCTGAACCGTTCTGGCGGACATGCAGCGGATGCCGTCCAGAGCATCGCGCGCGTTTGACGAAGCGCCGTCCTGACGCCATGCACGCGTGATGTCGTCAGACGCTCTGCTCCGGTCCAGACGCATCGGCCTCCTCTGCCTTGCCGTGACGGCGTCTGGCTGGGGGCTGAACTGGCCCGTCATGAAGCTGATTTTGCGCGAATGGCCGCCGCTGTTCGCGCGCGGACGGCTGGCGTCGTGGCGGCGCTCGGTTTGGCGACCTTTGCGGCGCTGCGCAGCGAGCACTTGACGGTCCCCCCGCGCGACATGGGGCGCCTCTCCATTGCCGCGGCCGTCAATGTCTTCGCGTGGATGGGCTTCTCGACGCTAGCCATGGTCTGGCTCAGCGTCGCGGAGGGAGCCCTCCTCGTCTACACGATGCCGATCTGGGCCACGCTGCTCGCGTGGCCGATGCTCGGCTTGCGACCAACACTCCGCAGTATCGCGGCTCTCGCGCTAGGTCTGGGAGGCGTTGCTGTGCTTTTCGCTCGACCGGGCCTCACGCTTGGGGCTGGGAAGCTGCCCGGCATCGTTCTCGCACTCGGCGCCGCCGTCCTGTTCGCCTTTGGCACGGTTACGGCGCAATCGCCGATCAGGCAGCCGCCGACCTCGACGCAGAGCTTCAGGATATCAGCCCGGCTTTTCCGCCTTCTCCAGCTCTCCGGATCGTTGCGTTGAAAGGATCAGCGGGTGCAGGTTGCCGTCGCCGGCATGGAAGATGTTGGCGACAGAGAGGCCGTAGCCCGCGCAGATCTCGCCCACCCGCCTGAGCACATCCGGAAGGCGGCCCGTCGGGATGACCCCGTCCATGCAGAGATAGTCGGCGATGCAGCCCGTCGCGCCGAAGGCGGATTTGCGGCCCTTCCAGATCGCGGCGCTTTCGGCTTCCGATTTCGAACGCGCATGTCATCAGTGAACAGCTCGGCGATGGCGTCGATGCGTCGATCAGTCGTCGATCTCAGCCTCCGACCCCTCCACCTCGACGATGAGCAGCGCCTCCACATCGAGCGGATAGCCGGCATGGGCGAAGGCCTCGCAGATCTTGATCGCCGGCGGTCCATGTACTCGATCGCCACCGGGATGATGCCCGCGCCGATGATCGCCGCGACGCAGGCGCCCGCATCCTCGGCGGTGCGAAGCCCATCAGCATCGGCCGCGCCCCTTCGGCCGCGCGCAGGATACGCACCGTCGCCTCCGTGACCACGCCGAGCTGCCCCTCCGAGCCGACGATCAGGCCGAGCAGATCGTAGCCGGCGCTGTCGAGATGCTCGCCGCCGATATCCACCACCGTGCCGTCGATCATCACCATGCGTGACGCCCAGCACGTTGTTGGTCGTCACGCCGTATTTCAGGCAATGCGCGCCGCCCGAATTCATGGCGATGTTGCCGGCGATCGTGCAGGCGAGCTGGCTCGACGGGTCGGGGGCGTAGAAGAAGCCCTCATGCGCCGACCGCCTTGCTGATGTTCATGTTGGTGACGCCGGCCTCGACCCGCGCCGTGCGGTTCTCGAAGTCGATCTCGAGCATGCGGTTCATCCTGGCGACGCCCAGGACCACGGCGTCCTCCTGCGGGATCGCGCCGCCGGAGAGCGACGTCCCCGCGCCGCGCGCCACGACCTTCACGCCGTGCTCGTCGCAGAACTTCAGCACCGCGGACGACTTCCTCCGTCGTCCCGGGCAGCACCACGGCGAGCGGCACGCCGCGATAGGCGGTCAGCGCGTCGGTCTCGTAGGCGCGGCGCTCGTCCTCCGAGGTCACGAGGCCTCGGACGGCACAAGTCGCCCCAACCCCTGGATCTCGTCGCTGCCGTCCGGACGGTCTCGTCCGGCTTCGGAAATGCGATCGTCATGGTCACCCTCCCTGGGTTTCTCGGTTATCTTTTTTTAGCTGCATCTCGATGGCTGCCTCTCTCGACAAGGTAGCGCCTGGTGGCAGTTTTCCATATAAGTTGAATCCTCGCCTATCGCACGGAAATATGACTTTTGTGCTTCCGTCGATACGCGAAAAGGAGCTTAGTCCAGCAAAGGGTTTCGACGTCGTCGTCTTCACCGCCGCCCTGCTCCTCGCCGGCTCAGCAGCCCAGGCCCAGACGCCGCGCCGGGAGAAGGTCTTTGCCAGTGCCGCGCCTGTCACCAGATCGGCGAGACCGCCAAACGCGTCGGGCCGGTGCTCAACGGCCTGTTCGGCCGCAAGTCCGGCACGTCGAAGGCTACACGTACTCCTCCGCCAACAAGAACTCCGGCATCACCTGGGACGAGGCCACGTTCCAGGAGTACATCAAGGACCCGAGGGCCAAGATCCCCGGCACCAAGATGGTCTATGCGGGCCTCAAGGACGAGAAGCGGATCAACGACCTGATCGCCTATCTGCACCAGTTCGACAAAGCGCCCGTGAAGCTGGCGGAGTAAGGATTTGGTGCGCCCGCGAGAGGCGGCCCAGGCGAAGGCGCGACAACCTGGGAAGGACGCTTGACCGCCCGTCCGGATCTCGTGGGTCGATTTCAAACCTGAACCGTTCTGGCGGACATGCAGCGGATGCGGTCCAGAGCATCGCGCGCGTTTGACGAAGCGCCGTCCTGACGCCATGCACGCGTCATGTCGTCAGACGCTCTGCTCCGGTCCAGACGCATCGGCCTCCTCTGCCTTGCCGTGACGGCGTCTGGCTGGGGGCTGAACTGGCCCGTGATGAAGCTGATTTTGCGCGAATGGCCGCCGCTGTTCGCGCGCGGGACGGCTGGCGTCGTGGCGGCGCTCGGTCTGGCGGCCTTTGCGGCGCTGCGCAGCGAGCACTTGACGGTCCCCCCGCGCGACATGGGGCGTCTCTCCATTGCCGCGGCCGTCAATGTCTTCGCGTGGATGGGCTTCTCGACGCTGGCCATGGTCTGGCTCAGCGTCGCGGAGGGAGCCCTCCTCGTCTACACGATGCCGATCTGGGCCACGCTGCTCGCGTGGCCGATGCTCGGCTTGCGGCCAACACTGCGCAGTATCGCGGCTCTCGCGCTAGGTCTGGGAGGCGTTGCTGTGCTTTTGGCTGGACCGGGCCTCACGCTTGGGGCTGGGAAGCTGCCCGGCATCGTTCTCGCACTCGGCGCCGCCGTCCTGTTCGCCTTTGGCACGGTTACGGCGCAATCGCCGATCCCCCTTTCCCCGGCTGCCCTGACCGCATGGCAGGTGGGTCTCGGGTGCCTGCCTATGGTGATCCTCGGGCTCGTCTTCGAGAGGCCGTCCTTTTCCGCGCTCGGCCCGGTTGGATGGGCGAGCATGGCCTATATGACCGCCGTTCCTATGGGCGTTTGCTATTTGGGCTGGTTCGCGGCGGTCAAGAGACTACCGCCTGCCACAGCATCCACCGCGATGCTGCTCGTTCCCCTCATCGGCGTGATCTCGGCTGTCCCTATCCTTGGCGAACCGCTCGGCGGGCGGGAGGTGCTGGCCCTGGCTCTGACGCTTTGCGGCGTGGGGCTCGCCGTGCGCGAGCCCGCAACTTCAAGATGACCCACGACGCGGATGCGACCCGATCTTTTCCGCTTTCAGCGGACAATCTGGCCAAGGACTTCTTCGCCCTCGTCGTCTTCGCAGGTGCAGCGGGCGCCGATGGGCCGCGGCCGGTCGATGCGGCAGCGCAGCGTGCGCGTGCGGCACAGCGTGCCGAGATCATCGTCGCCCGCCGGTCGATGATGACGCGCTCCTGAACGCGCGGGCGCTCGCAAGGCGGCAACGGCGGCACGCCGCACACATTGAGCTGGACCTGCGCCGTCGCCGTCGCC
The DNA here is from genome assembly GCA_963728675.1 of uncultured Alphaproteobacteria bacterium. GTDB lineage: Bacteria > Pseudomonadota > Alphaproteobacteria > Rhizobiales > Beijerinckiaceae > JAJKJG01. The sequence continues at coordinate 162,982 of CAVSLO010000026.1, read as the reverse complement.
GCCGCGCTCACGACGGCGACGGCGCAGGCGCCGGCAAAGAGATGGAGGGATTTCATGGGGCCTCGCACATTGCAACAAGCACGACCAACGGACTCGCGAGCCTGGCGCCGCGCCTGCATCACCGTCTAAAGCCAAGGTTCCGTTCCGGCGCGGCCCTCCGCGGCGACGCAATGAAGAATTGACGCGGCGGCGCCCGGCGCGGCTCATGGACCGCATGCGCGGACGGCATTGACGGCGAAGGCCGGAGAGGACGATCCTGCCGATCGGGCCTCAGGGAAAGCGGACGATGGCGGCAAGCGCAGATCGCACGAGACGGGTCGGGTTGTTCGTCACCTGCCTCGTCGACCTGATGCGTCCCTCGGTCGGCTTCGCGGCCGTGAAGCTCCTGGAGGACGCCGGCTGCACGGTCGAGGTTCCGTTGCAGACCTGCTGCGGCCAGCCGGCCTACAACTCGGGCGACCGCGGCACGACGCGCGCGCTCGCCGAGCGGGTCATCGAGACCTTTCGCGCCTACGACTACGTCGTGGCCCCCTCCGGCTCCTGCGCCGGGATGATCCGGACGCATTACCCCGAACTCTTCGCCGACGATCCGAACTGGCTGCCGAAGGCGGACGCGCTCGCGGCCAAGACCTACGAACTGACGAGTTTTCTGGTCGACGTGCTCGGCGTGACGCGCGTGGATGCGGCCTACGACGGCGCCGTCACCTATCACGACTCCTGCTCGGGCCTGCGCGAGTTGGGCGTCAAGGCGCAGCCGCGCCGGCTGCTCGCCAGCGTCGAGGGCCTGAGGCTGGTCGAGATGGACGAAACCGACGTGTGCTGCGGCTTCGGCGGCACGTTCGCCGTCAAGTACGGCGACATCTCCGGCGCGATCGTCGAGCGCAAGGCGCAGAACATCGTCGAGAGCGGGGCGCCGACCGTGCTCGCGGGCGACCTCGGCTGCCTCATGAACATCGCCGGCAAGCTGTCGCGCGACGGCTGCCCCGTCGCCGTCCGCCATGTCGCGGAGGTGCTGGCCGGCATGACGGACGAGCCGCCGATCGGACAGCCGGCCCGACGCGGGCCGGCGGAATAGCTCCGGACGCAACCGGCCCGCGCCCTCCCTCGTTGAGCCATTGTGGAAGAGGAGGATTCTTATGACAGGCTCGAAGAACAGCCATTCGGAACGCCGGGGCGCCACGGCGGTCGACGCCGTCAAGACCCGCCAGGAAGCCGAGGCGGAATTGGACCGGAAAGCGGCGGCGGCGAAAGCGGAAAAGGCGGCGCGCCCGAGCGGCGCGCCGGAGACCGACGACAGCCCCAAGCGGCAGGGCGACAAGCTGGAGCAAGCCCGCGACGCGGCCGCCGGACGGCCGACGCGTCGGGGTTAGCGCGCTTCTCCTCTCCCCGCTCGCCGGGGAGAGGGCCTTGCCATGCACGACGGGAAGCGAGCCCCACGCCCGCCTCCGTGAAGGTTCATCGTCTCGGCGCGGATGCAGGATGCAGCCGCCCTCGCGGACGCTCCGGACCTTGCAATCCCGCGCCACCAACGCCCATGTCTTGCGACGGCCGGTTCGGCGCGCGCTGCGAAGCAGCACAGGATGCGCCTCATCTTAGCCGGCTCTTCGAACGCGAGGAGGCGCTGGTGTCCAACGTCGTCGTGAAATCGCCCATGCAGTATCTCGACAAGGCGACTACGACCTTGCGCGAGTTGGGGCTGATGCCCGCCAAGGTCGAGGACGCGCCGATCAACGGCCTGCTGGAGAAGATCTCCGACCTCGATCAGGACAAGATCGCCGTCATCGCGCGCACGCTCGGCCAGGCCGACGTCTTCAACGAGGTGGTGCGCGAGCAGACCGCGGCGATGGAGATCGGCGAGCGCTACCAGGCAGATCGCCGAGGGCTTCAACTCCATCCGCGACGACGCCAAGGCGCATGGTCGATCAGATCGCCGACGGCAAGATCGATCTCTGCGAGCGCGGTCACCAACGTGTGGATGAAGATCTCGCGCGGCGACATCGCGGACCGCTTCGACAAGATCAAGGCAGACCTACCTCGACGTCACCAGCGAGACCAAGAACCAGATCGAGCGCGAGAGCATGATCCTCGACGCCTATCGCGACTTCCGCGGCGCCCTGAAGCAGGCCGAGGTGATGGCGCTCGAGGTGCTGCAAGCACGGCGGAGCAGCAAGCTCGACGCCGCGAAGGCGGAGCTGGAGGCGGCGTCCGACAAGGTCGCCTAATTTTCAGGGCACGGAGCCGGCCGAGCGCGCCAAGCTGGAGCTGATCCGCGACGAGCAGCTGCGCCGCACCCAGGACGAGGACAAGCGCTACCAGATCGCCAAGGACCTCTCGGACAACCTGACGGTCGGCTACAACACCTCCGAGGTCATCATGGCGCGCCTGATGCAGACACGAACGCCAAGGAGCGCGTCTATGCGCAGGCCGTGACCTTCTTCTCGACCAACGACTAGCGTGCTGACCGCCTTGAAAGCGTCGTTCACCGGCATGTTCGGCCTGCACGAGTCGACGCAGACCCTGAACGCCATGAAGGAGGGCATGTCGCAAGAGTCTCGAGGTTTTGGCCGAGATCGGCGACAAGGTCGGCGGAGGCGGCCGTGCGGGCCGGCTATGGCCCGACGATCCGCGCCGACGCGGTCAAGAAGCTCGTCGACAGCGTCGTCAACTTCCAGGAGCGCTCGCTCGAGATCGTCGACGAGATGCGCAAGCTCTCGACCCAGAACTCGGCCGAGATCCGCGACGCGGTCGAAGACGGCAAGCGCCGCATCGCCCGCCTCGTGGCGCAAGGGCAGGCCCTGCCGCTCAATGGCTGACGCCGCCGCCCCCGCGACGACCTCGGGGCCGCCCGCTCCTGCGGCGGCGTCCGGTTCGCCCGCGCCCGCGCCGCAGAAGCTCGACGACGCTGATGCTGGCGATGGACGTGCGTCGACACCTTGCGCCACCAGGACAATCTGGTGGCCCGCGAGCTGGACGAGACGCGCCGCGAAGCCAACCTGATCGAGCGCCTGCGCCAGATCTATCGCGGGCAGGGCATCGAGGTGCCGGACCGGGTGCTCGCGGAAGGCGTGCGGGCGCTCAAGGAAAGCCGCTTCGTCTACACGCCGCCAGAACCCGGCCTCGCCCGGACGCTCGCCCTGGCGTGGGTCAACCGCGGCCGGGCCGGCACGGCGCTGCTCGGCCTTCTCGCGGCCGCCGGCATCGGTTGGGGCGCCTATCAGGTCGGGGTGGTGCGCCCGGCGCAGGAACGGGCCGAGCAGGCGCGCGCGCAAACCGAGCGGGAGCAGCGCGAACTCGCCGACCTTCTGCCCCGCGCCCTGGAGCAGGGCCATCAGGAAGTCCTGGCGGAAGCGCGGGTCGACGCGGCCCGCCAGCGGGCCGATCAAATCCTTGCCGACGGGCGCGCGGCCCTCGCGCGCCGGGACGCGGCGGGCGCGAAGAAGGCCATCGGCGACCTCGAGGAACTGCGGGCCGACCTGCGGCGCGAATACGTGCTGCGCATCGTCTCCCGCCCCGGCGAGCCGAGCGGCGTCTGGCGCGTCCCGGCCCGCAACCCGAACGCGCGCAACTATTACGTCGTGGTCGAGCCGGTCGCGCCGGACGGGCGCGTTTTGAGCCTCCCCGTCGCCAGCGAGGAGGACGGGCGGACCCAAACCGTGTCGAAATGGGCGGTTCGGGTGGGCGAGGACGTGTTCAACCAGGTCCGCCGCGACAAGAACGAGGACGGCATCGTGCAGCGCAACCGCCTCGGCGAGAAGCGCCGCGGAACCCTCGACGTGGAGTACCTCATGCCGGTCCTCGGCGGCGCGATCCTGACGTGGTGAGGCCATGATCTCCGGACGGCAGGCGCTCGCCACGATCGAACAAACCATCGCGCAGGCGCGGGGCGAAGAGGCGCGCCTCGACGCCGCCCTGAAGACGGCCGCGGACCAGGCGGCGCGGCTGCGGGCGGAGCGGATGGACGCCTTCCGCGATCTGGCGCGCCTGAAGCTCGACGCGATGACGCGGGCGGGCGTGGTCGGGAAGCTCGACGCCGCCGAGCGGCAGGCGCTCGACCTCCTGGCGCAGCGTCGGCGCGCCTACGAGAGCCTGGTCGAACGCCGCGCCCAGGCGGAGCAGGCGGTCAAGGATCGGGAGGCCGAGCGCCACGCCAAGGCCGCCGCGCTCGAGGAGGTTTTGAAGGCGATCGCGGCCTTGCGGGAGCAGGTCGAGGCGCAGGCGCGGGCCGGTTCGGATTGGACCGCGCAGCGCGCCCGCATCGACGACGCCGCGGCCGTCGCCGAAGAGGCCGAGAAAAAGGCGGTGCAGGCCGAGGCCGACCGCGAGGTCAAGCGCAAGCCCTACGAGGCCGACCCGCTGTTCATGTATCTCTGGCGCAAGAAGTTCGGCACGGCCGAGGATCGCTCGGGGCCGCTGGCGCGCGTCTTCGATCGCCGGGTCGCGCGGCTCATCCGATACGACAAGGCCCGCGCCAACTACGTGCTCCTGAATGAGATCCCGCAGCGCCTGCGCGAGCATGCGCAGCGCATGAAAGCCGAGATCGCGAACGCGCGCGCGCGGCTCACGACGGTGGAGCGCGAGGCGCTCGTCAAGGCGGGCATCGAGCCGCTGGCCGCGCGGGCGCGCGCCGCCAAGGCGGACCTCGACCAGGCCGAGCGCCGATTGGCCGAGGCGAAAGCCGCGCTCGCCACGCTCGACCGCGAGCACGACGCCTCCGTGCTTCAAGGCGAAGGGCCGTACCGCGACGCCGTCGAACTCCTGGCGAGCGCGGACGCGCAGGAGAACCTGCACGTCCTCTATCGGGAGGCGATGGCGACGCCGACGCCCGAGGACGAGGCCATCGTCCGGCGCATCGAGGCGACGGACGGCGCCATCCGCCGCGCCGAGCGGGAGGCGGACGGCATCCGGGCCAAGATGCGCGATCTGGCGCAGCGCCGCGCCGCGATCGAGCAGGAGCGGGACGCCTTTCGCCGGCAGGGCTACGACAACCCCTACGGCCGCTTCGACAACGGATCGGTCATCGGCAGCGTGCTCGGCGGCGTTCTGGGCGGCATGATCCAGGGCGGCGTGCTGCGCGACGTGTTCAACGGCGGCTACCACCGCCAGCCGAGCCCCTGGGACTCGGACTTCGGCGGCGGCGTGTTCCCGCCGCAGGATTCCGGGGGCGACTGGATCGGAGGCGGATCGTCGGACGGGGGCTGGATCGGCGGCGGAGGCTCGCAAGGCGACGGGCAAGGCGACGGGTTCGAGACGGGCGGATCGTTCTGAGGCGCCCCAGGCTGTCGCCGTCGGAAACGGCGCCCCTTCGCACGCGCATCGCGCAAGGGTCTCGCACGGCAACGCTGGAGCGCGGGCTGCTCGATCCCCTCCTTCGCGACGAGGACAGGGCATCGTGTGTCCCGGATGCCTCCCGCATAGGGGATACGTCGTGAAGTCGCGGCGCGCTGACGCTCACCATCTGAGCGTGAGGGTGCGCTCCGCAAAGCCTCAGGGAGCGCCGGCGCGCCGCCGGCCGCCGTCGCGAACAGTCGAAGGCCAGGACGCTGTGAAGCCTCGCAGCCAAGCCGGGGCGTATCGAATGAAAGCTTCGCGGCGCAGGACAGCCCCAGCGCTGCGCCGACAAGGCGTGCGACGCTCCCAAGGTCGGAGGCTGTTGACGCGCAAAAGGGCCCGGCGCTAGGCCGGGCCTCATCGTTGTTGTGCGCAGAGCGAGGGTGTTCAGGCCGCGCGCGCGCGGTGCACGCTGGCGCCGCCCTGAGCCTGAATGCTCCGTCCGGCTTCGTCGGCCACCCGCACCGACAGCTCGGCGACGCGCTTGTTGGTGTCGATCATCTGCTGCAGGTTGTCCCGCGCCAGATCGCTCTGAACCGTCACGAAGTCCTGCACCGACCGGCAACCGGCAAGCCGGCTCAGGCCGTCCATGTTCTTCGTGAGCCGCTCCTGGGCCAAGCCGAACCATTCGCGCGAGATGTCCTGAACGCCTTTCAGGAGGATCGTGCTGGCCTGCGAGACCGCCTGGAGGTTCTGGGACGAGCGACGGGCCAAATCTTCCGATTGCGGACCGTTGAAGCCCAGCGTCTGCGTGAACTGATCCGTCATGCGCTGGAAGCCCTGCGCGGCCATGTTCACGCTCGACTGCATGGTGTCCCGCGCAGTTTCCGCGCCTCGGCGGGCCATATCGACCCCCGCACGAGCCGATTGCTCGCCCACCTTGGCGGCTTCGTCGGTCACGGTGCGGGCCGTGCGGGCGGCCGCGTCGGCCGCATCCCGGACCGCTCCCGCTGCTTTGTTGGTTTGTTCGTTTAAAGGATGCGCCATCTCTTTTTGTCCAAGCGGCGTAGTTTTCTGGAGCACAAACGCCGCAACCCGCCGCTGAGTTGAAATGTGCTCACATATAAAAAATCAACAAAGACTTTGTATGTGCGAGGGATTACATAGGGCGTTTTTCAGATTCACGCAAGTGAGATATTTTAACATTTCTATAGATTAATAATTGAATAGACTTATAATCGCAATTTAATTCGATTTGCTCTCGAATATTTCAGCCGTCCCATGGCTCATGGGGGTGTTTTTGGCCTCTCGTCTGCGGGACGGCGGGCCTCCGGCAGAGGCGCGAAAGACCAGCTTTCCCGCCGGCCTGTTCGCCGGCGGAGCGTCTCCTTCGCCTTCCGGCGACCGCGCCGACACCGATTTCGCCGAACGCCTCCGGATGAGTGACGGGCGAACACCTCTCCCGGCTCGCGGGGAGAGGAGGGCCGCGCGCGAATCCCAAAACCGCATGAGCCTCGCCCTCTCGAGCGTTTCGGTCTAGACTCCGGGCATGGACGATCGTCCCGACGCCCCGGACGCGACGATGGAGCCCGCCGAGACGGGTTCCGACGCCCCGACCATTTACGAACGCGACGTCCAACTCTGGCGCTTCGAGCAGGCGGAGCTGTTGCGGTTGCGCCGCTTCTCCCAGGCCGACCTGCCGAACATCGTCGAGGAACTGGAGAGCATGGGGCGGAGCCTCAAATCATCGCTCCGGTCGAGCTACCGGCCGGTGATCGCGCATCTGCTCAAATACCAGCCCGAGATGCGCTCCGCCTCGTGGGGCATCTCCCTGTGCAGGGAGCGCAGCCGCATCGACGAGATTGGAGCGGACAACCCGAGCCTCAAGGCGGAGGCGCCATCGCTTGCCGAGGGCGCCTACAAGAAGGCGCGAAAGGAAGCTCAGGTGGAGACCAGACTGCCGCTCTCGACCTTTCCAGCCGAGGGCCCCTACGCCTTGGACCAACTCCGCGACGACGACTGGCTTCCCGCCTGACGGCGCAATAATCACGCCCTCAACGTTGGATGCCCGCCGGCTCCCCAGGTGATCCCATGACCGTCCACGCCACCTCCCCCCAGTTCAAGGAAAACGCCCGCGAGGCGCTCGCCGACGAGCAGTTGCAGGCCGCGCTCGCCAAGGTGCGGCGCGGCTTCGTGGAGAAGCGCAAGGCCGCCGCCGACCGGCTGCCCGAGTTCGAGCGGCTGCGCGACCAGGCGCGCGACATCAAGAACCACACGCTGGCGCACCTCGACCTCTATCTCGAAGCCTATGAGAAGCGGGTGACGGCGTCCGGCGGCCACGTCCACTTCGCCCGCACGGCCGAGGAGGCCTGCGACATCGTCCTGACCATCTGCCGGGAGGCAGGGGCGCGCACCGTCGCCAAGGGCAAGTCGATGATCGCCGAGGAGATCGGGCTCAACCATCATCTGGAGGGGCACGGGATCGCGCCGGTCGAGACCGACCTCGGCGAGTACATCATCCAGCTCCGGCACGAGATGCCGTCGCACATCATCGCGCCCGCCATCCACACCAGCGCCGCGCAGGTGGAGCAGGATTTCAGGCGCGTCCACACCCATCTCGATCCGAAGCGGGATTTATCTGAGCCGGTGAAACTGCTCACCGAAGCACGCACCGTGCTGCGCGAGCGCTTCCTCGCCGCTGACGTGGGGATTACGGGCGCCAACTTCCTGGTGGCCGAGACCGGCACGTCGATCATCGTCACCAACGAGGGCAACGGCGACCTGTCGCAGATCCTGCCCAAGACGCACATCGTGCTGGCCTCGATCGAGAAGCTCACGCCGACGCTGGAGGACGTGTCGCAGATCCTGCGCGTCCTCGCCCGCTCGGCCACCGGCCAGGAGTTGTCGGTCTACACCACCTTCTCCACCGGCCCGCGCCGCCCGGCGGACGTGGACGGGCCGGAGCGCTACCACGTCGTCATCCTGGACAACGGCCGCTCATCCATGCTCGGCACCAGCTTTCAGGACATGCTGCGGTGCATCAGGTGCGGCGCCTGCATGAATCACTGCCCGGTCTACCAGGCGGTCGGCGGCCACGCTTATGGCTGGGTCTATCCCGGCCCGATGGGTTCGGTGCTCACCCCGAGCCTCATCGGCGTCGACAAAGCCGGGCACTTGCCGAACGCCTCAACCTTCTGCGGACGCTGCGAGGCCGTCTGCCCGGTCCGCATTCCGTTGCCGAAGCTGATGCGTCATTGGCGCGAGCGCGAGTTCGAACGCCATCTGACGCCGGCGACCATCCGCTCGGGCTTGGGAGCCTGGGGCTTTTTGGCCAAGCGGCCCGTGCTCTACGGTCTCGCGATGCGGCTTGCAATGAGCAGCCTAGCGCTTTTCGGCCGTTCGCGCGGACGCTTCGCATGGCTGCCGCTCGCGCACGGCTGGACCAAAACCCGCGACCTCCCCGCCCCGCAGGGCGACACCTTTCAGGCGCGGTGGCGGCGGGAGCGGCGCGGGCGGAAAGCCGCCTGACGCAACATCCGCTGAGGGGAGCGCCGTTGAACGCTCTCCATTTTTCAAGAGAGCTCTCATGCCCACAGCCCGCGACGACATCTTCGCCACGATCCGCCGCTCGCTTGGCGTGGCCGGCAGCGAGCAGATCCGGCGCGAGATCGTCGCCGACCGGCTCCAGCGCGCCCCGCGCGGCGTCATTCCGGAGCGTGGGCGGGATGACGGACCGGAGCGTCTCGCGACGTTCCGCCGGGAGGCCGAGGCGGCGTTCGCGACCGTCGCGGAGGTCGGGCCGAGCGCCGACGTGCCAGGCGCGGTCGCGGATTATCTTCGCAGCCACAATCTGCCGGCGACCGTTCGCATGGGCGCCGATCCCCGGTTCGCAAAGATGCCCTGGAGCGAGACCGCGCTGGAGGTCTCACAGGGCCGGAGCGAGGGTGCGGACCTCAACGCGGTGAGCCATGCCTTCGGCGGCGTCGCCGAGAGCGGCACGCTTGTGATGGTCTCCGGTCCGGAAAGCCCTTCCACGCTCAATTTTCTGCCGGACAATCACATCGTCGTCCTTGTCCGCGAAGGATATCGCGGGCGATTACGAAACGGTGTTCGCCCGCGTCCGCGATACGTATGGCAAGGGCGAGATGCCGCGCACCGTCAACTTCATCACCGGCCCGTCCCGCTCCGCCGACATCGAGCAGACGCTTTTACTGGGCGCGCACGGGCCGCGTCGGCTGCACATTGTCATCGTGCATGGCGACGCGTCTGCCTAGCGGAGCTGAAACGCGGCATTCTCTCGGTCAGTGCCGCACTTGGAAAATGAAGCGCTTAACTGCAGGCCTGGCGGCCTGGAGGTTGTTTGCCTCGACATGCCTGACCGGCTCGCTTCGCTCCGGCCCGCGCCCAGCAGGCCCCTTGATGAGCGCGGTCCGGGGAGGCTTTCGCCGGAAAAGGCTCTCAAGAGACAGCCCTCGACAGGCGAGAAGCTCCCCGGGACCGTTCTTTACGGAAACTTGGCGGCGGAGGTGGCGCGCAGCCGTTGCGCCAGTTCCACCGCGAGCGAGCGGTAAAGCCCCGCCGCCAGCCCCGGCCGCTCCTTGAAAAGCTCGTTGATGACCGCATCCGCCAGCGTGAGCACGGTCACGTCGGTCGTCGCGACCACGTCGGCGCTCGCGCGCACGCCTTGAATGAAGGACATCTCGCCAAAAATGTCTCCGGAGACGAGCCGCGCCAGAACGACTCCATCCCCGCGCCGCACTTCGGCGGCGCCGGCGAGGAGTACGAACAGGGCATGCGGCCGGTCGCCCGCTTGCAGGAGTTTCGCGCCGCCCGGCTGCTTGCCGATGGTTCCGAGCGCCAGGCAGTCCACCCGCTCGTCGTGCGTCAGGAACTCGAAGAAGCGCTTCTCCATGACGTGAACCGGCCCTCCCTCGCCCGAGCGCGCCCCGCCCATTCGCAACCGGGCGGACAATCATGAGAGCAAGACCTTGGAGCGGCCGCAGTCAAGGCCAGGCCCTGGTCCGCATCGGTCTGCTGATAATTCGTGAGCAAATCGCGTCGGCCGCATTGGGCTTGGACGCCGGTCCTGATCGCGCCCAGCGCATCCGCGCTTGCGGTTCAGAAAAGGGCCTCGCCGGCCAGAAGCCCCAGAACGAGGAACACGACGAAGATCGCGAGAAAGATGAAAAACAGGATTTTTGCAATCCGCCCGGTGGCGGCGGAGACGCCCGTAAAGCCCAGCGCCCCCGCAATAAGCGAGATGACGAAGAAGATGAGAGCCCATTTCAGCATCGCAAAACCCGATCGGCCGACCCCGGCCATGCTTCTGCCCACCCGGAGCCTATGAGAAAGCGTTTTCCAGGCGGGCGGTTCCTCGCAAGCCGGATTTCCGGCTTCGTCAGCGTCCGCGACAGCGCCGCTCCCGAGCTTCGGCGCTTGCGCCGGTTCACCTTGCCCCATCCGTCCGGATGAACCCTGTCTGATTCGCCTTGTTTGCCTCCGGACCTCTCAGCCGGATGGTCCCAGCCGGAAGAACACGTGCGAGATGATGGGCTGGCCCGCCTCAATCTGTTTGCGCAAGTCCTCCGCCGTCGCCCGGACCTGATCGACGGTCAGGCTCTTTTGCAGGTCGAGCGTGACCGCCAGCAGCACGTGCGAGGGACCGAGATGCAGGCTCAGGAGGTCGCCGACCCCGGTCACGCGCGGATCGGCGTCGAGCACCGCGCGCGCGGCGGCGAGCACGCGCGGCGACGTGCTTTCGCCCGTCAGCAGGCTGCGGGTCTCGCGGGCGAGGACCAGGGCGGTGAGAACGAGCAGCCCGCCGATCACGATCGAGGCCGCCCCGTCCGCCGCCGGGATGTCGAACCACACGCTCGCCGACACGCCGACGAGCGCCACGAACAGCCCGGCCAGCGCCGCCCCGTCCTCCAACAGCACCGCGAAGGCGCTCGGGTCCTTGCTGCGCTCGATCCCGGTCCACAGCGACAGGTGCGCGTAGCGGGCGCGGAACTCGCGGTAGGCGATCGCGAACGAGAGGCCCTCGAACACCATCGAAGCGCCAAGCACGACGAAGTTGACCCAGGCGCTCTCGATGGGCTCGGGGCGGCGCATCTTGTGGACGCCCTCGTAGATCGAGAATGCGCCGCCGAGCGCGAAGATCAGAAGCGCGACCACGAAGGACCAGAAGTAGAGTTCGAGCCCGTGGCCGAACGGATGGCGCTCGTCGGGCGGGCGGGCGGCGCGCTTCAGGCCGTAGAGCAGAAGGCCCTGGTTGCCGGTGTCCACGCAGGAGTGGATGGCCTCGGTCAGCATGGCGCTGGAGCCGGTGTAGAGAGAGGCCCCGAGTTTCGTGGCCGCGATGGCGAGATTGCCGGCGAGCGCGGCGTAGATGACCGTCTTGGAGCCGTGCTGCTGCGCCACGTCCGAACCTTTCCGTCAAGCACCCCGAGCGACAATGACGTCCTCCTCGGGACGGAGCGAGGCGCCTGCCGAACGGATGTCCTCCGGCAAGCGGCTGCGCATCGGCTTCAGATAATCTCGCGGATTTCGTCGGAGGCGATGGCGTCCGCCGCAGCGGTCGCCCTGAAGGCTTCCCTCGAGTCGAGCGCAAGCCGCGCCGACCCTTGCCCCACGCTTTGCCTGAACGGAGGACGGGAGCCGGGGAGCAGTCGAGGACGATCGGGCGAGGGCCGCGCCGTTTCGGAGAGGGCCCCCTTCACCCAACCCCTCCTTTTGGAGGCAGGGAGAGCCCGCCTTCTGCGCCGGCCGGCCCGGCCCCGAGGTCCCGCAACGCCCGCTCCACCGCTTCGATGCCCTGGGTGTGCGCCATCTCCCTGATCCTCTGGCGCTCGCTCGCCTCGAGGCGCTGGAGCAGGAGCTCGAATTCGAGCGGAAGGACCGGATCGCCGAGATAGGCCGGCTTCTCCGCCGTCTCCACGTTGTAGGTGGTGCGAAGCTGCTGGCCGAGGTGCTCCTGGATCGGGCGCGGAAGACCCGCGCCGGGCGCCTCCGGGCCGGCGCTCGCCGCTTCAGCCGGGGAGACGGCCGGCGGTTCGTCCCGTTCAGGCGCATCGGGCATCTTCAAGAGACCTTCAGGAGAGATCGACCTTCTTCTGCTCGGTCAGTTCCGTCGGCGGCGCACCGGCCAGACGCGCCTTCACGTAGCCGTAGAGGTGCACGATGGTGCTCGACGGGCTGTCCCAATATTCGCCCCGTTCGGGATGCACGCGAATGAGCGCGATTCCCGGTTCGTCCGTTCCCTTCGGGAACCAGGCCCGCATCCCCTCGCTCCACTTCTCTTGGATCGTCTGCTTGTCGCGCACGATCTCGGCCTTGCCGGAGATCGACACGAAATGCTGCTTGTCGGGATTGCTGTAGGCGAGGTTGACGTGGTTGTCCTTGCCGATCTCGGTGGTCTTGGGCGACTGGAGATAGGTGAAGAACCAGAGGTCGCCCGCTTCGTCCGCCTGCTGGTTGTGCATGGGGCGGCTGTGCAGGGCGCCGTCGGTCTCGACCGTGGTCATCATGCAGATTTTGACGTCCTTGACGAGGTCGTAGAGCTTTTGCGCGTCCTCGTGATTGCGGTGATCGTGCATGTCGCGTCTCCCTGGCCGACTCCCCCGGTCAACGGCAGGCGCGCGGTTTGGTTTCCGGCCTCCGGGATGAGACGCCGGGATGCGCCTTAACGGCGCACGCCCGCGTGGCTACATAAGGGGCGGGGCCTCAGGGAGAACACCGTGGCGATCACCCGCGAACACGTTCTGCAAGCGCTCGCGACCGTGCCCGATGCGGGCGGCGCGACCCTCGTTTCGTCGGGCCGCTTGTCCGAGATCGTGGTGGATGAGGCGGGCCGGGTGATGTTTTCCATCGCCATCGAACCCGCGGAAGCCGCCGCCATGGAGCGGGTGCGTCAGGCGGCGGAAGCCGCGGTCAGAGGTCTGCCCGGCGTCAAGGGCGCGTTCGTGAGCCTCACGGCCGACCGCCCGCCGCCGCGCACCACGCCGGCCCCGACGCCCGGCCGCCCGGCCAGCGCCCCTTCTCCCAAGGCGCAGGCCATCCCGGGCGTGACGCACGTCATCGCGGTGGCGTCCGGCAAGGGCGGCGTCGGCAAGTCCACCACCGCCTGCAATCTCGCCCTGGGGCTTCAATCGCTCGGCTTGAAGGTCGGCATTCTTGACGCCGACATCTACGGCCCCTCCATGCCGAAACTGTTCGGGCTGCATGGCAAGCCTCGCGTGGTCTCGGGACGCATCCTGGAGCCGCTCGACGGCTACGGCGTAAAAGTCATGTCGATCGGCTTCCTGGTCGAGGAAGAGACGCCGATGATCTGGCGCGGGCCGATGGTGATGTCGGCCATCACCCAGATGCTGCGCGAGGTCGCCTGGGGCGAGTTGGACGTGCTGGTCGTGGACATGCCGCCCGGCACCGGCGACGCGCAATTGACGATGGCGCAGGCGACGCCGCTCGCCGGGGCCGTGATCGTCTCGACGCCGCAGGACCTCGCGCTCATCGACGCCCGGCGCGGCGTCGCCATGTTCAAGCGGGTCGAGGTGCCGATCCTCGGCATCGTCGAGAACATGGCGACCTTCGTCTGCCCCCACTGCGGTCAGGCGTCCCACATCTTCGGGTACGGCGGCGCGCGGCGCGAGGCCGAGCGCTTGAGCGTGCCGTTCCTCGGCGAAGTCCCGCTCGACATGACGCTCCGCGAAACCTCGGACACCGGCCGCCCGGTGGTCGCGATCGACCCCGACGGGCCGCATGCGCGGGTTTATCGGGACATCGCGCGCCAGGTGTGGGCGACGCTCTCCGGCGGCGGGGCGAGACGCACGGCGCCGAAGATCGTGATCGAATAAGGCGCTTTATCACCTCTCCCCGCAGAGCTGCGAGCGCAGCTAGCCAGCGGGGAGAGGTGCGCGCGCCAGCTATCAAGGACACCCCATGCACCTCACCGGCATCCATCACCTCACCGCCGTCACGGCGAACGCCGCGGAAAACCACGCCTTCTACACCCGCACGCTCGGGATGCGGCTGGTCAAGAAGACCGTGAACCAGGACGACGTGAGCGCCTACCACCTGTTCTACGCCGACGCGCTCGGCTCGCCCGGCACGGACCTCACCTTCTTCGACTGGCCGGTCGGGCGCGAGCGACGCGGCGCGGGAAGCATCGTCCGCACGGGGCTGCGGGTCGCGGGCGAGGACGCGCTGCATGGGTGGAAACAGCGGTTCGAGGATGCGGGCGTGGCGCACGGCGCCATTGTCGAGCGGGACGGGCGCAAGACCCTCGACGTCGAGGATTTCGAGGGCCAGCGCCTCACCCTCGTGGACGACGGCGGCGCCGGCGAGGCTCATCCGTGGCCGAAAAGCCCGGTCCCGCCCGAGCATCAGATCCGCGGCCTCGGGCCGATCACGCTGAGCGTGCCCGACCTTGCGCCGACCGCCCGCATCCTCACCGAGGTCATGGGCCTGCGCCGCGCGCGCGATTTTTCCGACGGCGGGCGCACCGTCCATGTCTACGACATGGGCGAGGGCGGGCCGGCGGCCGAACTGCACGTCAAAGCCGAACCCGACCTGCCGCGCGCCCAGCCCGGCGCCGGCGGGGTGCACCACGTCGCCTTCCGGACCCCGAACGACGATACCTACCGGGCCTGCGCCGAGCGCCTGCGCGCCTTGCGCGTCCCCTCAAGCGGCCCCGTCGACCGCTTCTACTTCAAGAGCCTTTACTTCCGCGAGCCGAACGGCATCCTGTTCGAGATCGCCACCGACGGGCCGGGGTTTTCGGCGGATGAACCCCTCGAGACCCTCGGCGAGCGCCTCTCGCTGCCCCCGTTCCTCGAGCCGCGGCGGGCGGACATCGAGGCGAACCTGAAGGCGCTGTGACGGGTCTCCCCCTGCCGCCAAAGGCAGCGAACATCGCATGACCAGCCCTGAACGCCGCGCCGGCCTGCTCCGCGCCCGAGGCGCGCACGAGCACGCCCGCGTCACCAACGTCGAACTGTTCTTCGATCTGGTGTTCGTTTTCGCGGTCACGCAGCTCTCGCATTATCTGCTCAAGAACCTGACGCCCCTCGGCGCCGCGCACACGGCTCTGTTGTTCCTGGCTGTCTGGTGGGTCTGGATCTACACCTCGTGGGTCACGAACTGGCTCGATCCCGAGCGGACGCCGGTGCGGCTGCTCCTGTTCGCGCTGATGCTCGCCGGGCTGGTCCTCTCCACCTCGATCCCGCAGGCCTTTGACGCGAAGGGCCTCGCCTTCGCGCTCGCCTACGTCTTCATGCAGGTCGGCCGCTCGCTCTTCATGGTGTGGGCCTTGGGCGATTCGAGCCCGGGAAACGTCCGCAACTTCCAGCGCATCACCGCATGGCTGGCGCTCGCCGGCGTGTTCTGGATCGCGGGCGCGTTCGCGGAAGGCGGCGTCAGGCTTGGGCTTTGGGGCGCGGCGCTTGCGGTCGAATACGTGTCGCCGGCGGTCGGCTTCTGGACGCCCGGCCTCGGCCGCTCGACGACGGACGATTGGGACGTCGAAGGCGGCCATCTGGCCGAGCGGTGCTCGCTGTTCATCATCATCGCGCTCGGCGAGTCGCTCCTTGTCACCGGGGCGACCTTCGAGGGTCTGCCCTGGACGGCGCCGACCGTTGCGGCCTTCGCGGTCGCGTTCGTCGGCAGCGTGGCCATGTGGTGGATCTACTTCGACACCGGCGCGGAGCGCGGCGTCCGGCGCATCACGACATCGGACGACCCCGGCCGTCTGGCCCGCCTGATCTACACCTACGTTCACCTTCTGGTCGTGGGCGGCGTGATCGTGGCCTCGGTCGCGGACGAGCTGGTTCTCGCCCATCCGGCCGGGCGCACGGAAGTCACGACCGCGGCGGCCGTGCTCGGCGGGCCGGCGCTGTTCCTCCTCGGCAACCTTCTGTTCAAGCGGGCCATCGCCGGCCGCGTTCCGCTGTCGCATCTCGCCGGCCTGGGCTTGCTCGCCGGGCTCGTCCCGGCAGCCGCCGTCGCCTCGCCCCTGCTGCTCGGGGCGGCCGTGGCGGCGGCGCTGGCCATGGTCGCGCTCTGGGAAACGGTCTCGCTCAGGTCGAGGCGCCCCGCGATCCTTGAACCGTAAACAGGAAACCGCCGTGCACATCCTCATGATGACCGCCATCGGGCTTGCTGTTTTCACGGCCTTCGCCTGGGGCGCGGGCGTCCTCGGCAAACGCCGCTCCGGCCGCGCGATCGACGGCGCTCTCCCCTTCGTTGGACTCTGGTTCGTGGTCTCCGCGATCGACTTCGGCGTCGGCGTGTTCGGGGCCGGCTATTCGGTGCTGGCCGAACTTGGGGCGCACGCCATCATCTTCGGGGTTCCTGCCGGCGTCGCTTGGCGCTGCTCGCGGCGGCACGGCGCGCGCGGAGCGCCGGCCGGCGACACCGGCTGAGCTACGACCCGATCAGAGGGTCTACGCGCACGCCCGTCTGCCCAGCAGCGCAGCAAGCGCCTTAGGTTTATGCATTCTGCACATGCGACCTGGGTTAATATTTGTTAAACAGGTCTATGCATGCGGTCCAAGCATAGATGGGCCGCGCCATGCGCCCTTTTGCGTCTTTCAAAAAACCTTATGTTGCACTGCAACAATATCGGGGCGGGGAGCGTTCAGGAGGTCCGCAACCAAGATAACGGAGACCTCGTCATGGCCATCGCAGCCTCTTTCGTCGATTCCGCACGCGAGCCCCCCGCCTCGCGCCAGCCGGGCTTCTTGAAGCGCCTCGTCGATGCGCTCGCCGCGTCGCACGCCCGAATGTACCTGGCCGCCATCACAGATCCGGCCACCGGCGCATCGATCCCGCGCGCGAACGCGCCGTCTTGCGCGCGATGGTCCTCTGACGTCGCCCCAAGCGGCGCCCCCGGAGGGCCGAGCCCTCCGAGTCCACTCGCGTCCATGGAGACATATCATCCTATGCCGACGGAACGACCGTATCCCGGCCAGCTCTGGAAGCACGACGCCGCCCGCGTCATCATCGTCGCGGTGAGCCCGACCACGGTGACCTACGAAGACCTGTCCGGAGCGAAAGGCGTCACGCGCGACAGCCTGAACGACTTCCTCTCTGTGTTCAAACGGCTGCGGCGCTGATTTTTGGGCCGGGACCGGAACGGTGCGACGGCCCCGCAGCGTCTCCTCTCCCGCACGCGGGGAGAGGAGACGCTCGGCTCAGCGCGCTCGAAGGCGTTCACCCGGATGTCGCATTCGGCGGGCTCCCGGCCGCGGGCGAGGCGGAAAAAGCCGCCTCCCCGGCCGCGAGCGCTCCGTGCAAGAGGGTGGTCAGGCGATCAATGAGACGGTCGACGAAAGCCTCGTCGATGGCGAGGTTGGCGGGCGGGCCGGCGAGCAGCGCCGCGTTGCGCGTAAAGGCCGAGGGCTGGCTGACGAGCCAGACCATCGCGGTCGTGACGGTCTCCGCATCGGCCTCGGGCGGCAGATAGCGGCGGACGATCGCGTCCGCCAACACGACCACCGGCAGCCGCTCGCCGGCGATGAACGCCCGAAAGGCGTCGCTCGGGCTCACGCTCTCCCAGGCGAAGATTTTCAAATACCGGCTGAAGCGGTCGCGCCGGGTCATCGGGCGCAGGCCCTGGCGCAGGAAGAGACGCAGCGCCTCCTCGCGCGGCAGCGTCGCGGCCGCATGCTCGTCGAGCAGCGCGTGCTCGTCGAAGGCGGCGAGCGCGGCCTTGAGCACCGCTTGATAAAGCCCCTCCTTGCCGCCGAAGTGATAGGTGATCGCGGCCTGGTTCGCCTTGGCCTTTCGCGTGATGAGCCGCACCGAGCCGCCCGCGAAGCCGGACTCCGCGAAAACGTCGGTCGCGGCCGCGATCAGGGCTTGGCGGGTCAGGTCGGCGGGACGAGTCATCGGGTGCAAGAGCCTTATGCGCGCGGCGGGAGCCTGCGGCCAGCCTGCACGGTCAGAAGCGGGCGCCGACGCCCCTCCCACGGGCTGGCCATGGCTGGAACGTGAAAAGGCCGCCCGGAGGCGGCCTTTTCGTGAAAGCGGCGTCCGCGCGGATCAGCGCGAATAGAACTCGATGACGAGGTTCGGCTCCATCTGGACCGGATACGGCACCTCGACAGGCGCCGGCACGCGGGTCATGCGGGCCGTCATCTTGGAGTGGTCGACCTCGATGTAGTCGGGCACGTCGCGCTCGGCGAGCTGCGCTCGCGACGAGCACGAGCTCCAGCTGCTTCGACTTGTCCTTCACCTCGATCACGTCGCCGGGCTTCACGAGGTAGCTCGGGATGTTGACGCGGCGGCCGTTGACCTTGACGTGGCCGTGGTTGACGAACTGGCGCGCGGCGAACAGGGTCGGCACGAACTTCGAGCGGTAGACGACCGCGTCGAGACGGCGCTCGAGCAGGCCGATCAGGTTCTCGCCGGAGTCGCCCTTCAGGCGGATCGCCTCGGCGTAGTAGCGGCGGAACTGCTTCTCGGTGATGTTGCCGTAATAGCCCTTGAGCTTCTGCTTGGCGCGCAGCTGCGTGCCGAAGTCGGACATCTTGCCCTTGCGGCGCTGGCCGTGCTGGCCGGGGCCGTATTCGCGGCGGTTGACGGGGCTCTTCGGGCGGCCCCAGATGTTCTCGCCCATGCGGCGGTCGAGCTTGTACTTCGCCTGAACGCGCTTCGACATCGCGTGTCCTCTGTCGGTTCGTCGGTGTGCGAGGAACGCGCCCTCCTCTTCCCCTCTCGGGACGACAGCCCCGGATCGCAGTCCGGGACGCGGGAGCGTAAATGCAAAAGCGGCCCCGAAGAGCCGCGCGAACGCGAGGGACATAGGCTCGCAGCCGGTGCGTGTCAAGGATCAGGCGACCTCGCGGCCCGATCTCAACGGGCTCAAGCTTGTTCAGGAGGCGATGCGCGGTCCATCTGGCTCTCAACGGGCTCAAGCTTGTTCAGAGGGCGATGCGCGGTCCGTCTGGCCCTGTCAGCCTCCACCCGGACGGCGCGCGCCAGGATTTGGCGCGCCATCGCCGACGAGCGTGATCGACCGGCGACCCGCCGCATGGCGACGTTTCGTCTCCGAAAAATCGCGAGACCTGCCCGGTCATGCGCGATAAGGCGAGGCGGCATGACATCGGCCCTCCCTAAACCCCTCCGCGGGGCGATCCTTCTCGTGCTCGGCATGGCGGCGCTCGCGGCCGGCCCCGGCCCGCCCGCGACGCCCGCTCTCGCCCAGGCGACGCAAGCCCCCGCCCCATCCCAGCCCGAGAGGCCGGACCACCCCAGACCTCGCGCCGGCGACCCGACCACGACGCCGGCTCCCGCGCCTCCGCTCTCGCCCGAAACCAAGGCCCTCCGCGCCAAGCTCGACGCCTTCAAGCTCGACCTCGACCAGAAGGAGGCCGCGCTCAGTGGGCGCGAACTGTCTGACGCCGAGCTTCAGGGCTTGCGGCAGGGCATCGACCCCATCGCCGAAACGCTTGCGCGCGCTCGTCGCCGACCTTGCGCCGAAGCTCGACGCCGCCAAGGCGCGGCTCGAACAGCTCGGCCCCAAGCCCAAGGAGGACGATCCCGACGAGAGCGCCGACGTCGCCCGCGACCGCGCCGAGCGGGAGGCCGCCGTCGCCGAACTCGACGAGACGCAGCGGCTGGCCCGCGCCGTCCTGATCCAGGCCGAGCAGTTCACCGCCCAGGTGGGCGACCGCCGCCGCGCCGCCTTCACGCGGGCGCTGTTCGAGCGGACCTACGGCATCCTGAGCCCCGACCTCTGGGTGGCGGCGGCGCGCAACTTTCCGCGCGACCTCAGCGCGCTGGGCATCGTCGCGCGGGATACGATCGAGCGTATCGCGCGGAACGCGACGCTCGGCGTCCTGCTCCTGCTCGGGCTCGCCTTCGGCGTCGCCGCGGCGCTCGTCATCGGGCGGCGCTACCTCGCGCCGCGCCTCGTGACGCGCGATCCGGCGATCCACGACCCCTCGCGCCGGAAGCGCCTCCTCGCCGCCCTCGGGGTGCTCCTCCTCGGCGCGCTCCCCGCTGCGGCTGGCAGCTTCCTCGATCTATGCGGCGCTGCACGTCACGGGCGTGCTGCCGCCCCGCGTGCAGCCGCTCGCGCTGGCGTTTCTGGCGAGCCTCGCCTTCGTCGCCTTCGTCCACGCGCTCGCCCAAGCGATCCTGGCGCCGGAGACGCTTCCTGGCGGCTCGCTGCCGCTCAGCGACAAGGCGGCGGCGCGCATCGCGCGCTTCGCGGTCGCGATCGCCGCTATCATCGCCGCCGGCAAGACACTCGAAGCCCTGAACCAGGCGATCGTGGCGGCGCTGCCCCTTACGGTCGCTGACCCGCGGCGTCTTTGCGCTCGCCGCCGCGCTCACGCTCGCCGAGTTGCTGCGCCGCTTCGCCGCCACGACCGAGCGACGAGGAACGTGTCTCGGCCCCTACATCCCGACCGAAGCTGAGGCCGGGGCGGGCCGCTCCGGATCGTCGGCTGGACCGCCGTCGCCGCGGTGATCGCGCAGCGTGCTCGTCGGCTACGTCGCCTTCGCGTCGTTCCTGGTCGATCAGCTCGTCTGGATCAGCGTCCTGCTGGCGCTGCTGCTGCTCGCCATCGTGCTCGTCGACGAGTTCATCGGCGGGACCCTGCGCGAGCAGACCCGGATTGCGACGACGCTGCAGGCCAACACCGGCCTGCGCCGGCGCTCGCTGGCGCAGATCGGCGTGCTCGCCACCGGCATCGCGCGCGTCCTGCTGATCCTGATCGCCGGCGATGCTGGCGCTCGCGCCCTGGGGCATCGAGTCCGCCGACCTCTTGTCCTCGCTGCGGGCGGCCTTCTTCGGCTTCAAGGTCGGCGACGTCACGATCTCGCTCTCCGCCATCGCCATCGCGGCCCTGATCTTCGGGCTCGGCTTCACCGTCACCCGCGTCGTCCAGCGCTGGCTCGACACCACCTTCCTGCCCGCCACCGACCTCGATGCCGGCCTGCGCAACTCGATCCGCACCGCCGCCGGCTACTTCGGCGTCATCGTCTCCGGCGCGGTCGCCTTCTCCTATCTGGGCCTCAGCCTCGACAGGCTCGCCATCGTCGCCGGCGCGCTGTCGGTCGGCATCGGCTTCGGCCTGCAATCGATCGTCAACAACTTCGTCTCCGGCCTGATCCTGCTCGTGGGAGCGGCCGATCCGGGTCGGCGATCTCGTCGTGGTCGGCGACGGCGAGGGCTACGTGCGGCGCATCAACGTGCGCGCCACCGAGATCGAGACCTTCGACCGCTCGACCGTGATCGTGCCGAACTCGAACCTGATCTCCGGCGTGGTCAGGAACCGGGTGCGCAGCGACCGCACGGGCCGCGTCATCGCGCCGGTGAGCGTGCCGCGCACCGCCGACCCGGTGCGGGCGGCGGAGATCGATCGCGGACGTGCGCCCGCGCCCACGCCGACGTGCTCAAAGAACCCCCGCCCCGCGTCCTGTTCAAAAAGATCGGCGACGCCTGGCTTGAGTTCGACCTCGTCTGCTTCGTGGCCGACGTGGACTTCCAGGCGCGCGTCCAGAGCGAACTGAACTTCGCCGTGTTCCAGCGCCTCACGGCCGAGCACATCATCGCGCCGCCCGGGCACGCCGATGCTCGACGTGCACCTCGGCCCGGTCGGGTCGGCCCTGGAGCACATCGCCCAGGCGATCGGCAAGGCCGACGGGGCGGCTCCATCGGCTCCCAGCCCAGGCCGGACGCCGTAGCGCCGATGAAAAAACGGCGTTGCGGAAATCCCCAGTGAACGCGAGCTGGATTTCGCCGTTGAAATCAAGATGATCGGGAACACCCGATCGTGGCGGTCGAAAGCGCCGGGATACGGCGGCGGGCCGCCAGGGCTCAAGGCTGGGGAGGCTGACGTCATGTGGCTCATCCGCCTTTATGCCCGCGTTCTCGGCCAGCTCGGCTCGGACCTGCGGCTCGGGGCGCTTGCTGGCGCTCGCCAACGTGGCGCTCGCCATCGCGGCCTTCGCCGAGCCGATCCTGTTCGGCCGCATCATCGACGTGCTGACGCAGGGCCAAGCGGCCGGCGGCGCGCCCGTGACGTTCGCGGCCCTGATGCCGCTGATCCTCGCCTGGGTGGCGTTCGGGCTCTTCACCATCGGGGCCGGCGTCCTCGTGGCGCTCCACGCCGACCGGCTGTCGCACCGCCGCCGGCTCGCCGTCATGGCGAACTACTTCGAGCACGTGCTCGAATTGCCCCTCGCCTTCCACACCTCGACCCATTCGGGCCGCGTCCTGAAGGTGATGCTGGAGGGCTCGAACGGCATGGCCTGGCTCTGGCTCGGCTTCTTCCGCGAGCACCTCTCGGCGCTGGTGGCGCTCGTCATCCTGCTGCCGCTCACCGTGTTCCTCAACTGGCGGCTCGGGCTCCTGCTCGTCGCGCTGGTCGTCGTCTTCGCCGGCCTTACCGCCATCGTGCTGCGCAAGACCGAGACGCTTCAGGGCTCCGTCGAGCGCTACCACTCGACGCTGGCCGAGCACGCCTCCGACGCGCTCGGCAACGTCCCGGTGATCCAGTCCTTCACCCGCATCGAGGCCGAGGCGCGGCGCTGCGCGGCATCATCCACCAGCTTCTGCAGGCCCAGAACCCGGTGCTGTCCTGGTGGGCCCTCGCCTCGGTGGCGACGCGCGCCTCGGCCACCATCACGGTCACGGCGATCTTTCTGCGTCGGCACCTGGCTGCACCTCAACGGCCTCGCCACGGTCGGCGAGATCGTCATGTTCATGAGCATCGCCACGCATGCTGATCGGGCGGCTGGAGCAGGCGGTCAGCTTCGTCAACCAGCTTTTCCTGCAGGCGCCGAAGATGCGCGAGTTCTTCGACATCCTCGACACCGCGCCCGCCGTGCACGACCGGCCGCACGCCAAGAACGTGGCGCGCTTCGCGGGCGAGGTCGCCTTCGAGGACGTGAGCTTCTCCTATGACGGCAAGCGCCCGGCGATTCAGGACGTGTCGTTCGCGGCCGAGCCCGGCGAGACCGTCGCGCTCGTCGGCGCGCACGGGGTCCGGCAAGTCGACGACGCTCGGCCTTCTGCACCGGGCCTTCGATCCGCAATCGGGCGTGCATCCGCATCGACGGCGACGACATCCGCGACCTCACGCCTGTCGTCGCTGCGGCGCAACATCGGCGTCGTGTTCCAGGAGCCGATGCTGTTCGCGCGCACCGATCCGCGAGAACCTTCAGGTCGGCCGCCCGGACGCGACCGAGGCGGAGATGATCGACGCGCTCGAGCGCGCGCAGGCGATCGAGTTCATCACGCGCCAGCGCGGACGGCCTCGACACGGTGATCGGCGAGCGCGGCCGCTCGCTGTCGGGCGGCGAGCGCCAGCGCCTGTCGATCGCCCGGGCGCTGTTGAAGAACCCGCCGATCCTGATCCTCGACGAGGCGACGAGCGCGCTCGACGCCGCCACCGAGCGCAAGCTGCAACGGGCGCTCGAGGAGGTGATGAAGGGCCGCACCACGTTCGTGATCGCCCATCGCCTCGCCACCATCCGCAACGCCGACCGCATCCTCGTCTTCGACCACGGCCGCATCGTCGAGACCGGCACGTTTCGACGAGCTCGTCGCCAAGGGCGGCCGCTTCGCCGACCTCGCGCGCGCGCAGTTCATGGCCGGCGAACCCGAGCCGGCGCGCAAGCCGGTGCGGGTCGAGGAAGTGGTGATGGCGTGAGGGGCGCTCAGCCCCCAAGGGTGGTTCAAGGGTGGTTCAAGGGTGGTTGCGGCGCCTGCCGGCCGGGAGCGTCGCTACGACCGCGGCCACTTGAAATCGTCCGCGCGGCCCGGCTTCGGGCCGGGCGCGACCCCTTGACGATACGCGCGTTCCACAGCTGAGGCCCCCTCCTTGTCGAGCGATGGCCGGCCCGCGACGAGGGCGCCGTCCGGGGAGACCTCCGGGCGCGTCAAGGGCAGCACGGGTCCGGCGACCGCCTTCGCAGGCAGCGGCGGCGATCCGGCGGATTCGGGCGTCTGGCGATCGGCCGCTCCCTTGGGCGCGGGCGCGGCGACGCTGGCCCCGGAGCGCGCTTCGAGCAGCCGCTTGATCTCGACCTCGGCGAAATGCGCCGCCTTGCGGGCTCCGGCGCTCGTGAAGTGGATGCCGTCGGCGGCGCGAAGCCGCGCCGTCTGGCCATCCACGTCGGGTCCGACCGGAGCGTACCGGTTTTCGTCGTTCACGAACCCCGGCCAGATGTCGACGTACACGCCGCCCGCCTTCTGCACCCGTTCGCGAAAGATCTCGTTCATGGCGGCCATGTCGGCCGAGAACTTTTCATTCTTCGTCGGCGGCGCGCTGACCCAAAGGAGCGGGATCTTCCGGTCCGCGAACGCCTGCGCCACCGCGTCGACCCGGTCGCGGTAGATGTCCCGCCAGCGGTCCGACAACGGATCGTGCGCGGCCTCGCCCTCCCGGATCGCCTGGCGGTCGTTCACCCCCACCATCATCACCGCGAAGGTGATCTGCGGATTGCCGTTGAGGTAATCCTGGATGACCTTGGGCCAGTCGTAAGCGTCGTTGCGGACGAGGCCGCTGTCGCCTTTCGCCTTGCTGACGACCTCGATTTCAGGAGCCTCGTCATAGGCGTCGTCAAGCCCGTCGGCGATGAGGTCCGCCAGGGAATCGCCGAACACGACGATGTACGTCGACGGCTCGATCGCCGGCTTCTCCGGCTGAGCCTTGCGAGCCTCCGCGGCCGGAGCCGCGCGGACAGGCCG
The DNA here is from genome assembly GCA_963728675.1 of uncultured Alphaproteobacteria bacterium. Lineage (GTDB taxonomy): Bacteria > Pseudomonadota > Alphaproteobacteria > Rhizobiales > Beijerinckiaceae > JAJKJG01. The sequence goes on along the minus strand of CAVSLO010000026.1, from coordinate 138,012 downwards.
CCGCGGCGCGCGCTCCGCCCGATAGGCAGGCCGGCGCGCTTGCCGCTCCTCCCGGTAGACCGGCCGACGCGCCCGCCGCTCCTCGCGGTAGGATGGCCGGCGGGCGTCGGGGTAGGCGGGCGCTCCGGGATAATAAGAGGGCCGCCCGGCGGGGGCAGGGTTGGCGTATGGATTGGCGGGGAAGAAGGGAAAGCCTTGGGCGTGAGCCGTCCGCTCGCCCGCCAAGCACAGGAGGAGGCCTGCAAGCACAAGCCCAGCCCACGATCGCAGCATCGGTCCCCCTTACTCCAGCCTGCTCACGCACCGATATAGTCGATCGGATCGCCGACGTCAGCGCGCGGCGCGCAATTCCTTCAGAACGGTCAGGTCCGCGTAGCCGTCCGGCACGAGGCCGCGCCGAAGCTGGAACTGGCGCACCGCCTCGCGCGTCTTGGAGCCGATCTTGCCGTCGGGCTCGCCGACGTCGTGCCCCAGCTTCTGAAGCTGCCGTTGGACCTCCTGGCGCTGGCCCATGTCGAGCGCGGGCTCGTCCTTCGGCCAAGCGCCGCGAAGGGGCTGCCCGCCGAAAATCCGGTCGCCCAGCAGCGCGACGCCGAGCGCATAGGCGTCGGAGGAGTTGTAGGTCTTGATGACGAGGTAGTTGGCGGTGACGAGGAGGGCCGGCCCGCGCGCGCCGGCGGGCAGGAACAGCGTCGCCTCGCCGGCGCGGGGCATGGCCTTTCCGTCCATGCGGCGCAGCCCGAGGTTCTCCCACCCCGAAAAGCTCTGGCGATGGTTGCGGAAATCGAAACCCTCCGGCAGGGCGACCTCGAAGCCCCAGGGCAGCCCCGGCTGCCACCCCTGCTGCCGCAGGAAGTTGGCCGTCGAGGCGAGCGCGTCCGGAACCGAGGCCCAGATGTCGCGCCGGCCGTCGCCGTCGCCGTCGACCGCGTATTTGAGGAAGCTCGAAGGCATGAACTGGGTCTGGCCCATCGCTCCGGCCCAGGAGCCAAGCAGTTTTCCGCGGCCGATGTGCTCCTGTTGCAGGATTTGCAGCGCGTTGAGGAGTTCGTCCCGGAAGAAGTCGCCGCGGTAGCGGACGAAGGCGAGGGTCGCGAGCGAGCGCACCACGTCGATGCCGCCCGTGAACGAGCCGAAGTTCGTCTCCATGCCCCAGACGCCGAGCACGACCGCCCGCGGCACGCCGTAAACCCGCTCGATGCCGTCGAGGGCTTGCGACCACTCCCGCGCCAATTCGCTCCCGCGCGCCAGGCGCGCCGGCGAGATCGCGCCGCCGAGATACTCCCAGATCGGCTGGTTGAACTCGGACTGCTTCCGGGTCAGGGCGACGATTTTCGGGTCGAGCGCGACGCCCTGCAGCGCCGCGTCGAAGGTGGCGCGCAGGACGCCGCGTCCGTGAGCCTCGGGCCACAACGACTCGATGAAGCGCTGGAAGTCCGTCTTTTCCGCCGGTTCGGCGGCTTGCCGCGCCGGCTGAGCCGCATTCGGGGCGGCTTCGGCCATGGACGCCGCAGCGCCGGAGCACCCGACGGCCAGAAGGACGGCGCCCCAGAACCGGCCTGCCGCGCAAGAAGCTTGAACCATGATCCCGCCGTCACACAAGAGGCAGGGGTTTTCCCTGCCCTCCCAAAACGACAAGAGTATGGTTAACGAAGGGTTCCTCGGGCGGCGGACGCCTCAAAGGTGGTTGCGGACCTTGAGCGAGCGCTCCCAGGCGAGCGCCTGGGCGACGATCTGGTTGAGGTCGTCGAAGCGGGGGCGCCAGCCGAGCCGCTCGCGGATGCGGTCCGCCTTGGCCACGATCGCGGCCGGATCGCCCGGCCGGCGCGGCGACAGGCGCACCTCGAAGTCGCGGCCCGACACCCGCTTGACCACGTCGATCACCTCCAGCACCGAGTAGCCCCGGCCGTAGCCGCAGTTCAGGGTGAGGCTTTCGCCGCCTGGCGCAGATGGGCGAGCGCGTCCATGTGCGCCTGGGCGAGATCGGTCACCTGGATGTAGTCGCGCAGGCACGTGCCGTCGGGCGTCGGATAGTCGGTTCCGAACACCTCGATGCAGGGCCGGTCGCCGAGCGCCGTCTGGCACGCCACCTTGATGAGGTGCGTGGCGTCGGCCGTCGACTGGCCCGAGCGCCCCTTGGGGTCCGCCCCCGCGACGTTGAAGTAGCGCAGCACGACGTAGCGCAAGCCGTGCGCACGTCCGGCGTCGGCCAGCATCCACTCGGTCATCAGCTTGGAGCGGCCATAGGGCGACACGGGGTTGAGCGGCCGGTCCTCGCCGACCGGCTTCGTATCGACATCGCCATAGACGGCGGCGGTCGAGGAGAAGATGAAGTGCTCCACCCCGCCCCTCACGGCGGCCTCGATCAGGGCGCGCGACTTCACGGTGTTGTTGAGGTAGTAGCCGAGCGGATCGGCGACCGACTCCGGCACCACGATCTTGGCGGCGAAATGGGCGATGGCGTCGACCCGATGCTCCCGGATGACGCGGTCGATGAGGTCCGGGTCGCCCATGTCGCCGACGACGAGCCGCGCCTCGGGCGGCAGCGCCCAGTCGAAGCCGGTGGAGAGGTTGTCGAGGACGACCACCTCTTCGCCGGCGTCCAGCAGCTCCAGCGCCATGTGGCTGCCGATGTAGCCGGCTCCGCCCGTCACCAAAACCGCCATCCCGGTTCCTCCAACTGCCTCGTGCACCGCCTCGTGTGGCATGAAGCTAGACCGAAACGCTTCAAGGCGCGTTAAAGGTCCGCGCCGCTCGCGAAGCGCCGAATCGACCGCAGCCCGAACCCATCGCCCGGATTCCGGATGATGCAACCCGCCCGGCGGCCCGGCCGTTAATGGAGACTCAAGCCTTGCCGGCTACTCCTGCCTGAAATCCGCTCAACGCCAACGATCTCCCGATGAAGCGCATCCGCAAAGCCGTTCTCCCCGTCGCCGGTCTCGGCACCCGCTTCCTGCCGGCCACCAAGGCCGTGCCGAAGGAGATGCTGACCGTCGTCGACCGCCCCGTGATCCAGCACGTCGTCGATGAGGCGCAGGGCGGCGGGCATCGAGCACTTCGTCTTCGTGACCGGCCGCAACAAGGGGGTGATCGAGGACCATTTCGACATCGCCTACGAACTCGAGCGCACCCTTGAGGAACGCGGCAAGACGACGGAGCTTCAGGCGCTCGCCCGCGACCTGCCGGGGGCCGGCCAGACCAGCTTCACGCGCCAGCAGGCCCCGCTCGGCCTCGGCCACGCGGTCTGGTGCGCGCGCGACATCGTCGGCGACGAGCCCTTCGCGCTGCTCCTGCCCGACATGCTGCACCACGGCGGGCGGCCGTGCCTCGCCGAAATGATCGAGGCCTACGACCGGCACGGCGGCAACCACATCGCGGTCTCGCCGGTGCCCGAGGATCAGACCCACCAATACGGCATCGTCGGCGTCGAGGACGCGCGGGCCAAGGTGTCGCGCATCACCGGCATGGTCGAAAAGCCGCCGCGCGGGACCGCGCCCTCGAACCTGCACATCACCGGCCGCTACATCCTGCAGCCGGAGATCTTCGAGCTTCTGGAGACGCAGGAGCGCGGCGCCGGCGGCGAGATCCAGCTCACCGACGCCATGATCCGGCTCGCCCGGACCGAGCCGTTCCACGCCGTGCGCTTCGACGGCGCGATCTACGACGCCGGCTCGAAGCTCGGCTTCCTCATGGCCAACGTGGCCTACGCCCTGGAGCGGGAGGACCTCGGCCCGGCGCTCCGGCAGGAGATTGCGGCGCTGCTCGGGCGCTGAACCGCGCCGTCAGTCCGGGACGCGGCGAAGCCGCAGGCCCGCGCGCCCCCGAGACTGCCCTGCATCGAGCGCGCGCGGGGCCGGGGGTTCGCCCGCCTGACCTACGCCCGCTGCCCTGGACCCGTTCCGTTCGATGCGCTCCCGTCATCGGTCCGGGAGCCGGCATGAAACACCGGCCGCGAGGCGCCGCCGCGCCGTCCGACGCCGAGGCGTTCGCCCGGATGCATGAGCAGCGCTTGCGGCGGCGCGGCATTCGCATAACAATGAAAATCAACAAGCTTTCAGGGAGAAACGCTGTGAAACCATGGATTGCGGCGCTGGCGATCGCCGCGCTGCCGCTGCTGACGCCGGCTCAGGCGCAGCAACCCATCGTCATCAAGTTCAGCCACGTGGTCGCCCCGGAGACGCCGAAGGGCAAGGGCGCCGATAAATTCAAGGAGTTGGCCGAGCAATACACCAACGGCCGCGTCAAGGTTGAGGTTTACCCCAACTCGCAGCTCTACAAGGACAAGGAGGAGGTCGAGGCGCTGCAATTGGGCGCGGTGCAGATGCTCGCGCCCTCGCTCGCCAAGTTCGGGCCGCTCGGCGCAAAAGAGTTCGAGGTTTTCGACCTCCCCTTCATCCTGCCCAACAAGGCGGCGCTCCGGAAGGTGACGGAGGGCGATCTCGGCAAGCGGCTGTTCAAGAAGCTGGAGACCAAAGGCCTCGTCGGCCTCGCCTACTGGGACAACGGCTTCAAGATCATGAGCGCCAACAAGGCGCTGCGCATGCCGGAGGATTTCCGCGGCCTCAAAATGCGCATCCAGTCCTCCAAGGTTTTGGAAGCGCAGATGCGCGCGCTCGGCGCCATCCCGCAGGTGATGGCGTTCTCGGAAGTCTATCAGGCCATGCAGACCGGCGTCGTCGACGGCTCCGAGAACACGCCCTCCAACATGTACACCCAGAAGCACCACGAGGTGCAGAAGTTCGCGACCCTCTCGGACCACGGCTACATCGGCTATGCGGTGATCACGAACAAGAAGTTCTGGGACGGCCTGCCGGCCGACGTGCGCGGCCAGCTTGAGAAGGCGATGGCCGACGCCACGGCTTACGCCAACGACATCGCGCAGAAGGAGAACGACGAGGCGATGGCGGAGATGAGGAAATCCGGCCGGATCACCTTCATCGAGCTGACCCCCGACCAGAAGGCGGCCTGGCGCAAGGCCCTGGAGCCCGTCTACGCCGACATGGCCGCGCGCGTCGGCAAGGACACGATCGAGGAGTTCCGGAAGGAGGCGGGCGAGGCCACGCAATAAGGCGCGGCTCCGATGGCGCTCCGCATCCTCGACCGTTTCGAGGAGATCCTCATCGCCTCGCTCATGGGGGCCGCGACGCTCCTGATCTTCGTCGCGGTCGTGCACCGCTACGCCTCGGGCGTGCCGGTCCTCTACCCCTTGATGCACCAGATCCACCTGTCGTGGGCGCAGGAGCTGTGCATCTACATGTTCGTCTGGATGGCGAAGTTCGGCGCGGCCTACGGCGTGCGGACCGGCATCCACGTCGGCGTGGACGTGATCGTCAACCGGCTGGACGAACGCTTCCGCCGCATGGTGATCCTGTTCGGGCTCTTGTGCGGGGCGCTGTTCACCTCGGTCGTGGGCACCATGGGGGCGCGGTTCGTCTACGGCCTCATGGGCACCGACCAGACCTCGCCGGACCTCGAGCTGCCGAGCTGGATCGTCTATCTCTGCATCCCGCTCGGCTCCTACCTGATGTGCTTCCGCTTCCTCCAGGTCGCCTACGGCTACTGGCGGACGGGCGAGCTGCCGCACCACGATCCGGGCCATGTCGAGGGCGTGGTCGAGAGCCATCAGGCCGCCGAAGACCTCGCGGCGGAGGAGGCGCGCGCGCGATGAGGGTTTGTGGCGGCGCCTTCGTCGTTCCGGGGCTTCGCGGAGCGAAGAGCCCGACCCGAAGGGCGGCGCTGAAAGCGGCGAAACCCATGAACACTTGCGCTTTAGAAAGGGATGGCACGGTCCCACCCTGCCCTGATCTCCCTGTGTTCATGGGTTCCGGGCTCGGCCCTGCGGGCCGCCCCGGAATGACAGAGGGTTGTGCAAGCCCCACCCTCCCCGGACCCGCCCCATGAACGCGGCCCTGATCTTCGGCCTGCTCGTCGCGCTCATGCTGACCGGCATGCCGATCTCGATCGCGCTCGGCCTCACCGTCCTGACCTTCCTGTTCACGATGACCCAGGTGCCGATCGAGGCGGTGGGCTTAAAACTGTTCACCGGGATCGAGAACTTCGAGATCATGGCGGTCCCGTTCTTCATCCTGTCGGGCAATTTCCTGACCCACGGCGGCGTCGCCAAGCGGATGATCGCCTTCGCGACCTCGATGATCGGCCATTGGTACGGCGGCCTCGGCCTCGCCGGCGTCATGGCCTGCGCGCTGTTCGCGGCGGTGTCGGGGTCGAGCCCGGCGACGGTGGTCGCCATCGGCTCGATCATCCTGCCCGCGATGGTCGCGCAAGGGTTTCCGAAGCGCTTCGGGGCCGGCGTCGTCACCACCTCGGGCGCGCTCGGCATTCTGATCCCGCCCTCGATCGTCATGGTGATGTATTCGGTCGCGACCACCGGCGCGACCGTGGTGGGACCGACCGGGGAGCGCGTGTCCTCGGCCTCGGTCGGCCAGATGTTCATCGCCGGCGTCGTGCCCGGCCTGATCCTCGCCACCATGCTCGGGATCACGACGTGGTACCGGGCCTGGAAGAACGATTATCCCCGCATGCCGCGCGCCACGTGGGGCGAGCGCCTGCGCGCCTTCCGCGCCTCCGTCTGGGGTTTGCTGCTCATCGTGCTCGTGCTCGGCGGCATCTACACGGGCATGTTCACGCCGACCGAGGCGGCGGCGGTGAGCGCCGTCTACGCCTTCGTCATTGCGGTGTTCGTCTATCGCGACATGTCGCTCAAGGACGTGCCCCGCGTGCTGCTCGCCTCCGCCAACATGAGCGCGATGCTGCTCTACATCATCGCCAACGCGGTGCTGTTCTCGTTCCTGATGACGAGCGAGCAGATCCCGCAGGCGATGGCGAACTGGATCACGAACGCGGGCGTCGGCTGGGTCGTGTTCCTGCTGCTGGTCAACATCCTGCTCCTGGTCGCCGGCAACGTCATGGAGCCGTCCTCGATCGTGCTCATCATGGCGCCGATCCTGTTTCCCGTGGCGGTGCGGCTCGGCATCGACCCGGTCCACTTCGGCATCCTGATCGTGGTCAACATGGAGGTCGGCATGTGCCACCCGCCGGTCGGCCTCAACCTCTACGTCGCCTCCGGCATCACCAAGATGGGCATCACGGAGCTGACCGTCGCGGTCTGGCCGTGGCTGCTGACGATGCTGATCTTCCTGGTGATCGTGACCTACGCGCCCGCGATCTCGCTCTGGCTGCCGCGGCTGCTCGGGATGGTGTAGCGCAGAGGAGCGGGCATGGCCGACACCCTCGACATCGATCGCCTCAAAACCTGGATCGGCCGCCAGGAAACGCGCGTGGATACGATCACGCCGCAACTGCTGCGCGCCTTTCGCGCCATGCTCGACCGCGATCCCGGCGAGCCGGCGGCGGACGAGGCCGTGCCGCAGGCGCTGCACTGGTGCCTCGCGCCGCCGACCGCGCCGATGGGCGAGATCGGGCCGGACGGCCATCCGGCGCGGGGCGGCTTTCTGCCCCCGGTGCCGCTGCCGCGGCGCATGTGGGCCGGCGGGCGGTTGCGGTTCGGCGACGACCTGCGGGTCGGCGACACGGTCGAGCGCCTCTCGACCGTCAAGGACGTGGCGATGAAGGCCGGGCGCACGGGCGCGCTCTGCTTCGTCGTCGTCGAGCACCAGGTCTCCACCGCGCGCGGGCTCGCCGTCGTCGAGGAGCACGACATCGTGTACCGCGGCCTCGACGCGCCCCCGGCGGGCGCGCCGAAGCGGGCCGATCCCGCCCAGACGCCCGACGTATCGCGCACGATCGACCCCTCCCCCGTGCTGCTGTTCCGCTATTCGGCGCTCACCTACAACGGGCACCGCATCCACTACGACCGCCCCTACGTCACCGAGGTGGAAGGCTATCCGGGCCTCATCGTCCACGGGCCTTTGCAGGCGACTCTGCTGCTTCAGGCCGCCGCCGAGCTGAGCGCGGGCGGGCGCATCGCGGCGTTCGCCTTCCGGGCGACGCGTCCGCTGTTCGATCTCGCCCCCTTCACGGTCAACGGCCGCCGGACCGGCGACCGGGGCGCGGACCTCTGGGTGGCGGGACCGGAGGGCGTCGTGCATATGCAGGCCACGGCGGAGTGGGCGTAAGACCGCGTTCGCGGGGCGCGTCGAATCGCCGTTGAAACTTTGTCCCCGGCCCGGTAAGCAGGCTTTCGACGGTGCCTCGCTCGCGAGGTGAAAAGGGAACGCGGTCCAACGCCGCGGCTGCCCCCGCAACTGTAGGCGGCAAGCCTCCGCCGATGACGCCACTGGAGTTCATCCGGGAAGGCGGCGGAGGCGCAGGGCCGCGAGCCAGGAGACCTGCCGTCGACGTTGCTTCTGTCGGGCCTGTCGGGCGGGGCGCCCGGGCGGGCGACCGTGTTCGGGCGCGCCGCGCCCGCCTCACTCCGCGGAAGCGTCCGGGCCGCAACGGCCGAACGATGAGGAGTGACGATGACCCGCCTTTCGCATGTCCAGAAGGCCGTGCTGGCCCTCGCGGCCGCGCTGGCCGCCGAGCCCGCCCTCGCCCACCACGTCATGGGCGGCGCCATGCCGGCCACCTTCGGGCAGGGTCTCCTGTCCGGCCTCGGCCACCCGATCATCGGGCTCGACCACCTCGCCGCCCTCGTCGGCGCGGGCCTGGTCGCGGCGCGGATTCGGCGCGGGCTCGCCTTGCCGGTCGTGTTCGTGATCGCGATGGCCATCGGCGTCGCGGCCCACCTCGCCCGGTTCGACGTGCCGTCTAGCGAGGCGCTGGTGGGCTTGAGCGTCGTCGCGCTGGGCGCGGCGGCGGTCGCCGGACCGCGCGTTCCGGCCGGGCTCGCGGCGCTCCTGTTCGCCGCGGCAGGCGCGGTCAACGGCTACGCCCTGGCTGAGTCGATCGTCGGCGCGGAGGCGACGCCGCTCGCCGCTTACCTCGTGGGGCTGGTGACGATCCAAGCCGCGATCGCGACCGGCGTCGCGCTCGTCGCCCGCGCGCTGCTGCGCCGGACGCCCGAGCCCGCCGCGCGCGGCCTGCGCTTCGCGGGCGGCGCGGTGGCGCTCGTCGGCGTCGCCGTGCTGGCGTTCGGCGCGATCGCCGGGGCCTGACCCGCGTGAGCGGCGGCGCGCCGGCCGGCCCCGCGCCGACCCTCTACGTGTGCGTGACGTGCCGGGCCGAGGGGTCCGACCCCGAGGAGCGGCCCGGCGCGCGCCTGTTCGCGGCCTTGACGCAGGCGCTCGCGGCGCGCGGCGCGGCCCCGCCCGTGCGGGTCGAGCCGGTCGAGTGCCTCTCCGTCTGCAAGCGGCCCTGCACGGTCGCGGTCGCAGCGGCAGGGCGCTGGACCTACGTCTACGGCGACCTCGACCCGGACTCCTCGGCCGAGACCATCCTCGACGGCGTCGGCCTCTACGCCCGCGCGCCGGAGGGGATCGTGCCCTGGCGCGAGCGCCCGCAGGCGTTCCGCAAGGGCGTCGTCGCCCGCATCCCGCCCCTCGCCCCCGCCTTCAAGGACGCCGCCGAATGACCCACCTGAGCAAGGTTCCCTGCACGATCGTGACCGGCTTCCTCGGCGCGGGCAAGACGACGCTCGTGCGCCACCTCCTGGAGAACGCGGACGGCCGGCGGCTCGCCGTGCTCGTCAACGAGTTCGGCGACATCGGCTTCGACGGCTCCTTCATCGAGGGCTGCGGCATCAAGGGCTGCACAAGCGAGGACATCGTCGAGCTGCCGAACGGCTGCCTGTGCTGCACGGTCGCCGACGATTTCGTGCCGGCGCTGGAAAAGCTCTTGAGCCGCCCGTCGCCGCCCGAACACATCCTGATCGAGACCTCCGGCCTCGCCCTGCCCAAGCCGCTGGTCAAGGCCTTCAACTGGCCGGCGATCCGCTCGCGCGTCACGGTCGACGGCGTCATCGCCGTCGTCGACGGCCCGGCGGTCGCCGCCGGGCGCCTTCGCCGACGATCCGGAGGCGCTTGCAGGCGCAGCGCGCGGCGGATCGGTCGGTCGAGCACGACAACCCGCTGGAGGAGGTGTTCGAGGACCAGCTCCTCTGCGCCGACATGATCCTCCTCAACAAGACCGACCTCATGGACGGGGCCGAGCGCGCCCGCGTGCACGAACGAGATCGGCGAGCACCTGCCGCGCGCCGTGAAGGTCGTCGAGACCGCGCACGGCCGCGTCGATCCGGCCCTCCTGCTGGGCCTCAGCGCCGCGGCGGAGGCCGACCTCGCGGCGCGGCCCTCGCATCACGACGACGGCCGAGGACCACGACCACGACGATTTCGAGAGCGTCGCTCGTCCCCGTCGAGCGCGGCGGACTCGCCGGAGACGCTCGCCGCCCGCGTCGGGCGCGCGGCGGAGGCGGCCGGCGTGCTGCGCATCAAGGGCTTCGCGGCCGTGGGGGCGGCCGATGCGCCTCGTCGTGCAGGGCGTCGGCCGGCGGGTCGACGCACCATTACGACCGCCCCTGGAAGCCCGGCGAGACCGCGCGACGGCCGGCTCGTGGTGATCGGCCTCAAAGGGCTTCGACCGCGGCGCGGTCGAGGCGGCGCTCAGCGGGCTGAACGATGCACCTCCTGCCCGTCACGACGGTCTCGCTCGACGAAGGCGATCAGGCGGTCGATCTCGGCCAGGCGCCGGGCGACATCGTGGTGCTCTCGTTCGCCGACAGCGACCTTTCGGCGCTCGCCGCCGCGCATGAGCGGCGAGCGGGCCGCGCTTCCCAGCCTGCGGCTCGCGAGCCTGAAGCGGCTGCGCCATCCCCTGTCGGTCGATCTTTATGTCGAGAGGCACGGCGGCGGAGCGCCAAATTCGTGCTCGTGCGCTGCCTCGGCGGGCTCGACTACTGGCGCTACGGCCTGGAGCGCCTCGCCGCCGCCTGCCGGGCGAGCGGCACGAAGCTCGCGGTCCTGCCGGGCGACGACCGCCCCGACCCGCGCCTCGCGGCCTTCTCCACCGCGCCTCCCGCGCTGGTCGAGGAACTCGACGCCTATTTCCGCGCCGGCGGCGTCGGCAACATGCTCGGGCTGCTGCGCCGCATCGCGGGCGAGATCGGCTTCGCGACCGAGGCCGAACCGCCGCGTCCCGTCCCGCGCGCCTTCGCCTGGACGCCGGAGCGCGGCCCCGAGGAGCCGGAGGCCGCCCTGGCGCGCCTGCCTGCCGGCCGCCCCCTGGCGCTCCTGCTCGTCTACCGCTCCGCCGTTCTGGCGGGCGACACGCGCGCCGTCACGGCGCTCGCTGAGGCGCTCGACGCCCGCGGCGTGGCCCCGCTGACGCTGGCGGTGGCGAGCCTCAAGGAGGAGGCCGCCGTCGCGGCCGTGCGCCGCGCCGTCCGCGCCCGCCGCCCGCCGTGATCGTGTCCACCACGGCGTTCTCGGCGCGTGACGACGCAGGCTTCGTGCTCGACGAAGCCGATTGCCCGGTGCTGCAGGCCATGCCGTCGGCGTCCCGCGCGCGGCCTGGGCGGCCTCGCAGCGGGGCTTGTCGCCGCCGACCTCGCCATGCAGGTCGTGCTGCCGGAGTTCGACGGCCGCCTGATCGCGGGCCATCTCGTTCAAGGAGGAGGACGCGCCCGATCCGCGCTCGCGTTCACGCGCCGGATGCAAGCGCCCGATCCCGCCGGCGTCGCGGCGCGTCGCCGACGCGGCGCTCGCCTGGGTCCGGCTCGCCCGCGCGCCGCGCCCGGAGCGGCGGCTCGCGCTGATCCTCTCCGATTATCCGGCGCGCGGCGGCCGGGCCGGCTTTGCGGTCGGCCTCGACACGCCCGCGAGCGCCTGCGCCATTCTCGATTGCTTGGGCGAGCAGGCTACGACGGCGGAGCGCGATTCGCCGCCGAGACGCTGATGCCGCGCGCTCACCGAAGGCGAGCCGCGTTCGCCGTCCCGCTCGCGGCCTACAGGCTGGCTCGCCGCCGCTGCCCGAGCAGCGCCGCGCCGACCTCTCGACCCGCTGGGGCGCGCCGGAGGCCGACCCGGCGTGCGCGAGGAGAACACGTTCCGCTTCGCGCGCCTTGCGGGCCGGGCACGTCCTCGTCGCGCTGCAGCCCGACCGCGGCCGCGGCGGCGACCGCAAGGCGCGCTATCACGACCCCGATCTGCCGCCGAGCCACGCCTATCTCGCCTTCTATCTCGGCTTGCGCGAGCGAGCGCATCGACGCGCTGATCCATCTCGGCACGCACGGCACGCCGAATGGCTGCCCGGCAAGGCCCTGGCGCTGTCGGCGAGCTGCTGGCCGCGGCTCGCCGTCGGCGCGCTGCCGGTCATCTATCCCTTCATCGTCAACAATCCCGGCGAGGCGGCGCAGGCCAAGCGCCGGCTCGGCGCCGTGACGCTCGGCCATCTGCACGCCGCCGCTCGCGCACGCCGGCCTCGACGGCGAGCCGGCCGCCTTGCGCGAACTGGTCGAGGAATATGCCGCCGCCCGCGTGCTCGACCCGCGCCGGCGCCGATCTCGTCGCGCGCGAGATTCGTCGAGCGCGCTGCGGCGAGCGGGCTGGCCGCGGCTGCGGCGTCTTCGCTGGACAGCCGATCGAGGCGGCGCTCACGGCGCTCGACGCCCAGCTCTGCGACCTCAAGGAGTTGTCGATCCGCGACGGCCTGCACGTCTTCGGCGATGCGCCCGCCGGCTTCGAAGCCTGCGCGGCGGGCGAGCGCGCGGGCCTTGTTGCGCGCCCTCGACGGCCGCCGCGTCGCGCCGGGTCCGGCCGGTCGCCCGTCGCGCGGCCGGCCCGACGTGCTGCCGACCGGCCGCAACCTCATCGATCGATCCGCGCGCCATCCCGACCCGCACCGCCGCCGGCTCGGCGAGCGCGCCGCCGACGAGGTCGTGCGCCGCTACCTGCAGGATCATGGCGACCAGCCGCGCCGCGTCGTGATCGACCTCTGGGCCTCGGCGTCGCTGCGCACCGGCGGCGACGATCTCGCGCAGGCGCTGGCGCTGATCGGCGTGCGCCCGGCCTGGGACAAGCCTCGACCCGCGTCACCGGCATCGAGATCATGCCGCTGCCGCTGCTCGACCGGCCGCGCATCGACGTGACCCTGCGCATCTCCGGCCTGTTCCGCGACATCTTCGGACCAGATCGCGCTGTTCGACCTGGCGGTGCGCGCCGTCGCGGCGCTCGACGAGGACGACGAATGGAATCCGCTCGCGGCGGCGCGCCGGCGCGGCGAACCCCTCGCGCGCGTCTTCGGCGGCGCGCCCGGCAGCTACGGCGCGCGGCTCGCCGACCGGCGCTCGACGGCGCCTGGCCGACGCGCGACGAGCTCGGCCAGGCCTATCTCGCGGCCGTCGCACGCCTATGGCGCGCGGCGGCGCGGCGCAGGCCGATCGCGTTTCCGCGCCGCGTCTCGGAGGCCGACGCGCTGGTGCATCCGCACGACGTCGCCGAGCGCGACCTTCTGGACGGCGATCGGCGTCGCCGACGCCATCGGCGGCTTCGCCGCGGCGGCGCGATGCTCGGCAACGACGCCCGCGCTCTACAGCCTCGACACCAGCCAGCCCGGAGACGCCCAAGGCGCGCGCGCATGCGCCGAGGAGATCGCCCGCGTCGTGCGCGGCCGCCTCACCAATCCGCGCTGGATCGCCGGCATGCTGCGCCATGGCCATCGCGGCGTCGCCGAGATCGCGCAGGGCGTCGATGCGCTCTATGCCTTCGCCGCGACCACGCGGGCCGTCCCGGACGCCTGTTCGACGCCGTGTACGCCGCGCTGTCGCCGACGACGCGGTGCGTCGACCGCCTGCTTCGCCAATCCGGCGGCCGCGCGCGGCCATCCGCGCGGCTGCCGATGCGCGGCGGCGCGGGCTGTGGGGCAGCCGCCGCAACTCGGTCGCGGCGACCTCGGCGAACCGGACTCATCGCGGGAGGCCGCCGAATGAACCGCGCGGCGACGCCTCCGATGCGGCGCGGCTGGTGCCCCGGCGTGCTCCGGCCGATGCCGAGCGGCGACGGCCTGCTCGTGCGCGTGCATCCGCCCGGCGGCGCGCTGACGCCGCGCAGGCCCGCGGCGTGGCCGACGCCGCCCGCGCCTGCGGCAACGGCCATATCGACCTGACCGGCCGCGCCAACCTGCAGATCCGCGGCCTGCGGGCGGAGAGCCACGGCGCGTTGGTCGAGCTGCTGGCGGCGGCGGGGCTGGTTGAGCCAGCAATCGATCCCAGGTTCGGCCGCGGGCGGGCGGTTCGCGCGAGCGCTGCTGCGCGCCTTCCCTCCCCGCAAGGGCGAGGGGAGCGCGTCGCGCCACGCTCGGCGCCTCGGGCCATCATGGGGGACGGCTACGGCGGACCGATCCGCCTCATCATCGTTTCGCCCGCTGGCCGGGCTTGATCCGACCGACCTCCTGGACGCGCGCGCGCTGGCCCAAGGATCGAAGCGGAGGGACGCCCGGCCGAGGGGCTGCCGGGCAAATTCGGCGTCGCCGTCGATGGCGGCGGGGCCTTGCCGCTGGATGGCGTCGAGGCGGACTCGCGTCGTCGCCTCGGACCGCGCGCCGCGCCGCTGGTGGCGATCGGCCTTGGCGAGGGTCCGCGGTGGATCGGAACGACGACGTGCCCGCCGCTCCGCTCGCGATCCGCGCCATCCTGGCGCGCTTCGCGGAGCTTTTGCGCACGGGTCAGGCTCAGACGCGGCGGCTGAAGAACCTGCCCGCCCATCGTGGCGAAGACCTCGCGCGCAGCGCGAGCCTCGGCCCCATCCTCGCGCCGCCCCGGCGCGAACCCGCCCCGCGCGCCGGCGTCTTCACGTTATCCGGGGAAAAGGCGGCGCTCCTCGCCGCCCTGCCGTTCGGCCGCTGCGAAGCGGACCTGCTGGATGCGCGCCGCCGGCTGGAGCGAGCGGACGGGACCGGCGAACTCCGCCTGTCGCCCTGGCGCGGCCTCGCTCTCGCCGGCGTCGCGCAGGCCGACATCCCCTTGCTGACGGCGGAAGCGCGCCGCGCCGGGCTGATCGTCGACGCCACCGATCCCCGTCTGCGGTCTTCGCCTGTCCCGGCGGGCCGGACTGCGCCGGCGCGACCATGGACACCCGCGCCGACGCGCGCCGGCTTGCGGACGCGGCGCACCGTGTTCTGGCGGCCGGCGCAACGGTCCATGTCTCCGGCTGCGCCAAGGGCTGCGCGCGCCCTGGTTCGGCGGACCTGGCGCTGGTCGGCGAGGACGGCGCTTATCGTCGTGCGCGGCGGCTCGCCGCGCGACGCCCGGCTCCGTTCGACTGCCGCTCGACGCATCCTGCGGCGGCTCTCGTCGATGAAGCGCCCCAAAACCTTGCGTCCGCCTTCGAGGTTTCCCCGTGAGCGCCCGGCTCGACTACATCCGCGACGGCGCGGAGATCTATCGCCGCTCCTTCGCCATCATCCGCGCCGAGGCCGACCTCGCGCGCTTTCAACGGCGCGGAGGAGCGGGTCGCCGTGCGCATCATCCATGCCTGCGGCATGACCGAGATCGCGCGCGACATCGTCATGTCGCCGGGCTTCGCCGACGGCGCGCGCAGCGGCGCTGCGGGCCGGCGCGCCGATCCTGTGCGATTCCAAGATGGTGGCCAACGGCATCACGCGCGCGCGCCTGCCGGCCGCGCAACGAGGTCGTCTGCACGCTCGACGACCCGCGCGTGCCCGGCGCTCGCCCGCGCGCATCGGCAACACCCGCACCGCGGCGGCCATGGAGCTGTGGCGCGACCGGCTGGCCGGCGCGCCGTCGTCGCCATCGGCAATGCGCCGACCGCGCTGTTCCGGCTGCTCGAGATGCTCGATGCCGGCGCGCCGCCGCCCGCCGCCGTGATCGGCCTGCCGGTCGGCTTCGTCGGCGCGGCCGAATCGAAGGAGGCGCTGGCGCGCGGACGGCCGCGTGCCGTTCCTGATCGTGCGCGGCCGCAAGGGCGGCAGCGCCATGGCGGCGGCGGCGGTCAACGCGCTGGCGAGCGAGCGCGAATGACGAGCCTCGACGATCTGGCGGGCACGCGCCGCGGCGGCACGCTCTACGGCATCGGCGTCGGCCCGGGCGACGTGCGCTATCTCACCTTGCGCGCCGCCGGCTGGTGCGCGCGGTCGACGTCGTCGCCTATTTCGCCAAGAAGCGGCCAGCGCGGCAATGCGCGGCGCATCGTCGCGCCGCTGGTCGACGGCCGGCCGGAGCGCGAGATGCGCGCTGGATATATCCCGTCACCGACGAGATCCCGGCCGAGCAGCCCGACTACGCAGCAGCAGATCGGCGCGCTTCTATCGCGCAGTCGGCCGACGCCGCTCGCCGCGCAGCTGCGGCAGGGCAAGTCGGTCGGCCTGCTGGCCGAGGGCGATCCGTTCTTCTACGGCTCCTTCATGCACATGTGGCGGCGGCTGGCGGCCGACTTCCCGGTCGAGGTCGTGCCCGGCGTCACCGGCATGTCGGGCTGCTGGACGCGCGCCAACCCGCCGATCACCTGGGGCAACGACATGCTGACCGTGCTGCCCGGCACCCTGGCCGAGGACGAGCTCGTCGAGCGCCTGCAGCGCACCGACGCCGCGGTGATCATGAAGGTCGGCCGCAACCTCGCAAGGTGCGCGCGCGCCGTCGAGGCGGCGGGCCTGCTGGCGCGCGCCATCTATGTCGAGCGCGGCACCATGGAGGACGAGCGCATCCTGCCGCTCGCCGACAAGGCGCGACGACGAGGCGCCTATTTCGCCGATGGTGCTGATCCCGGGCGAGGGACGGCGGCTGTGAGCGCGGCCGGCTCGCTCGTCATCGTCGGCACCGGGCCCGGCAAGGCCGAGCTGACTGACGCCGGCGACGCAGGCGGCGCTGGCCGAGGCGACCGACCTCGTCGGCTACGGCCCCTATCTCGACCGCGTGCCCGCCCGCGCCGGGCCAGCGCCGCCACGCCTCCGACAATCGCGTCGAGCTCGACCGCGCGCGCCACGCGCTCGTCCTCGCGGCGCAGGGCCGCCAGGTCGCCGTGGTGTCGGGCGGCGATCCCGGCGTGTTCGCCATGGCGGCGGCGGTGTTCGAGGCGGTCGAGGCGGCGATCCGGCCTGGCGCGCCCTCGACATCAGGGTCGAGCCCGGCGTCACGGCGATGCTGGCGGCGGCGGCCGGGTCGGCGCGCCGCTGGGCGGCGATTTCTGCGCCATCTCGCTGTCGGACAATCTCAAGCCCTGGGCGACGATCGAGCGGCGGCTGAAGGCCGCCGCCGCAGGCCGATTTCGTGATCGCGCTCTACAACCCGGTCTCGACCGCGCGGCCGTAGCAGCTCGGCGAGGCCTTCGAGCTCGCTGCGCGGCGCGCGGCCGGAGACGCCGGTCGTTTTCGCGCGCGCGGTCGGACGGGCGGACGAGGCCATCACGGTCGGCGCGGCTCGCCGAGGCGGCGCGGTCGCGGCCGACATGCGACGCTGGTCATCATCGGCGCCAGCACGACGCGGCTGGTGCTGGCCGCTGGCGAACCGCCTTACGTCTACACGCCCGGCGCTGCGAGGCGCGGCCGTGAGCCTCCAGCCAGGCCAGCGCCGCGTCCACGCTCTGCGACTGTCGGCGCCGCCGGGCTTGTGCGGCCGCGCGATCATGACGACGGGCAGGCCGAGCGTCCGCGCCGCCGCGATCTTGGCGTAGGTCGCCGCGCCGCCGGAGTTCTTTGTGACAACGACTTCGACGCCGTGCTCCCGCATCAGCGTCGCTCTTCGGCTTCGCCGAACGGGCCGCGCTCCTGGATGGCGATGACGCCCGGCACCGGCAAGGCATCGCCGATCGGCTCGATGGTGCGGACGATGTAATGGTGCTGGGGCGCGGCCGCGAAGGCCGGCAGTTCGAGCCGGCCGACGGTCAGGAAAACCCGGCGCGGCGCCGGGCCGAGCGCGGCGGCGGCCTCCGGCATGGCCGCGACCTCGGTCCAGCGGTCGCCGGATGTCGCGCGCCACGGCGGCCGGCGCAGGGCGAGCAGTGGCACGCCGCGCTGCGCGCATGCTGCGACGGCGTTGCGCGCGATCATCGCGGCGAAGGGATGCGTCGCGTCGATAACCGCCTCGACGCGCTGCTCGCGCAAGCCAGCGCGCCAGCCCCTCCACGCCGCCGAAGCCGCCGACGCGGGTCGGCACGGGCGCGGGCTTCGGGTTGGTCGTGCGCCCGGCGAGCGACAGCGTCACGTCGAGGTCAGAGCGCCCGCGAGCCGCGCCGCGAGCGCGGACGCCTCCGTGGTGCCGCCGAGAATGAGAACGCGCATGCCGGCCTTGTCCCTAAACCCGAGGCGCTGTCGAGCGCGGGCCAAAACCCCGCCCGGCCCTGGCTGTCCATCGTCGGCATCGGCGAGGACGGCCGCGGCGGGCCTCTCGCCCGCCGCGCAAGCCGCCCTCGACGGGGCGGAGCTCGTGGTCGGCGGCGCGCGCCATCTCGCGCTGGCGCAGCCGCTCGCGGCGGAGACGCTCGCCTGGCCGAGCCCGATCGCGGACGCGCTACCCGAAATCCTGGCCCGGCGCGGCCGGCCGACCTGCGTGCTGGCCACGGGCGATCCGTTTCCATCGGCGTCGGAGCCGAACTGGCGCGCCTCGTCGCGCCCGAGGAGATGGCGTGCCTCCCGCAGCCCTCCGCCTTCAGCCTGGCCGCGGCGCGGCTCGGCTGGTCCCTGCAGGAGTGCGCCTGGTCAGCCTGCATGGCCGCGCGCTGGAGCGCATCGTGCCGCATCTGCAGCCGGGCGCGCGCATCCTCGCGCTGTCCTGGGATGGCTCGACGCCGGCCAAGCCTCGCGGCCCTGCTCGCGGAGCGCGCGGCTTCGGCGGCTCGGTCGCTCACCGTGCTGGAGGCGCTGGGCGGCCCGCGCGAGCGCGTCCGGCGGGCTGCGGCGGGCGCCTTCGACCTCGACGGGCGTCGATCCGCTCAACACCATCGCGGTCGAGGTCGTGGCGGCGCGTCGACGCCCGCGTCGTCACCCTCGCGCCCGGCCTCGACGACAGCTGGTTCGAGAACGACGGCCAGCTCACGAAGCGCGATGTCCGCGCCGTCACCCTGTCGGCGCTCGCGCCGCGCGCGGGCGAGCTGCTGTGGGACGTCGGCGCTGGGCGCCGGCTCGATCGCCATCGAATGGCTGTCTGCGCCATCCCGCAAAACCAGGCGCTCGGCATCGAGGAGCGCCCTGACCGGGCCGAGCGCATCAGGCGCAATGCGCGCGCGCTCGGCGCGACGGATCTCGAGATCGTGCGTGGGCCGTGCACCGGAAGCCTTGGCCGGCCTGCCGCCGCCCGACGCCGTGTTCATCGGCGGCGGACTGACCGACGCGGGCGTGTTCGAGGCCGCCTGGGCGGCGCTGAAGCCCGGCGGGCGGCTCGTCGCCAACGCGGTCACGGTCGAGACCGAGGCGCGGCTCGCCGCCCTGTTCGCGCGCCATGGCGGCACGCTTG
The DNA here is from genome assembly GCA_963728675.1 of uncultured Alphaproteobacteria bacterium. GTDB lineage: Bacteria > Pseudomonadota > Alphaproteobacteria > Rhizobiales > Beijerinckiaceae > JAJKJG01. The sequence goes on along the minus strand of CAVSLO010000026.1, from coordinate 118,694 downwards.
CGGCGCATCGCGCTGTCCCGCGCCGAGCCGGTCGGCGGGATGCACGGCTGGCGGCCCGCGATGCCGGTGACGCAATGGGCGGCGACGAAGCCATGATCGTGGCGGGCGTCGGCTTTCGGCGCGGCGTCGAGGCGGACGAACTCGTCACGCTGGTGCGGCGCGCCTGCGACCATGCCGCGCTCGTCCCCGACCGCCTTGCGCAGCTCGCGACTCTCGAAGCTCTGGCCGGCGAACCCGGCTTCCGCGAGGCGGCGCGGCGGCTCGCGGTCGAGCCGACCGCCGTCGGCGCGGCGGCGTTGCGGGACGCCGCGCCCGCTGTCCAAACCGCCTCGGTCCGGTCGCTGACGGCCCACGGCGTCGGCTCGGTGGCGGAAGCGGCGGCGCTTGGCGGCGCGGGGCTGGGCGCGGAACTCGTGCTGGCCCGCATCACATCGCCCTGTGCGACCTGCGCGTTGGCGAGGAGAGCGTCGTGATGCGATTTCCAGGTAGGCTCGGTCTCAGAAGGGCTCGACGGGGCCAATCGCCTCTCCCCGCGTGCGGGAGAGGCATGCGCGCCCGAAACAGTCGCCCGGAACCCCGATGACGGTGCATTTCATCGGCGCCGGCCCCGGCGCGCCCGACCTCATCACGGTACGGGGCCGCGCGCTGATCGAGCGCTGCCCCGTCTGCCTCTACGCGGGCTCCCTCGTGCCGCGCGAGCATCCTGGCGCAGTGCCCGCCCGGCGCGCGCATCATCGACACGGCCCCGCTCGACCTCGACGCGATCGTGCGCGGAATTCGTCGCGCGCCCACGAACAGGGCGAGGATGTGGCGCGGCTGCATTCCGGCGATCTCTCGATCTGGAGCGCGCTCGGCGAGCAGCTGCGGCGGCTGGACGCCCTGCGGCATCCCCTACACGCTCACGCCCGGCGTTCCGGCCTTTGCCGCCGCCGCGGCAGCGCTGGGGCGCGAGCTGACCGTGCCGGAGGTGGCGCAATCCGTCGTGCTGACCCGCACCTCCGGGCGCGCCTCCGCCATGCCGGAGGCGGAGACGCTCGCCGCCTTCGCGGCGACCGGGGCGACGCTGGCCATCCATCTGTCCATTCACGTGCATCGAGCGGGTCGTGGCGGAGCTTGCTGCCGGCCTACGGCGCGGATTGCCCGGCGGCGGTGGTGTAGCGGGCGTCCTGGCCGGACGAGCGCGTGCTCGCGGGCACGCTCGGCGCCATCGCCGCCGCTGGCGCGGGCCGAGGGTTTCGAGCGCACGGCGCTGATCCTGGTCGGGCGCGCGCTCGGCGCCGACCGATTCCTTCCGCGACAGCGCGCTCTATTCGGCGGATTACGACCGGCGTTTCCGGCCCGCGCCGGGGTCCAGGAGCCGGGCGCATGAGCCGTTTACCCCACGGCGCGAAACGGCGCGCGCCCGGCAAGCCGCCCCGCGCGGTCGAACAGGGCGATCTCCAGCGCCACGTCCGCCCCCTGCAACGCGTTTGCGGCCGTGCGCCAGGCGTATCCGGAGACGACGTCCCCGAGCGGCAGGCCGCGTCGCCGGGCGGCCCCGAACACTTCCAGGGCCGTGTTGGCGGTGCGCGCCGCCGCGACCGCCAGCGCGTCCCCGCCCGCCTCCGCGACGCGCTCGGCCAGCCAGTCGAGATCGACCGCGCCCGCCCGCGAATGCAGGTCGAGCAGGCCCTGGCCGAGCTTCGCCATCTTGGCGAAGCCGCCCGCCACCGTGACCCGCGGCACGGGATGCCGGCGCAGGTATTTCAGCATGCCGCCGGCGAAATCGCCCATGTCGATGAGGGCGTGGTCGGGCAGCCCGTGCAGCCGCTGCACGGCGGCCTCGGAGGTCGCGCCGGTCGCGCCCGCCACATGCGGTAGACCCGCTGCCCGCGCCACGTCGACGCCGCGGTGGATGGAGTGGATCCAGGCGGCGCAGGAATAGGGCACCACGACCCCGGTGGTGCCGAGGATCGACAGGCCGCCCACGATGCCGAGCCGCGGGTTCAGCGTTTTCAGGGCGAGCGCCTCGCCGCCGGGGATGGAGATCTCGACCTCGACATCGGCGCGGCCCGCCGAGCGCCGCCTGAGCCTCCTGAAGCGCCGCCTGGATCATCTGACGGGGAACCGGGTTGATGGCGGGCTCGCCGACGGGCAGCGGCAAGCCGGCGCGGGTCACGATGCCGACGCCGGGCCCCGCCCGGAACACGACGCCCTGCCCTGCCGGCGCGGGACGCACGGTCGCCACGACCAGCGCGCCGTGGGTCACGTCCGGATCGTCGCCCGCGTCCTTGACGACGCCGGCGCGCGCGCCGTCGCTCGTGCGTTCATGCAGCGCCAGCGCGAAGGCCGGGCGCGCGCCGCTGGGAAGCCCGATCTCGACCGGGTCCGGGAACGCGCCGGCGATCCAGCCCGCGTAGGCCGCCTTGGCGGCGGCGGCGGCGCAGGCTCCGGTGGTCCAGCCGCGGCGCAGCTCGCCGGGCGGTCGCAGGTCGTCCATGCGGGATCATATAGCCGGACTGCGCCGGGCCGTCAGCGTCGGAGCATAATGCCGCGATCCGGGAGCGAGGACGCTGGAGCGATGCTTCGCGACCGCGTTGTTCTGGGCGTCGGAGCCGCGAGCCCGCGACGGCGTTGGATGCGTCCGGTTGAGGTCTCGACGCCTGCAACCGCTTGCGAGCAGGAGGCCTGCCTCACGATCCAAGGCGCTCATCCGCGCGGAGCCGAACGATGCGGTGCGCCCGCCCTTGCCGCAGGAGGCCGAGCGCCACGCCGACGAGCCCGGCGGCGAGCCGGTCCCGAGGGTCGAGGCGTCGCCGACGCCGGTTCGGGACGGGCCGCGTCGCCTGCGGCGGCTTCGGGATGTGGATGAACAGGACCGGGACCGGGGCGGCGAGCGCGCGAAAATAGGCGGCGTTGCAGAGATAGCGCCCGGCGTCCTGCGAGAGGACGCCGGCGAACCCGCGGCGGCGCAGCGTGGCGCGAACCTGGGCCGCGACCGCGCGGGTCGAACGATCGGGAAACCCCTGGCGCATCGTGAGGCGGGCCGGGCGCCGGCCCGCCGCGTCGGGACACAAAATGCTGGCCCGGTCCACCGCCCTGCGCTCGATGCGGATTGTCTTGGCGCGGCTGGCGACGCCGATCATCAGGATCGCGTCGAAGCCGCTGGTTTCGAGGGCGGGATCGAGGATCGTCTCAAGCGCGGCGTAGGCGGTGGGCAACACGAGCGCGTCCGCCGCGATCCCGAGGATGCGCCAGCGCGGCGAGGCCGCGACCCGCCGCGCCGCGGCGGCGCTCGGATTGCGCGGCATGCGCGGGAACGGCCCGAAGCCGGTGACGAGCACGCGAGGCCGCTTCGCCACCGTCAAAGCCCGAGCAGGGCCGCGACTTCGTCCGCCCCGGCGGTCGGGGAGATCGCGCCCTCGGCGACGGCGCGTTCGATGGCGGGCACGCGCTGGCGCAGGGCCGCGTCGTGCGTCAGGCGGGCGTGCATGCGCTCGTGCACGAGCGCCCACATCCACTTGGCGTCCTGGGCGCGGCGCTTGGCGGCGAGTTCCCCGATCGCCGAAAGCTGGGCGCGGTGGTCGAGCACCTTTCGCCACAAAACGTCGAGACCCTGCCCGGTGAGGCCCGAGACCGTCACCACCGGCGGCGTCCAGGCCGCAGAGGGCGGCGTGATGATGTGCAGGGCCGAGCGGTACTCCGCCGCCGCCGCCGAGGCGCGGGCGGCGTTGTCGCCGTCGGCCTTGTTGACCGCGATCAGGTCGGCGAGTTCGAGCACGCCCTTCTTGATGCCCTGCAACTCGTCCCCGGCGCCCGGCAGCGCGAGCACGAGGAAGCAGTCGGTGAGATCGGCGACCGCCGTCTCGGATTGGCCGACGCCGACCGTCTCGACCAGGATGACGTCGAACCCGGCGGCCTCGCACAACAGCATCGTCTCGCGCGTCTTGGCCGCCACGCCGCCGAGCGTGCCCGAAGCCGGCGAGGGGCGGATGAAGGCGTTCGGGTCGGCGGCGAGCCGAGCCATGCGGGTCTTGTCGCCCAAGATCGAGCCGCCGGTGCGGGTCGAACTCGGATCGACAGCCAGCACCGCGACCTTGTGGCCCTCGGCCGTCAGCCGCGAGCCGAGCGCGTCGATGGCGGTCGATTTGCCCACGCCCGGCACGCCCGTGATCCCGACGCGGACGGCGCATCCCGTGTGGGGCATCACGGCGTCGAGCAGGCGCCGCGCCGCGGCCCGGTGATCCGGCCGCCGCGACTCGACCAGCGTGATCGCCCGCGCCAGCGTGGCGCGGTCGCCCCGCAGGAGCGCGTCGACATCGGGTTCAGGCCGCGGCCGCCTCATGCGCCCCTTGTGCCGGGCGGAGATCGTTCCGTCGAGGCCCAATCCGCTTAACGGTCGCGGATCGAGACCAGCAGCGCCGCCGCGACAAGGCGAGACCGGCGGCGAACACGGCCAAGTGCGAGCCGGTGTGGGCGAACAGAGGCGTCAGCGCGAAGCCCGTAGCGGCCTGCGCCAGAGCGTAAAGGGCGGTCGCGCGCACCCAGACCACGCCCGCCGCCGGCCCGGCGAGTTCGCGCGCGCGGGCAAGCGCCACGGCGGTGACGCCGAGGCCGCCGAATCCGCCGAGAAGCGCGGCGGGAAAGAGGCACGCCGCGGACGAGGGCAGCGCCAGGGCGAGGGCGGCGGCCTGGAACGCGAGCCAGATCCTCAAGGCGCGCGGCCCGCCCCAGCGGTCGGCGGCGCGGCCGCCGGCCAGGGTTCCGAGAAGCGCGCCGGTCCCGAACAGCAGCCACGTCAGCGCGCCGAGGCCGGGACCGAGGCCGCGGCCCCGCACCGCGAGATCGACGAAGTAGATCATGTGCGGCACCATGCCGGCCCCCGACAATCCGTAGGCGAGCATGAGCGCGCCTGCGTTCGGCCGCGGCGCGGCGGGATCGGGGTCCGAGACCGGGGTTCGCGGCCAGCGCGGGTGCGCGAAGGCCCACAGGCCGAGCACGAGGGCCGCGAGGCCGAGCCAGGCCGTCGGCACGCCCGCGGGGAGGAGAACAGGCACGGTCAGCGAGGCGACGATGACGCCGCTGCCGACGCCCGTGACGACGATGCCGCCGGCCGCGCCGCGCCGGGCGGGGGCGACCGCGCCCTGGACCGCGGGCCCGGCCAGCGCCATGAGCAGGCCGCCCGCCAGTCCGGCGAGCGCGCGCCAGAGCGCGAGCCAGGCGACGCCTCCGTTCCAGGCGCAGGCCGCGAAGGCGAGCGCCGCCAACCCCATGCCGCCGTCGAGCGCCCGCGCCGTCCCGAACCGCCGCGCCAGCGGCCGGCCGCCGAGCACGCCGATCAGATAGCCGGCGAGATTGACGGCCCCCAAAAAACCGCCCTCGGCTCCGCTGACCCAGCCGGCCGCCACCATGGCGGGAAACAGCGGCACATAGGCGAATCGGGCCAGGCCGATGCCCGACAGCGTCGCCGCCGCGCCGGCGAGCGCCGGGCGCAAGGCGGATGGAGCGGGAGCGGGGCCGTGCATCATCGGCCCACCCATGGAGGCTGCGCTCCACGCTGTCCAATCGTCTTTCGCCGGGGCAGCCTTCGCCAGCCGCGATGGCGCGTGATGCCGGTCAGGCCGGGCTCAGGCCGATCCGCCCCCATCCGGGCAGCTTGAGCGCCGGCCGGCGCAGGTCGAGGCCGGCGACGAGGCCCAAGACATTGACCTCGACGCCCTCGATCCAGCCCAGCGTCAGGCCCGCGTAGCCGCCGAGCGAGAGCTGAATCCCGGTCCGGCTCGGCGTGAGCGCCAAAACTTCGCCCACGGGATGCCAGTCCTTGCCGATCGCGGTCGGCGGCAAGGCGGCTTGCAGCGCCGGCACCCGCGACAGCACGTGGGCGATGAAGGTGTTCGAGTTCGGTCCCGGCCAGGCCCGGTAATCGCCAAAGCCCCGGTAGGGATACTCGGCGACAGCGCGTCGGATCTGCGGGATCAGGCGCTCCGCCGCCTCGCCCTCGATCGCCAGGATCACCTGCGGCTCGTGCCCGAACCAGCGCGCGTCGGCCGGCCACGCGTCGGTGCGCACCGGCGAGCCCCAGCCGACCTTGTCGTAGCGGACGTAGCGGGCCGCGCCCTTGTCCTTGACGACGATCCAGCTGTGATGAGCGAAGATCCCGCGCCAGCGGCCCGTGCGCGCCGCATAGACGTGGACCATGGCCTGCGGGGCGTCGGCGGGCCTCGGCAGAAGCTTCGCGCTCGACCAGTCCGCGCGCGACCAGGTCGTGCTGAGTTCGTCCCGCACCACCCACCAGAGGGCGTGCGTGGCGAGGGACGCGAAGAACAGGGTGACGATGAGGAGGAGCATTTTTCTGAAAGGCGGCATCGAGGGCTGGATGTGACGGGCGGAGCGGCTGGATCAAAGATGGTTCGTTGCCGCACGGCTCGCCTTTCCCGCGCCACGATCCGGCCGCATCAGGCCAACGTTGACCCGCCGCGGCTAGAGCCGCCGTCCCCTCATCAAATTGATCGCGCTTCATCGCTGATGACATCCGTTCATGTTCCACGCGCGGCCGCGCGGCTGGTTGGCGCGGCTCTCCTGGGCCTGTCGCTCGCGGGCTGCCTTGAGAGCAGCCTGTCGATGGGCAGCGTCGGAACAGGCTCGCGTCCGGCGATCGACAGGAGCCCGGTCCTGCTCGTCGCGACGACGCGGCGCGCCGCCGACGATCCCGACCAGAGCCCCTGGTTCGGCGCGCAGCGCGGCAAGGGCCTGACCTTCGCGGAGGCGAAGCTTTCGGCGCCCGACCGCTCGCTCACCGGGCGCGTCGCCTCGGTGGTCACGGGCGATTGGGGCGTCGCGTCGGTGCATCGGGTTCAGCAGGGCGGGGAGGCGGCCGGCGCTTTCGCGCGGCGGCGGCCGGGCGCGACGTGCTCCTTTACGTGCACGGCTACCGCGAAACGTTTTCCTCCGCCGCCGTCAACGCGGCGCAACTCTCGGAGGGCATCCGGTTTCCGGGCGCGACGGCGCTGTTCACCTGGCCCTCGGCCGCCTCGACCTTCGATTACGGCTACGACCGCGAGAGCGCGCTGTGGTCGCGCGACGCCTTCGAGGATCTGTTGAAGGCGCTGGCCGAGAGCCCCAGCGGCGGGCGCGTCCACATCGTGGCGCACTCGATGGGAACGCTCCTGACCCTTGAAACGCTGCGCATGCTGCGCGCCTCCGGCGGCGAGGCCGCCATGGCGCGCATCGGCGCGGTGGTGCTCGCCGCCCCCGACATCGACCTCGACCTGTTCGCCCGCGGCCTCGATCGCCTCGGTCCCGACGCCCGAAAGATCACGGTGATTTCCTCCACCAACGACCGCGCGCTCGCCCTCTCGGGCCGGCTTGCCGGCAGTGCGCGCGCCGGGGCGGCGGAGCGCGACAAGCTGGAGGCGCTCGGCGTGCGCGTGGCCGACGCCTCCGACTACAGCGGCGGGTTCACCAATATCATCAGCCACGACCTGTTCCTGTCGAATCAGGAGGTGCAGCAGGTGGTGAAGCGCGCGCTCGAGCGGGCGGGGTAAGCGCCAAGTGGACGCCAAGTGGAGTCGCCCCGGTTTCGCGGACACGTGCGGTGTGCGGTCGCGGGGCCATCGCGGCCCTCCGTTCGGACTTCGATCCGGATAGGCGGTCGCGCCCGGGACGATAGCGGCGCGGATTGCGCCAGCCCGGCGCCGGCCCTCATGGATCGTCGGACAAGCCCGGTTGACGGGAAGAACCGTCTTTCCCCGCGGCCGAGGTGAAACCGTTTTGCGCGCGCGCGCGTTCGGGTCGCAGCGGCGGCTTCGATCACGCACGCATCCGCGCCGCATCGCTCATAACCACGGAGAAACCCCATGGATCGACGACTCGTTCTGGCGGGCCTCGCGGCCGTCACCGCCGCACCCCTCGCCCTCATCGAATTGGCGCTGGCGCAAACCACCGCGCCGGCGACGACGGCCCCGGCCGGCCAAGGCGCGGGCACGGCGGCGGGCGGCGGCCTGTACAATCAGTCTGCGGGCCAGATGAGCCAGGCCGAACAGCAGTGGATGCAGCAGACCATGGCGACCGGCATGGTCGCGCTGGAAACCAGCAAGATCGCCTTGCAGAAGGCGCAGAACGCCGACGTCAAAATGTTCGCTAAGTTCGAGAGCGACGAGCAGCAGGGCCTCGCCGAGGTGCTGCGCTCCATGCAGGAGCCGGCCATGGCGTCGAGCGGAAGCGCCGCCGATACGACGGCGAGCGCGGGCGCCGCGCCCCAGATGGACGCCAAGCACCGCGAGATGGTGCAGAAGCTCCAGCAGGCGTCGGCCGGCGCGGCCTTCGACAAGGAGTACCTGCAAGGCCAGCTCCAAGGCCACCGCGAGTTGCTCCAGATCCAGGACAACTTCATCAAGAGCGGCAGCCGCAACCGCGAGGCCGTGAACGTGGCCAAGCTCGCCCGCGGCCGCATCCAGGAGCACATCGAGCTGGCGCAGAGCATCGAAAAAGACATGGGCCGCAAGGGCTGAGGCCCGGCCCGCCCGTCTCGAACGGCGCAAATCACCTCGGCGCCCCGCTGAACCCCGGCGGGGCGCTGGCGTTATCCTCCCACACGGGAGAGCCATCGCTCTCGATCCGGGAGGACCCAATGACCGACGACAAAGAGAAACGCGACAAGAACGCCGGCTTCCAGCAGGGCGGCACGAACGCGCAAAAGGATCGCAAGCTGCCCGAGAACTCGAAGGAAAGCCTCGACCGCAAGCTCGACGAAGGCGTCGAGGAGACCTTTCCGGGCAGCGACCCGGTGTCGGTGAAAATCACCAAATAGGATCGGCACGGCGGCATCCGGGCGTCGATGGCCGGCTCAGGGCCCGGCCATGGCGTCATTGATGTTCGAGCAGCCGCCGCGCGATCACCTGCGCCTGGATTTCGGCCGCGCCCTCGAAGATCGACAGGATGCGGGCGTCGCAGAGCACGCGGCTCACCGGGTACTCCAGCGCAAACCCATTGCCGCCGTGGATTTGCAAGGCGTTGTCGGCCGCCGCCCAGGCGACGCGGGCCGCCAACAGCTTCGCCATGCCGGCCTCCAGGTCGCAGCGCCGGCCCTCGTCCTTGGCGCGGCCGGCAAAATAGGTGAGCTGGCGGGCGATGTGGATCTCCACGGCCATCATGGCGAGCTTGTCGGCCACGCGCGGGAACGCGACGAGCGGCTTGCCGAACTGGATGCGCTCCTCGCCGTAGCGCAGGCCGAGGTCGAGCGCCGATTGCGCCACCCCGATCGCCCGCGCCGCCGTCTGGATGCGGGCCGACTCGAAGGTCTGCATGAGCTGCTTGAAGCCCTGGCCCTCGACGCCGCCCAAAAGATTGGCGGCCGGGACCGCGAAGCCGTCGAAGGCGAGTTCGTATTCCTTCATGCCGCGATAGCCGAGCACCTCGATCTCGCCGCCCGTGAGACCCTCGACCGGGAACGGCTTTTCGTCCGTGCCGCGCGGCTTCTCGGCGAGCAGCATGGAAAGGCCCTTGTGGCCGGGCTCGTTCGGGTCGGTGCGCACCAGCACGGTCATGAGGTCGGCGCGGACCGGGTGCGTGATCCAGGTCTTGGCGCCTTGGATGCGGTACGTCTCGCCCTCCCGGATCGCACGGGTCTTGAGGGAGGCGAGGTCGGAGCCGGTGTTCGGCTCGGTGAAGACGGCGGTCGGCAAAATTTCGCCGGAGGCGATGCGGGGCAGGAAGCGCTCCTTCTGCTCCTCGGTCCCGCCGCCCAAGATCAGTTCCGCCGCGATCTCGGAGCGGGTGCCGAGCGAGCCGACGCCGATGTAGGCGCGCGACAGCTCCTCCGAGACCACGCACATGGAGATCTTGGACAGGCCCAAGCCCCCGTACTCCTCCGGGATCGTGAGGCCGAACACGCCGAGGTCGGCCATGTGCTCGATGACCTCCATCGGGATGTAGGCGTTGGCGCGATGCCACTCGTGCGCGTGGGGCGCGACCTCGGCTTGGCCGAAGCGGCGCATCTCGGCGCGGATCGCCTCCAGGGTGTCGTCGAGGCCGGCGTCGCCGATGGTCGGCGCGCCCTGCGCGGCCCGGATCAGGGCCACGAGGCGGGCGCGGTTCTCGGGCGTGTTGCCCTGGTCGATGAGGGTTTCGACCGCATCGGAGCGGAAGCGGGCGGCGTCCCGGCCGGCGAGGCCGAGGGCGTGCGGGCGCACGATCTCGCCCTGGCTCATCGGGATGCCTCCAAAGATCTGGTCGAGGTACTCGCCGACGCCGATGCGGGTCAGAAGCTCTTCCGTTTCGCCGAACCGGCCCTCGGCGCTCATGCGCTCGGCGTAGGCCGCGAGTTCGCGCACCGAGACCGCGTAGGTGGACAGCCATGCGAGCCCGTGCGCCGCCTGCTGCTCGGCCTCCAGCCGATCCGGGGAGATGCGCCCATCGACGGCGACGCGCGCCCGAACGCGGCGGGTCGCCTCGGCGACGAGCCCGGCGGCATCGCCGGCGGCCTGTCGGGCGAGCGCCAGGACATCGGGCGAAGGCGCAGTGACGGCGGACAAGGCGGTCATGGAGGACTCCGAACGGTTGCGAGCGTCTCGATCTATTGCGGCGCACCATAAACAATCGGCGCGCCGCTGTTGATCCCTTTTTCAGCCGCAGGCCAGGGAAGATGCGCCGTCGGGGCAGGAACGCGATGTCGCGTCGGACCGTCGCCGGCCGGCCACGCTTGCACGGCCGGGGCGTCTGCGCCATGTCCCTGCCGGGAGCCCCGTCTTTGTCCCGCCTGCGCCTCTATCTCGAAATCTGTTCGCTCGCGTTCTTGCGCTTCGTCGCCCACGACGGCTGGGCGATCGCGAGCCATATCGCGCTGTCCGTGCTGACATCGATGTTCCCGTTCCTGATTCTCCTGACGGCGCTGGCGGGCCTGTTCGGCACCAAGACGCTGGCGGACGAGGCCGGCAGCATCATTCTGGAAGCGTGGCCCAAGGAGGTGGCCGGTCCGATCGCCGGCGAGGTCCACCGTGTGCTGACCGAACAAAGCGGCGGCGTTTTGACCTTCGGGGCGATCTTCGCGCTCTACTTCTCGTCGAGCGGCGTCGAGAGCCTGCGGGTCGGACTGAACCGCGCCTACAACCTGCGCGAGACGCGCAGTTGGTGGGTCACGCGGCTGGAGTCGATCGCCTATGTGATCCTGGGCGCGTTCGCGATGCTCGCCTTCGCGTTCCTGGTCGTGCTGGGTCCGCTCCTCTGGCGCACGCTCGTGAGCTTCGCGCCGGGGTTGGAGCCGTTCGGGCTGACGGCGGCGCTGGCGCGTCTCACGGTCGCGACCGTGCTGATCGTCAGCACGCTCGTGATCGCGCACAAGTTCATCACGGCCGGGCGGCGCTCCTGGCGCGCCATCGTGCCCGGCATCGGCGTCACGCTGGTGCTCTGGCTGCTCGGAGGGCTCGCCTTCGGCACCTACCTCGACCGCTTCGCGGGCACCTATGTTTCGACCTACGGCGGCTTGGCGACCGCGATGGTCGCGCTGGTGTTCCTCTATTGGCTCGCCGCCATGTTCCTGTTCGGCGGCGAGATCAACGGCGTCATCATCGCGGCCAAGAAGCGCCGCCTGCACAAGCTCAAGGACGTTCAGACCGAGAACGTCGTCGCGGCGCCGTGACGCCGATCGGTCGCCGGATCGACGGGCTGAATCCGGCCAAGGAATAGCCGACCTGTGTCCGATCCCGAGGCAAGAGACAAACTCGTCCGCAATGAGCGCCTGAAGCTCACGGCGTCGTGGCTAACACGCTTGCTGGCGCTTCAATGGCGGCTGGCGTGATCGCTCCGCTCGCCGCGGCCTTATTCGGTGTCGCCGCGGTGCCGATCCAGACATTGACTCTGGGGCTTGGCGTCCTGATCTTCTTTCTGGTCGGCGTCGGGCTTCACGTTCTTGCCCGGTTCGTTCTCAAAGGGCTTCGGCCATGACCGGCGTTCAGGCGCTCGCCTTCATCGTTACGCCGCTTTGGCTTCTCGCGATCGGCGCAGCCGTCGCTTTGTGGGCGCGCCGCGAGGCTGACGGACGGCCGTAACTCTCGTGAAAGCCGGCGTGCGCCTCGGAATGCCGCTGATTTGGCTTGCGATGGGCTTCGGTGCGCGAAGCGCGACGGGGTTCGCCGGCGCGGCGATCCCCGCTTCGTTTCGCGTCGCGTTTTTCTAACGCGACGCCTCCAGCACGTCGTCGAACGTCCGCAGGCCGGTGCGCGGCGCGTTGACGAGCACCGCCATGTTGCCGGGCGCGTGCTGGTTCTTCCACATCTTGGTGTGCGCCGCCGGGATCTTCTCCCACGGGAACACCTCGCTCATGCAGGGGTCGATGCGCCGGTCGAGGACGAACTGGTTCGCCGCCGCCGCCTGCTTGAGGTGGGCGAAATGCGAGCCCTGGATGCGCTTCTGGCGCATCCAGACGTAGCGCGCGTCGAAGGTGAGATTGTAGCCGGTGGTGCCGGCGCAGAACACCACCATGCCGCCGCGCTTCACCACCAGCGTCGAGACCGGGAAGGTCTGCTCGCCCGGATGCTCGAAGACGGTGTCGACGTCGCTTCTTGCCGGTGATGTCCCAGATCGCCTTGCCGAACTTGCGCGCTTCCTTCGTCCACTCGGCGTACTCGGGCGAGTTGACCTTGGGGAGCTGGCCCCAGCAGTTGAAGTCCTTGCGGTTGATGACGCCCTTGGCGCCGAGGTGGAGCACGTAGTCGCGCTTCGACTCGTCCGAGATGACGCCGATGGCGTTGGCGCCCGAGGCCGCGCAGAGCTGCACGCCGAACACGCCGAGCCCCCCGGAGGCGCCCCACACCAGCACGTTGTGGCCGGGCCGCAGGCGATGGCCCTGGTGCCCGAACAGCATCCGGTAGGCGGTGGCCAGCGTCAGCGTGTAGCAGGCGCCCTCCTCCCAGGTGAGGTGTTTTGGGCGGTGCATGAGCTGGCGCGACTGCACCCGGCAGAACTGGGCGAAGGAGCCGTCCGGCGTCTCGTACCCCCAGATGCGCTGCGAGGGCGAGAACATCGGGTCGCCGCCGTTGCACTCCTCGTCGTCGCCGTCGTCCTGGTTGCAGTGGACCACGACCTCGTCGCCGACCTTCCAGCGCTTCACCTTCGCGCCGACAGCCCAGACGATGCCGGAGGCGTCGGACCCGGCGACGTGGTAGGGGTGCTTGTGCCCCTCCAAGGTCGAGACCGGCTGGCCGAGGGCCGCCCAGACGCCGTTGTAGTTGACGCCCGCCGCCATGACGAGCACGAGCACCTCGTCGTCGCCGATCGACCACGTCGGCACGACCTCGATCTGCATCGCCTCCTCGGGGGGGCCGTGCCGCTCCTTGCGGATCGCCCAGGCGTACATCTTCTCGGGCACGTGGCCGAGCGGCGGGATTTCGCCGAGTTCGTAAAGGTCCTTCGGCGTATCGGCTTTACGGAGCGCCTGAGCAGTCATGATGCATCCTCGGTGTGGAAGCGTTTGCCGCGACCATTAGCGAGCATCCCGCGGAACCGCAATTCCGAAGCGTGAATCAATCAGCGCCGGGGATGGAAGCCGCCCTCTTCGATAGACGGCGTCATCCCCTCGAACAAGTTGGCCCGGTCCCGTTCAAGGTTTCGCAATCAAAGGCCGCGCACGATCGGCGATCCCGCGCCGACCGCACGATCCGGAAAAGGCCCTGTCCGATGACGCTCCGACTCAAATCCTCTGTGACTGCAAGCGGATGGCCGCTGCCCGTCTCGGCTGCCGCTGGCGTCGTCCTGCTTCTGGGCTGCTGCCTCTGGGCTTGGCGAGCGGACGTCACGCTCGTCCTCGGAAAGGCTTCATACGTGCTCGCCTTGATGATGGCGGTCCGGCTGTATGAGCATGTCCGCTTCCGCGATCACGTCCGACTCGATTCTTCTCACGGACAGCCTGATCGTCGTCTGCATCATGGGAGCGGGCGTCGGCTTCCTGAGCTACCTGACGGCCATGGCGGACGCGCCCCTGCGCGATCGGGAGCTTCTGGCGTTCGATCGCGCTCTCGGGTTCGACTGGTCCGCCGTGATGCACGCCCTCGACCAATGGCCGGGTCTGGCGAGCCTGCTCGAGTTGGCTTACCAGACCCATACGGCCCAGATCGCCTGCATCGTGATGTTCCTCGCGCTGCGGAACCGGCCCAAGGATCTCGACGCCTTTCTGCTCGCGTTCCTGATCGCCGGCGCGCTCACCACCACGATCAGCGCCTTGGTTCCGGCTCTCGGACCCGCGTCCCTCCTCGGCAATCAAGATTTCTTGAATTTGAAGCTGACGGGGGCGACGCCCGCCGACGTGCTGGCGCAGCTTCGCGCCGGATCGACGCGGATCATCGATCTCGACCACATGGCTGGGATCGTCACGTTTCCCTCCTTCCATACGGCGATCGCCCTGCTCGTCGTCCATGCGGTGCGCCGCGATTGGTGGCTTCTAGGGCCCGTGGCGGGGCTTGATGCTCTGATGCTGGCTTCCACGATCACGGAAGGCGGGCATTACGTGGTCGACGTCCTGGCCGGCGGCGCGATCACGATCGTCGCCGTGACCGTCTCGGGCGCTGCGAAAGGTTCGCAGGCCGCCCGCGAGCGGCTGCGCCCTGCCCTGCCGAACCCGGCTTGAGCGCCGGGCGGCGGGAATCCGAGGAGTCGGCGCGCCAGCGCGGCTTCTGGCGTTGTTGCATCGGACGCCTGATTTGGTGCATTTGCACCGATCCGATGGTTTGGACAGGACCGATCCCATGAACAGGCCGCTCAGCCAGCGCGACAAGCCCTGGATCATCCGCACCTATGCGGGGCATTCGACGGCGGCCGAGTCGAACGCGCTCTACCGGAAGAACCTCGCCAAGGGGCAGACCGGGCTGTCGGTGGCCTTCGACCTGCCGACGCAGACGGGCTACGACCCCGATCACGAACTGGCGCGCGGCGAGGTCGGCAAGGTCGGCGTGTCGATCGCGCATCTCGGCGACATGCGGGCGCTCTTCGACGGCATCCCCTTGGCCTCGATGAACACCTCGATGACCATCAACGCGACGGCGCCCTGGCTGCTGGCGCTCTATCTCGCCGCCGCCGAGGAGCAGGGCGCGTCCCGCGCCGTCCTGCAAGGCACGACCCAGAACGACATCATCAAGGAGTACCTGTCGCGCGGCACCTACGTCTTCCCGCCCGCGCCCTCCATGCGGCTCACCAAGGACGTGATCCTGTTCACGACCCGCGAGGTTCCGAAGTGGAACCCGATGAACGTCTGCTCCTATCACTTGCAGGAAGCCGGCGCGACGCCGGTGCAGGAGCTGTCCTTCGCGCTCGCGACCGCCTGCGCCGTCCTCGACACGGTGCGCGCCTCGGGCGAGGTGGACGAGGCGAGCTTTGCCGATTCGGTCGGGCGCATCTCGTTTTTCGTCAACGCGGGCCTGCGCTTCATCACCGAAATCTGCAAGATGCGCGCCTTCGCCGAGTTGTGGGACGAGATCCTGCGCGAGCGCTACGGCGTCGCCGACCCGAAGAAGCGCGTGTTCCGCTACGGCGTACAGGTGAACTCGCTGGGCCTCACCGAGCCGCAGCCCGAGAACAACGTCTATCGCATCCTCATCGAGATGCTGGCCGTGACGCTGTCGAAGCGGGCGCGGGCCCGCGCCGTGCAGCTGCCGGCCTGGAACGAGGCCCTCGGCCTGCCGCGCGCCTGGGACCAGCAATGGTCCATGCGCATGCAGCAGATTCTCGCCTATGAGACCGACCTGCTCGAATACGGCGACATCTTCGACGGTTCGCGCGTGATCGAGGCCAAGGTCGAGGAGTTGAAGGAGGCCGCGCGGGCGGAACTGGCCCGCATCGACGCCATGGGCGGGGCGATCGCAGCCCTCGAAACGGGCGCGCTGAAGCGCGCGCTGGTCGAGTCGAACGCGCGCCGCGTCGCCGCGATCGAGGCCGGCGAGCAGATCGTGGTCGGGGTCAACCGCTTCACCGAAACCGAGCCGTCGCCGCTCGCCACGGGCGAGGGCTCGATCCTGACCGTGCCCGAGACGGTCGAGATGGAGGCGGCGCACCGCATCCGGGCCTGGCGGTCGCGGCGCGACGAAGAAGCCGCCCAGGCCGCGCTGGCCGACCTGGAGGCGGCGGCGCGCGAGGACCGCAACATCATGCCGGCCTCGATCGCCGCTGCCCGGGCGGGCGTCACCACGGGCGAGTGGGGCGAAGCCTTGCGGAGCATTTTTGGAGAATACCGCGCGCCGACGGGCGTCACGCCCGAAACCGTGACCGCCGGGGCGGCGGAAGAAATCCGGCTCATGGTGGCCGACCTCGGCCAAAGGCTCGGCGCGACGCCGCGGCTCGTCGTCGGCAAGCCCGGCCTCGACGGCCACTCCAACGGCGCGGAGCAGATCGCGCTGCGCGCCCGCGACGTCGGCATGGAGGTGACCTACGACGGCATCCGCCAGACGCCGGCCGAGATCGTCGCCAAGGCGCGCGAGACGGGCGCGCACGTGATCGGCCTGTCGATCCTCTCCGGCTCGCACGTGCCGCTCGTGCGCGAGGTCAAGGCGCGCCTGCGGCTCGAGGGCCTCGACCACATTCCCGTCGTAGTCGGCGGCATCATCTCGGCCGAGGACGAGAACGTGTTGAGCAACCTGGGCGTGGCGGCGGTCTACACCCCGAAGCACTACGCCCTTGACGCCATCATGGCCGACATCGTGCGCGTGGTGGACCGCTCGCTCGAGCGCCGGGCGGAGGCGACGCCCCCGGCTCCGAAGCGGCCAGCGGCTCGCAAGGCGGCGCGCTGACGACCGCCTCACCCCGGCCCTCGCCAACGAGGTCCGCGGAAGGCTGGGCTCGTTGCGGCATGGATGACGCTCAATGGCTCAGCAGCGGCGGCCGTTGCGTAGTAAAAATTTCTTGACAGTCTAGGATTATTCATCTAGAGGCGGCGTCACTCTCCTCCTCCGAGGGAGCCGTCGCGCGCCGGATCGCGGAGGCGGAGGAGAGGCGGCGCCTGCGGCGCGGCTCCCCGGTGGAGGGCTCAGGTCGGACCGGCGCAGGAGCGCTCGCGCCAGCGATGGCGTGCGTGTTCCCCAGAGGCCCGCCCGCTCCGTACTACGGCAGAGCTCTGGCAGGACCAGCGTAAGGCTAAGGTGAGGAGCCGAGACGGCGAAAGCCCGGTAGGCGATGCGCCAAGGCAGGAGTGCGGGGCCGGGACGAACCGAAATCGCCGGGCGGGACGCCAGCAAGCTGGCATCCTATACACTTGAGAGCTGGCGACCTGGCGTCCCGCTCCCTCATCACAGCATGAGGTCCGCTCTTTGACATGCATCAGTCCTCGACCAGAACCTTGCGCCAAGCGGCCGCGAGGCGACGACGCACGCCTACGATCCTCTCCCGTGTCATGGCCGGACTTGTTCCGGCCATCCCGATAGCAGGGCGCAGCGCTCTCCACATCGGGATCACCGGGACACCCCGGATCAAGTCCGGGGCAGGCGCCCGGTGATGACAAGGGAGAGTGTTCATGAGTCCAGGCTTGCGGGCTGAAGCCCGCGCCCAAAAACGACGGTCAGCGGCGCGCCGCCCTGAGCGCCGCGTCGAGGTCGTCGAACAGGTCGTCCGGGTCCTCGATCCCGACCGACAGACGCAGCAGGTCCGGCGGACAGGGCGAGCCCGGCCCTTCGACGGACGCGCGGTGCTCGATCAGGCTTTCGACGCCGCCGAGCGAGGTGGCGCGCTTCCAAAGCTCCACCCGCGCCGCCGGCCTCGATCGCGGCGGCCTCGCCGTCCGCAACCTGGATCGACAGCATCGACCCGAATCCGCCCTCCATCTGCCGCGCCGCGACCGTCGTGGCCTGGGATGCGTCGGCAAGCCAGGGTAGAGCACGCGGGCGACGCGCGGATGTGCTCGCCAGCCGCTCCGCGAGGGCCAGGGCGGTTTGCGCCTGAGCCGCGGCGCGCAAGGTGGAGCGTGCGCATGCCGCGCATCAGCAGATAGGCCTCGAACGGACCGAGGATCGCGCCCTGGCCCGCGCGGATGCGCGACGATCCGCTCCCAGAAAGCGTCGGCCCGCGCCGCCGCGAGCGCGCCCGCGACCACGTCGGAGTGGCCGTTCAGGACTTTTGTCGCCGCGTGCATGACGAGGTCGGCCCCGAGCGCCAGCGGGCGCGTATGCGCGGGCGAGGCGCACGGTCGAATCGACGGCGAGGCGCGCGCCCGGCGGCGTGCGCGATCTCGGCCGCGCCGGCGATGTCGGTGACGGTCCAGAGCGGGTTCGCGGGCGTCTCGACCCAGACGAGCTTGGTGCGGCCGGGCTGGACCGCGCGCGCGCAAGGCGTCGAGATCGGCCGTGTCGACGAGTTCGACCGCCAAGCCCCAGCGCGCGGCTTCGGTCGGCAGCCAGTCGCGCAGGGCCCAGTACATGACCTTCGGGGCGACCACGTGATCGCCCGGGTCGAGCGCCTGAAAGACCGCCGTGGCCGCCGCCATGCCGGAGGCGAACAGCAGCGCGCCGGCCTCCGCCTCCTCCAGCATGGCGATCACGGCCTCGGCCTGGCGCACGGTGGCGTTGTCGGGCCGGCCGTAGGCGTAGCCCGACGAATAGGCGTTGTCGTCGTCCCGGACATAGGTCGTCGCCACATGGATCGGCGGCACGACGGCCTTCGTGACCGGATCGACGCTCCCCATCGCCTGCGCGGCGAGGCTGCGCTTCGACCAGCGCGGCATGACGGAACCTCCTGAAAATCGTACTTTCGGCCCTTGAGCAGACGTCGGCCCGGCTTGGACGGCGCTCGGGAGGCATACATGGTGACGCTCGACCCGCCCCGCGGCGGCGCTCCTCGCGCCCCATGCCGCGTGGGTCGCCGTTCGCAACGGTCCTGAACGCCGCGGTCTGGCGGCTCAAGCCGTGAGCGGCAAGGCGCGCGCGACCGCCGCGCGCGCGTCGGCGAGCGAGAACGGCTTCGTCAGCACGTCGGCTACGATGGGCCGCAAGTCGGCCGCGCGCTCGCGCTGGTCGGCGAAGCCGGTCATCAGCAGGATGACGAGGTCGGGATGATCGCGCTTCGCCGCGTGCGCCAGCGCGATGCCGTCCATGACGGGCATGCGAATGTCCGTGAGGAGAAGATCGAAGGCGCCCTCCGCATGCATCAGGCGGTCGAGGCCGTCGCCGCCGTCAGCCGCCGTGGCGACGGTGTGGCCGTCCATTTCGAGCCCGCGCTTGAGCAGGCCGCGAATGGGCTCTTCATCATCCACAAGGAGAATGCGGGCCATCGGTCAAGCCGTATCGAAGAGGTCGGGATGCGCTTCGCCGTACTCGACGACGCCCACGAACGGCAGTTGGCGGTAGGAGTGGGCGATGTCCATGCCGTAGCCCACGACGAACAGGTCGGGACAGGTGAAGCCGACGAAATCGGCCTTGATCGCCACGGCGCGCTTGCCGGGCTTTTCGAGCAGCACGGCGGTGAGCACGCGCCGCGCGCCGCGCGCCATCAGAAGGTCCTTGGCGAACACCAGGGTGCGGCCGGACTCGAGGATGTCGTCGATGAGCAGCACGTCGCGCCCGCGCACGTCGCTCTCCACGTCGCGCAGGATTGCGACCTGGCCCGAGGACGCCGTGGCGGCCCGGTAGCTCGACAGGTGGATGAACTCGACCTGCGGCCTCAACCCCGCGCGGTGCAACGCGCGAATGAGATCCGCGGCGAACATGAAGCTGCCCTTCAACACCGCGACGACGAGAAAATCCTTGGGCTCGGCGGCCGCAACCGACCGCGCCATCTCCTCATTGCGGCGGGCTATGGATGCTTCGTCGAACAGAACGCGCACGCGCGGGGACTCGCTCATCAACATCACAACGTTTTAGGGCGCTTGGCGGGCGGCGATAAAGCATCCTGAGCCGAAGCGAAACCAACGGGAACCGGCCGACCCGTGGAGCGGCGCGGCGCCCGGCGACGGACGCAGTCTCGCCCTCCACGACGAGGAACGCGCCATCGGCCGCGTTGGTTGCGATCCGCCCGGCGCGGCGAAGCCGCCAGGGCCCGCATGAGCCTGCGCCGCCCTCGCGCGATGGGGATGCCCCAAGCCCATTCTGCGGAGCGGGACCGGCTTGCGCCGCTCCGCCCGCGCGTTGTACGGCCAGCGCGTCGCGCGCGCCTTGACGGAGACAAAGTCTCGTTCGAGGTCCGGCATTGGCGTCGCGCTCCCATCGGATAGGGTCATCGGGATCGGGTCATCGTGAGAGACGCGGGACTTCTCGGGAGCCTTGAAACCAGGCACGCAGCGCCTCCTGCGGCCATCCGCCTCGATGCAAGCCGGATCGATCGCGTATTCGCTTGTGCAGGACAGGCAGACGGTCAGCATGGCAAATCGGTCCAGCCGGCGCGGCCCGGCCCAACACGGCTATTCCTCATGCCAGTTTGGTTAACGATGCGTAAACGATCATGACGGCCAAGGGAGCTGACGCCGGTACGCCGATTGTGCATTTCGAAAGCGTCGGCATGCGCTACGGCCTGGGGCCGGAGGTGCTGCGCGATCTGACGTTCTCGATCGAACCGCGCTCGTTCCAATTTCTCACCGGGCCGTCGGGCGCCGGCAAGACCACCCTCCTGCGCCTGATCCTCCTGTCGATCAGGCCCACGCGGGGGCTCGTCTCGCTCTTCGGCGAGGAGGTCGGCCGGATTTCCGGCCAGGCGCTCACTGGCCTGCGGCGGCGCATGGGGATCGTCTTCCAGGATTTCCGGCTTCTCGACCATCTGACGACGTACGAGAACGTCGCGCTGCCGTTGCGGGTCCAGGGCAAGGACGAGGCGAGCTATCGCGACGAGGTGGTCGAACTCTTGCGCTGGGTGGGCCTGGGCGAGCGCATGCATGCGCTGCCGCCGGTGCTGTCGGGCGGGGAGAAGCAGCGCGCCGCCATCGCCCGCGCCGTGATCGTCGCGGCCGGAGCTTCTGCTGGCCGACGAGCCCACCGGCAACGTCGATCCGTCGCTCGCCCGCCGTCTGCTGCGCCTCTTCATCGAGTTGAACCGGCTCGGAACCTCGATCGTGATTGCGACCCATGATTTCGGCCTCATGGACCAGTTCGACGCCCGCCGCCTCGTCCTCGGCGACGGCCGGCTGCATATCGATGCCTGACCAGACCGTGCAATCCCGCCCGGCCGGAACGCCGGACCCCGCCGGCCAGGTCTCCGCGAGCCCAGCCGCCGCACCCGAGTCCCTGCCGACGCTCGGACGCAACGCGCCGCTCGTGCCGGTCGACTCGGCGGCGAGCCGGGCGCTTGCCGGCGTGATCGCCATCCTGACGTTTCTCGCGGCGCTCTGCGCCGGCGCGGCCGAACTCGTCGCCGCGAGTTCGGCGGAGTGGCGCTCCGACGGTCGCCCACGAGGTGACGATCCAGGTCCGGCCGACCCTCCAGCGAGATATCGAGACGGACGTTGCGCAGCGCGGCTGACCTGGCGCGCGGCGCGGCGGGCGTCGCAGGCGTCCGCATCGTACCCGAAGGCGGAATCGGAGCGGCTGCTGGAGCCCTGGCTCGGCGCCGGGCTCGATCTCGGCGACCTTCCCGTGCCGCGCCTCATCGTCCTGAAGCTGGACAAGGACGCCGCGCCTGATTTCGCTGCGTTGCGGGCGGGCCTTCGAGCGTGTGCCGGGCGCCAGCCTCGACGACCACGGCGTTTGGCTCTCGCGACTCTCGACCATGGCCAACGCCATCGTGGGCGCCGGGGTCGGGCTGATGCTGCTCGTGCTCGTTGCGACCGCGCTCGCGGTCACGTTCGCGACCCGCGGCGCCATGGCGGGCAACCGCGAGGTGGTCGAGGTGCTCCATTTCGTCGGCGCGGGCGACAGTTTCATCGCCCGCGAGTTCCGGCGCCGTTTCTTTAGGCTTGGCCTGAGAGGCAGCCTCCTTGGCGGAGGCGCCGCTCTTGCACTTATCGCCGCGTTCGGCCTTGCGTCCGCATCCTGGCGCGCCAGTCCCGCCGGCGACGAGATCGAGGCGCTGTTCGGGGCATTCGAGATCGGCTGGCGGGGCTATGCTCTGGTCATTGTGATCGCGCTGCTCGTGGCGGGCACCGCGGGGATCGTATCACGTTTGACCGTTAGGCGTTTCTTAAGCGGCAACGCATAATTCTTCGCGTGCCGACCAGGGTTTGCCTCTTCGCTGCCGCAATCTCCCATACGCTTGGGCGGCATGAGTATGCGAGTGCGGACCATGACGGGACCGGGCGCGACGGACGCGTCCGTCAGCCGTGCGTGGCCGCAGCCGAGATCGTGGTTTCCAGACAACGCCCGGCGTCTTCGGTTGACGCGGAGACTTAAACGTGCGGCCCTTGCCGGTTCGGCTGTTTCACGCTTGCGGCGGTCGGTTTCCTCGCCTTCGTGACTCGCTCGAACGCTTCGAGCAACCCCCTCAAGGCCGCAGCGACGGCATCGTCGCCCTGACGGGAGGCTCTCAGCGGATCGGCGACGCGATCGATCTCCTGGCGAGAGGCTACGCCAACCGCCTGCTCATCACGGGGGTGAACGAGCACACGAGCCGGAGCGAGATCGCCCGCCTCAACCCTGGGCAGCGCCGCCTGTTCGAGTGCTGCGTCGACCTTGATTACCGGGCCCGCAACACGATCGGCAACGCCATCGAGACCCGGCGCTGGGTGCGGGAGAACGGGTTTCAGTCCCTGATCGTGGTGACCTCGAACTATCACATGCCGCGGACCTTGATCGAACTCGATCACGTGCTGCCGGGCGTGCGCAAGACGCCCTATGCGGTCGTCACGTCGTCGGTCACGCCCGAGGCTTGGTGGCGAAGCCCGAGTTCCGCCAGACTGCTGGCGTCCGAGTACGTCAAGTTCCTCGCGGTCTGGTTGCGCACCCGCTTCGAGCGCGATCCGGAGCGCTCGGCCGCCGCCATGCTGATGAGCCGCGGCAGGCCCGTGCAGGCCATCGCCGGGCCCTTGTCACCGCGATAAGCGACGCAACGAGAATTGGGCCGCGGCGCCCTTGCGGCCGGGTCGCGACGAGCGCCGATCCGGCGCTCGTCGTTGTCCAAAAGGTGGCCGGCCGGAAGCGACGATGAGGAGGCCACGAACCGCTCCCGACCGGCCTTGCCCTTGGAAACCCAGGAGATGCGGCGGACCTGAGCATCCTGAGGGCAATTCGGGCGCTTCGGACTTCTTCGTCCGTCGCGCTCTGATGATCCGAGGGTACCGGGTCCTACGGCCAAGGCAAGCCCCTGGCGGCCTATCGCCATGTTAAATCCTTGTAAAGGTTAAACGTTAGGGCTATGAGGACGCCCGTCCCCATTCCGGACGGGCCTTTGGCCGACCCGACCGCAGGCTGTGCGTCGAACCTGACCCGAAGCGCCGCGCTCGTCGCTGCGCGCCGTCCCTCGGGTCGGGCTCGGCCTTTCAGGCCGCCCTGGAATGACAGGCGAAGCGCTACGCCGCCGTCGCGACCACGCGATCGCGGCCCTGCCGCTTTGCCCGGTAGAGGGCAAGGTCGGCGCGCTTCAGCATCTCGCCGGCCGTTGTGTCGCCGGCCTCGCGGGCCGCGACGCCGATCGAGACGGTCACCGGGATCGCCCGCGTCCCGCGATGGATCGGGAAAGGCGTCGCTCCGATCCGCTCGCCGGATGCGCTCGGCGACGGCCTCGCGCGCCGTCGAGCGGCGTGTCCGGCATCGAGCACCACGACCTCCTCGCCGCCGTAGCGGGCCACGACGTCGATGCCGCGGGTGTGCGCCCGGACCCGGCCGCGAACTCGCGCAGCACCTCGTCGCCGGCGTCGTGGCCATAGGAGTCGTTGATCGCCTTGAAGCGGTCGATGTCGAGGAGCAGCACGGCGATCGGCCGGCCGCGCGACGCCGCCTCCTCGAACAGCGCCGCCGAGATGGCTGTCGAGGTAGCGCCGGTTGTGCAGCCCGGTCAGCGGGTCGGTGACGGCGAGCTCCATCGAGGTCTGCACGCTGTCGCGCAAGCGCTCCGCGAAGCGCTTGCGCCGCACCTGGGTGCGGACGCGCGCGACGAGCTCGTTGCGGTCGACCGGACGCACGAGGTAATCGTGCACGCCGATATCGAGGCCGCGCAGGATGCGGGCCCTGTCGTCGGCCTCGGCGATCATGACGCACGGCGGCGTTGCGGGTGCGGTCGAGCGAGCGCAGCTGGCTGCACAGGCGCAGGCCGTCGAAGCCTTGCGAGGTCGAGGCTGACGAGGACGAGCTCGAAGGTGCCCTCGGCGGCCCTGATCAGCGCCTGGTGCGGATCGCGCTCGACCTCGACGCGGTGGTACTGCCCGAGCGCGGCGGCGAGCCGCTCATAGGAGCTCGCGCGGTCGTCGACGAGCAGGATGCGGCGTTGAGCCCGGTCTCCGCGGCCGCTGCCGCGAACGGATCGCCGATGCCGAAATCGCGCGAGGCCATGGCGCGGGTGCGCATCTCGTCCGTCACCGCCTTCAGGCGCACGAGGCTGCGCACGCGCGCCAGCAGCGCGGTATCGTCGATCGGCTTCGTCAGGAAATCGTCGGCGCCGGCGTCGAGCCCCTTCAGCCGGTCGCTGGGCTGGTCGAGCGCGGTCACCATGATGACCGGAAGATGCGCCGTCAGCGGCGCGTTCTTGAGCCGCCGGCAGACCTCGAAGCCGTCCATGCCAGGCATCATGACGTCGAGGAGGACGATGTCGCACAGGCCCTGCTCGCAGATCGCCAGCGCGTCGGGGCCGTTCATCGCGGTGACGACGTCGAAATACTCGGCGCTCAGCTTCGTCTCGAGCAGCTTGACGTTCGGGAAGATGTCGTCGACGACGAGGACGCGGGCGGTCATGGGGTCTCCTTGACTTAGAGCCGTTTTCCCCTGAGGGGAAATCGGCTCTCAGCTTTCATGTGTCGCGGTTTCGACGGCGAACCGGGTCCGTTTCGGATCGCGTCCGGGGCAGGCTTTCGCCGGAAAAGGCTCTAGGCGGGATCTCCTCAGCTCAGCGTCGCCGAGATAGGTGCGGACGGTTGCCAGGAACTTCGCGACCGAGATCGGCTTCGAGAGATAGGCCTCGCAGCCGCCTTCCCGGATGCGCTCCTCGTCGCCCTTCATGGCGAAGGCGGTGATGGCGATGACCGGGATGGACTTCAGCTCGTCGTCCTCCTTCAGCCACTTCGTGACCTCGAGGCCGGAGACCTCGGGCAGCTGGATGTCCATCAGGATCAGGTCGGGCTTGTGCGCGCGGGCGAGTTCGATCGCCTCGATGCCGTTGCCGTCTTCAGGGTGGCGTAGCCATGCGCCTCCAGGAGATCGTTGAAGAGCTTCATGTTGAGTTCGTTGTCCTCAACGATGAGCACGGTTTTCTTCATGATCGCTCGTCCCGTCGAGGCCGAAGAGATGGCATTCGCCCTTCCTGCGCTCGCCCCCGTCCGATGATGCTTTAGCAAAAACCTCTTGATGAAAGGCAAACTCCCAGCTCGACCAATGCGTTCACGCGCCCGATCGGCCGCTGCCGAGGCCGAGGATCTGGCCGTCCAGGCGCTGCCTTCCTCGCCGCCGACGGAGCGGCTCACGCGCTTTCTCGCGGTGTCCGGGCCTTGACGCCCGGCACGATCCGCGCCGGCGGCCGGTCGCCAGGCTTCTTGGCGGCCGTGCTCGATCATGTCGCGGCGACGAGGCGCTTCTCGTCGGCCTCGCCCAGGCGACTCGCCGCAAAGCCGGAGACGATCATGGCGGCGCGGGAGCTTCTGGCGCCCTCGACCGAACGAATGACGCGCATGCCGGTCGCCCCTCCTCTCTGCCGCGATTGCGGCGCGTCCGCGGAGCGTCCGCAGACGGGAGCCGCTGCGGCCCTGCGGCTCCCCTCGCCTGCTGGCCCACCCGGAACGCGACGCGCTCGCGATCGCGCATGTCGATTGCGACGCCTTCTTCGCCGCGATCGAGAAGCGCGACGATCCGAGCCCTGCGCGACAAGCCCGTCATCGTCGGCGGCGGCAAGCGCGGCGTCGTCGCGACGGCGTGCTACCTCGCGCGCACCTATGGCGTGCGCTCGGCGATGCCGATGTTCAAGGCCCTGAAAGCGTGCCCGCATGCCGTCGTGATCCGGCCGGACATCGAGAAGTACGGCCGCGTCGGCCGCGAGGTCCGGCGGCTCATGCGGGAGTTGACCCCGCTGGTCGAGCCGGTCTCGATCGATGAGGCGTTCCTCGACCTCTCGGGCACCGAGCGCGTTGCACCACGCCAGCCCGGCCGCGGCCCTCGTGCGCTTTGCGCGGCGGGTCGAAGACGAGATCGGCATCACGGTGTCGGTCGGGCTGTCGTACAACAAGTTCCTAGCCAAGATCGCCTCGGACCTCGAAAAGCCGCGCGGCTTCTCGATCATCGGACGGCGGGAGGCCGAGACGTTTCTGGGGGAATGCCCGATCGGGATCGTGCCGGGCGTCGGCGCTGCGGCTCAGGCGCGGCTGGCGAAGATCGGCGTCACCTTGGTGCGCCACCTGCGCGAAGCGCGCGCCGGGGATCTCGCCCGCATCCTCGGCCGGGACGCCTCGCGGCTGGCGGGTCTCGCGCGCGGCGAGGACCCGCGGCCCGTGCGGCCGGAGCGCGAGACGAAGAGCCTTTCGGCCGAAACCACCTTCGAGACGGACCTGCGTGCGTTCGAGGCGTTGCGGCCGATCCTGTGGCGTCTGACCGAGCGGGTTTCCGGCCGCCTCAAGCGCTCAGGCTTGGCGGCCCGCAGCGTGACCCTGAAGCTGAAGGATTCTTCGTTCCGGCTGCGGACCCGCACCCGCTCCGGCCTGCCGGCGACGCAGCTGGCCGGCCGCCTGTTCGAAGCGGCCGAACTCATGCTGCGCGAAGCATGCGACGGCGCCGCCTTCCGGCTGATCGGCATCGGCGGATCGGACCTGTGCGATGCGGCGGAAGCCGACCGTGGCGACCTCGCGGACCCGAAGGTGCGCCGCGAGGTCGAGCGCGAGGCCGCCATCGACCGGCTTCGCGAAAAGTTCGGGCCGGCGGCGGTGCAGAAGGGCCTCGCGTTCCGCCCGCCTCAACGCTGACAGGGTCTCTCAACTGACAAGGGAAGATCGTCTGTCCGGCGTCGCGGCCCTGACGCGATCCGCTCAGCGCCGACATGCCGATTCGGGCAACAGGTCAAGCTTTTGCATCTCGCCCTTCAGCGCGAAATCGCCATAGTCGAGCAACAGCGCCCGGCTCACCCCGTTCTCGTACATGTCGAACGACAGCACGTAGACCGGCGTGCGTTCGCCCTCGCCCGGCGTGAAGTAACTCAACGTGACCGGCCAGCGCGCCAGCTTCGCAAGTCCTTCCTGGTGGGCCGCGGCTTCGAGCGCGTTCCCATGGCCCGGCTCGATCCGCCGCCCGATGACGGCGAGGGTGTCGTAGATCTTGCGCCCGTCCTCGGAACCATCGAAAACCTTGACGGTCAGCGTCGTCTGACCCGCGCGCGCCGCCTCGACCAGCCGCCTCATATGCGCCGTCGGGAACACGGCTTCGCCGTCGAACGTGAAGCTGTCGCGCTTCGGCTGCTTCAGGCGCACGGCGATGCCCGCGTCGCCGCGACGCTCGGCTTGCCCTTCGACGGCCTCCTTTTTCGACCCGGAGTCGGAGTCCGTCTTGAACTGGAACGCCTTGCCCTCGCCGTCCTCGATCGTAGCGGTGCGCAGGTCCGAGGTCCGCTCGCCCGTCTCGGCGCTCTCCATGATCGTGACTTGCCGGTACTTGAGCGCGTAGCCCGCGCAGGCGTCGCCGGTGAAATCGAAGGCGATGCGTCCGCGGGCGCTCTCGACGCTGCGCGATCCCGTGCTCTTGGCGAGCGAGAGATCATAGACGGCCCGGTGCGGCGCGAGCCGCACCGCGTCCTCGGCCGCCGAGCGGCTCGCCAAGACCGGCGCCAACAGCGCAGCCAAGGCAATTGAAACGGCCTTCATGAACTCTCCCTGAGCCAGCGGGCGAAAATAGGCAACGGCTTCGATCCGCGCAACGACGACGCTCTTGCGCCCCCTGAGGCGATCCGCCACAACGCTGAGCGACAACGGGAGGACCGCATGAGCACGGTGGATCGGAAGCTTGCTGAACTCGGCATCGCCCTGCCGACGCCCGCCGCTCCGGTGGCGAACTACGTTCCCTTCGTCCGCACCGGCAACTTGGTGATCCTATCGGGGCAGCTTTGCTTTGGGCCGGACGGCACGCTCGGCGACGCCCACACGGGCAAGCTCGGGGCCGAGGTTTCGATGGAGGCCGGTCAGGCGGCCGCGCGGCTGTGCGCCGTCAACATCCTTGCCTTGCTCAAGAGCGCTGTCGGCGACTGGGACGACGTCGTGCGCTGCGTGCGTCTCGGCGGCTTCATCAACGCCGTCCCGACCTTCGCGGCGCTGGCGCCGGTGATGAACGGAGCCTCCGACCTGATTGTCGCCGTGTTCGGCGAGCGGGGCCGGCACGCCCGCTCGACCATCGGGGTCGCCGAACTGCCGCTCGACGCGGCCGTCGAGGTCGAGGCCATGTTCGAGGTGCGATGACCGCGCGTCCATGATGCGCTCCCCTGGCTCGTCGCCCGGCCGATCGCGCACCGCGGCCTGCACGACCGCGCCGCCGGCATTGTCGAAAACACCTTATCCGCGGCCGAGGCCGCCATCGCGGCCGGGTACGCGATCGAGTGCGACGTGCAGGACACGGCCGACGGTGAGGCGGTGGTGTTCCACGATTTCACCCTCGACCGGCTCACGCCCGAGCGCGGCCCGTGCGGGAGCGCCGCGCCGCGGACCTGACCGGGATCGCGATCAGCGGGACGCAGGACCGCATCCCGACGCTTGCGACGGTCCTCGGCCGCATCGCGGGCCGCGTTCCGCTCGTGATCGAAGTCAAGAGCCGCTTCGACGGCGACCCACGGCTGACGCAGCGCACGGTCGAACGTCATCTCGGCTTATGCCGGGCCCGGCGGCCTTGAAATCTTCGACCCCTCCGTGACGGCGGCCGTGCGCCGGCTCGCCCCCGACATCCCGCGCGGCATCGTCGCCGAGAGCCGCTACGAGCACCCCGAATGGGACAATCTTGACGCCGAGACGAAACGGTCGCTCGCCAACCTGCTCCACTTCGACGAGACCCGGCCCGATTTCCTGTCCTGGCGCGTCGGGGACCTGCCCTGCGCCGCGCCGTTCCTGTCCCGTCTCCTCGCCGGCCTGCCCGTGATGACATGGACGGTCCGCACCGAGGCGGACCGCCAGCGTGCCGCCGCCCATGCCGATCAGATGGTTTTCGAAGGTTTTCGGCCGGCGTGACGGCGCGGCTTGCCGCGAACCGGCGCAAGCCATAAGTGGCGCGTGTCGCGCTGCGACGCGAGGGATCGATTGTCCTGCCGTGCCCGATGTCCGCATCAAGGTCGCGACCAGCCTGAACGCCGTGCCGGCGCACGCCTGGAACGCCTGCGCCAACCCGGCGCCTTCGGCCCCGCCCCGCCTGGCTGACGGTCGAGACCGGCCCGAGACGTACAATCCCTTCATCTCGCACGAATTTCTCTCCGCCCTCGAAGACTCGGGCTCCGTCGGCGGCCGCAGCGGCTGGACGCCGGCGCACATTCTGGTCGAGACCGCGCAGGACAGTTTGGTCGGGGCCGCTCCGAGCTATCTCAAAACTCATTCGCAGGGCGAGTACGTCTTCGACCACGCCTGGGCCGAGGCGTACATGCGGGCCGGCGGGCGCTATTATCCGAAGCTTCAGGTCAGCGTGCCCTTCACTCCCGTCACGGGACCGCGCCTGCTCGTCTCCACCGGAGCGGACCGGACCGCCGTGGAGCGCGCGCTCGTCGAGGGCTTGCGCGCGTTGCGCGCCGAGACGCGGGCGTCCTCGATCCACCTCACCTTCCTACCGCCCGACGAGGGCGAACGGCTAGCCGGGCAGGGCCTGCTGCTGCGCACCGACCAGCAGTTCCACTGGTTCAACGAGGCTTATGGCTCCTTCGACGATTTTTTGGGAGCGCTCGCCTCGCGCAAACGCAAGGCGATCCGGCGCGAGCGCCGCGAAGCGCTCGGCGCCGGCGTCATGGTCGAGTGGGCGACGGGGCGGGACATCACCGAGGCGCATTGGGACGCCTTCTTCGCCTTCTACATGGATACCGGCTCGCGCAAATGGGGCCGGCCCTATCTCAACCGAAAGTTCTTCTCGCTTGTCGGCGAGCGCATGGCGGAGCGCATCCTGCTGGTGATCGCCCGGCGCGCGGGCCGGCCGATCGCGGGCGCGCTCAACTTCATCGGCGACGCCCGCCTCTACGGCCGCAACTGGGGCTGCCTCGAGGACCATCCCTTCCTGCATTTCGAGGTCTGCTACTATCAGGCGATCGAGTTCGCGATCGCCCGCGGCCTGTCGTGCGTCGAGGCCGGCGCGCAGGGCGAACACAAGCTCGCCCGCGGCTACCGCCCGGTCACGACCGTCTCGGCGCACGACATCGCCGATCCGGCGCTGCGGCGCGCCATCGCCGAATATTTGGCCCGCGAGCGCCGGCATGTCGCCGAGGCGGCGGCGGAGCTGGCGGACGCGACGCCGTTCCGGCGAGCGGCGGAGACATGACGCTGGGAAGCCGCCGAGGCCAAGGCTACGCATCCCGCGCCAGTTCCAAAAAATGTCGGCCGGCGCGGTCCTCGATCTCGATCCACCACAGGTCCGGGTCGAAGCGGATTTCGCGGCGCATGCGGTCCTCGATATCGAGCGCCGGCGCAGCCTCCAGAAGCGGCGTGAACAGCCGTCCGCCCTGATCCTCGTCCAACAGCGATTGCGGTGCGGGCCCATACAGGCTCGCCGTGCCGTCGAGCCGGTCGAGCTTGACGAAGATCGCGCCGGCCTCGGCCGCGCCCCGGCGGCGCAGGACGGCGTCGAGGCCTTCCGCGGCGCAGCGGCGCAGGTGCGCCGCGACCCAGAAATCGGAGCGGATGCGCGACATGCGCGCGGCTTAAAGCATTTTCAGGCGCAGTGGATGCCGGTTCGCCGTCGAAAATGCGGCAAAAAAGCAGAGCCTATTCAATCGGGACGCCAGCCTGAGCCGACAGCTCGCGGGTCGTGCGGGGCGACAGGTCGCGCGTGACGGCCAGGCGACGGTCGCGCTCGAAGCGCTCGAGGGCTTGGCGCGTCCCCTCGCCCATGAGACCGTCCGCCTTGAGCGGACCATAGCCGAGCTTGGTCAGCGCGCGCTGCGCCGCCGCGACCGGCCGGTGCGGATCGGCTTTCGTCTCGGCCCCGCGGGGGGAGTTGGATGGGCCGTCCCCGGCGCGGATCATCTCGCCGATGGGATCGCGGGCGGGCGCGGCGGGCTTCGCGGGGGCGGGCGGCGGCGCAACGGGCGCAGGCGCGGGACGGACCGGCGGCAACGGAGCCGGCGCGCCGACCGGTCCGCTCTTCGGCGCGAACAGCGGGGCCGGGTGTCGGCCCGTCTGGAAGGTGAGCGCGTTCAGCGCCACGGCCGACGCCGCGGCCGCGACCGCGAGCCCGCCGACGACCGCGCCCGGCCGACGCCGCACGACGAGAGTCAAGCGAAGCCAGATCGCGCCGGCTTTCGTCGCAGAAGGCCGCGCGCGACGCGGCGCCGGAGCGGCGCTGATGAAATCGCGCTCCGAGCGAGCGGCTAAGGCTTCACGCACGATGCTTCATCCTTTGATCGAAGCCGCTGATCGGCCGGGAGCGCTTCAGGGCGCGAACCGGAATCGGTCCGCCGGTCTGAGCCGCCCCCGCCCGGCAATCGAGAGGCAGGCTGACGGTCACGGCGGTTCCTTCGCCCGGCGCGCTCTCGATCGTCAGCGTCCCGCGGTGCAGACCGACAAGGCCGCGCACCACCGACAGGCCGAGGCCTGTCCCCTCGTGGGCGCGGTCGTAATGCGAACCCGCCTGGAAGAATGGGTCGCCGACTTTCGGAAGATCCTCCTCGGCGATGCCGATGCCGGTATCCGCGACGATGAGCAGGACGCGATGGCTCTCCCGGCGCACGGAGACGGTCACGCAGCCGCCGCGCGGGGTGAACTTCACGGCATTCGACAGGAGGTTGATGAAAATCTGACGGCAGGCGCGCCGGTCGGCCACGATCTCCGGCATCTCGCGCGCGATGTCGCGGGCGAGCGTGAGACCCGCTTGCGCCGCCTTGAGCTGCATCAAGTCGCAGCTCGCGGACGCCAGTTCGCCGAGATCCAGGGGTTCTGCGACGAACTCGAATTTGCCGGACTCGATCTTGGACAGGTCGAGCAGGGTGTTCACGACGCCGAGGAGGTGCTGACCCGAGTCGTGGATGATCTGGGCGTACTCCTTGCGGCGCGCGTCGTCGGCGCGGACCAGGGTGTCGCTCGCCAGGATTTCGGAAAAGCCGATGATCGCGTTCAGCGGCGTGCGCAGCTCATGGCTGACCGTCGCGAGGAAGCGCCCTTTCGACCGATCGGCGCATTCGGCTGCGGCGCGCGCCTCTTCGAGTTCTTCCGCACGCCGTCTGTGCTCCGAAATGTCGCGGGTCACGGCCACGACCGCGCAATCCGTGCGATCCCGCCCAGCCCCCCCTTCGACCCGGTGGGCTCGCATCTCGACCCAGATCACCCGCGCTTCCGGCGCGTGCGGCCCGCGGCCCTGCCCCCGGCTCCGGCGCACCGCGCCGTCGCCCTCCTCCCCAGCGCGAAGACGGAACTGGACGACGATGGGCTCCGGGCTCGCCGCGGCGTCGCTGATCGCCTTGAGAAAGGCCGGCCGGTCGGAAACATGCACGCGGGCGAACAGGCCGCGCCCCTGAAGCGAGCACGACGGCGCCCCGACCAGTTTCATCGCCGCGGCGTTCGCTTTCAGGACATGGCCGTTGCAGTCGTGCCAGGTGACGAGATCGTCGATCGCGTGCAGGAGCGAGCGGTCCTGCGCGCCCCGCGCATCGATCTGGGCTTGGCGATCCGCGTCGAGGCGCGCGTGCGCAAGCGCCTGGGCGGCGGCATGCGCGATGGCCATGACGGCGAAAACCGGCATGGCGACGCCGACCGGCCAGGATGCGCCCGGGGCCGGGACGCCGAATCCATTAAGCGCCGCGATGGCGAAAACGCTGAAGACGGCGATGAGGCTCGCCGTAATCGCCGCCCGTCGCGAGCCGGACAGGAAAGCCTCCAGCGGGATGGCGGCAAGCCAGACGGTCGCGGCGGAGGCCATGCCGCCCGAGGACGCCGCGATGCAGACGACGAGCCCGGCCAACGCCGCCGATGAGATCGCGTGCGCAAGCGCCGGCCGGCCCGTCCGGGAGAGGATCGCCGCCGCGACGATCGGCATGACGAGGCAGACGATGGCGACGGCTTCGAGATGGGACGGCGCGCCGCGCCAGAGGAGGTACGGCGCCAGTCCTGCCAGCGCGAGGGCGCCTGCCGTCAGGCGGGTCGCGATGAAGCGCTCATGCCGGGCCCGTTCGGCCGCATCGCCATGCGCGGATTCGTGAACGAGCCGGGCGAGCCGGAGTTCAATCGCTGAGGCAGAGCTGACTTTACGCAAACTTGTTCACGACGGTGATCCCGTGCGCCCCTCGCGATCGGTTCCGAGACAGTGGCAGAAGCGATTTAAACGAACGCTAAGGAGGCCGGCCCGGGCGCGTCCGAACCGTATCTCAGGGTCCGCGCAGGGCCCTGGACCCGCGCCGCGCCGTCGCTCCCCGCCAGGCGTTCGAGCGGTGAAGGCTGGGCGGATCGAAGGCCTTGCCGACCGTCAATCTTTCATTCACGCTACGGACAACTCAGCACGGCCTTGACGCGCCGCTGCGAGATCGGCTGTCTGCAAGACGGCTTTGGCCGTCCATCAAGTCCCGGCGTTGCGTCCAGCATGGCGAAGCTTCGAGCGTGTTCCGGCGGTCGCCAGGGCGCATCAGCATCCTTATATGGAGGAGAGACCTTAAGCCCGTCGTGAGCCGCCATGCTGCCTGCCGTCGATGAGATCGTCGCGAATTTCGAGCTTCTGGACGAGTGGGAGGAGCGCTACCGCTACCTCATCGAACTCGGTCGCATGCTGCCCGCCCTGTCCCCGGAGGCGCACAACGACGCCAACAAGGTTCAGGGCTGCGCCAGCCAGGTCTGGCTCGAGCGCCGCGTCGAACCCGCCGCGCCGGAACCAATTCTGCATTGGCGGGGCGACAGCGACGCTCATATCGTGCGGGGGCTGATCGCGCTGCTGCTCGCGCTCTACTCGGGTAAGCCCGCGTCGCAGGCGCTCGCGACGGACGCCCTCGGTTTGTTCCGGAACCTCGGCTTGTCCGAGCACCTGACCCCCCAACGGTCGAACGGCGTGCGCTCGATGGTCGAGCGCATCCGCAGCGACGCCCGCGTGGCGATGGCGACGGCGTCCTGATCCTCAGGGCGCTGCGCTTCCGCCTTCCAGAACGGCGGCGCGCCAGGCCCGGACGCCCCGCGACGCCGCCGGCCCGTGCGCGGCGCGTTGAAACCCGTAATGATCCGCGAGCCGCCCCAGCGCGAGCTTGACCACCACCTTGGCCGAGCGAAGCGGCCAGCCGCGCTCGCGTTCGATCGCCTCGAGCCCTTTCAGAAAGCCGCAGAGGTCGATGAGCAGGTCGGCGAAGTCAGGCCCGACCGCCTCGAGCGCTTTGGTGGCGCGCTGCCGGGCCGCCAGCGCCGCATCGGTCGCGCCGGCGGGATCGCGCGGCGCGCCG
Source organism: uncultured Alphaproteobacteria bacterium (assembly GCA_963728675.1). GTDB lineage: Bacteria > Pseudomonadota > Alphaproteobacteria > Rhizobiales > Beijerinckiaceae > JAJKJG01. Next base: position 84,119 of record CAVSLO010000026.1, on the reverse strand, counting down.
GATCGGCCGCGGTTCGCGGCGAGCCCATCCCAGCGCGCCGTAACGCCCGGCAGCATGCCCGCCAGCGTGAGGTCGCGGCGCAGACGCTCGCCCGCCTGGTGGTCCGCTTCGCCCACGAGAGCCTCCCCGTGGCGGTCCTTGCGTCGCCTCAGCCAATCGAGCGGGCTCTCCTCGGCGTTCATCCGCACGCGGACGCGTTCGCCTTCGACGCCGATCTCTACCTCGATCGCGTCGCGCTGCTGGGCCAGATAGGCCGGCTCGCCGCCTGCGGCTGCATTCCGTCGCCGCAGATGCGCCCGTCCGGCTTCCGAGATGCGGAACGACGCGCGCCCGGAGGGCGTCGCCGAGCAATGGGCGAGATCACGCCGGGCGAGATCCTCGGCGGACCGCAGGGGATAGAGACCGGCGCCGACCGAAACCCCGTCCCGGTCGGCGCGCACGAGCGCCATCCCATCCTGGGTCGGATCGGCGACCGCGTAAGCGCCTGCGGCGTCGAGAGCCGACAACAAGCGCAGGGTCGGTTTCGGCAGGGTGGCCGCGACGGCTTCGGTGCGCCCCATAAAGGCCCGCTTCGCCGGCGCCGGAGACGCGTTGGAGCGTTGCGGTCCGGCTGTCTTCGACGCCAAATCGCCTCCGGACCAAGCTGCCCCTGCGATCCCGGCGCTCGCCTCTGTGACAAATTCCCCTTGTGTTCATGTTATGTTCCTGCTATGACATTGACGCTCCCACGAGCGGTCGCGAGCATATAGGCATATAACCCTAACCCGTCAAGTCAAAAGTCGCTAGGGCGGAACTGGCGGCATTCATCCGCGCCGCATGAAAATGCCGCCGAAATCCGGCGGCATTTTCAGCATGGAAGCGGCGTCACGCTCTGGCCCGGCGTTTCCGACGCTGCTGGCCGAGGCCCATCTCCTTCGCCAGATCCGAGCGGGCCTTGGCGTAATTGGGCGCGACCATCGGGTAGTCGGGCGCGAGGCCCCACTTCTCGCGATACTGCTCGGGCGTCATGTTATACTGCGTGCGCAGGTGGCGCTTGAGGGACTTGAACTTCTTTCCATCCTCAAGACAGATGATGTAATCTGGCGTAACCGACTTCTTCACCGGAATGGCGGGTTTCGGAGCCTCGGCGGGCGCCTCGACGCCGCCTCCCGCAACCCTCACAAGCGCCGAGTGGATATCGCTGATCAGCGATGGCAAGTCGCCGGACGGAACCGAGTTGTTGCTGACGTATGCCGAGACGATGTCCGCGGCAAGCTCGATGTAGTTTGCTGAAGCTGGATTGTCGCTCATCTTGACTGGGTGTCCTTATCTGAAGGCCCGGCGCGACGCCCTAAGCCGTCGCCTCTTCGGCCGAATTCTTTCACTGACGCCGCGGCGCGCATCGAACGATCACGCGAATGGTCCATCGTCGTGATTCTGCCCGTCAATTAGGTCAAGCAGTTATGTCTTGCAAGACGAGCGCTCCAAAATCTCAGGTTATCCAGCGCTGATGACGGATGGCGGAAAGAAGATAACGTCTTGAGGAAGGCGAACCGCTCCGGCCGGCAAAGCCGCGCCGCTCGTCTGGAAGCGTGGCGCGCGCCCCCGATGTCCGCGCGACGCCGCGATGCCGAGCCAGCGGTCGCTCCGGCGCCGAACGGCCGGCAACCACTGCTCCGCCGTGAGCCGCAGCAGTCGAAGCCGGGGAGAGCCCTTGGTTCATGCGCCCTCCGCCTCGGCCCCATCGCGTTTCTTGAGGGACCGCAGCCCGCAGACGCGCGTTATGACTTTCAGCAGCACTGCCTTGACCTTCGCTGCCGATCACGAGGCTTGACCATGAAAGCGGATCGTCTGCCCCGGCGGAGGCTCCCGCCGGCGCCCGTCGCCCCCGTTCGCCCGACCGAGGTTCGGATTCATGGGCAAGCGGTTCGCGACGACTATGCCTGGCTCAAGGCCGAGAACTGGAGGGATGTGCTCAAGGAGCCCGAGGCCCTCGCGCACGACATCCGGGCCCATCTCGAGCGCGAGAACGCCTACGCCGCCGCCGCCCTCGATGACATGGAGGAATTGCGCGAACGGCTCGTCGCCGAGATGCGCGGCCGGATCAAGGAGGACGACTCGACGGTGCCGGAGCCCGAGGGCCCGTTCGCCTACTACACCCGCTACCGCGAGGGCGGGCAGCACCCCCTGGTCTGCCGCCAGCCGCGCGGGGGCGGCCCGGAAGAAATCCTTCTCGACGGCGACAAGGAGGGCGAGGGTTTTCCGTTCTTCGACCTGGGCGACGCCGAAAGCTCCCCCGACCACCGCTTCCTGGCCTGGAGCGCCGACCGCAAGGGCTCGGAGTACTTCACGGTCCGCATTCGCGACCTCGCGACCGGCGAGGATCTTCCCGAGGCGATCCCGGCCACGGCCGACCAGGTCGTCTGGGCTGGGGATTCCCGGTCCTTGTATTACGTCGAGCTCGATCGAAACCACCGCCCGGCGCGGGTCAGGCGCCACCGGCTCGGCACGCCTGCCGCGGACGACGAGCTGATCCATGAAGAGACCACGCCCGGCTGGTTCATCGACATCGACGTCACCTCGTCCCGGTCCTTCATGACCGTTTCGGTCGGCGACCACGAGACCTCGGAGGTCTGGCTCGTCGACCGCTCCGACCCGGACGCGACGCCGCGCCTCGTCGCCGCGCGCCGGCCCTTCGTGCGCTACGAGGTCGAGCACCACGGCGCGGACCTCGTGATCCTGACGAACGACGCCGGAGCCGAAGACTTCAAGATCGTCACGACGCCGCTCGCGCGCCCGGAGCACGACAACTGGCGGGACCTCATCCCGCACCGCCCCGGCGTGATGATTCTTTTCCACATGGTCCTGGCGCGGCATCTCGTCCGGCTGGAGCGCGAGGACGCCAAGCCTCGGATCGTCGTGCGGGAGATCTGGACCGCGCAGGAGCACGCCATCGAATTCGCCGAGGACGCCTACTCGCTGGGCCTTAGCCCCGGCCGCGAGTTCGACACCGACGTCATCCGGCTCAATTACTCGTCCATGACGACGCCGATCGAGATCTACGACTACGACATGCACACCCGCGCGCGGACTCTGCGCAAGCGCCAGGAGGTGCCGAGCGGCCATGACCCGGCCGATTACGTCACCCGGCGGCTGTTCGCGACCGCGCACGACGGCGAACAGGTGCCGATCTCGATCCTCCACCGCAAGGATGTGGCGCTCGACGGCTCCGCGCCCTGCCTTCTCTACGGTTATGGTTCTTACGGCACCTCGATGGCCGCGGCGTTCCGCACCAACCAGCTCTCGCTGGTCGATCGCGGCTTCGTCTACGCCATCGCCCACATCCGCGGCGGCACGGAAAAAGGCTGGAGCTGGTACGTCAACGGCAAGCGCGAGAACAAGCCGAACACGTTCAAGGACTTCATCGCCTGCGCCGAGGCGCTGGCGGAGGCGCGCTGCACGGCGCGCGGGCGCATCGTCGCCTTCGGCGGCAGCGCCGGCGGCATGCTGATGGGCGCGGTCGCCAACATGGCCCCGGACCTGTTCGCGGGCATCGTGGCCGACGTGCCGTTCGTCGACGTGCTCCACACCATGCTCGACGGCGACCTCCCCCTCACCCCGCCGGAGTGGCCCGAATGGGGCAACCCCGGAACGGACGAGGCGGCGTTCCGGACCATCCTGTCCTACGCGCCATACGAGAACGTCAGGCCGCAACGGTATCCGGCGATCCTCGCGCTCGGCGGCCTCACCGATCCGCGCGTCACCTATTGGGAGCCGGCGAAGTGGGTCGCGCGCCTGCGCGCCACGATGACGGGCGGCGGCCCCGTTCTTCTCAACATCAACATGGAGGCCGGTCACGGCGGCGCGGCGGGACGCTTCGATCGCCTGGAGGAGGTGGCGCTGATCTACGCCTTCGCCATCAAGGCGGTCGAAGGCGGCTTCGAGGAGTTGGCCGCCGAGGACCAGCCTGCGACGGCGGCTTAGATGTTTGGTCCGGATTTTGATGGTGCGGGCCGAAGCCAGGCTGCTGCTCATGGAGAAGTGTCATGAGTGCCTCAAGGAGACCAGTTCTCTTCCGGTTTCGTCCCCTCCTGCTCGGATGTTCGGTCGGGGCTGGAATCGGGCTCTTCGCCACGACCCCGGCATCAGCAGGGCCGCCTTACGAAGGTACATGGGGCGCCGCGAAGGCGGACTGCGGCGACCCGGACGGGGTCAACCGGATGACCATCAAAGGCACCCGCTTCAACTGGTACGAGAGCCGATGCCAAGTCGAAGGCGCATCTCAGCAGGGACGAACCTGGACTCTGAAGATGGCCTGCCAGGGGAAGGCAAAAAATGGCGTTCGATAACAAGCCTATCCCTGACCGCCAGCGACAGGCTTGTGATGGCGAACGCCCCGGTCGGGCCGACAAAGAGGCAGGTCTACGTGCGATGCGGACGGGCGCGATAGCCTTCCTCCGGCCACAACGCTGATCCTGTTCAAGAACGAACTTGCCGCCCCAACTCGGACATTGATGGCGCGGAGGCAGAGATATGTTCAACGCGTCACGCGGCAGGTTTTCGTCGAGCTTGGAGCGAGTCGTCATCGGCGGCGGAGATGTCAGCTTTACCCCGATCCGTCCTCGCCCGCGCTCACCAGCGACCATTCCTTGATGCGGGCGAGGTGATCGTATTCGCCGGACTTGCGGGCGAACTTTGGGTACGGGCGCGACACGTAGCCGATATCCCCGGACACATAGCGGGCCACGAGCCGTTCGAGCTTGATCCGGTGCTCCGCGATCACGTCCGCCACCGAGCGCGGGTTGCCCCGCGGCGGCCTCATCGGATCGGCATTGAGCGGCTTTCGCCCGCCGGAGGCATGGACGTAGAGCAGGTCGGGCGGCTCGGACGCCTTTGGAAGGCCCATAAATCCGCCCCGCATCAGCATGGCGGCCTCAAGGGTGAGTTGCGGGGCAAACCCCGCGAACACCTCCTTCACGCTCGGCGGCGCGCCGGTCTTGAAGTCGAGAATCGCGAAGCGTCCGTCGCGGCGCGCCTCGATCCGGTCGGCGCGGGCGCGGAGCGTGAACGTCGTCCCGTCGGGCAAGGGGAAGCGCAGCGCGCCCGAGCACTCGGGGTGAATCCTAGTCAGATCGCGGCGGCGGGCCTCCTCCCAGACCACGAAGTCGGCCGCGAGCCGCTCGAAGCGCGGCCACCACGCGGCGTAAAGCTCAGGATAGGCGTCCTCGATCGGGCCGAAGGCGTTCTGGCCGCGGGCGAGCAGATCCTCCAGGGCGTGAGGCGGCAAGGCTGTCGGGTGATCGGCCGCAAAGCCCCCCAGGACATCGTGGATGATGACGCCGCGTTCGGCGACGTTCGGCGGGGCTGCGATCGGGTCGAGCGGGTCGAGTTTGAGGACGTGGCGGGCGAAAATGACGTAAGGGTCGCGCACCAGCGTCTCGATCTCGGTGACGCTGAGGACGCGGGGGAACAGCGCCGGATCGGGCTTCGGGGCTGGCCGTTTCAGAGGCGGCGCAGGCTTCGGCGTTTCCAGCGCCCGCGCCAGCGCCAGATAGCGCCCTCCCTGGGCGACGACGTCCGTCCAGACCGGCTCGCCCGCGAACGCCTTGAGGCGTTGCAGGAAGCGCGAGGGTACGGTCGGCGCGCCATCGCGCTTTTGGGCGCGGGTGACGATCGCGTCGCGGACGCCCAGCGCCTGCACGAAGTCGTGCGCCGTCTGGCCGATGCGGCGCTCCGGGGGGCTGAGGCCCACGCGGGCGCGCATGGGGCGGTTCAGGAAGGCGTCGGTCTGCGTGCGCGGCGGCCAGACGCCTTCGTCGAGCGCGCCCAAAACGACTCGGTCGACATGGAGAAGCCGGGCTTCCAGAAGCCCTAAAATTTTGATGCGCCGATGGGTGGCGCGCGGCGACAGGATCAACGTGCGCTCGCCGGCGAGCGCCTTGAAGAAGGCGGGGTAATCGACGAAGCGGCCGATGAGGTCGCCGGTCTGCGAGAGGGCGAGGTCGTCGAAGAAGGCGGCGAGCGCTTCCGCCGAGCCGTCGCCGGCCTCTTCGGGGTCGACCTCGCCCTCGACGGCGCACAGCGCCTCCACGGCGGCGCTATGACGAGCCGCCAGAGCCACGAGATCGAGGTCGCCCTCGCCCCGACGGTCGATGGCGAAGCCGTCGAACGCGGCGAGGAGGCGGTCCAGCAGCGCCGCCGCGAGATCCCAGTCATCGGCCGTCAGCCGCCGCTGCGGGCGGGGGGTATGCCGGTCGAGAACGCCGCGCCGCTCCTGAAGCGCGGCGCGCAGCCCGTTGAGGCCGCGCGCGGGCGGCGGACCGCGCAGCACGCCGATTTCAAGCGCCCGCGCCGCGCGCTCGACCGTTTCGCGCGGCCACCTCAGGCGCACGTCCGGATGGGCGAGGAGCGCCAGCACACGGGTGGGCTGAAAGTCGAGCGCGGCGGCGTCGGCGGCAAGCCGCGCCAGCCGTCCGGCCGCGCTGTCGGCCAGCGACAGGCCGGCCGAGTCTTCGACCGTCACGCCCCAGCGGGCGAGTTCGGCCGTGACGCGCGCCGCCAGCGAGCGGTCCGGCGTCACCAGCGCGGCGGTGCGGCCCGGCGTTTCCAACGTCTCGCGCAGCGCGATCGCCACGGCGAGGGCTTCCTCGCGCTCATCGTGCGCTTCGATCAGTTTCAAGCCAAGGCAGCCTGTTTCGGCGAGCTTGCCGCGCGCATCGGGCGGCATCGCGGCCCAGCGGTCGGTGGTGTCGGCCGGGCGCAGGGCCTCCGAGAGCAGGCGGGTGCGGGCCGCGCCGGCCTCATCCACGGGCCCGAGCGCTTGTATCTGGCCTCGCGTGCAGCGCAGATGGCCCGTCAAGAGTTGGCGCAGCATGGCTTGCGGGTGGCCATGCACCGGGTCGATCGCCTCATGCCCCCCGGCGGCGCAGCCGATGGCGTTCCAACTCGGCTCGTCGAGGCTCTGGTCGAGGCCCGGCAGGACGACGGCCCCGTTCGGCAGCCGCGCGATGGCGGCGAGGAGCGCAGCGGTGGCCGGCAGCGAGCCGGTCGATCCCGCCGCAACGATCGGCGTCGCGGGCCGCTCGCGCGCGAGCCGGCCCGCCTCGGCCCGAATGAGCGCGCTCTGCCGCCGCGCCGGATCGCTCGCCCCCCGCTCGGCCAGGATCCTGGGCCAGGCGTCGGCGGCGATGCGTAGGAATCTCAGGGTGATCTCGAAGTACTTCGAATAATCCGTCTCGACCGCGGCCGCGATGTCGTCCCACGGCAGGTCCTCCGTGGCGAGGGCGTCCATGAGACGCTCCAGGTCGCCCGCAAGACCGACCGCATCCGCCGGCGTCGCCGGAACCATGAAGGGGACGCCAGGGGACAGCCGCAGCAGGCTGCGGTCGACCTCCGCCGACCATTTCTGGATCAGCCGCGTCAGGATCAGCCGGCGCTCCAGAGGGGCGATGGGCGGCGGGAGCAGCGCGGCGTCCTCGAAGCCCGCGGCCTCGTCGGCCTCCCCGAGCGGGACGATGCGGGGCAGCAACTGCGTACGCCCGCCAACATGCTGCGCAAGCAGCGCGGCGAACGCCCGCGCAGCGCGCCGCGTTGGCAGAAAGATCGTGGCCTCGGACAGAGCGGACGCCCCCGCCGCGCCGGGAAACCCGTCGAGGATGCGGCCGTCGAGAACCGACTCGATCAGCGTCGGCAGGAATGGCGCGCCGGGCGGGATGGTGAAGACGCGAGGTTCCTGGGACATGAACGCTTAAGGGATGCGCGCAAGGCGCTCTTCGGCTCCCGCGATCGAGTCCGGCGCGCCGACGTGCAACCATTGCCCATCGAGGCGCTCGCCGTAAAGCCGCCCCGCCGCAGCCGCGCGGTCGAACAGCAGGTTGAGCGAGAACGGCCCGTCGGGGGTGTCCGCGAACAGCCCCGGCTTGCACACGGCGACGCCCGCATAGACGAACGGCGCCATCTCCCGCTCGCCGCGGCGGTTCAGACGCCCGCCCGGGTCCATGATGAAGTCGCCGCGGCCGTCGTAACCGAAGCTGGTCTCAACGGCGGCGACCAGCAGCAGCATATCCATACGCTTAGGATTCCAGGCGTGCCGCAACGCGGCGAGGTTTTGGCGCGGTCCCTCGATCCACAACGAGTCGGAGTTGAGCACGAAAAACGCGCCCTCGCCGAGGAGCGGCAGCGCACGCTTTATGCCGCCGCCCGTCTCCAGAAGCCGCTCACGCTCGTCCGAGACGATGATCTGCGGCGCCCGGCGGCGTGCAACGTGCGCCTCCACCAGGTCGGCAAGATGGTGGACGTTGACCACCGCGGTTCCCACGTCCGCGGCGGCCAGACGGTCGAGCGCGTGGTCGATCAGCGCTCGTCCGCCGACCTGGACGAGCGGCTTCGGAAGGGTGGCCGTGATCGGGCGCATGCGCTGGCCGAGACCGGCGGCGAGCACCATGGCGGCGTGAAGATGGGACGAACGATCTTTGCTCATCGGCGAGGAACAGCCTGAGGGCTCGCGCTACGGCTCCGTTAGGCCACAGTCGGCCAGAGCCGGGGCAAGTGCGTCTCGTACCAGCCGCGAAGGTCGGCGAGAGCGGGATGACGGAGGTTGCGGGCGAGCGTAGCCTCGATCCGCGGAAGATGTTTGAGATAGTGCGGCTTGCCGTCCCGCCGGTCGAGGCGGGCGAAGATGCCGAGCACCTTGGTGGCGCGTTGCGAACCGAGAATGGCGTAGGCGCGGGCGAAGGCCGTCATGTCGAAGTCAGGGTCCGCGGCCTTGCGGTCCCGCGCATAGGCGCCGAGGAGCTTCAACTCCAGGTCCGATGTGACGCTGACCCGCGCGTCCTGCAGGAGGGAGACCACGTCGTAGGCCGGATGACCGAGCACGGCGTCCTGGAAATCGAGCAGCCCGACCCGCTGGAAGCCTTTTCGCTCCGGCAACCAGATCAGGTTTGGCGAATGGTAATCACGCAGCGTCCAGGTTGCGGGCGCGACGACGATTTCGGCCAGCGCGTTGCGCCATAGGCGGATGAATTCGGCCCGCACCGAGCCGGACAGGGTCAGGCCCGCGCGGTGCGGCGCATACCAATCGGCGAGGAGTTCGACCTCGATGAGCAGCGCTTCCATGTCGTACAGCGGCAGCGCGTGGTCGCGGCCTTCCGTCACGGGAAGCACGCTGGGGAGCGCCGTGGCGTGCAGCTTGGCCAGCAGCCGGGTCGCCTCCAGGTAGCGGCTGGGAACCGGCAGTTGCGCGTCGGTGACGGCTTCGCCCCCGAAATCCTCCAACACGAGGAGGCCGGCCTCCAGATCCTCGGCGTGGATCTTGGGCGCGCTGAACCCGAGCGCGCGAAGGCCCCGGTCCAGGGCCACGAAGGCGTGAATGCTCTCGGCCAGCTTTGCGATCACGCTGTAAGGTTTGCCGCGCCGCACCGGCGGCCCATCGGGCCGCGGCGGCGCGATCATCAGGATCGCCGTTTCGCCCGACGGCTTGACGAGCCGTTCGTAGGCGCGTGTCGAGGCGTCGCCCTGGAGGCGCACCCGCGCGGCATCCGCCCAGCCGGCGCTCTCGATCAAGGTCTGCAACGCCTTCATGCGCGCGAGTCGCGGGGCGAAGGCGCCCGTCGCCGTCAAGGTTGTGGTGCGCGCCTCGGGCGCGCCGCCGAGAGTCAGGGCAAGCGCCACGTCGAGGCGGCTGGCGCCGAGCGCGGTCCCTCCACGCTCGGGCCATTCCACGAGAAGGATGGCCTGCTCGGCCGCTTCGTCCCAGCCGAGTTCCGCCAGCTCGCCCGGTCCGCCGATGCGGTACAAGTCGGCATGAACGACCGGGCCCCGGACCGTGTCGTAGGTCTGCATCAGGGTGAAAGTCGGGCTCGGAACTTCAAGGGCGGCGTCGCCCGCCAGCGCGCGGACGATCGTGCGGGCGAGCGTGGTCTTGCCGCTGCCGAGGCCGCCCGAGAGCGTGACGAGATCGCCGGCTTGCAACTCCTCGGCCACGACGCGGCCGAGACGTTCGGTGGCCGCCAGATCGGCGAGCGGAAGGGTCCAGGTCACCGGCTTGGGCTCGAGCGCCGGGTTCATCGCGTAGGCGTGCCTCATCATGCGCTTACTCCGCCGCAAGCCGCTGCCGGGCGCCGTCGGTGGGGAAGATGCAGGTCACGGTGGTGCCGCGGCCCGGCGTCGAGGACAGTTCGACGCGGCCCCCATGCAGCTCCACGAAGGAGCGGACGATCGACAGTCCAAGCCCGACGCCGCGATGACGCGTCCCAAGCGTGTGGCTTTCGAAACGGTCGAAGACGCGCGTCACGACCTCCGCGGGGATGCCGCGTCCCTGATCCGTGACCTGGAAGACGACGTCCTCGTCGGTCTTGCGCGCCATGACGCGGATCGTCTGCCCCGGGGAAGAGAAACCCACCGCGTTCGACAGCAGGTTGAACAGCACTTGCCGCACGCGCTTGGCGTCGGCCCTGAAACTGCCAAGCTCGGCAGGTGCATCGATGTCGAGCGTCAGGGACGCCTCGACCAGGCGGTCCTCCACGCCGCGCGCCGCCGCCTCGATCGTTTCGCGGATGTTGACCGGCTCATAGACCAGTTCCAGGGCGCCCGTGTCGATCGAGGCGAGATCGAGGATGTCGTTCAAGATCGCGAGAAGCGCCGCGGACGACCGCATGATGTGCGAGGCGTATTCCCGCTGGCGCGGATTGAGCGGCCCGACCGTCTCATCCCCGAGGAGTTGCGTGAAGCCGAGGACGTTGGTGAGCGGCGAGCGCAGTTCGTAGGAGACGTGGTGCACGAAATCGTCCCTCAGGCGCGAGGCGCGCTCCAGCGCGTCGTTCTTTTCGGTCAGCGCGCGCTCCACGTTCACGCTCGCGGTCACGTCGGCGAACGTCAGGAGCGTGGCTCCGTCGGGCAGGGGCTGAGCGGCGCAGTCGAGGGCCGAGCCGTCGCGCCGCTCCATGCGGCAGCTCAAGCCCATACGCATATCGGAAAGCCCCGCCACGGCGCCCCGAATCTCGATCCAGGGATCCCCCTCGGGCGCAAGCGGCCGGCAGAGCCGGACGATCTCGTCGACATGCGGACCGCCGGCGAGCGTTTCCGGCGCAAGCCGCCACATGTCCGCGAAGGCGCGGTTGGAGAGCTTGAGCCGCCCGTCCGAGCCGAACACCGCCACGCCCTCTTTAAGGGTGTCCAGGGTTTCGCCCTGCACGCGCATCAGCGCGTTGTATTGGGATTCGAGATCGACCCGCTCGCTCAGATCGTCGAACAAGTAGGTCAGGCCGCCCTGCGGATGGGGATTGGCGACGACGCGCAGCGTGCGGCGGTCCGGCAGATACCACCACGTCTCCTGCGGCTCGACGGCGCCGTAGCCCGCGAGGACGCCGGCTTTCCAGGTCCGGAAGTCCGCCTGTTCGGGCAGTTTGCGCGCCGCGCGCAGGCGATCGAGGATCTCGCCGTCCGTGGGCCGCGCGTCCAGAAAGGCCTGGTCGAGTCCCCAGAGCCGCCGATAGGCGGCGTTATGGAACACGAGCCGCTGCTTGGCGTCGAACATCGCCACGGCGGTCGGCAGTTGGTCGAGCGTGCGCACATGCGCCCGCATCTGCCGCTGGAGATCGGCGCGAACCGCCTCCAGTTCAGAGATGTCGAGGGCGATGCCGGCGCCGCCGCCGGCCGCCGGGCTTTCCGTCACGTCGAGGATGCGCCGGCAGCCCGCCACCACCGTCGCCATGCGGGCGTGAAAGGGCTCGCCGGCCTGACGGCTGCGGGCCGCATCCTCCCGCACGCCGCGATCGAGCAACTCCAGGGAGCGGGCCTTGGCTTCATCGACGCTCCTGGCCTCGACGGCGGCCAGGTAGGCTTGATTCGCCCAAGCGAGCCGGCCTTCCGCGTCGCGCAGCCAGACCGGTTGCGGAATCGTATCGAGGAGCGCCTGCAAGGACTGGAGATTGGCGTTGACCCCGTCCAGCGTCCGTTGGACGCGCAGACGTTCGAGGCGATCCCCCGTCACATCGCGCAGCCGCAGGAGCGCCCGCCCGCTCACGGTGCGGCCCTCGGCTTCGACGAACCCCGGCCCCGGTCGCCGAAGCGTGAGGCGAAACGCCTCCCCGCGCTCCTTCAGGCGTTCGACCGCCCCCTCGAGCGCCGGAACGTCGGCCGGCGCCAGCCAAGACCCGAATGCGAGAACGCGCCGGGGCGACGCGACGCCGCCCGCGATCGAGGGATCGCCTTCGATCCGGGGTTCGGCGTCGCGCCCGCTCCAAGCTGACGACGATTTGGGTTTCAGCCCCTAAGAGCATGTCGGCGCGGTCGCGCGCGCCGCGCAAATCGGTCAGTTCCTCGACGAGCCTGCGCTCGCGATCCGCCCATCGGCGACGCTCGCGCATATGAAGGAGCGCCAGCGTCGTCGAGAAGATGAGGAGCCCCATCGTCATGGCGAGGCCAACGGCGTTGTGCGGGTCGAGGCGCGTCAGCGGCGGCAGCAGGTCGGCTGCGGTTAAGGCTTGGGAGGCGCCCGGCGCCGACGCATAGCCGAGCCCGACGCCTCCGGCGAGGAGGCGGGCGCTTCGGTTTCGCAGCCTGTGAAATCGAGGTCCGGCGCGCAGCTTCTCACACCCGACCGTTGGTCCCGCCATGACTCGTCGCCCCTCCACGAGTCGTCTCAAGGCCCACGCAAAGGGGCCGACATCCATGGTGCGCTCGCCGTGAACGACCGCCGCGGTCGTGCGCCTGCAACGCCTGATACTGCCGTCCGCACCTGCGCATAGGGCGCACTGGGCGGACTCGCGATCACTCTAGACCGCAGCCGACTCCGGCAGAAAGGGGGTTAACATCTCGTTAAAGGCAGAACCGGCCTTCCGATCGCACATGGCGTCCGGGCGTTGCCGAACGGCCACGGTTTTGCCGCAATGCAACCGTGAAAAAGCCCGGCCGAGCCGGGCTTTCCAGAATGCGTCGGTTACCGTTCAGTAGCGATAATGGTCCGGCTTGAACGGGCCTTGCTGCGGACACGCCGATGTAGGCCGCCTGGTCAGGCCGGAGCTTTGTGAGCTTCACGCCGATCTTTTCGAGGTGCAGCGCGCGCGACCTTCTCGTCGAGGCGCTTGGGCAGGGTGTAGACCTGCTTCTCGTACCGGCGCGTGGTTCGTCCACAGCTCGATCTGGGCCAGCGTCTGGTTGGTGAACGAGGCCGACATCACGAACGAGGGGTGCCCCATCGCGTTGCCGAGGTTCACCAGACGGCCCTCCGACAAGCAGGATGATGCGCTTGCCGTCCGGGAACTCGATCTCGTCGACCTGCGGCTTGATGTTGTGCCACTTGAAGTTCTTCAGGCTAGCGACCTGGATCTCGTTGTCGAAGTGGCCGATGTTGCAGACGATGGCGCGGTCCTTCATGGCCCGCATGTGCTCGAGCGTGATCACGTCCTTGTTGCCGGTCGCGGTCACGAAGATGTCGGCGCGGGGCGCCGCGTCCTCCATGGTCGTGACCTCGTAGCCCTCCATCGCGGCCTGAAGCGCGCAGATCGGGTCGATCTCGGACACGAGCACGCGGCAGCCGGCGTTGCGCAAGCGCGCGGCCGAGCCCTTGCCGACATCGCCGAAGCCCGCCACCATGGCGACCTTGCCGGCCATCATGACGTCGGTGCCGCGGCGGATGCCGTCGACGAGCGACTCGCGGCAGCCGTAGAGATTGTCGAACTTCGACTTCGTGACCGCGTCGTTGACGTTGATGGCGGGGAAAAGCAGCTTGCCTTCCTTCTCCATGACGTAGAGCCGGTGCACGCCCGTCGTGGTCTCCTCCGACACGCCCTTGATCGCCTTGGCGAGCTCGGCGAACCAGCCCCTCGGCTTTTCCGTCAGCGTCCGCTTGATCAGCGCGAAGAGCACCTCTTCCTCCTCGGCGCCCGGCTTGTCGAGGAAGGCGACGTCGCCCTGCTCGGCGCGGATGCCGCAGATGGACGAAGAGCGTCGCGTCGCCGCCGTCGTCGAGGATCATGTTCGGCGTGCCGCCGTCATGCCCACTCGAACAGCTTGTGGGTGTAATCCCAGTACTCCTCCAGGCTCTCGCCCTTGTAGGCGAACACCGGGATGCCGGCCGCGGCGATGGCCGCCGCCGCATGGTCCTGGGTCGAGTAGATGTTGCACGACGCCCAGCGGACATCGGCGCCCGAGCGCCTGCCAGCGTCTCGATCAGCACCGCCGTCTGGATGGTCATGTGCAGCGAGCCGGCGATGCGCGCGCCCTTCAGCGGCTGCTTCGCGGCCGTATTCCTCGCGCACGGCCATCAGGCCCGGCATTTCGGTCTCGGCGATCGAGATTTCCTTGCGGCCCCAATCGGCCAGCCCGATGTCCTTGACGATGTAGTCCTGGGGTTCGGCGAACTTTCGTGCGGCTTGCGTCATGGCATCCTCGTCTGAATCTCTTGCGTGCGCAGCCCTATAGCAGGGGCGCGGGCGGGGCGCAATCAACATATAAAGATGTCTTTATATAATTTCGGCCGGGCTGCAGCTTCGAACGCCGGATCAGCGGCTGGCGACTCTCGGGCTCTGGCGGCCCCCTCCGGGGCGGTTCTTGGAGTATTCTGACGGGTAAACCTATGCTGGATTCACCATGAAGCATCGATCGAAAGCGGCCACTCCGTCCAACTTATTGTCCAGCCTCGCAAAATCTGAAACAAGCACATAGAGTAGAGCGCGTTTTCCAATGTCAGAGTACCCGATGAAGATCTCCCGTATGACATTAATCAGCCAACTTGTTCCCGAGCAGGCAGGCTTTTTCGGGAGGCGGCTCAGGGCCGATCATACGTCGGCGACGTTGCTGTCGCAGTTCTCCAGAGAGGGTGAGGACTCTTCGGAGCTCTCCGAGCGACGATGTGCTCGGCGCCGTCGGCCAGCAGGACGAGCTGATGCGCGATCGCGTCATCCACATGATCGAGCGGCTTGGGGAGCTCCGCAGCCTCAGGGAGGATTTCACTATTCTGATCGAGCCGTTGCTGGCCCTTGCACGCGAGCATGCTCAGGTCCAAGCTCGTTTGATGGGGGCGGAGACGAGCCTTCGCCACGAGCGCACCCTCATCGAAACCTTGTCGCGCCAGATCAACGACCTGACTCATCAGAAAATGAGCCTGTCCGACGAACTCGCCCTGGCGTCGGCTCAAGTCTCCAAGCAGGAGCGCGTCATGCAGGAGCAGGAGAGCCTGATCGAGAGCCTGCGCCGCGCGCACCAGGACGCGGAGATGCTGGTCGACAGTCTCAAGAAGCAGTTCGCCGCCGAGGCGGAGCGCGCGCCCAAGCCACTCTGACCGCGAACGAAAACCTGCGGGCGGCCGCGCAGGAGGCCGATCGGGCCGTCGCCCGTTCCGAACGCGGCTTTGTCGAGGCGCGCGAAAGAATCGAGGTGCTGGAGCACGACAATCAGAGCCTGCGGAAGTCGGCGAACGATCAGGCGCAACGGATCGGCGACCTGATCAGCCGCCAAGGCGAACTCGATCGTCATTTGGCGGACGCGCAACGACAGGTCGCCGAGCTTGAAGCGAAGCTCGCGGCGGGGCATGCCGAGCGCCAGAAGATCGAAGCGCAACGCGAGGCCGAGCGGGCCGCGGCGCAGACGCAAGCCGCCGCGTTCGCCGTCAAGGTCGACGGCCTTGATGCGCGCATTGCGGCCGCGGACAAGATCCTCGCCCAAACCCGTGACCAACTGCGCGATAAGAACGAAGCCTTGCTGGTCTCCGAGCGAGCCCTGAAGGAAACCACCATCGAGACGCAAAGGCTCGAGCGCAGGCTGGAGTCGATGCAGCAGGATCTCGACCGTCGGGTCGGCGAGGTTGAAGAACTCGCAAAGGCCCGCGCCGAATTGACCGAGCGCGCCGAGGCGTCGGCGCGAACCGTCGTCGCCAAGAATATGGCGATCGAGAGCGCCGAGGATAAGGCCGCGAAGCTCGCCGAGCGGATCGACGAGATCACCGCGCGCTTCAAGCAGGAGCGGAGCGAACTGGAGGCGGCCAATCGAAAGCTGATGAAGGATTTGCAGAGCGAACGGTCGGAGCGTGCGCTCGCGCAAGGCGCTCTCGAGATTTCACGCGAGAACCGGGCCAAAATCCAGAACCAGCTTTCCGTCCTGCGGCGGAAGTCCCGCGCCGGGCGCAACGGCGACGAACCGCTCCTGATCGACTATGCCGCGGAGGATCTCGAAAGCGAAGCCGCGGAGCCGAAATCTTCGTCGGACTAAACACGCTGCGTCGGCCCGCCCGGCGGGACGGACTGGCCGCAGGCACCCTGAACCGCTTCGTTCCACGACAGTTTCATTAGGTCGGCGAGACGAAACAGGGTGTGGCGATGGGGAGCGACTTGGGCCGGAGCGTGGGGGTCGATACGGTTGAGACCGACATCCCGGCGCGCCTCGACCGGTTGCCCTGGGGACGGTTCCACACTCTCGTCATCGTGGCGCTTGGCATCACCTGGATTTTGGACGGGTTGGAGGTGACGCTTGCGGGCGCGCTCACCGGTGCGCTCAAAGAAAGCCCGACGCTCCGCTTCAGCAACACGGACATCGGGCTCGCCAGCAGTACGTATCTGGCCGGCGCGGTGCTTGGTGCCGTCTTCTTCGGCTGGCTGACGGATCGTCTCGGGCGCAAGAAGCTCTTCTTCATCACCCTTGCCGTGTATCTCACGGCGACCGCCGCTACCGCCTTCTCCTGGAGTCTCTGGAGCTTCTGCCTGTTCCGCTTCCTGACCGGGGCCGGCATCGGCGGCGAATACACCGCCATTAACTCGACGATCCAGGAACTTATCCCGGCGCGCGTGCGGGGCTGGACCGACCTCGTCATCAACGGCAGCTTTTGGGTCGGCGCAGCACTTGGCGCCGCCGGTTCAGTCGTGCTGCTTGACCCCCATACCTTCGCGCCTGATCTGGGATGGCGCATCGCATTCTTCATCGGCGCCGCGCTCGGCCTCGTGATCCTGGTCATGCGGCTGTGGATTCCGGAAAGCCCCCGCTGGCTCATGACACATGGCCGAGCCAGGGAAGCAGAAGCGGTCGTCGCCCGCATCGAAACGAGTTTTGCGAGCCGCGGCGCCAAGCTCGACCCCACGGCGTTGCCGCGTGTGCGCCTGCGTGCGCGGAGCGCATACGCCGCTTGCGCGAGGTGTTCGACACCCTGCTCCACACGCACCGGCAGCGGGCGCTGGTCGGCCTGACCCTGATGACTTCGCAAGCGTTCTTCTACAACGCGATCTTCTTCACCTACGCGCTGATCCTGACCGATTTCTACGGGATCAAGGCGGACGAACATCGGCTGGTTCATGCTGCCCTTCGCGGCTGGCAACTTCTTGGGGCCTCTCCTCTTGGGCCGCTTCTTCGACACGATTGGCCGCAGGCCGATGATCGCCTTTACCTACGCGATCTCCGGGATCCTGCTCGCGGGGAGCGGCTATCTATTCCAGCAGGACTCTCTGAGCGCCCGCGGTATGACGATCGTCATGGATGGCGGTGTTCTTTTTCGCCTCCGCCGCCGCAAGCTCCGCCTATCTGACCGTGAGCGAAACCTTCCCGCTCGAAATCAGCGCGCTCGCCATCGCTGCGTTCTACGCTATCGGCACGGGGCTCGGCGGCGTCGCCGGACCGGCTCTCTTCGGGGCCCTGGTCGAGACCGGCTCGCGCACCAGCATCTTCGCTGGCTACCTGTTCGGTTCGGCGCTGATGATCGCGGCGGCGGTCGTCGCGGCGGTCTGGGGCGTCGCGGCGGAGCGCAAACCGCTCGAAGCCGTCGCGCGACCGCTCGCGTTCGTGGATGACTGACGTCCTGCCGGCCTCCTCGCCCTTGCGGATGACGGGGCAGAGCGTCATTGCCGCGCGAAGAAAGGCTGCATGCCGTTTCTCCGGCGTGAAACGCTCGCGGCGGCGCTGGAGCGTTGCCGCGACGCGTCTTTCAGGAATATTGTAAGGCGCATTTGGGTTTCGCCTTCGGCGCCCGTCGGGCGCGGAGCGGACGGCAGCCGTCCGAAACGGATGCACGGAAGCGGAGCGATGATGGCCGAGGCTCCGGGCCGCGCGGAGGGCATCGCCTTGAGCGTTGCCGAGGGAGCTCTGTTCCTCGACTTCGACGGCACGCTCGTCGAGATCGCGGAGCGTCCCGAGGCGGTTCGGGTCGACCCTGCGTTAGGCTCGACGCTGGCCCGGCTCAGCAACCGCCTCGGCGGCGCGCTCGCCCTTGTGAGCGGACGCCCCATCGCAGCCCTCGACGGCTTCCTGGCGCCCCGTCGCTTCGACGCGGCCGGACTGCACGGGATCGAGCGCCGCATCGGCGGTCGCCTTTTTCCTTGCCGCCCTGAAGATTATCCGGACCTGCGGGCAGGCGTCGCGCGCCTCCGCGAGCAGCTCGAGGGCCGGACAGGCGTCCTGATCGAGGACAAGGGATGCTCGGTCGCCGTCCACTGGCGCCTGGCCCCGGACCATGCGGATCGTGCGGAGCGCATCGTCCGGGACCTCGCAGCCCGCCTCGGCTCCGGCTTCCGGCTTCAGTTCGGCAAGGCCGTCGCCGAACTCCTGCCGGCCCGATCCGGAAAAGGCGCAGCGATCCTTCAGTTCCTGGCCGAAGCGCCCTATGCGGGCCGCCGCCCCGTCTTCATTGGGGACGACCTCACCGACGAACACGGCTTTGCGGCCGTGAACGCGAGCGGGGGCGTATCCGTGCGCATCGGGGCGGGGCCGAGCGAAGCCCGCTTCCGCATCGAAACCCCGGCGGTCCTGCGCGAGCGCTTGGCGCAATGGGTCGAAAACGGAACAATCCGCTTCGGCGGCGAGCCTGAACAGGCGATGCCGGGCGACTGACGACGCCCTGCCGCCAGGCCGCACAGGGAGGACAGTCCGCCGTGACGTTCCATCATCCGGTTGTCATCGGGGACATCGGCGGCACGAACGCGCGCTTCGCCCTTCTGCCAGCGCCCGGCGAGCCCATCGTCATGTTGCCGCGGGTTCTGACGGCGGCCTATCCGGGCCCCGGCACGGCCCTGTGGGACGCCTTGCAAGGCTGGACCGGCCCTGCGCCCCGCTCGGCCGTTCTCGCCGTCGCGGCGCGGGTCGAGGGTCCGGTCGTGACCATGACCAACGCTCCGTGGATCGTCGACGCGGCCGGGATCGCGGCGGCGCTCGGGCTCGATCGCATCACGCTCGTCAACGATTTCGTTCCGGTCGCGGCGGCGCTGAGCGCGCTGCATGGGGAGCCGGACGGGGACTTGGTTCGGCTCGGCCCTGCGCTCGCCCCCCGGCCGGGGCTGAAGGTGGTTCTCGGCCCCGGAACGGGGCTCGGGGCGGCCGCGCTCGCGCCCGTCGGAGACCGCCTGGTCGTCCTGCCCACGGAGGCGGGCCACGTCGAGTTCGGACCCGCCGAGGCGGACGAATGGGCGCTCTGGCCCGGGATCGAACGGGTCTGCGGGCGCGTCACGACGGAGACGGTGCTTTCGGGGCCCGGTCTGGTGCGGCTCCATCGGGCTCTGGTCCATGCCGCCGGCGGCGCGGAGGGCTTCGACGCGCCCAGCGACGTGTGCGAGGCCGGGCTGTCCGGCGCCGACCGGCGCGCGGCCGCGACCCTCGACCTGTTCGCGCGCCTGCTCGGCCGCTTCGCCGGCGACCTCGCCATCATGTTCGGCGCGAAAGGCGGCGTTTATGTCGCGGGCGGCATCGCCCCGCGCATTCTCGACGTCTTGCGCGGCGGCGGCTTCCGCACGGCCTTCGAGCGCAAGGCGCCCCAGGACGCCTTCGCCCGCAAGATCCCGACCTGGGTGGTCACGCATCCCGACCCCGCCCTGCTCGGCCTCGCCGTTCTGGCCGAGCAGGACGAGCGCTTCGTCTATCCGTGCGCCTCGTATCCGTGAGACAGGCCGAACGCCTGTGGACGCATGGTCCGGCGGCTTGCTCCATCGGGAACCCGACCCGACGGGGTCGGCGTTATCGAACGCGGCCGTTGGCGGCCGCCCGGCTTCTAGGCCTGGAACAAGCATGGCCCCAATGACCTCTCCCCGATCGCGAACGAAAAACCTCTTCCATGACTCCGGTCGCCTGGTGGTCGTCTCGAACCGCGTTCCGGTCCCCTCCGGCGCCGGCGCCCCCAGCGCCGGCGGGCTGGCGGTCGCCCTCGACGCCGCCCTGAAGGACCGGGGCGGCTTGTGGTTCGGCTGGTCGGGCGAGACAAGCGAGGACAACGGCGCGAAGCCGCTCGACATCCGCGAGTTCGGCCCCGTCTGCTACGCCGTGACCGACATCACGCAGCGCGATCTTGACGAGTATTACGCCGGCTTCGCCAACCGGGCGCTCTGGCCGGTCTGCCACTATCGGCTGGATCTCACCGGCTTCGCCCGCAAGAACACGGCGGGCTATTTCCGGGTCAACGATTTCTTCGCGCGGCGGCTGGCGCCGCTGCTGCATGCCGACGACCTGATCTGGGTTCACGACTACCACTTCATCCCGATGGCCGCGAACCTGCGCCAGATGGGCTTCGCCAACCGCATCGGCTTCTTCCTGCACATCCCCTGGCCGTCCCCTGACCTGGCGAGCGTCCTGCCGGCCTACGAGACGATCATCCGCAGCCTGGCGGCCTACGATGTCGTCGGCTTCCAGACGCCGCAGGACGCGGCGAACTTCGCGGCGTGCCTGACCCGCGAGGGCGTCGCCCGGCCGGTCGGCGAGGGCGTGTTCGAGGCGTCGGGCCGCCGCTTCCGCGTGGGCGCGTTCCCGATCGGGATCGAGACCGAAGCCTTCGCCAAGGCCGCGCGGGACTCCGAGCGGAACCCGCTTGTCCGTCGCATGCGGGAGAGCCTTCAGGGCCGGAGCCTGATCATCGGGGTCGACCGCCTGGACTACTCCAAGGGCATCCCCCAGCGCATCGAGGCGTTCCATGCCTTCCTCGAAGCGAATGCGGCGGCGCGCAACCGCGTCAGCTACCTCCAGGTCACCCCCAAGTCGCGCTCCGAGGTTCCGGAATACCGGACGATGCAGCGCGAGGTCGCCGAACTCGTCGGCCGGACCAACGGCGACTTCGGCGACATCGACTGGGCGCCGGTCCGCTACACCAACAAGAACGTCGGCCGCGCCGCGCTCGCCGGGCTCTACCGCATGGCGCGCGTCGGCCTCGTCACGCCGCTCCGCGACGGGATGAACCTGGTCGCCAAGGAATACGTCGCGGCTCAGCCGTCCGAAGATCCCGGCGTTCTGATCCTGTCCCGCTTTGCGGGGGCGGCGCACGAGTTGGACAGCGCGATCCTGGTGAATCCCTACGACGTCGAGGCGACCGCCGGGGCGATCGCGCGCGCGCTCGACATGCCGGTCGAGGAGCGCAAGGAACGCTGGACCGCCATGATGGCGCGGCTCAAGGACAACGGCGTCGACCGCTGGTGCGCCGGCTTCATCGAAACGCTCGCGGGCGACCCCGCGGCGGCGGCCGCCGGAGCGGACGAGGGAGCCGAGACCGGAGATGCGTTGGATCACGCTCCTGCCCCGGTGCGGCTGAGAGCCGGCGACGCTTACCGCTCGTTCGGCATCGTCAAGAACTGACCGCATCGGCTCGACCCGGAGCCGGAGAGGCAAGGCCCTCTCGCCTCCGGGGTCGAGCGCGTTGACCGCTGGCGTGTGGACCCGAAACATGCTTTCGACGCTCCGACCAAGACTTCTCTGGCGCAGCCTGCCGCTCTTCCTGTGAGATCCTGACCTGATGACCCGCATCGACGACGGTGCGCCTTTCCCGCTGGGGGCGACCTGGGACGGACGGGGCGTCAACTTCGCCCTCTTCTCGGCCCACGCCGCCGCCGTCGACCTGTGCCTGTTCGAACCAACCGGACGGCGCGAGACGGACCGCATCCGGCTGCCGCGCCGCACGGATCAGGTCTGGCATGTCTACGTCGAAGACCTTCGCCCAGGGCAGCTCTACGGCTACCGGGTGGACGGTCCGTATGAGCCGCAGCGCGGCCACCGCTTCAACCGTCACAAGCTCCTGATCGACCCCTACGCGCGCCAGCTCTTCGGGCGCATCCGGTGGCACGATGCCCTGTTCGGCTACAAGCTCGGGACGCATCGAGGCGATCTCGCCGACCGCCGCGACAGCGCGCCCATGATGCCGAAGTGCGTGGTGGAAGATCCGTCGCACACGTGGGGCGACGACCGCCCTCCGCGCCGGCCCTGGGTCGAGACGGTCATCTATGAGGCCCACGTCAAAGGTCTGACCGAACTCCATCCCGACGTGCCGGGGCCCGTCCGCGGCACCTACGCCGCGCTCGGCCACCCGGCCGTCATCGAGCATTTGGTCAAGCTCGGCGTCACGGCGGTCGAACTCTTGCCGGTTCACGCCTTCGCGGACGATCGCTTCCTGGTCGAGAAGGGGTTGCGGAACTACTGGGGCTACTCGACGCTGGCTTTTTTCGCGCCCGAGCTTCGCTACCTCGGCGAGGAGGGCGTAGTAGGATTCAAGGCCGCCATCCGCGCCTTGCACGACGCCGGCATCGAGGTGATCCTCGACGTGGTCTACAACCATACCGCGGAAGGCAGCCATCTCGGCCCGACGCTCTCGTTCCGGGGCATCGACAACGCCAGCTACTACAAAGTTTCGCCCGAGAACCCGCGCTTCACCTGGGATTCGACGGGCACCGGAAACACGCTCGACCTCAGTCATCCGCGCGTGCTTCAGATGGTGCTCGACTCCCTGCGCCATTGGGTCGAGGCGTACCACGTCGACGGGTTCCGCTTCGATCTTGCTTCGACGCTGGCCCGCGACCCGCATGACTTCACGCAGCAGGCCGGCTTTTTGCGGGCCGTCGGTCAGGATCCGGTGCTGGCCCAAGTGAAGCTCATCGCCGAACCCTGGGATGTCGGCAGCGGCGGTTATCAGGTCGGCGGCTTCCCGCCCGGCTGGAGCGAGTGGAACGACCAGTTCCGCGACACCGTCCGCGCCTACTGGCGCAGCGATCCCGGCCAATTGCCGGCGCTGGCGCGCGCGATGACCGGCTCGCGCGAGATTTTCGGACCCTCCGGACGCCAACCCTGGGCCTCGGTGAACTTCGTCTGCGCCCATGACGGGTTCACGCTGCACGACCTCGTCAGCTACAACGAGCGCCACAACGAGGCGAACCGCGAGAACAACCAGGACGGCCATAGCCACAACCTGTCCTGGAATTGCGGCGTCGAAGGCCCGACGGACGACCCCGCCGTGCTGGCGCTCCGGGCGCGGCAGAAGCGCAATCTGCTCGCCACCGTGATGCTGTCGCAAGGCGTCCCCATGCTGCTCATGGGCGACGAGCTGTCGCGGACTCAAGGCGGCAACAACAACGCCTATTGCCAGGACGACGCCATCAGTTGGTTCGATTGGGCGGAAGGCGCGGCGACCGACCCCGAGCTTCTGCCCTTCGTGCAGACGTTGATGGCTCTGCGGCGACGCTACGACGCCTTCCGCCGGCGCGATTTCCTGACCGGGGCCGCCGTGCCGGGGAACGGGTTGAAGGATGTCTATTGGCTGGCTCCCGAGGGCCGGGAAATGACCACGCATGACTGGACCGAGGGCCTGCGGCGGACGCTGGGGATGCAACTCGGCAACGATGCGGCCGACGGTCAGCGATTCCTCATTCTCCTCAACGCCGCGCCGGACCCGGTCGATTTCAAGCTCGCCGACCCGCTGCGCGGGCGCTGGGCGCAGGTGTTCGACACCGGCATACCGGACGGCTTGGTGCGCGGCGCGCCGGCCGTTCTCGAACAGGGCGGAACCTTTCGTCTCGAACCCCGGTCCCTCGCGCTCTTCCAGTACGCTGGACCCGCGGAGGCGGCTTGATGCGACGCACCCACGCGATGCCTTTCGGGGCCGAGATGACGGAGGAGGGCGTCCGCTTCGCGCTGTGGGCCCCGACCGCCCGCGAGGTCGCGCTCGTTCTCGACGGGGCGGACCATCCGATGCCGGACGAGGGCGACGGGTGGCGCCGCCTCGTGACGCCCGAGGCGCGGGCGGGCAGCCGCTACGCTTATCGGATCGACGGCGATCTCCTCGTGCCCGATCCCGCCTCGCGCTTTCAGTCCGAGGACGTGCATGGGCCGAGCCTGGTGGTCGATCCGAGCGCCTACGACTGGTCGGACGCATCCTGGACCGGGCGGCCCTGGGAGGAAACGGTTCTCTACGAAGTCCACGTCGGCGCGGCGACGCCGGAGGGCACCTACGCCGGCCTGATGGGGAAGCTGGAGGACCTGCGCGACCTCGGCGTCACGGCGGTCGAACTCATGCCGCTGTTCGATTGTCCGGGCCGCCGCAATTGGGGCTACGACGGGGTGCTGCCCTTCGCGCCCGAAGCGGCCTATGGGACGCCGGACGATCTCAAGCGTCTCGTCGACCGCGCCCACGCGCTTGGCCTCATGGTCTTCCTCGACGTGGTCTACAACCACTTCGGCCCAGCCGGAAATTATCTGCACGCCTACGCCAAGAGCTTCTTCACCGAACGTCACCAGACGCCGTGGGGCGCGGGCATCAACTTCGATGGACGACACAGCAGGCCGGTGCGCGACTTTTTCGTTCACAACGCGCTCTACTGGCTCGAAGAGTTCCACCTCGACGGCCTGCGCTTCGACGCCGTCCACGCCATCCTGGACGACAGCCCCCATCACATCATCGCGGAGATCGCTGAGCGCGCCCGCGCCGTCTTTCCCGAGCGCATGGTTCATCTCGTGCTGGAAAACGGAGCCAACGAGGCGCGCTGGCTCGAGCGCGCCGATCGCGAACGGCCCCGCCTGCACACGGCGCAGTGGAACGACGACATCCATCACTGCTGGCACGTGCTCCTGACCGGCGAGGGCGACGGCTACTATCGGGATTACGCCGACCGGCCGGTCGAGCGGCTTGGGCGCTGCCTCGCCGAAGGGTTCGCCTACCAGGGCGAGAGATCCGAGCACGAAGGCGGCAAGCCGCGGGGCGAACCCTCGGCCCATCTTCCCCCGGCCGCCTTCGTCGGCTTCCTGCAAAACCACGACCAGATCGGCAACCGCGCCTTCGGCGAACGTCTGACGGCGCTCGCCGCTCCCGAACGGCTGGAACTCGCCCGCGCCGGCCTTCTTCTCTCGCCGCAGGTCCCGCTGCTGTTCATGGGCGAGGAGTGGGGCGCGCAGACCCCCTTTCTCTTCTTCGTCGATTTCTCCGACGATCCGGCGCTTGCGCGGGCGGTCCGGGAAGGCCGGGCGCGGGAGTTCGCGAATTTCAAGTCGTTCGCCGAGCAGCACGGCTTGCGTCAGGTCCCGGACCCGACCCTGGAGGAGACGTTTGCGCTGTCGCGCCTCGATTGGGACGAGGCCGCGCGCGCGCCGCACCGGAGTATCCGCGAAGAAACCCGCGCCCTGCTGCGGCTTCGGCAGGCCGAGGTCGCGCCGCTTGTGAAAAGCGGCTTCGTGGGCGCGCAGGTCAGCCCGACGCGGCCCGAGGCGCTCGACGTCGTCTGGACGTTCAAGGCCGGCCGGCTCCGCTTCACAGCGAATTTCGGCGAAGCCGAAACGGCGTTCGAGCGAGGGGCCGAGCGCATCCTTTGGGCGAGTCGATCCGCCGCGCTGGACCAGGGTCTCGTCCGCCTTCCCGCCTGGACTGGCGCCATGCTCAGGAGCGAGCCCGCGTGAGCGAGCACGACGTTCTCATCGAACAGGTCGCCGCGCTCGTCGGGATTGCGCCCGGCCACACGGACGCGTTCGGACGCCACGTCGAGACCTCGGCCGAGACCCGGCGCGCCATCCTGTCGGGATTCGGCCTGAACGTCGAGACCGAGGACCAAACCCGCGACAGCCTCGCCCAAGTCGAGCGGCTGCGGCGCGGGCCGGTTCCGGCGTTGGTCCCGGTCGAAGCCGGCCAGCCGGCCCGTATTCCGGCGCGCCTTTCCCCTGGAACGGAGGTGACGTGGCGGCTTGCCGACGAGGGCGGCGCCACGCGCGAGGCGCGCGCCACCATCGCCGCGGATGGGGATGGCGCCGTTCTTGACGTCCCGGCCCTCGCACCCGGCTATTACCGGCTTCTCCTTGAGGCGGAGGGCGGCGCGGCCGAGGCGACCGTGATCGCCGCGCCGCGCCACTGCTGGATCCCGGAGGCGTTGCGCCAGGGCGCGCGCCGCTGGGGCGTGACGGCGCAGGTTTACAGCCTTCGCTCCGCGCGCGACTTCGGCGTCGGCGGCTACGCCGAGGTCGCGCAGACGGCCGAGCGAGCCGGAGCCTTTGGCGCCTCGTTCCTCGGGTTGAGCCCGGTCCACGCCCTGTTTGAGTCCGACCGCACCAAGATCTCGCCCTACTCGCCCTCGTCGCGGCTCTTCCTTGAGTCGATCTTCATCGAACCGCGGCTGGTCGAGGGATTTTCAGGCAGCGAAGCGGCGCGGCTCTTTAAAACGCCCGAGTTCCAAGAGCGCCTCGCTGCGCTCCGCGAGAGCGCGCTCGTCGACCATGCCGCCGTCTGGGCGCTGAAGCGGCCCCTCCTCGATGCATTATGGGTGGACTTTTGCGCCCGCGGCGGCGATTCGGCGTTCGACGCCTTTCGCCGGACGGGAGCCGAGGCGCTCGAAGCTCACGCGACGTTCGAGGCGCTGTCGGAGCATTTCCGGCGTGAGGGCCGATGGTGGCTTGGGGATTGGCCGGATCCGTTCCGCGACGCCCGCTCAGACGCGGTGCGAGACTTCGCGACCGGGCACGGCGAACGCATCGCCTTCCATGCTTGGCTGCAATGGCTGGCGGACACGCAATTGGCCGCTGCCGCGGCGCGGGCGCAGGCGTCGGGCATGAGCATCGGCCTCTACCGCGATCTTGCGGTCGGAGCCGATCCCGGCGGCTCGGAAATCTGGGCGGCCCCGGAGCGGTTCGCCGCGGGGTTGTCGGTCGGCGCGCCGCCCGATCCGCTCGGCCCCCAGGGGCAGAACTGGGGCATCCCGCCCTTCGACCCGCTTGCGCTCGAACGTCAAGAACTCGCAGCCTTCCGGGCCCTCGCGCGGGCGAACATGCGCCACGCCGGCGCGATCCGCATCGACCACGCCTTTCAGCTCCAGCGGCTCTTCCTGATCCCGCGCGGCGCGTCGGCGGCCGAAGGCGCCTACGTCGCTTATCCGTTCGAGGCGATGCTGGCGACCTTGCGGCTCGAAAGTCACCGGGCGCGCTGCCTCGTCATCGCCGAAGATCTCGGCACCGCGCCGGAAGGCTTTTCGGACGCCATCATGGCGTCCGGCCTCCTCAGCTACCGGGTGCTGCCCTTCGAGCGCGGCGACGGCGGCGCGTTCAAGCGGCCGGACGCGTATCCGCGTTCCGCGCTTGCCGTCGTCACGACGCACGACCTGCCGACCTTCCGCGGCTGGTGGCGCGGGCTCGACATCGACCTGCGCCAGACCTTGGGCGTGTTCGACGGGGAGACCGCGGAGCGCGAACGCGCGGCCCGCGTCGCCGACCGCCGCCGCCTGGGCGAGGCGCTGGCCGGCGAGGGAATCCTGCCGACGCCCGAGCCGCCCGACGAGCCGCCGCTTGAGGCGACGGTGCGCTGCCTCGCGCGCACCGCGTCCGCACTCGCCGGGTTGCAGATCGAGGACGCCGCGGGCGAGTTGAACCAGGCCAACATGCCCGGCCTCGATCAGAGCCATCCCAACTGGCGCCGCCGGCTCTCAACGGATCTGGAAACCTTGGCGGCGCCGGGGGGCGCACTCGCCAAGCTTGCCGCTGTCATGTCGGCGGAGGGCCGCAGCGCGCGGCCCAACGCGGGCGCGCTCGCTGCGCCGCCGCCGCGCGCGACCTACCGGCTTCAATTCCACCAAGGCTTCACCTTCGACCACGCGGCGGCCATCGTGCCGTATCTGGCGCAGCTCGGCGTCAGTCATGTCTACGCCTCGCCGATCGCCAGGGCCCGGTCCGGCTCCACCCACGGCTACGACATCGTCGACCACGCGGCGATCAACCCGGAACTGGGCGGGGAGGAGGGCTTCCTCCGCCTCTCGGGTGCGCTGCGTTCGCACGGCCTCGGCCTCGTGCTCGACATCGTGCCGAACCACATGGGCGTGGGCGGATCCGATAACGGCTGGTGGCTCTCCGTTCTCGAGTGGGGCGAGCTGTCGCCGTTTGCGAAAGCCTTCGACATCGACTGGGAGCGGCTCGGGGCGAACCGCAAGCTCGTCATCCCGTTTCTGGGGGACCGCTATGGCGACGCGCTCGAAAAGGGCGAGCTGAAACTTGCCTTCGACCCCGGGGAGGGCGGGTTCAGCGTCTGGCATTGGGAGCACCGCTTTCCGATCTGCCCGCTGACCTATCCCATCGTGCTCGACCGGGCGCTGGCCGCCTCGGGGGACCTCGAGGCTCACGCCGAGGTGCTCGCCATCGCCGATCGCTTGCGCGCCATGGAGACCGAAGCCGCGCCGGAGCGGCGCGCCGCC
This sequence comes from uncultured Alphaproteobacteria bacterium, assembly GCA_963728675.1. GTDB lineage: Bacteria > Pseudomonadota > Alphaproteobacteria > Rhizobiales > Beijerinckiaceae > JAJKJG01. Next base: position 55,770 of record CAVSLO010000026.1, on the reverse strand, counting down.
TTCCCCGAGGAAGCGCAAGCCCTCAAGAAGCGGCTTGCCAACGCCGTGGCCGCCTCGCCGACGCTGGCCGACGCCGTCGAGCGCGCTGTCGCGCTCGTGAACGGGAGGCCAGGCCTGCCCGATAGTTTTGGCACGCTGCATCGCATTTTGGAGGCGCAAGCCTACCGACTCGCCTTTTGGCGGGTCGCCGCAAGCGACATCAATTATCGCCGCTTCTTCGACATCAACGCTCTCGCCGGGCTGCGCGTCGAAGACCCCGAGATTTTCGCGCGCACGCACGATCTCGTGTTCCGCCTCATTCGGGAGGGGCGCGTCCAGGGCTTGCGGATCGACCATATCGACGGCCTCGCCGACCCGGAGGGCTACGCGCGCGCGCTCCAGGAGGCGGCAGGTCCGGGGTTCTACGTCGTCGTCGAAAAGATTCTGGAGCCGGGCGAGCACCTGCGGCCTTGGCCGGTCGCCGGAACCAGCGGCTACGACGCGCTCAACGTGATCGACGGCGTGTTCGCGGACACGCAGACAGGCCATGCCTTCGAGCGCCTCTATCGGCATTCGACGGAACTGGAGGGCGTCTATCCGGCCCTGCTGCGGCAAACCAAGGCCGAGATCCTCGAGTTGAGCTTCGCGAGCGAACTGGAAGTCCTCGTCTCGGACCTGAAGCGCATCGCGGACGCCGACCGGCGCACCCGCGATTACACCGTCAACGCCCTGCGCCGGGCGCTGATCGAGATCATCGCCCGCTTTCCGGTTTACCGCAGCTATCTGGGCGACGGAGAGCCAGACCCCAAAGACCGTCGACTGATCGAGGGCACGGTCAAAAGGGCCAAGCGGAGCAGTGCGCTGCCCGACCACACGGTGCACGACTTCATCGCGGCGGCGCTTCTCGGCGCGATCGGAGCCGAGGGACCGGGCCGCCTCGATCCGGAGCTGGCGCGCCGCTTCCGCCGGCGCTTCCAGCAGCTGACCGGTCCCGTGATGGCCAAGAGCTTGGAAGATACGTTGTTCTACCGTTACGTCCGGCTCCTTTCGCTCAACGAGGTCGGCGGCGATCCAGGCCGTTTCGGCGTGACCCCCGAGGCGTTTCACGCCGCCAACGCGGAGCGCCTGCGCGCCTGGCCGCACGCCATGATCGCGACCGCGACCCATGACACCAAGCGCGGCGAGGATGCGCGCGCGCGGCTCAACGCCCTCTCCGAACTGCCGAAGGCCTGGGCCGCGGCCCTCGACCTCTGGCGCGTGGCCGCGGAGCCCTACCTCGCGGCGCACGACGGGACCGCTGCGCCCGACGCCAACGATCGGTACATGTTGTTGCAAACGCTCCTCGGCGCGTGGCCCATGGAGCTTTTGGATGGAGCGAACGAGGCGGGCGTCGCGGCCTTCCGGGAGCGCATGGAGGGCTATGTCGTCAAAGCCCTGCGCGAGGCCAAGCGGCATACGAGTTGGGTCAACGTGGATGAGGCGTATGAGGCTGCGGCGCTCGGCCTCGTGCGCGGCGTCCTCCAGCCCGGAAGCTCCTTTCTGAAAGACTTCCGCCCGCTCGCGCGCCGGCTCGCGTATCTCGGCATGCTCAACGGCCTCGCGCGGACCGTCTTGAAATGCACGCTTCCCGGCGTGCCGGACACGTTTCAAGGAACCGAGTTCTGGGACTTGTCGCTCGTCGATCCCGACAACCGCCGTCCTGTCGATTACGACGCCCGCGCGCACGGGTTGGCGAGCGGCGAGCCCCCCGAAGGGCTTCTCGCGCGCTGGTCGGACGGGCGCATCAAGCAGCGCGTGCTGGCGCGCTGTCTTGCGGATCGCGCCGCGACGCCCGCCCTTTACGCCGGCGGCGATTACGAACCGCTGGAGACTGCGGGCAGCCGCGCGCCCCACCTGATCGCGTTCCTGCGCACGAAGGGCGACGACCGCCTCCTCGTCGTCGCGCCGCGGCTCCTCGCCGGCCTTGTCGAGGAGGGAACGCCCCCTCTTGGCATGGCCTTCTGGGAGGACACACGCGTGCCCGTACCGCGCGGCCGTTGGCGCGATGTCGTGACCGGCGTTGAGATTGAAGCCGACGCGGACGGCCACGCCGTGGGAGATCTGTTCGCCCGCTTGCCGCTCGCTGTTCTGAGGACGATGGAATGAATCTGCACAGGGGCGCTGTTCCAGTCTCCTTAAGGGAACCCGGCGCGGCCACAGCGGCAGGACCGCGGATTTACAACTTGTTTCCGCTCCTCGTCGGCACGGTCGCGGCGTGGCGCGCCGAGTTGCCGCGCATCGCGCGCATGGAGTTCGATTGGGTTTACGTGAACCCGTTCCACGAGGCGGGCTTTTCCGGCAGCCTCTACGCCATCAAGGACCCGTTCCGTCTCGATCCCCGCTTCCGCGATCCAAATGGCGAAAGCGACGACGCGCAGATCGCCCGCTTCCTGACCGAGGCCGCGAGCCACGGCCTGAAGGTGATGACCGATCTGGTCATCAATCACACCGCCAAGGACGCGGTGCTGACCCAGAAGCGGCCCGAGGTCTTCGTCCGCGACGAAGCCGGGAAACTCGTCAGCCCCTACGCCGTCGATCCGGTCGATCCAAGCGTCCGGACCGAGTGGGGCGACCTGGCCGAACTCGACTACCACCGCGAGGATGCGCGCGCGTTCCTGATCGGCTATTGGGACGACTATCTGGCTCACCTACAGGATCTTGGGGTAAAAGGCTTTCGTTGCGACGCGGCCTACAAGGTGCCGGCCGAGGTCTGGGAGCCTCTGATCGGGGCCGCCAAGGCGCGCGGCCCGGACTGCCTCTTCGCGGCCGAGACGCTCGGCTGCACCTTGGAGGAAACGCAAGCCGTCGCGGGCGCCGGGTTCGATTACCTGTTCAACAGCTTCGCGTGGTGGGACCTGAAAGCGCCTTGGGCGCTGGAGGATTACGAGCGGCTGCGCCTGATCGCGCCCTCGATCGCCTTCCCCGAGAACCACGACATGGCCCGCGTCGCGGCCGAGGGCGGCGAAACCGACCCCGAGCGCCTCGCGCGCCTGCTGACGGCGCGCTACGCCCTGGCGGCTTTCTTTTCGGCCGGGGTGATGATGCCGATCGGCTACGAGTGGGGCTACCGCAAGCCCCTGCATGTGGTCGAGACCCGCCCGGAGGACCGCGAGAGCACGGGCGTCGACATCTCCGACGCCATCGCGGCCGTGAACCGCGTTCGCGCCGATCTCCCGGCCTGCAACGTCGAGGGCGCGCAATGGCGGCTCGGGGCTCCGGACGCGTCCTGTCTGGCGCTGCTGCGCTTCGACGCCGGCCACCCGGTCGCGGCGCGACACGCCAGCCTTGTGCTCGCCAACCTCGGTTCGGCGGATATCACGCTCGATCCCGAAACGCTCCTGCAGCAAACCGGCGGGCTCGGCTCCTTCGAGGATCGGACGCCGGATGCGGAGCCGCTCGATTTCAAACCTGGCCACCCGATCAGGCTGACCGCCGGAGAGGTTCGCGTCCTCGCCGCGTCCGCCGCTTCTATCATTGCGGTTGCGCCCGCTGAGGCGGAGCCGAGCGGCGAAGGGCGCGTGGTCATCGAGGCCGTATGGCCGGAGATCGACGGCGGGCGCACGCCGATCAAGCGCGTGATCGGCGAGAGCGTCGAGGTCTGGGCCGACGTGTTCACCGACGGGCACGAGAAGTTCGCAGCCGACATTCTTTACCGCTTCGCAGACGAGCCGGACTGGCGGCGCGCGCCCCTGCGTTTCGTCGACAACGACCGCTGGTCCGGATGCTTCCCGCTAGAGCGCAACGGCCGTTATTTTTTCACCATCGAAGCATGGCGCGATCCTTATCAGTCGTGGCGAAGCGAGGTGGAGAAGAAGCGCGCCGCCGGTCAGACGGTCCGCCTCGAAACCATCGAAGGCGTTCACATCGTCGAGGATGCGGCGGCGCGGGCGCAAGACGCCGACGCCAAGCCCCTCGCGGCGCTCCTCGACCATCTCAGGGCCGAGGCGGAGGGTTCGGAGGCGCAGCTTGATCTGATCCTGGCCGAGGATAACGCCGCGCTCATCGACCGCAACGCCGCACGCGAAAATCTCTCGCGCTACGACCGCACGCTGGAGGTCATCGCCGACCGCCTCGCGGCGCGCTTTTCGGCCTGGTACGAGCTGTTCCCCCGCTCGCAATCGGGCGACCCCAACCGCCACGGCACCTTCGACGATGTGATCCGCCGCCTGCCTTACGTTCAGGATCTCGGCTTCGACGTGCTCTACTTCACCCCGATCCACCCGATCGGGCGCACGAACCGCAAGGGCAAGAACAATTCGCTTAAAGCCGAGCCGGGCGACGTCGGCAGCGTCTACGCCATCGGCTCGGAAGAGGGCGGCCATACGGCGGTCCACCCGGAGCTTGGGACGCTTGAGGACTTCCGGCGCCTGGTCGAAGCCGCCGAGGCGCACGGGCTCGAGATCGCGCTCGACTTCGCCATCCAATGCTCGCCCGACCACCCCTGGATCAAGGAGCATCCGGAGTGGTTCGACTGGCGGCCCGACGGCACCATCAAGTTCGCCGAGAACCCGCCGAAGAAGTACGAGGATATCGTCAGCGTCCATTTCTATGGCGAGTCCCTGCCCTCGCTCTGGTACGAACTGCGCGACGCGGTGCTGTTCTGGGTGCGGCAGGGCGTCAGGATTTTCCGCGTCGACAACCCACACACCAAGCCGATTCCGTTCTGGGAATGGATGATCCGCCAAGTCAACGACCGCCACCCGGACGTGCTGTTTCTGGCCGAGGCGTTCACCCGGCCGAAGATGATGAAGAAGCTCGCCAAGATTGGGTTCCAGCAGTCCTATACGTACTTCACATGGCGCAACACCAAGCAGGAGCTGATGGAGTATTCGCAGGAGCTGGCCGGCGAGATGGGCGAGTACTACCGGCCGAACTTCTTCGCCAACACGCCCGACATCAACCCGGTCTATCTCCAGACCAGCGGCCGGCCCGGCTTCATCGTGCGCGGCACGCTCGCGGCGACCCTCTCCAGCATCTACGGCCTCTACAACGGGTTCGAGGTCTGCGAGGGGACGCCCGTTCCGGGCAAGGAGGAGTATCTCGACTCGGAGAAATACGAACTGAAGGCGTGGGACATTGACCGGCCCGGCAACATCACGGACCACATCCGCAAGCTCAACCATATCCGCCGAAGCAATCCGGCGCTGTGGGACTTCCGGAACGTGCTGTTCCTGAACGCCTGGAACGACCACATTCTCGCCTATGCCCGCCTCACCCCGGCCAAGGACAACTGTGTCCTCGTGCTCGTCAACCTCGACCCGAAGAACCGGCAGGAGTGCGCCTACGAGGTTCCCTTGTGGGAGTTCGGCCTGCCCGACCACGCGGCGATCGAGGCGGAGGACCTCCTGAATGGCGGCCGCTTCACGCTCCACGGCAAGACGCACCGCATCGCCCTTGACCCGGCCGAGCGCCCCGTCGCGATCTGGCGGCTCGTTCCGCCTGTGAGACGGTCATGAGCGCTGACCCGTCATGCCGGGGCGCGCGGAGCGCGAGCCCGGAATGACGGCAGCCGTAATCCAACCCTCTCCTCTTTCGCCCACCTCCTCCGGGACTCGCATGATCGACCGCAGCGACACGCAGTGGTATCGCGACGCCATCATCTACCAACTTCACGTCAAGTCGTTCTTCGATGCGAACGGCGACGGCGTCGGTGATTTTGAGGGTGTCACAGCCAAGCTCGACTACGTGAAAGATCTTGGCGCCACCGCCATCTGGCTGATGCCGTTCTACCCCTCCCCGCTCCGTGACGACGGCTACGACATCGCCGACTACCGCGGCATCAACCCGGCCTACGGCTCGATGCGCGACTTCCGCCGCCTCGTTCGCGCGGCGCACGACCGGAGCCTGCGCGTTATCACAGAACTCGTCATCAACCACACCTCCGACCAGCACCCGTGGTTCCAAAAAGCGCGGCGGGCGAAGCCCGGTTCGGCGGCGCGCGATTTTTACGTTTGGTCGGACACCGACCGGAAATACGACGGCACGCGCATCATTTTTCTCGACACGGAGGCCTCGAACTGGTCCTGGGACCCGATCGCAAAGGCTTACTACTGGCACCGCTTCTATAGCCACCAGCCGGACCTCAACTTCGACAATCCGCGCGTGCTCGAAGCCGTGCTCGACACCATGCGCTTCTGGCTCGACATGGGCGTCGACGGGCTGCGGCTCGACGCAATTCCCTACCTCATCGAGCGGGAGGGCACGAACTGCGAGAACCTGCCCGAGACCCACGCCGTCATCAAGAAAATCCGCGCCGCCGTGGACGCCGGCTATCCGGATCGCATGCTGCTCGCGGAAGCCAACCAGTGGCCCGAGGAGACGGCGCAGTATTTCGGCGACGGCGACGAATGCCACATGGCGTTCCACTTCCCCGTGATGCCGCGCCTCTACATGGCGCTGGCCCAGGAGGACCGGCATCCCGTCACCGATATCATGCGTCAGACGCCCGAGATCCCGGAGGGGTGCCAATGGGCGATTTTTCTGCGCAATCACGACGAGCTGACGCTCGAAATGGTGACGGACAAGGAACGCGATTACCTCTGGTCCTTCTACGCCGCCGAACGGCGCGCGCGCATCAATCTCGGCATCCGCCGCCGCTTGGCCCCGCTGGTGGAGAACGACCGGCGCAAGATCGAACTCCTGAACGCGCTCCTCCTCTCCATGCCGGGCACGCCGGTGCTTTACTACGGCGACGAGATCGGCATGGGCGACAACATCTACCTCGGCGACCGCGACGGCGTGCGCACGCCGATGCAATGGTCGCCCGACCGCAACGGCGGTTTCAGCCGGGCCGATCCGGCCCGCCTGTTCCTGCCGGCGATCCAGGACCCGATCTACGGCTTCGACGCCGTCAACGTGGAGGCGCAGCTCAGGAGCCCGGCGAGCCTGCTCAACTGGATGCGCCGGATGATCGCGATCCGGCGCGGCTCCCAGGCCCTTGGGCGGGGCGCGCTGCGGTTTCTCTACCCAACGAACCGCAAGGTGCTGGCCTACATCCGCGAGCACGGCGACGAGCGCATCCTGTGCGTCGCCAATCTGTCGCGCGCGCCCCAGGCGGTCGAGCTTGACCTCTCCGAGTTCAAGGGCGGCGCGCCCGTGGAGATGACGGGCGGGAGCGCCTTTCCGCCGATCGGCGACTTGCCTTACCTGCTCACGCTGCCGGCTTACGGCTTCTACTGGTTCGAGCTGGCGCCTGCGACCGCGGAAGAAACCCGCGTGGGATCGCCGTCTGCGCCCGAACTGTTCACCCTCGTGCTCACGGGCAAGCCCGAAACGATTCTGAAGGGACGCGAGCGCAGCGGGTTCGAGCGCACCGTCGTTCCCCGCTTCATCGCCTCGCGGCGCTGGTTCGCCGGCAAGGGCGCCGCCGTCCAAAGCGTCCGCGTGCTCGATTTCGCCACGCTGCCGAACCGGGCCGGCGAGGACGTTTACCTGTTGCCCCGCGTCGCGGTCGAGTTGTCGAACCGCGAGCGGCACGCCTATTTCGCTCCGCTCGCGGTCGAGGAGGGCCGGGAGGAAGAGGCTCTCCTGCCCTACGCCGTCGCCCGCGTGCGGCGCGGTCCCCATATGGGCCTCGTGTACGGCGCCGCATCCTCGCCCGATTTCGGCGTTGCTGTGATCGACGCCATGCGGCGCGGGGCGGAGATCCCGACCGACGGGGGCGGCGCGATCCGCTTTTCGGCCACGCCGTTGCTGGCCGATGAACCCGATATCGAGGCCGACGCGATGCGCCGTCTTGGGGGTGAGCAGAGCAACACATCGATCGCGCTCGGTGAGCGCATGCTGTTGAAGTTATACCGGCGGCTGCAACCGGGGACGCACTCGGAGATCGAGATGGGACGCTTCCTCACCGAGGTCGCGGGTTTTCGCAACACGCCGGCCCTGCTCGGGTTTGCCGAGCACCTTACGCACGGCGGGGGCGCGAGAACGGCGCTCGCGGTTCTGCAACAATTCGTCTTCAGCCAGGGCGACGCGTGGCGTGTTTTCCTCGACGCATTGAAGCGGGAACTCGAGACCCTCGCGCTCGTCCCGCACGGCGCGCCATCGGCGCTCGCGGAGGTCTTCGCGACCAACCTGCGCTATGTCGAGATCATCGGGCAGCGCACGGCCGAACTGCATCGGGCGCTGGCGACGCCCACCGACGATCCGGCCTTCGCCGTCGAGCCGCTCACGGCCGCGGATGTGCGCGCCGCGGTCGACGATGCGAAGGCTCAGGCGCAACGGGCCTTTGCGGCCCTTGACCGGCTCCGCCCGTCCGGCTCCGACGACAGCGCCATCGACATTGAGAGGCTTCTGGCGCGCCGCGAGGAGTGTCTGGCCTTGATCGAGCATTTGAGCGAAACGCCGCCGGCCGGATCGGTCAAAATGCGCGTACACGGCGATTACCATCTGGGGCAAGTGCTGATCGCCCGGGACGACGTGGTGATCGTGGACTTCGAGGGCGAACCGACGCGGCCCACGAAGGGACGCCGGGGCAAACACTCCCCGCTGCGGGACGTGGCCGGCATGCTTCGTTCCTTCGCCTATGCGGCGAAGACGGCCGCGCGCGACGTGGGCGAGCGCTTCGCCGAGACGGAAGCGCAGCGCGCGTCCGAGGCGGCGGCGGCGTGGCGGCGGCTCGCCGCTGACACGTTCCTGCAAGCCTACGCCGACACGGCGCGCGGGAGCGTGGTCTGGATCGACGACGAAGCGACGCGAAAGTCCCTGATGCGCCTCCACCTCCTCGGCAAGGCGCTCTACGAAATCAACTACGAGGCGGACAATCGGCCTGACTGGATCGAGACGCCGGTTCGGGGCGTCCTCGCCATCCTGGACGAGGAGGATGACGCATGACCTCGGACGCCGACCGGACAACCCGCCCCGCTCGACCGCCCGCGCGCCGAACGGGCATCCCGGTCGCGAACGTGCCGGCGGACGCGGTGAAAGCGATCGTCAACGCTCAGCATGGCGATCCTTTCGCCGTGCTCGGGCCTCATAAGGTGGCGTCCGGCCTCTGGGAGGTCCGCGCCTTGCGGCCGGACGCGCGCGGCGTCACGCTCCTGCTCGACGGCGGCGCAGGCGAGGCGCTGCCGATGGAGCGGCGGCATACGGCGGGCCTGTTCGTCATTCGTTTTCCCGCCCGCAGCCGGCCCGACTACCGCCTGCGCATCGAGAACGCCGGCGGAGTTTCGGTGCAGGACGATCCCTACCGGTTCGGCCCGGTCCTGCGCGCCGCGGATCTCGACTGCGTCCGGCACGTCGGAAGCGACGCCGTCTATCACGCGCTTGGGGCGCAGCGCGCCGTCGTCGAAGGCGTCCCGGGCTTCGTGTTCGCCCTCTGGGCGCCCAACGCGCGCCGCGTCAGCATCGTCGGCGATTTCAACGGCTGGGACGGCCGCCGCCATCCGATGCGGCTGCGCCACGAGTTCGGCGTGTGGGAGCTGTTCATCCCCGGCCTCGGCTCCGGCGGACGCTATAAATTCGAAGTCTTGGGCGCCGACGGCGCGCTCCTGCCCCTGAAAGCCGATCCGCTCGCCTTCGCGGCCGAGCGTCCGCCGGCCACCGCCTCGATCCTGCATGGGTTGCCGCAACACGAATGGCGCGACGCCGCCTGGATGGAGGCGCGCGCCGCCAGAGACCCGCGCCATGCGCCCCTATCGATCTACGAATGCCATCTCGGCTCGTGGGCGCGCGTGCCCGAGGAAGGCGACCGCTACCTCACCTATCGCGAACTCGCCGACCGCCTCATCCCCTACGTCAGGGACATGGGCTTCACCCACATCGAGCTTCTGCCGATCACCGAGTACCCTTTCGACGGCTCCTGGGGCTACCAGCCGGTCTCGCTGTTCGCGCCGACGAGCCGGTTCGGGACTCCCCAGGACTTCGATGCCTTCGTGGAAGCGGCGCACGCAGCTGGACTCGGGCTCATCCTCGACTGGGTGCCGGGCCATTTTCCGCTCGACGCGCACGGCTTCGGGCGTCTCGACGGCACGCACCTTTACGAGCACGCCGACCCGCGCCAGGGGTTTCATCAGGACTGGGGCACCTACATCTACAACTTCGGCCGCCAGGAGGTCGCGGCGTTCCTCGTCGCCAACGCCCGCTTCTGGCTCGAACGCTACCATCTCGACGGATTGCGCGTCGATGCGGTCGCCTCGATGCTCTACCTCGACTACTCGCGCCGTCCGGGCGAGTGGATCCCGAACCGCTTCGGCGGCAACGAGAATTTGGAGGCGATCGACTTCCTGCGCCGCATGAACGAGACCGTGTATGGCGCATCGCCCGGCGTGGTTACGATCGCCGAGGAATCGACCGCCTGGCCCGGCGTCTCGCACCCGACCTACACGGGCGGGCTCGGCTTCGGCTTCAAATGGAATATGGGGTGGATGCACGACACCCTGCGGTTCATCGGCAAGGAGCCGATCCATCGCCGCCACCACCATCACGATCTGACCTTCGGGCTGCTCTACGCCTTTTCGGAAAACTTCATTCTGCCGCTGTCCCACGACGAAGTGGTCCACGGCAAAGGCTCGCTCCTGGGCAAAATGCCCGGCGACCGCTGGCAGCGGTTCGCGAACCTGCGCGCCTATTTCGGCTTCATGTGGGGCCATCCCGGCAAGAAGCTCCTGTTCATGGGCGGGGAGTTCGGCCAGGAGCGGGAGTGGAACCACGACGCGAGCCTCGACTGGCACCTCCTCGACGATCCGCTGCACCGGGGCGTCCAGACCCTCGTGCGCGACCTCAATGCCACCTATCGCGCCATCCCAGCCCTTTACGAGCGCGACAGCGCGGCCGAGGGCTTCGCGTGGCTGGTCGCCGACGACCACGACAACAGCGTGATCGCCTGGGCCCGCTTCGGGCAGGGTGAAGGCGGCGTGGCCGTCGTGGTCTCAAACTTCACGCCGGTTCCGCGCTCGGGCTACCGCATCGGCGTGCCGCGGCCGGGGTTCTACCGAGAGGCCGTGAACACCGACGCGACGGTCTATGGCGGCAGCGGCGTCGGCAATCTCGGCGGCATTCAGGCGGAAGAAACCCCAAGCCATGGCCAGCCGTGCTCGCTGACGCTGACCCTGCCCCCGCTCGCGACGCTCATCCTGGAGCGGGTCGCCTGAGCGGCGGCCCACCGGCCGGCGGGCGTCACTCCGCCGGTTGCAGCCGCACGGTCCGCGGCGGCGCGATGTGGAAGGCGGCCGGACGCCGGAACAGGAACGCGGCAGGCGTGTTGCGGACGAGCCGCTCCAAGAGGAGCGGGAGGAGCACCGCGACAATCGTCACGATCAGCGAGACGAGCCCAACATCCTGGATTATGCCGAGTTTCAGGAGCGCCGTCCGGGTCGCGGCCATGGGCAGGAAAAACGCGAGGTAGACAGCGATCGAGTGGCGTCCTGCGTAGCGGAACGGCCGGGCGAAGCGGGTCTCGGTCAGCAGCGCCGCCATGGTCACGATCGCCATCGCCCCGGCCGCGCCGAGCGCGAGGCTCACGAAGGGCAGGGTGGCCAGCGTTGGATAGCCTGCAACCCCCGAAGGCGTCAGGGCGAAGACCCCGTTGACCGCCGCCCAGACGCCCAGGATCGCGAGCGCTGCGGCGCGGCGCCCCGTCGCCCGGTCCGCCAGCCGGAAGATGTGGGGCGCGAGAAGATAGCCGCCCAGGAAATAGACCCAGCGTTCGCAGAACTCGTTCAGCAAAAACCATTCGGTATGGATCGGCGCGATCTCGAGCGCCGCCGCAGCGCCGAGCAGCAGCATGGACGGTACGCCGCGCAGCAGCTTCGTCACCATGGAGAATACGGCGAGCAGGTAGATGAACCACAACGTCCCGTAAGGTTCGACGAGCGCGACCGCGAGCTGCCCCGCGAAGCCAGAAAATTCCGCCCGAAACCTGCCCGAACTTGACGCCGGACTGGATGAGAAGCCAGAGCAGGTAGAAATAGAGGAAGTGCACGACCCGCTTGTCGGCGTAGCCGCGCCAGCCGCGGTCGATCACGCGCGACAGGAACAGGCCTGAGACGAGGAAGAAGTCGGGCATGCGGAACGGCCGCGCGAAGGCGACGACGTCGTGCATAAAACCCTCGCCGCCCATCGCCTCGCCGACGCCGAGCGTCGCATGCATCATCACGACCAGGATTATGCAGACCCCCTTGGCGGCATCGACCCAGGGAACGCGACCCCCATCGGCCTCAGGGGAGGAGAAGCGCCGCACGTCCTGCTTCATGGTTTGACATCCCTCGCGCTTGCGACGCCCGCCCTGAACCAAGGCGGATCCGTCCCGACAGGCGCCAAGCCCGACCGGCTCCGCAGCGCCGCAAGGGAAAAGCCAACAGGCTCGCGGTTAAAGTCTCGTAAGAGCCGCTGTTGAAAGGCGGCTCAGGGTAAACGCCTCCACGTCATCCGTCCTCCCCCATGGGGTGCAGGTCGCGAACCATGTTCTTCAGCCGGTCGTCGAGCATGTGGGTGTAGATCTGGGTCGTCGCGATGTCGGCGTGGCCCAACAGTTCCTGGATGACGCGCAGATCGGCGCCGTTCTGGAGCAGGTGGCTGGCGAAGGCGTGGCGCAGCACGTGGGGGCTGACCCGGTCGGCCCGCAGGCCGGCGGCGGCCGCCGCCGCCTTCAGGTCGCGGGCGAACGCCTGGCGGGTCAGGTGCCCGGTTTCGCTGTCGGCCGGGAACAGCCAGGGGCTTGCGGCCCGGCCCTGCTGCTCGATCAGCGCGAGGTAGGCGCGGGCGGCGGCGCGGGCGGCTTCGGTCAAGGGCACGAGGCGCTCCTTGCGGCCTTTCCCGCGCACGATCAGGAAGCGCTCGCGGGTGCGCGCCGCCGCCGTGGGCAGCGACACCAGCTCGGACACGCGCAGCCCGCTGGCGTAGAGGAGTTCGAGCAGGCAGCGCATGCGCACGGCCCTGAGTTGCTCGAAAGGGGATGGGGCCGGAGCGTCCGCCGCCGCCCGCGCAACCGTGAGAAGCCGGTCGACTTCGTCCACCGACAGCGTTTTCGGCAGCGCGCGTCCGCGCTTCGGCCCCGCGATCGGCGCCGTCGGATCGGCTCCGGCGTATCCCTCGAGGTAGAGGAACTTGTGAAATTGCCGCACGGCCGAGAGCCGCCGCGCGGCGGACGAGCGTTTCAGCCCGCGCGCCTCGAGGCGCGCGAGGTAGCTCCGCACGGCCGCAGGGTCCGCATCGGATGGGCTTGCGCCCGTTTCGCTCAAGGACGCGACGTAGTCCTCCAGGTCCCGCGCGTAGGCGGCGAGCGTATTGCCGGCGGCGCCGCGCTCCGCCGCCATCATGTCCAGGAACAGCGCGACGAGACGCGGCGGCGGGCTCATCGGGGCGGGAGGCGGGAGGTCGGGATCGGCGCCGTCATTTCCCGCGGCTCCGGCTCTATGAGCGTCGCCAGCGCGAACATCGCCGCGCCGGCGAGGCCGGCCAGAACGGCGACGATGAAGAGAAAGCGCAACAGGGTGGGCAAAGGGAGCCTCAGACCCTTAAACTGTGAACGATCCTGGCTGTATCCATCGCGCCGAAGCGGAACGCAAGAGCGGAGCCCTTGTGACCTGAGCGATCGCCCATGATAGTGAAGCGAACATGAACGAGACCACAGGGGCCAGCCTGTCGTCAGTGAGCCCGCGCGCGGAGCCCGCGCGCGAACCGGGCATCGAGGAGACCATCCGGCGCCGCCTCGGCGCGCGGTCGGTCGCGCTCGTCGGCCTCATGGGCGCGGGCAAGACCTCGGTCGGACGGCGGCTGGCGCTGCGTCTCGGCTTGCCGTTCCGGGACGCGGACCACGAGATCGAAGCAGCCGCGGGCATGCCGATCAACGACATCTTCGCCACCTATGGCGAGCCCTATTTCCGGGACGGCGAGCGCCGCGTCATCGCGCGCCTTCTGCACAACGGGCCGCAGGTGCTCGGGACCGGCGGCGGCGCCTTCATGAACCCGGAGACGCGGGCGCGCATCGCCGAAGCCGGCGTCTCCGTGTGGTTGAAGGCCGACCTCGACACCCTGATGCGGCGCGTGCGCAAGCGCGCCAACCGCCCGCTGCTGAAGACGCCCGATCCCGAAGCGACCATGCGCCAGCTCATGGCCGCGCGCGATCCCGTCTATGCCCTGGCCGACCTGACGGTGGAGTCGCGCGAAACGCCCCACGAACGGGTCGTCCAGGAGATCGTGCGCGTCCTCGACGCGTGGCTTGCGGACGAGGAAACCCGTTCGGCCCCTCCCGCCCAGGCGGAGACGGCGGAGGCCGCGCCCCTGGCCGCCCCGGCCCCGCCGCGCGCAGAGGCCACAGCCGGCCGCCCCGCCCCCGAGCCTGGACCCGTGACGGTCCATGTGCCGCTCGGCGAGCGGGCCTACGACATCCTGATCGGCCGCGGCCTTCTGGACGACGCCGGCGCGCGCATCGCCGCGCTTGGGGCCCGCGCCGCCGCCATCGTGGCCGACGAAACCGTGGCGGGGTTTTACGCCGAGCGGCTGGCCCAGACTCTCGGCCGGCACGGCGTGCGCACGGCGGCCGTTTCGGTCCCGCCGGGCGAGGGATCGAAAAGCTACGCCATGCTGGCGCGGGTTTGCGACGCGATCCTGGCGGCGCGCATCGAACGAGGCGACCTCGTGGTCGCGCTCGGCGGGGGCGTCATCGGCGACCTCGCCGGCTTCGCGGCCGCGGTCGTGCGGCGCGGCGTGCGGTTCGTGCAGGTTCCGACGACGCTGCTGGCGCAGGTCGATTCCTCGGTCGGCGGCAAGACCGGGATCAACTCGAGTCTGGAAAAAACCTCGTCGGCGCCTTTCACCAGCCGAGCCTCGTGATCGCCGACACCGCGCTCCTCGACACGCTGCCCGCGCGCGAGACCCGCGCCGGCTACGCCGAAGTCGTGAAATACGGGCTCATCGGCGACGACGCGTTTTTCGCCTGGTGCGAGGCCAACTGGCGCGGCGTTTTCTCGGGCGGCGCCGCGCGCGACCATGCGGTGGCGCACAGTTGCCGCGCCAAGGCGGCGGTCGTCGTCCGCGACGAGCGCGAGGAGGGCGACCGGGCGCTGCTCAACCTCGGCCACACCTTCGGGCACGCCCTGGAGCGCATCGTCGGCTACGACAGCGCGCGGCTCATCCACGGCGAGGCGGTCGCGATCGGGCTCGCGCTCGCCTTCCGCTTCTCGGCCCGGCTCGGCGTGTGCCCCGGCCCGGACGCGGATCGAGTCGCGAACCATCTGGCGAGCGTGGGCCTGCCGACCCGCTTGCAAAACGTGCCCGGCGGCTGCGGTTCGGCCGAGGCGCTCGTCGAGGCGATGGCCCAGGACAAGAAGGTGAACGCCGGCGCGCTCACCTTCATCCTGGCGCGCGGCGTCGGCCGGAGCTTCATCGCCCGCGGCGTCGAGGCCGAGGCCGTGCGCGCCTTCCTGGCCCACGAACTCGGCGCCTGAAGACCGATTGACCAACGCCATGCCCGAGGACATCCACATCAATCTCTGGCTCGCCGCCGGAATCGTGATCCTCTCCCTGGTGCTGTCGGCGTTCTTCGCCGCCGCCGAGACCGCGTTCACGGCCGCCTCGCGCGCGCGCATGCAGGCCCTGGAGAACGGCGGCGACGTTCGCGCCGGCATCGTCAATCGGCTCCTGAACCAGCGCGAGCGCTTCATCGGGGCCATGCTGATCGGCTACAACATCGTGGCCGTCGGCGCGTCCTCGTTCACCACAAGCGTGCTGATCACCCTGTTCGGCAACGAAGGCGTCATCTACGCCACCGTGGTCATGTCGGTGCTGGTGATCGTCTTCGCCGAGGTGCTGCCGAAGACCGTCGCCATCAACACGCCCGACCGCGTCTCGCTGTTCATCGCGCGCCCCGTCGCCTGGACGGTGGCGCTGTTCGGCCCCGTGACGCTCGCCACCGAGCGGCTGGTGCGCTGGATGCTGCGGCCCTTCGGCGTCCGCATCGGCGAGCACCAGTCGATCCTGTCGGCGACCGAGGAAATCCGCGGCCAGGTCGACCTGCTGCATCGGGAGGGCGGGGTCGCCAAAGCCGAGCGCGACATGCTCGGCGGCCTGCTCGACCTGCGCGAGCTGACGGTGGCGGACGTGATGATCCACCGCACCCGGATGCGGACCATCGACGCCGACCTCCCCCCCGAGGAGATCGTGCGCGAGGTCCTGTCCTCGCCCTATACGCGCCTGCCGCTCTGGCGCGGAAGCCACGAGAACATCGTCGGCGTGCTTCACGCCAAGGATCTTCTCCGCGCGCTCGACGCGGCCGGGGGGGACGCCAACACGCTCGCCATCGAGGCGATCGCCCTGGAAACCTGGTTCGTGCCGGACACCACGTCGCTGCGCGACCAGCTCAAGGCTTTCCTGGCCCGCAAAACCCACTTTGCGCTCGTCGTCGACGAATACGGCGAGGTCCAGGGCCTTATCACGCTGGAAGACATTTTGGAGGAGATTGTCGGCGACATCAAGGACGAGCACGATCTCTTGGCGCAGGGCGTGCGCCCGCAGCCGGACGGCTCGGTCCACGTCGACGGCTCGGCGCCGATCCGCGACCTCAACCGCGCCATGGACTGGCATCTGCCCGACGAGGAGGCGACCACGATCGCGGGCCTCGTCATCCATGAGGCGCGGGCGATCCCGGACGCGGGCCAGGTGTTCAACTTCCACGGCTTCCGCTTCCAGGTGCTGCGCAAATCCCGCAACCGGATCACGGCGTTGAAAATCGCGCCGCTGGCGGCCCGCCCTGCCCTGCCCCCGCCGGCGCGCAATGCGGCTGAGTAGAGGCGGCGAAGCTGCGGCCTTATTCCCTCTGCGTCATTCTGGGGCATTCCGGGGCGGGGCGGCGCGTCGCCCCGGAATGACAGCGGGGCGGCTCCGCCGGGCGGGCCCTGGAGCGGCGGTCGGCGCGACCGCCCGGATGCCACATCACGTTTTGCGCCGCCCAAGGCCGGTCATGGCCGGATTGAAGAACAGGCCCGCCTGCAGGCTGTCCGCAATCGCGACAGCCCGTCCGTGCAGGTCCGCCGCAATGTCCGGGGCCAGATGCTCGCGGCATGTCTCCCCAAACAGCCCAAGCCAGCGCCCGAACAGGGCGGGGCTGATGCCCTCGACGGTCAGATGAGCGGCGAACGGGTTTCCTTTGTAGCGGCCGGTCTTGAGCATGACCGAGGACCAGAAATCCCGGATCACGGACAAATGCTCAGGCCATTCATCGTCGGTGATCGCGCGCGAGAAAACCGGCCCGAGCGCCGGGTCCCGCCGGACCTTTTGGTAGAACGCCTCGATCACGGCGCCGATGCTCTCGTCCGAGAGTTGGTCATGTAGGGCCGGCATCGATCCCCCGGCGAGCCGTCGCCCCATCGGGCGGCGTCTCGATGCGCCGAAACGTCAAATAGATCGGCGCGCGGCCGTCCCGGACGGCCTTGGTCTCGTAGCGCGTGCCGGGCCAGTCGGGCCAGGGCTTGCGCCAGTCGTCCGGCCGCTCGGCCGTCCAGGTGAAATGGGGTGACTGCAGCACGCGCGCCAGCGCCCAGCCGGCGTAGTCGTCGATGTCGGTGGCGAAGCGCAGGTCGGCTCCGGGCCGCAGGATGCGCGCCAGGGCGGCTAGGGTTTGGTCGGAGACGAAGCGGCGCTTGCGCTGGCGGCGCTTCGGCCAGGGATCGGGGTAAAGAAGGTAGATGCGGTCGAGGGAGGCCGGCGGAAGGCGCGAAATCAGCTCCGTCGCGTCCCGGTCCCAGACGCGGATGTTTTGGAGCCGCTCGCCGTCGATGACGGCGAGAAGCTTGGCGACGCCGTTGACGAACGGCTCGCAGCCGATAAAGCCGATGTCCGGATGGGCGCGGGCTTGAGCGGCGAGATGCTCGCCGCCGCCGAAGCCGATTTCCAGCCAGAGATTTTGAGTCGACCGCTCAAGCGTTTCGCGCGGATCGCGGCCAGGATCGATGCGCAGCTTCGGCAGGAGCGTCTCCATGAGGACTTCCTGACCGGCGCGCAGCCGCTTGCCCTTGCGGCGGCCGTAAAAAGCGCCGCCCCGCTCAAGGTCCTCCGACTCGGCCATGGTATTCGAGCGATATCGTCGGGCTGATGGCGCGCTTTCCCGTTGGCGGAAAGGGCGCTCCCCCTCCCGGATGGAAGAGGGGCAGGGGTGCGCCCTTGCCAGAGAGGGCGCGACCTTTCCGCTTGTCATCACCGGGCTTGACCCGGTGATCTCGATGCGAACGGCTGCGCTTCTCGGATCGGTGTGGCCGGGACAAGCCCGGCCATGACACGTTGAAATGTCGCGCCTCTTTCAGCGCCGTTCACCCTCACCCTCGACCCCTCTCCCATCCGGGAAGGCGCTGGCGGCGCGTCGCGGGGGAGGGTTTTAGGCGAGCGCCGACTTCAGTTGCGGGGCGAGGTCGGTCCGCTCCCAGGAGAAGCCGCCGTCGTTCTGGGATGCGCGGCCGAAGTGGCCGTAGGCTGCCGTGCGGGCGTAGATCGGGCGGTTCAGGCCGAGATGGCTGCGGATGCCGCGCGGGCTCAAGTCCATCACGTCCATCAGCGTGGTCTCAAGCCGGCCCGGATCGACTTCGCCCGTGCCGTGGAGGTCGGCGTAGATCGACAGCGGCTTGGCGACGCCGATGGCGTAGGAGAGCTGGATCGTGCAGCGGCCCGCGAGGCCCGCGGCGACCACGTTCTTGGCCAGATAGCGCGCCGCATAGGCCGCCGAGCGGTCGACCTTGGTCGGGTCCTTGCCGGAGAACGCGCCGCCGCCGTGCGGGGCCGCGCCGCCGTAGGTGTCGACGATGATCTTCCGGCCCGTCAGGCCGCAGTCGCCGTCCGGGCCGCCGATGACGAATTTTCCCGTCGGATTGACGTGCCAGACCGTCTCGTCCGTGATCCAGCCCTGGGGCAGGGATTGGTGCACGTAAGGCTCGACGATGGCGCGCACGTCGCGGGAGGTCAACTCCCGGCCGTCGCGCGCCTCGACGTGCTGGGTCGAGACCACGATCTGGGTGACGCCGACCGCCTTGCCGTTCTCGTAGCGGACTGTCACCTGGCTCTTGGCGTCGGGGCCCAGATACGCGCCGCCGTTGGCGCGGGACTTGCGCGCCTTCGCGAGGTTTTCCAGGATCTTGTGCGCGTAGAGGATCGGCGCCGGCATCAGCTCGGGCGTTTCGTCGCAGGCGTAGCCGAACATGATGCCCTGGTCGCCCGCGCCCTCTTCCTTGGCGGCGCCGGCGTCGACGCCCTGGGCGATGTCGGCCGACTGGGCGTGGAGGAGCACCTCAATGTCGGCGTCTTCCCAATGGAAGCCGTCCTGCTCGTAGCCGATGTCCTTCACGGCCATGCGGGCGTGATGGGCGATGAGGTCGCGCGTGACCGTGCCGGGGCCGCGATACTCGCCCGCGATCACCATCCGGTTCGTGGTGGCGAGCGTTTCGCAAGCGACGCGGATCTGCCAGGGGTCGAAGCCCTGCGCTTCCGCCTCGCGGAAGAACAGATCGACGACTTCGTCGGACACGCGGTCGCAGACCTTGTCCGGATGGCCCTCGGAAACGGATTCGCTGGTGAAAAGATAGTTCGACCGCAGCACGGTGCTCGCCCCCTCTGCTCAGATCATGGTTCGCTGTTCGACGTTCGCCTTGTCTCGCGCCTCGCAGGCGACGAGAATTGAACGGCTCCGTTCAGGCCGAGGCAGGCGGACGCGCGGCTTTTGCCACCGGGGGTCCGGGAGGTCAAGATGAAACAGCGGACGCGCGTCCGGATGAAAGATCACGGGCTGGTTTTTTCCCCCAAGGCATCGATCAAATCGACGACGCGCCGCCGCACATTGGGATCCTTGATGCGCAGGAAAGCTTTCATCAACTGGACGCCCTCGTTCGTCATCAGGAAATCGGACACGTAGTCGGACGACGCCGCCTCGGCGAAGCCTGTCTGCGTCGCGTCAAGCTGCGGACCGCCCTCGTAGAAGTATTCGACCGGCACGCCCAAAACCCTGGCGGCCTGTTGCAGGCGGCTGGCGCTGATCCGATTGGTGCCCTTCTCGTACTTCTGGATCTGCTGGAATGTGATGCCGAGCGCCTCGCCGAGCTTTTCCTGGCTCATGCCGGCCAGGAGCCGACGCGTCCGCATGCGGCTGCCCACATGCTTGTCGACGGGATTGGGTGATTTTTTCATAAAACTGACCCCTGGCCCGGTCGGGCCGGCCCTAAAGGCTCGCGCCCGCCAAGCCTTCACGAACCCGGCGCCGTGAGCGGCGCGCGATCAGAGCGGCGGCCCCGCAGCATACGAGCAATGCGCCGAAAAGCCTATCGCCCCACCGCGCGAAGATCGTCGGCGGGATGGAGCGCGGCAGGCTTGAGTCGAGCACGCCTTCGACGCCCAGGGGCAGCGCCCGGAGGACCCGGCCATACGGATCGATGACGGCCGAGACGCCGGTGTTGGCGGCGCGCACGAGCGGCAGGCCCTCCTCGACGGCGCGCAGCCGCGCCTGCGCGAAATGCTGGCGCGGTCCCGGCGTGTCGCCGAACCAGGCGTCGTTGGTGACGTTGAGGATCAGGCCCGGGCGCAGCCCTCCGGGAAGAACCTCGCCCGGGAAGATGGCTTCATAGCAGATCGTCGCGGCCACGGGCGGGAGGCCGCGCACCGGAAAAGGCATGCGCCGCTCGCTCGGCTCGAACCCGCCCGGAACGTGCACGAACTGGCGAAGCCCCAAGCGGCGCAGCAGACCATCGAGACCATGGGGGAAGTACTCGCCGAACGGCACGAGGTGGCTCTTGTCGTAGGCGCCGAGGATGGTTCCGTCGTCGCCGACGACCTGGATCGCGTTGTAGAACCGACGGCCGCTCTCGCCCGGCAGGCCCTCGTCCTCGCGCGCCGCGCCGGTGATCAGCGTTACGCCCGGCGGCAGGAGCGCGGCGATCTGAGCCAGCGCTTGCGGATCGCGGTGAAGCAGGAACGGAAAAGCCGATTCCGGCCAGATCAGGTGCGTGACGTCGGCGATCCCGCCCGATCCCGGAGCAGTCTCGCGCCCGCTCAGCGCGAGGTAGCGTTGCATGATCGCGTCGCGGTTCTCCGGCCTGAACTTGGCGTCCTGGGGCAGGTTGGGCTGCATGATCCGCAGACGCACGTCCGCGACCGTTGCAACCTCGCCGCCGGACAGCCTCCAGGCCCCGAAGACGGCGAGACACGCCAGCGCCGCAAGCGCCAAGGTCGAGGGGAGATAGCGGTCGCGCGCCGTCGAGCCGGTCCCCAGCGTCGCGGGCGCAGCGGCGATCAGGATTGCGAGCAGGGTCAGGCCGTACAGCCCGACCAGCGACGCGCCCTGCATCAGCCAGGCGTTCTGCGCCAAAGCCATGCCGAGCGTGTTCCAGGGAAAGCCGGTGAACAAATGACCGCGCAGCCATTCGCTCAGCGTCAGACCGAAGGCGAGCGCAAACAGACGGCCGGCGCCCGGCGACCAGAGCAGGCGCGCCAGGGCGAAGCCGAAGGCGGGGAACAAGGCCAGAACCGCCGGCAATCCGAGAACGCCGAACGGCAAAGCCCAGGCGAACTGGTCGGCCTCGACCAGGAAGGCCGATCCGAGCCACCAGAGCCCCGCCACGAAATAGCCGAAGCCCCACGCCCAGCCGGCGAGCGCGGCGGACCCCAGCGTTGCGGCGGACCGGAGTCGGCCGCCCGTCGCGGCCCCGTCGATCAGCCACGCCGCGATGGTCAGCGACAGGGCCAAGGCCGGAAAGACGCCGACCGGCGGCATGGCGAGCGCGCCGGCGGCGCCGGCGAGCCAGGCGACGAGCAGACGCCGCCACCCCCAGGCGAGGATGACGCGATGAGCAAGGGCGGTCATGCGGCAGGCTTATCCAGTTCAGGCGGAGACATTTTGGGCGGAGCGGGCGAGGCCGGCTGCTCCTGCGCCGGCGTGAGGTCCAGGCTGCCCGTCGGCGGCGCGGCGCGGTGAATGCGCACCCGCTTGACGCGGCGCGGATCGGCGTCCAGCACCTCGAACTCGAGGCCGTTCGGCCCCGCAACCAGTTCTCCGCGCGAAGGGACCCGCCCCGCCAGGGTGACGATCAGGCCGCCGATCGTGTCGATATCGTCGGCCATGTCCTCGCTCGCGACCTGAACCCCGAGCGCCTCCGACGCCTCTTCGAGGCTCGCGCGGGCATCCGCGAGATAGGCCCCGCCGTCTTCGCGCACGATCATGCGCGCCGCATGGACGTCATGCTCGTCCTCGATGTCGCCGACGACGGCCTCGAGCAGATCCTCGATCGAGATCAGGCCGTCGGTGCCGCCGTATTCGTCGATAACCAGCGCCATATGGGTTCGCGTGGCCTGCATCCGGACCAGAAGGTCGATCGCCGGCATGGACGGCGGCACGAACAGGACAGGACGAAAGATTCGCGCCGCGGCGAGCGAGACCGACAGGTCGACCGCGCCGAGATTCGGCGCCGCATGGTCGCTCTGCGACGGCAAATCCGCTTCGGCGCGCGCCGCGATGTAGTCGAGAAAATCGCGGATGTGAACCATGCCTTTCGGATCGTCGAGGGTCTCGCCGTACACGGGCAAGCGCGAATGGCCTTCGGTGCGGAACAGGCCGAGCAGGTCGCCCAGCGTCGCCTCGAGCGGAACCGCGACGATATCGGCGCGCGGGACCATCACGTCGTCGACCCGCAGGCGATGGAACCCGAGGACGTTCTTGAGCATCGCCCGCTCGTAAGGCGAGAACGTCGGGTCCGCGCCGGCTTCCGCCAAGGCGTCTTCCAGATCGTCCCGGATCGAGTCGCGGGACTTCACATGGAGCAGATGAAGCAGGCGTTCGTACCAGGGTTCGCGCGCGCCTTCCGGCGGGGCGAGAGAGGGCGCGGGGCGGTCGGGACTTCGATCGTCGTTCATGAGGGGTGAGGCAATCAGCGAGGCTCAGGGCGCCGCGTCGCGGTAGGGGTCGCCCACGGCAAGGCGGGCGAGAGCCTGGATCTCCAGCCCTTCCATGACCTCGGCCTCCCCTGCGTCCTCGTGATCATGGCCGAGCAGGTGGAGCGTGCCGTGAATCATGAGATGGACGACGTGGTCCCGCAACGTTTTTCCTTCTTCATCCGCTTCGCGCAGGATCGTGTCGTAAGCAAGGACGATGTCGCCGAGGTGTTTCGGGCCCGGCGCGCCCGGCGGGGCGGACGCCGGAAAGGAGAGCACATTGGTGGGCCGGTCCTTGCCGCGCCAGTCCCGGTTGAGGTCGCGGACGGCGGCGGCGTCGGTGAGGAGGAAGCTGATTTCGGCCTCGCCCGGCGCTTCGGCGACGGCGAACGCGGCCTCGACGGCGCGGCGCGCCAAGGCGTCGGCGTCGCCGAGAGCCGACCAGCGCGCATCCGCCACCAGAACGTCGAGTTCGATCACCGGCTGCGCGCCTCGCTCTCGGCGCGAGCCGCCGCATCATAGGCCGTCACAATGCGGCGCACGAGATCGTGGCGCACCACGTCGGCCTCGCCGAAAATCACGCGGGCGATGCCCTCGACGCCCGACAGGATGCGCACGGCCTCGATCAGGCCCG
The DNA here is from genome assembly GCA_963728675.1 of uncultured Alphaproteobacteria bacterium. Classification (GTDB taxonomy): domain Bacteria; phylum Pseudomonadota; class Alphaproteobacteria; order Rhizobiales; family Beijerinckiaceae; genus JAJKJG01. The sequence goes on along the minus strand of CAVSLO010000026.1, from coordinate 32,282 downwards.
ACTTCTGCCCTGGCGGCAGGTCGATCTGGGTCGGGTCGCCGTTGACGATCATGCGCGATCCTTCGCCGAGGCGCGTCAGAAACATCTTCATCTGCATCGACGTCGTGTTCTGAGCCTCGTCGAGCAGCACCACGGCGTTGGCGAGCGTGCGACCGCGCATGAAGGCCAGCGGCGCCACCTCGATCATGCCGGTCTGGAGGCCGCGCTCGACGTGGCGCGCCTCCATGAAGTCGTAAAGGGCGTCGTAGATCGGCCTGAGGTACGGATCGACCTTCTCGCGCATGTCGCCAGGCAGAAAGCCGAGCCGCTCGCCGGCCTCCACCGCCGGGCGCGACAGGATCAGGCGTTCGACCTGCCCCTGCTCCAGAAGCGAGACCGCATGGCCGACCGCAAGCCAGGTCTTGCCCGTTCCGGCCGGACCTTCGGCGATGACGAGTTCGTGGCTCCGCAGCGCCTTGATGTAGGCGTCCTGCGCGGCGTTGCGGGCGCGCACCGGGCCGCGCTTGCGGGTCGCGATCTGGTCGAAGACGCTGCGTCCCGGCGCTTCCTCGGCCGGGAAGAGCACGCCCTGGAAGGCGCTCTCCTGGATCGCGCCGTCGATGTCGCCGAGCGTCAACGACGAGCCGTCCCGGACGCGCTCGTAAAGGCTCTCCAGGACGCGGCGCGCCTGTTCGGAGGATTCGGGCGCGCCTTTGACGATGACGCGGTTGCCGTTGACGTTGGCGACCACGCCGAGCCGCCGCTCCAAGTGCGCGAGGTTCTGGTCGTAATGGCCGAACAGGAGGCCGGCGAGGCGGTTGTCCTCGAAGGTCAGGGTGATCTCGGCCGTCTCCTCGACGCCGGGATGAGGTTGGGGCGCCGCGCGCGCCCGCTGTCCCCGCGCCGCCATGCTGTCGCTCGGCCTCAAATCCCGGTCTCCTTTCATGCCGCTGCGGTCAAGCCGTGCGGCGCCGCGCGTTCGCCGAACAGGCTGTTCGACCCCGCGCGCACGATCCGCACCGGAACGATGTCGCCAACCTGGCCGCCGCCCTCGATCTGCACCGCCTGCAAATAGGGCGACTTGCCGGCAAGCTGGCCCGGATGCCGGCCCGGCTTCTCGATGAGAACGTCGACGCTCCGGCCCACGGTTCCGCGGTTGAACGCCTGGCGCTGGCTTTCCAACAGCTCTTGCAGGCGCGCGAGCCGGTTCGCTTTCACCTCTTCCGAGACTTGGGTCTCCAGATCGGCCGCCGGCGTGCCGGGGCGGGGGCTATACTTAAATGAGAAGGCGCTTGCGAAGCCGACATCCGCGATAAGCCGCAGCGTTTCGCAAAAGTCGTCCTCGGTCTCGCCCGGAAAGCCGACGATGAAATCGGAGGAGAGCGCGATATCGGGCCGCGCGGCGCGAATTCTGTCGACGAGGCGGCGGTAGTCGTCGGCGGCGTGCTTGCGGTTCATGGCGGCCAGGATGCGGTCCGCGCCCGCCTGCACGGGCAGGTGCAGGTAGGGCATCAGCGCCGGCAGGTCGCGGTGGGCCGCGATGAGATCGTCGTCCATGTCGCGCGGGTGGCTCGTCGTGTAGCGCAGCCGGGCGACGCCGGGGATGGCGGCGAGACGATGCAGAAGCCGCCCCAGAGACCACGTCCCCCCGTCCGGCCCTTCGCCGTGATAGGCGTTGACGTTCTGCCCGATGAGCGTGATCTCGCGCACGCCGGCGTCCGCCAGCCGCTCGGCCTCGCCCAAAACCTTCGCCACGGGGCGCGAGGCCTCCGCGCCGCGCGTGTACGGCACGACGCAGAAGGCGCAGAACTTGTCGCAGCCTTCCTGCACGGTGAGGAAGGCGGACACGCCGCGGCTTCGGGTCATGGCGCGCGACGGCGCCGGCAGGTGGTCGAACTTGTCCTCGACCGGGAACTCGGTGTCCACGACGCCGGGCTCCTGCTCGGCGCGCCGGAGCAGGTCCGGCAGATGGTGGTAGCTCTGCGGCCCCACGACGACGTCCACGACCGGCGCGCGGCGGACGATCTCCCGGCCCTCGGCCTGCGCCACGCAGCCCGCGACGACGATCCGCGTCGAGCGTCCGGCCTCGGCGCGGGCGCGCTTGATCCGCCGCACGCGCCCGAGTTCGGAAAAGACCTTTTCGGCCGCCTTCTCGCGGATATGGCACGTGTTGAGCACGACAAGGTCCGCGTCCTCGACGCGCGCCGTCCCGGCATATCCCTCTTGGCCCAGGATGTCCGCCATGCGCTCGGCGTCGTAGACGTTCATCTGACAGCCGTAGGACTTAATAAAAACTTTCTTCACGGACCGGAAGAACCCTTTCGGCGCGACGCTCTCGGAGCGCGGATCAGGTCTCCTTTAGGCGCTTTGCCGGCGGAAGAAAATACGGCAGACGCCCACGATGCGCGCCGGCGTCAGTCCGACGCCCGATGAGAGGCGACGCGGCGGATCGACACCCGCACGGCGGCCTCGGCCTCCGCCGAGACGCGCTTGCGGTCGCTTCCCGCGTCGAAGGGGATCGGTTCGCCCCAGACCACCACGGCGTCGAGTGGCCCGCCGCGAACGAACGCGGCGAGATGGGGGACGAGGTCCATGTCGCCGTACCAGGCGATGGCGGGGCGCTCGCGCCGCGTCACGGGCAAGCCGTTGCGCCGATGGTAAACGACCGCAAGGGGCTGAAGCACGACACGTTCCGGGGACGGCTTGGCCAGGGCGGCCCGCGCCGCGCCGACCAGCGACGAGCGGAACGGCAGGACGCGGTTGCCGTCGCTCGACGTGCCCTCGGGAAAGAGCACGATGACCTCCCCGCGCGCGAGGCGGCGCGCGATCGCCGCATTCGCCTGCACGGTGGCCCTCCGGCGCGCGCGGTCCAGGAACACGCAGCGCTGGAGCCTGGCGAAGAGACCGATCACCGGCCAGCCCGCGACCTCCGACTTGGCCACGAACGAGAGAGGCTGAAGCGAAGCCAGCACCGGAATGTCGAGCCAGGAGACATGGTTGGCCAGCACCAGCGCCGGGCCGCCCTGGGGCGGCGACCCCTTCACCGCCACGCGAAGGCCGAACAGCCGGAGAAAGAGGCGGTGCAGGCCGACGGGAAGCCGTCGCGCCAAAGGCCCGTCGCGGCGCATGCTCAGCGCATGCGGCCCGACAGCCAGGACAAAGGCGGCGCTGAAGACGAGCAGTCTTGCCGCGGCTCCGATCCAGGTCATCGGAGGTCGATCGCGCGGGTGCGGCCATCGTGCGCGAGCGCCGCTCCCTGCGGACACATCATCCGCGCCGTCACGAGGCGTCCGGCTCGTCCGCCAGCGGCACCGCGTAGAGTTCGAGCCGATGGTGGACGAGCCGGAAGCCGAGACGCCGGCAGATCTCGGCCTGCAACATCTCGATCTCCTCGGAGCGAAACTCGATGACCGCGCCGGTGCTCGAGATCGATGAGGTGGTCGTGGTGCTCCTGGGGGGCCTGCTCGTAGCGGGACCGCCCGTCCCGGAATTCGAGGCGCTCGATGATGCCTTCGCCCTGGAAAAGTTTGACCGTGCGATAGACGGTCGAGAGCGAGATGCGGTCGTCGATCGCGGCGGCGCGGCGGTGCAGTTCGACCACGTCGGGGTGATCCTGCGCCTCGTCGAGGATGCGCGCGATCACGCGGCGCTGGCCCGTCATCCGCAGGCCGCGCGCGCTGCACGCCCGCTCGATGGCGCCGACACGCCGCCGGGCCGTCCTCTTCATTGTTTCCGTCGCCACAGGCCGCTCGCCCAAACCCTTTCGTGGTGCCGCGATTCATACGGAGCCGGCGCGCTCCCGTCCATCGAGCGGCGGGCCTACAGGACGAGGCTCATGGTCAGCGCGCACGCCCGGCCGCCGTCGGGCTTGGCGTAATAGGCCGGCCGGCGGCCAGCCTCGCAAAAGCCGAAGCGCCGGTAAAGGGCCAGCGCCGGCGCGTTGCCCTCCTCGACCTCGAGATGCACGGCGCGAACGCCCGCTTGCAAGAGCTGCTGGACGTGGTGGGCGAGCAGCGGGCGGGCGCATCCTCGCCCCCGAGCCTCGGGCGCGAGAGCGATGCTGAGGATTTCGGCCTCGTCCGCGGCGCGGCGCGAGAGGATGAAGCCCGTCAGGCTCGCGGCCGCGCCCGATGAACAGCCCGTCGGCGAGGGCGCCGCCCTCGGCCAGAAGGCGCTCGAACTCCAGGGCGCTCCAAGCGCGCGCGAAGGCGCTGCCGTGGATCGCGGCGAGGCGGGCGGCGTGGCGCGCGTCCAAAGGCGCGATCCTCATGGAAGCGTGGCGCGCCCGCTGAAACCAGGAGAGAAACCCGTTCATCGCCGGGGCAGCCGCGCCTGATCCTGCGGCTTGGCGTCCGGCCGCGCGCAGGTAAAGCGGCTTCGGCAAGGCCTGCGCCGGGTCGGCGACCAGCCCGAGGCGGGCCACCCACAGATGTCGGGCGCGAGCGAGGCCTCGCTGACGACCGCGTCGATCCCGCCTGCGCGGGCTTCCGCCGCGACCACCGGAGAGCCGGACCCCGTGAGGGTCGCCGGACCGGCGCCGATCAGGCGCACCGCGTCGCGCACAGCGACGAGGCAGGGCGCGATCATAGTCCGCCCGCCGGGCGCGATGCCCTGGAAGTAGACCTGCCCATGGCGCGCGTCGATCGCGGCGGCGAGGAGGCGGTTGCCGCCGCCCGCGGCCAACGGGGCGAGAAACGCCGACAGCGTCGTGACGCCGAGAACCGGAACGCCGGCCGCAAGACCGATCGCGCGGGCGGCCGAAATGCCGACCCGCAGGCCCGTATAGCTGCCGGGACCGACCGTCACGGCGACGCGGTCGAGACTGGAGAACCCGCGCTCGACCGACGAGACGATCCGGTCGATCAGAGGCAGAAGCGCCTCGGCGTGACCGCGCTCCATCGGGATCGACTCCCGCGCGAGCGGCTCAGCCTGTCCCGGTCGACGATGCAGGCCGCGCAGGCGCCGAGCGCCGTATCGATGGCGAGGATACGCATGAACTCTCCGACAACCTCCGCACGCCCCATGCGAAGCAGAAAAGCCGCCGGCGCACGGGCGGGTTCGAGCCCCGCCCGCTCATTATAGCCAAGTTATGGCGAAAGTCCGTTTTGTCCGGACAAGACGCGGGTTGCGCGGCCGCGCCGACCCGCCCTCAAACCGCCTCAACCTCGCGCACGTCGGGCAGGAAGTGGCGCAGCAGGTTCTGGATGCCGTGCTTCAGCGTGGCGGTCGAGGACGGGCAGCCCGCGCACGAGCCCTTCATGTTGAGATAGACGATGCCGTCCTTGAAGCCGCGGAAGGTGATGTCGCCGCCGTCGCCCGCCACGGCCGGGCGCACGCGGGTCTCGATCAGCTCCTTGATGGTCGCGACTGTGCCGGCGTCGTCCGCGTCGAAGAACTCCTCGCCGTCCGGGTGCGCGGCGCTCGCCGTCCTTGAGGACCGGCGCGCCGGACATGAAATGCTCCATGATGGCGCCGAGGATCGCGGGCTTGAGGTGCTGCCATTCCCCGTCGCGCTTCGTGACCGTGATGAAGTCCTAGCCGAAGAACACGCCCGTCACGCCCGGCACGGCGAACAGGCGCTCCGCCAGCGGCGAACGCTCGGCGTCGGCGGCGTCGCGCGCCTCGAAGGTGCCCTCCGGCATGACGATGCGGCCGGGCAGAAACTTCAGGGTCGCCGGATTCGGCGTGGCTTCGGTCTGGATGAACATCGTTTCGGCCTCTTCCTCACCACCGGTTCAAGGCCGGCGCGAACGGGTCGGGCTATAGCAGGTTTCGGGCCAAGATATGGGTTTCATGCATCATGGTTTGGAAGGGAGCGGCGCCAATTCGCCTCTGCCATCACCCGGCGAGCGCGTCGATCTCCTCGTCCGACAGCCGCCCGGAACGATGACGATCGGAACCGGAAAGGCGCCGACCGCCTTGCCGGCGATGTCGGTGACGAGCGGCCCCGGCCCCTCCTTGCCCGTGCCGGCGGCGAGCACCAGGAACGAGATGTCCTCGTCCTCCGTCGATCAGCTCGGCGATGGCCTCGGCCGTGTCGCCGACCCGCACGACCTGCTCGGGCTCGACCCCGACAGCCTCGCGGGCACTGAGCCGCCGCCGCCTCCAGGCGCTCCAGCGCTTCGGCCTCGCGCCTCGGCGCGCATGGCGTCGCCGACGCCGAACAGCTCGAAGCTGTCGGGCGGCTCGACCACGGCCAGCATGATCAGGCTCGCCCCGGTGCGCGCGACCCGGCGGGCGGCGAAATGGATCGCGCGCCCGCATTCGGGCGTGTCGTCGACCACGACCATGAATTTCGGCCGGTGGCCCGTCTCGTAGGATCGCCGCTTCGCGTTCAACGCCTGCCCTCCGGCCCGAGCTTGATGCTGCCGCGGACGGGCGCGGTTCGGCAAGGGGGTCAGAGACGCGCCGGATGAGGCCCACGATGTCCTTGACGGCGTCCATGGTCCCGCGCGCCAGGACGCTCGCCCGCTCGGCGCCGTCGGCGAGCACGGCGTCGATATGGCCGGGGTCGGCCTTGAGGCGCTGCATCTCGGCGCCGATCGGCCCCAGCCGGTCGACGGCGAGATCGACGAGCGCCGCCTTGAAGGCCGAGAACTGCGCCCCGCCGAAGTCGCGCAGCACGTCGGCCTTGGCCACGCCCCTCAGGGCCGCGAAGATGCCCACAAGATTGTCGGCCTCCGGCCGGTGGGCGAGGCCGGCCTCTTCGCCCGGCAGGGGCTCCGGGTCCGTCTTGGCCTTGCGGATCTTCTGGGCCATCGCGTCGGCGTCGTCGGTGAGGTTGATGCGCGAGTAGTCGGACGGGTCGGACTTCGACATCTTCTTCGCGCCGTCGCGCAGCGACATCACGCGCGTGGCCGGCCCCTGGATCAGCGGCTCGGGCAGGGGGAAGAAGGCGTCGCCGAAGCCGTTCGCCGCGATCGAGGCGGCGTAGTCGTTGTTGAACTTCTGGGCGATGTCGCGCGACAGCTCCAGATGCTGCTTCTGGTCGTCGCCCACCGGCACATGGGTCGCGCGATAAGCGAGGATGTCAGCCGCCATCAGGTTCGGGTAGACGTAGAGGCCGACCGAGGCGTTCTCGCGGTCCTTTCCGGCCTTCTCCTTGAACTGCGTCATGCGGTTGAGCCAGCCGATGCGGGCGACGCAGTTGAACACCCAGGCGAGCTCCGCGTGCTCCGCCACCTGGGACTGGTTGAAAACGATGTGTTTTTGGGGGTCGATGCCGCAGGCGATGAAGGCCGCCGTCACCTCGCGGATCTGGTCGCGCAGCTCGTTCGGGTCCTGCCAGACCGTGATCGCGTGCAGATCGACCACGCAGTAGAGGCAGTCGTAGGAATCCTGCAGCGCCACGAAGCGGGCGATCGCGCCGAGATAATTGCCGAGATGCAGGTTCCCTGTCGGCTGAACGCCGGAAAACACCCGCTCCGTAAACGCTGCCATCGTCCGCTCCGAGGCCATCGAACGCGCAGCCTTATGGCAAGGGTAGCGGGCCGAACGCAAGTTTCCCGCCGGCTTTGCTGACCGAGAGCAAGCGCGCAAAATACGGGAGGAGCGTAACGGGTGCGGGGAATCTTCGCCCTCGTATCCAGCGTCGGGCCTCGACTTTGGCGCGGTCGAGAATATCCTTCACCAGGGGTCCTTGTGACGACAGGGCCGGCACATCGGAACCGCACCCGTCACGCAGGAGCACAGTCATGAACGCCAGCTTCGAGCTCAGCACATCCGTGTGGGGCAAGAGCGCGAACGTTCAGGACGCGCCGGCGCTTTCGAGCGACGCCTCGGCGGATGTCGTCGTGGTCGGGGCCGGCCTCGCCGGCCTCTCGGTCGCCTACGAACTCGCCCGCGCCGGCCGCTCCGTCGTGGCGCTCGACCGCGGCCCGATCGGCGGGGGCATGACGGCGCGCACCACCGCCCACCTCGCCTCCGAGCTCGACGACTATTACCACAAATTGATCGAGCTGCGCGGTCTCGACGAGGCGCGGCAGGTCTATCAGGCCCAAGCCGCCGCCGTCGATCGCATCGAGCAGGTCGCGCGCGAGGAGGGCATCGACTGCGACTTCAAGCGCCTGGACGGCTATCTGTTCCTCGGCCCAGGCACCGATCCCGCCGTCCTCGAGCGGGAGCTCGAGGCCGCCCCGCAGGTCGGACTCGCGGGCGTCGCCTGGGCCGAGCGGGCGCCGATCCCCGGCCGGGACACCGGGCGGTGTCTGCGCTTCCCGGACCAGGGCCGCTTTCACCCGCTCAAGTACCTCGATGGCCTCGCGCGCTGCATCATCCGGGACGGCGGCCGGCTTCACGCCGACACGGTCGTGGTCGGGGTCGAGGAGGAAGGCGAGGAGGTCGTGGTGCGGACGCAGGGCGGCCCCGTGGTGCGCGCCCGCGCGGGCGTGGTCGCCACCAACTCGCCGATCAACGACAGGGTCGCGGTCCACACCAAGCAGGCGCCTTACCGCACCTATGCCATCGCGGGCCGCGCGCCGCGCGGCTCGGTCCCGGACGCGCTCTATTGGGACACGCTCGATCCCTACCACTACGCGCGCCTCCAGCCCGCGGACGAGGGCCACGATTGGCTCATCTCGGGCGGGGAAGATCACAAGTCCGGCGAAGCGACCGACATGGAGCAGCGTCTCGCCCGGCTTGAGACGTGGACGCGTGAGCACTTCCCGCGGCTGGGAGCCGTCGAGCGCCGCTGGTCCGGGATGGTGATGGAGCCGGTGGATCGCGCGGCCTTCATCGGCCGCAATCACGGCAACCGGAACGTCTACATTGCGACGGGCGACTCCGGCCAGGGCATGACGAACGGCGCGGCGGCGGGTCTCATCATCAGCGCCCTCGTGCTCGGCCGCGAGAGCCCGTTCGCCGCCGCCCATGCCCCGACGCGCGTCACGCTAAGCGCGGCCGGCGAGTTTCTGCGCGAGAACCTGACGATGGCCGCGAACATGACGGAGCATGTGAGAGGCGGGGAGATCGCGTCCATCGAGGAGTTGAAGCCCGGCGAGGGGGCGATCGTTCGGCAAGGTCTGAGCAAGGTCGCGGCCTACCGGGACGAGAGCGGCACGTTGCATCTGCGCTCGGCGGTGTGCACGCATGTCGGGTGCATCGTGCACTGGAACCCCTTCGAGCGCTGCTGGGACTGCCCCTGCCACGGCTCCCAGTTCGCCATCGACGGCACCGCCCTCAACGGTCCGGCCATCAAGGCGCTGGCCGAAGTCGGACCGAACCGGTGATCGCAGGCTCAGCTCGCGGGAGGAGGGCTACTCCAGGGCTACTCCCCCATCACCCCAGCGGCTTCCTGAACTTTTAAAACCTCGGGGCGGGGCATCGAGATGATGTTGTAGCCGGCGTCGACATAATGAATTTCGCCCGTGACGCCGCGGGACAGGTCCGACAGGAGGTAGAGCGCCGAGCCGCCGATGTCGTCCAGCGACACGTTGCGGCGTAAGGGTGCGTGAGCCGTCTGGAAGTTGAACATCACGCGGGCGTCGCCGATGCCGGCGCCGGCGAGCGTGCGCACGGGTCCGGCCGAGATGGCGTTCACGCGGATGTCGTGCGGGCCGAAGTCGGCCGCCAAATAGCGCACGGAGGCCTCCAGCGCCGCCTTGGCGACTCCCATGACATTGTAGTTCGGCATGACGCGGGTCGATCCGCCGAAGGTGAGCGTCACCAGGGACCCGCCGCTCCGCATCCGCGCCGCGGCCTGCTTGGCGATCTCGGTGAACGAAAAGCAGGAGATCAGCATGGTGCGCGAAAAGTTCTGCCGCGTGGTGTCGGCGTAGCGGCCCTTCAGTTCGCTTTTGTCCGAGAACGCAATGGCGTGGACGACGAAATCGAGCCCGTCCCAGGTTTTGTCGATGGCGTCGAACGCAGCCTCGACAGACGCGAGGTTCTCGACGTCGCACGGCAGGACGAGATCGGAGCCGAGCGAACGGGCGAGCGGCGCGACGCGTTTTCCGAGCGCCTCGCCCTGGTAGGTGAAGGCGAGTTCGGCCCCGTGCCGGGCCAGGACCTTGGCGATGCCCCAGGCGATCGAGTGATCGTTCGCGACCCCCATGACGAGGCCGCGCTTGCCGTGCATCAAACCTGTCATGCGAGCCCCCTCCGCTTCAGCCGGGCCGTCAAGCCTTTGCGGCTTCGTCCGTCCACGGCCCGAGCGGCCTTAATCCCCCGGCGTCGGCGTGTCCATGCCGAAGCGCCGATTCTTTATGGCGCGCTCGTGAACGGTCCAGGGGCGCAGGGTCAGGCATCGAGCCGCTTCAGCACGATCGAGGAATTCGTGCCGCCGAACCCAAAACCATTCGACAGCACGCAGCCGATCCGGGCGTTGTCGACGCGGCTGCGCACGATCGGCATATCCGCGAAGGCCGGGTCGAGTTCCTCGATGTTGGCGCTCTCGGCGATGAAGCCGTTGTTCATCATCAGGAGCGAGTAGATCGCCTCCTGCACGCCGGTCGCCCCGAGCGAATGGCCCGTCAGCGATTTCGTCGCCGAAATCGGCGGGCACTTGTCGCCGGCCCCAAAAACCTCGCGGATGGCCTCGATCTCCTTCTGGTCGCCCACGGGCGTCGAGGTGGCGTGCGGGTTGATGTAATCGACCGGAATCTGGACGCCCTGAAGCGCCATCCGCATGCAGCGCGCCGCGCCCTCGCCTGAGGGCGCCACCATGTCGTAGCCGTCCGAGGTCGCGCCGTAGCCGGCGACCTCGCCGTAGATGCGCGCGCCACGCGCCTTGGCGTGCTCCAATTCCTCCAGCACGAGGACCCCCGCGCCGCCCGCGATCACGAAGCCGTCGCGATTGACGTCGTAGGCGCGCGAGGCCGTGTGCGGGCTGTCGTTGTATTTGGTCGACATGGCCCCCATGGCGTCGAACAGCACCGAGAGCGTCCAGTCGAGGTCCTCGCAGCCGCCGGCGAAGATCACGTCCTGCTTCCCGAGTTGGATGATCTCGTAGGCGTTGCCGATGCAGTGGTTCGAGGTCGCGCAGGCGGACGAGATCGAATAGTTGACGCCCTTGATCTTGAACCAAGTGGCGAGCGTGGCCGAGGCGGTCGAGGACATGGCCTTGGGGACGGCGAAGGGTCCGACGCGCTTCGGCCCTTTCGACCGCGCCGTATCCGCCGCTTCGACGATGGTCCGCGTCGAGGGACCGCCCGAGCCCATGATGATGCCGGTGCGCTCGTTCGAGACCTCGTGTTCCTCCAGCCCTGCGTCGCGGATCGCCTGTTCGAGGGCGACGTGGTTCCAGGCGGTGCCGCCGCCGTGAAAGCGCATGGCGCGACGGTCCACCGCCGTCTCGACGTCGAGCGAGGGCGCGCCGTGGACCTGGCAGCGGAAGCCGAGATTGGCGTAGTCCTCCGCACGGCTGATGCCCGACCTCGCCTCGCGCAGCGAGGCCAGAACCTCCTGCGTGGTGTTGCCGATGGATGAGACGATGCCCATTCCGGTGACGACGACGCGCCTCATCGCAAGCTCCTCAGGACCAACGCTGTCTTGACGTAAGACGGGCCGCGCCTCGGCTCAAGGTTCGATCGCCCGCCAAGGGCATTTATGCTGAAATTTCAGGGCGAAAGCGTGTCAGCCCCGATACAGGACTCACCCGCGTCAGCCGCCGGCGGGGACCTCGTCCGCCTTGAACAGCCCGACCCGCAGGTCCTTGGCCTCATAGATGCGCCGCCCGTCCGCTTCGAGCCACCCGTCGGCGATGCCGAGAACGAGTTTCGAGCGGAACACCCGCTTCAAGTCCACGCCGTAAACGACGTCCTTCACGATCGGGAGCACCTGATCGGAGAACTTGACTTCGCCCACGCCGAGCGCCCGGCCGCGCCCCGGCGAGCCAAGCCAGCCGAGGAAGAAGCCGACCATCTGCCACAGCGCGTCGAGCCCCAGGCAGCCGGGCATGACCGGATCGCCCTTGAAGTGGCACGGAAAGAACCAGAGGTCCGGCCGCACGTCGAGTTCGGCCCGCACGTGACCCTTGCCATGCTCGCCGCCGTCCTCGCCAATCGACACGATCCGGTCGAACATCAGCATGGGCGGCAGCGGAAGCTGCGCGTTGCCGGGACCGAACAGCTCTCCGCGGCCACAGGCGAGAAGCTCTTCGTAGGTGTATCGCGACGGCCGGTCCATGGCGGCAGGTCGATCCTTTCTGTCGGCGCTGCGGAGGGGACGATTGCCCGCGGACGCGCGCTCTGGTAGCACATGGGACAGGTCCATCAAGGGCATTACGTCACAGGATCGCTCCGACGAGAGAGGGCGAAGCGTCGACCTTCGTGTCGATCCACGTTGCGGCCCGAACACCCGTTTCCTAAACTTCCAACGACCAGCGCCCTTGCAGCGTTCCAAGAGCCGATGACCGACCAAGCCACAATCTCCGTCCGCGGCGCGTCGTTTTCAGACGCGCCGGCGTCCGCCGTTCGGCGCGGTTGCCCGTTTTCCGACCTCAAGGACAAGCTGCGCCGGGTCGGCCTGCGCCCGACGCGCCAGCGCGTCTCGCTGGGCTGGCTCCTGTTCGGCAAGGGCGACCGGCACATTACGGCGGAGATGCTGTTCGAGGAAGCGACGCGGGCGCGCGTGCCGGTCTCGCTCGCGACCGTCTACAACACCTTGCATCAGTTCACGGAAGCCGGCCTGCTCCGCCAACTCGCCGTCGACGGCTCGAAAGCTTATTTCGACACCAACCCGACCGAGCACCACCACTTCTTCATCGAAGGCGACGACGTGCTGATCGACGTTCCGGCCGAGGGCGTCGCGGTCGGCGCGTTGCCCGAGCCGCCCGAGGGCCTGGAGATCGCCGGCGTCGAGGTGATCGTGCGGCTGCGGCGGAAGGGCGCCTGAGGGCGGCTACTCCACCCTCTCGTTCGGATAAACGCCCCACAGGCGATCCTGGCGGATGTAGCCGTCGAGGTCGCGCGCGCTCGGCTGCGCCACCATGATGCGGCACCAGGCGCCCGTGCACTGCTTCACGCTCACGATGACGTTCGGCTGCAGCTTGGCCAAAACCTCGGCCCGCTCGTCGGCGCGTTCGTAGAGAGACGCCGGAGCGGGGTCGCCTTTTGCCCAGGGCGTGACCAGCGCCGTGCGCCGCCCGGACAGGAGCGAATGCAGCACCCAGCCCTCCGTGCCCTCGGCGTCGCGGATGCGCCGCCACGTCTCGAACTCGGCGACGATCTCGACGGGCAGTCCGGCGCGCTGGAACACCCAAGCCGTCCGGTTGTCCTTCGACGGTCCCTCGCGCAGGTTGACGCGGTCGGTCTTGAGGCTCACGAACCGGGGCACGGGGAGGCCCGTGACCTTGCCGGCCCCGACATCGCCGCCCGCCGGGGCGGCCAGGGCGGGCGCGGCGACCAGCGGGCCGAGGAGAGCCGCGGCGAATCCGAGCGCGCGCAGACGCCCCCGCGCGCCGCGAGCTTCGCCAAAATTCCTGCGTCGGGTCGCCGTGCGCATGGCTCGCCTCACCCTCGCGATTGTGTTCTGTTTCGCCTCTGCTAGAGAGGCCGTGCAAGCGCCGCCATGAGGCGGCTTGTCGCCATCTGTGGCCGCGATAGGGTTAAGGCTCCGTGAAGCTCGGTGAGTCCGAGCGAGACTGCTGTTCTGCGACGCTCGGGCGACTCCGAGCGTGACTGTTGCACCGTGAAGCTCGGGTGGTCCGAGCGCGACCGTGGGAACGCCGCGAATGAAGAAGAGGCCGCTCATCGTCGTCACCCGCCGCTTGCCGGACGTGGTCGAGACGCGCATGCGCGAGTTGTTCGACGCCCGGCTCAACCTCGACGACAAGCCGATGTCCCCGGCGGAGTTGATCGAAGCGGCGAAAACCGCCGACGTGCTCGTGCCGACCGTCACCGACGAGATCGACGCCTCGATCCTCGCCCAGGCCGGTCCGAACCTCAAACTGATCGCCAACTTCGGCAACGGCGTCGACAACATCGACGTGCAGGCCGCGCTGGCGCGCGGCATCACCGTCACCAACACGCCGGGCGTGCTGACCGAAGACACGGCCGACATGACGGTCGCGCTCATCCTCGCCGTCGCCCGCCGCCTCGCGGAGGGCGCGCGCGTCATCCCGGACGAAGACTGGGCCGGCTGGTCGCCGACCTGGATGCTCGGCCACCGCGTGACGGGCAAGCGGCTCGGCATCGTCGGCATGGGCCGCATCGGGCAAGCGCTGGCGCGTCGCGCCAAGGCGTTCGGGCTCTCGATCCACTACCACAATCGCCGCCGCGTCGCGGCGCGCATCGAAGAGGAGCTGGAGGCGACCTACTGGGAGTCGCTCGACCAGATGCTGGCGCGCATGGACGTGGTGTCCGTGAATTGCCCCCACACGCCGGCGACCTACCACCTCCTGTCGGCGCGGCGCCTCAAGTTGCTGAAACCTTCGGCCATCGTCGTCAACACGGCGCGCGGCGAGATCATCGACGAGAACGCGCTCGCGCGCATGATCGAGGCGGGCGAGATCGCGGGGGCGGGTCTCGACGTGTTCGAGCACGAGCCGGCGGTCAACCCGCGCTTCCTCAAGCTCGCCCGCCAGGGCAAGGTGGTGCTCCTGCCGCATATGGCCTCCGCCACCTTCGAGGGCCGCATCGACATGGGCGAAAAGGTGATCGTCAACATCAAGACCTTTTTGGACGGCCACCGGCCGCCCGATCGCGTCCTGCCGAGCATGCTTTAGGACGGCCCAAAAACGGCCCAACCCCGATCAGCGGACGATCGAACCGGACCGTCCCGGCGGGCGCGCCGCCGTCGGCGCGTCACGTCATCAGCAGGCCGCCGGCGACATCGCAAATCTGGCCGGTGACGAAGCTCGCCTCGTCCGAGGTAAGATAAAGGATGAGATTTGCGACCTCCTCCGGACGGCCGAGCCGGCCCATCGGCGCCCGGTCCACCCAGCGCCTGTTCGGGGCCGCGCCGATGGCCTGCACCATGGGCGTGTCGATGCGCCCCGGCGCGACGGCGTTCACGCGGATGTTGTAGGGCCCCAGTTCGCCCGCCAGATGGCGCGTGAGGCCGATCAGCGCGGCTTTCGTCGCCGCGTAATGAACGCCGACGACATCCATGTAGGCGCGCCCAGCGACGGAGGACATGTTCACGATCGCGCCGGTCCGCGCGGCGCGCATGGCGGGGCTGAGCAGGCGCGCCGTGTTGAAGCAGCCCGTCAGGTTGACGCCGACGACGCGGCTCCACTCCTCGGGCGCCATCTCCCAGACGGCGTGAGGGCGCCCCTCATGCTTCGGGGACACGCCGGCGTTGTTCACCAGGGTGTCGAAGGGGCCTCCAAGCGCCTGCTGGAGCCGCCCGCACGCAGCCTCCACGGCCGGATAGTCGGCCACGTTCGTCGCGACGGCGGCCGCCCGGCCGCGCCGCCCGAAGGCTTCGGCGATGGCCGCGCCGATCCCCTGGCCCGCCCCCGTGACCATGAACGGTCCGGCCCCGATGGCTCGGACGATCCCTCGCCTCGCTCATCGCGCCCGCCTTTAACGCACGAGGCGGTTCGCGTGATCCGCGCCGAGGCCGATGTTCTCGTAATGGCGGCGCACGTTCTCGAGCTTGGTGAACACGTCCTCGTAGCCGAGCGCCTTCCCGTAGGGGTCGACGTAGGTGTAGCCGCCCGTGACGTGGAACAGCGTGGCCATTTCCCGCACGTCCTCAGGCACAACGAGGGTGTGAGTCTCGCCCGGCGGCTCGAAGGCGTAATCGCCGGGCGTGGCGATCCAGTCATGCTCCAGATAGCGCCACTTGCCGCGCAGCGTGAAGGCGTGCACGGGCCCGCTATGACGATGGCGGGAGAGGACCCCCGCGGCGCGGACGCGCAGGATGTTGACGTAGTAGCCCTGGCTGACGCTGAGCACGAGGGGCTTGAAGGACACGTCCGCCGATTGCGGCACCCAGTCCCGCTCGTCGCCATCCAGGTCGAGCGCGCCCCCGACGAAGACGTCCGGCATCATGCCGGTCGGCTGGGGAAGCTGGTAGGCGACCTTGCTGAAATCCAGCTCCGGCTTTTCCGACATCGCCGTCATTGCAGACCTCCCGTTCTCCTTGGCTCCCAGAGTGGGACATTAGACGGGCGCGCGGCCCCGATCCAGGCGCACTTCCGCCAACCCCTGGCCAAGTTTCACATCAGCGACGTTCGGCGGGCAAGTCGGCGGGTGGCCCTGGTCCCGAGCGCTAGGCAGGACCGAGCAGCCGATGCATGTCCTCTGTCAGAACAGACATGTCTGAGCCGCACACTCGCGCCTTCTCTCGCGAAAACGCCTATGCCCGTCCGCCTTGGGCGCGTCAGCCGAACAGGCGTCATAACGCTTCGAGCCTAGGCGGAGGCCGGGCCGAGACGGCGGATGATCTCCGCCGCCGCCCGCTCGCCCTCCGCCCACGCCCCGCCAACGGTTCCCCATTGCGGCCGGGAGGTCGCCTCGCCGGCAAACCACAGGCGCTCGCCCACGGGCTCCCGCAGCGTGTCGCGGATGGCGAAAAAACCCGGCGGCACGACAGCCCACGATCCGCGCGACCACGGGTCCGTGCGCCAGCCGGTCGCGGTCACGATGCTTAAATCCCGGATCGCCCGCGCCCCAAATCGTTCCTGCAACCTGTCGCGCGCGAAGCGGTGAGCGGCATGGGCGTGCCGCCCATCCAGCATGAGCGCGTTGCGATGATCGAGTTCGAGGTAGTGGAAGGCCGTGCCGTCGATGCGCGTGAGCAGGCCGAGGCTCCCGCGGCGTCCGCCGGCGAGCTTGGCGAGACGGTCCGGCCCGCGAAATGGCGCGTTGGGCCAATGCAGAACGACATGCTCGTATGTGCCGGGCCGGAAACCGTGGATCGCGGCCTGCGTCCTCTCCGGCAGGGGCGGGCTGAACCGGATCGCATCCGTTTGCAGCGCCATCGTCGGCGCGGTCACGATTACGGCGCGGGCATCGAGCGCGCCAGCGTCCGTCTCCACTCGCACGCCCGCATCCGACCAGTCGATACGCCGGACGGGGCAGCCGAGCGTCACCGGCAATCCGGCCGCGAGCCGGGCCACATAGGCCCCGTAGCCGCCCCGAATGAAAAAGTTGTCGCCGTATTCGAGGCTTGGGAAATCGTGGAGGCTCACCTCGCCGAGCGGCCGTCCGCTCACCAGCGCATGGGTGGCGGCGACCGGCTCCCGCCAGCGGCCGAGCAGCGGCATCGCCTCCGCCACCGCCCGATCGGTTTCGGCCCGGGCGGCAAGCGTGAACGCCCGGTCGGCGATGTCGAAGCCCCGTCCATACGCCGTCCATTCGGCCGGCGACGCCATGCGGCGGCCGAGGACGACGTGGCCGCCCTGCGGGGCGCGACGCAGCGGCTCGCCCCGCCTTCGTCCGAGTTCGACGAGCGGGTTGATCGGCCCGGCATGAAGCCAATGCGCGCCGAGGTCGATCGGGTGTCCCCGCAGCAAAACCGTGACGGCGCGGCCGCCGACCCGCCCGCGCGCCTCGAGGACCGCAACCGAAAGCCCCGCCACCTGGAGCCGCCGCGCGGCGGCGATCCCGGCTGCGCCTGCGCCGATGACCGCGACATCCGCCATGGATGGCGGCCGAGCGAACCGGGGCCGGAGGGCCGGCGCATGGGCGAGGGTCATGGATCAGCCTTGCGGCGCGGCCGCGCCGGCCTTAACTGGCCAGGGCCTAAGTGTCGGCCTGGATGTCGCGCCGAATGGTTCGCCACGAGCTGCCCTCCGCTTCTCCCGACTTTTGAGGATTCGGCCATGCTTCTTCAAGCGGCGGCGGCGGCGTTGCGTCAGACCCTGTCCCCTCCCCTGCGCGCGATCTTGTGGAAGTCGCTGGCGCTGACCGTCGCGCTGCTCGCGCTGTCATGGTTCGCGCTCACGCGCCTGCTGTCCGCGTACCTTCAGGGACACCCCTTCGGCGCCGATCACCCGATCCTGGAAGGGTTCGCCTACTTTCTCGTCGGCGCGGGGCTGCTCGCGCCGCTGTTCTTCATGCTGCCGGCGGTCTCGGCCCTCGTCGCCGGGTATTTTCTCGACGACGCGGCGGCCATCGTCGAGCGCACCGATTTTCCGCGCGATCCGCCCGGCCAGCCCCTGCCGCTCGGGCGCGCGGTTCTCTACGGGCTGCGCTTCGCCGTGTTGTCGCTCCTGGTGAACATGGCGGCGCTGCTGCTGGTGTTCGTGCCGGTCGTGAACGTCGTCGCCTTCTTCGCGGCCAATTCCTACCTGCTGGGGCGCGAATATTTCGAGATGGCGGCGGCGCGCTTCCGCCCTGCGCCGGAGGCGGCGCGGATGCGCGTCGAGAACCGTCTGACCGTGCTGGCGGCGGGCGCCGTGATGGCCGCGCTGGTGCTCGTGCCGGTCCTCAATCTGCTGACGCCGCTGTTCGGCGTCGCCCTCATGGTGCACGTCCACAAGCGCCTCGCCGCCCGGTCGCTTCCCGCCGCGGAACGCCTCGGCCGGATCCGGTAGGGGTTACGCGGCCGTTTCGCGCCGTCCTGGCGCTGGTCCGGCCGCCCGCTGCGCGACGGCGGCGCCGACGCCGCTCTCCGGGTGAAAATCGGACGCCGGCCCCGTCGATTTGGGCGCGATCACGTCGGGCGTATTGGACGGAACCGCGCTGTCGCGCCCGATGTCGAACTGCCCGGTCCGCCGGAAGCGCGTCAGATAGGACGGCACGATCGCCTCGAGCGCCGTCGGCGAAACGCCGATGCCCTCCAGCGTGCGGCCCTCCTTCACGGCCGCCTCGGACACCACGTTGTCGCGCCCGAGCAGCACGATCTGATCGCGGGTCAGCTTGAATTCGTTCGGCAGGAGCCCGAGGGCCAGCCTGTCCAGCGTTTCGACGACGAGCGCCTGGATGCGCGCGGCCCCGGGCGGGACGGAGAGGACGAACCGCCGGCGCTCCGTGACGTCAAGCACGTACTCCACCAGTTCGCGCAGGGTTTTCACCTCCGGGCCGCCGAGTTCGTAGACGCGCCCGCCCGCGACTCGGCCATCCACGGCGCGCGCGATCGCTTCCGACACGTCGCCGGCGAACACCGGCTGGAAGCGCGTGTCCGCACCGGCGAGCGGCAGCACCGGCAGCAGGCGGGCGAGCGTCGCGAAGCGGTTGAAAAAGCTGTCGCCGGGGCCGAAGATGACGGAGGGCCTGAAAACGACCGCATCCGGCCGCGCTTGGCGCACCGCGGCCTCGCCCGCGGCTTTCGAGCGCGCATAGGCCGATTCGGAGGCCGGGTCGGCCCCGATCGCCGAGACGTGGATGACGCGCGCCCCCACGGCCGCTGCGGCTTCGGCGACGGCCCGCGCGCCGTCCGCCTGGACGGCGTCGAAACTCTGGCGGCCCGACTCCTGCAAGATGCC
Source organism: uncultured Alphaproteobacteria bacterium (assembly GCA_963728675.1). Classification (GTDB taxonomy): domain Bacteria; phylum Pseudomonadota; class Alphaproteobacteria; order Rhizobiales; family Beijerinckiaceae; genus JAJKJG01. The sequence goes on along the minus strand of CAVSLO010000026.1, from coordinate 12,988 downwards.
GGCGAGATTGACGACCACCTCCGCGTCCCGAACCGCCGCCTGGACGGTCGCAGGAAAGCGGAGGTTCGCCTGCACGGCCTGGATTTGGCCGACGGCCCCGATGGGCTGCACATGCCCGGCCAGGTTCGGCCGGCGCACCGCCACGCGGACCCGGCAATGGCGCTTCGACAGCGCCCGGATCACGTAGCGGCCCAAAAACCCCGAGCCGCCGAACACGGTCACGAGGCGCGGCGAGAACAGACGCGTGGGATCGGCCATCGGAGCCCTCCAGTCCACCGGGGACATAACAACTCCTAGTCAAAGCCCGCCGTGCTGTGAAGGGCGCGCGCCGGGGGCCGGGATGCGCCGCGCGGCATCGCACGCGATTGACGGCCCGGTCCGGTGCGCTTAAACGAAACGCGCCATGCCGTTGGCATGCCCAGGTGGCGGAATTGGTAGACGCGCTGGTTTCAGGTACCAGTGGTGAAAGCCGTGGAGGTTCGAGTCCTCTCCTGGGCACCAAACGTCTCCATGTCGCGCGTCAAGCCGCATTCCAGCCCACGCGTTACGGCGTCATAATGGACCCGATGGACCCGCGCGCGTGGTCGCTCGCGTGCATGACGGACGGATCGCGGCCCGGAGCCTCGACGTGGCACGTCAAGCGCCTTTAGCGGGATCGAAGCGTCTCGTTCCGCCGGCGCCTGAGCCGGCGCCCGACGTCGTGGGCCCGTTCGAGCTGGCCCGGCGCATGCGGACGAACGGCGTCACGGTTTACGCGCGCCCGGCCTATGAGGAGGAGGTTCTCCGGCGGAGCTTTTTTGGCCGCGCGAGCCTTGTCCTGAACGCGCCGGACGCTATCCGGCATGTGCTGGTGGACAACCACGAGGCTTATACCCGCACCAATGCGACGCTTCGCATCCTGCGCCCCCTGCTCGGCCAGGGGCTCTTTCTGAGCGAAGGGCCGGACTGGCGTCATCAGCGCCGGACGCTCGCGCCGGCGTTCACGCCGAAGGCCGCGAACCTGCTCGTTCCCCACATGCTCGCCCCAACCGAAGAGCTTTTGGCCGAACTCCACGCCGCGGGCGGCGCGCCCGTCAACCTGTTCGCGGCTGTTCAGCGCCTCGCGCTCGAGATCGCCGGGCGAACCATGTTCTCGCTGGAGATGCGCGCGCACAGCGGCGCGCTGCGCGATTGGATCGGGCGCTACGGCGTCCGGCTCGCCCGCCCGCACCTGCTCGACGTGCTCCTGCCAGTCGGCATCCCGACCCCGCACGATATCGCCCGGCGCTTTTTCGGCCGCGGCTGGATGGCGTTTTTCGAAGGTCTCATGGCTCGGCGGCGTCAAGCGGGCGCGGGCGGGGCTCCTCCGCGCGACTTGTTCGACCTGCTCCTCGCGGCCCGCGACCCCGAGACAGGCCAGGCGTTCACGCCCGCGCAATTGCGCGACCAAGCCGCGACCATGATCATGGCCGGGCACGAGACGACCGCCGTCGCGCTGTCGTGGGCGCTCTATCTTCTGGCGCTCGCGCCCGAGGTTCAGGACCGGGCCGCCGCTGAAGCGAAGCAGGCCGAAAGCGGCGCGGACGGCGCCCCGGCGCTCGACCGGCTCGCCTGCACGCGCGCCATCATCGACGAGACCATGCGCCTCTATCCGCCGGCCTACGTGATCGTGCGCGCGGCGCGGGAGCCGGACGAGGTGGCGGGCGTGCGGGTTCGGCCGGGCGATCTCGTGGTGGTCTCGCCCTGGGTGCTGCATCGGCACCGGCGACGCTGGGCCGATCCCGACGCCTTCGATCCCGAGCGTTTCATGCCCGGCGCGCCGCCCGTGAGCCGCTACGCCTACTTGCCGTTCGGGGTCGGGCCGCGCGTCTGCATCGGAGCGCATTTCGCGCTTGCCGAGGCCACGCTCGTGCTGTCCCGCCTGTTGAAAAACTTTCGGATCGAGCTGGCGAGCCAACAACCCGTGATGCCGGTCGCCATCGTGACGACGCAGCCCGATCATCAGCCGCCGTTCCGGCTTCTTCCCAGAGGGGTTTAAGGCCGGCGCAAGCTTACTGGCGGTAATGCTGGATGCGGGTCGTGCGCAGCCCGGCGAGGCCGTGCTGGTCGATGGACTGCTGCCACCCCAGAAACTCGTCGACCGTCAGCGTGTAGCGCTGGCAGGCCTCATCGAGGCTCAGAAGGCCGCCCCGCACCGCCGCGACCACCTCCGCCTTGCGCCGGATGACCCAGCGGCGGGTGTTCGTGGGAGGGAGGTCGGCGATCGTCAGCGGGCTTCCGTCCGGCCCGATGACGTACTTCACCCGCGGGCGAAGAGGTTCGGTCATGCTACGCTCACACACTCAACTGACCAATACGATCTCCACCCTACACGGCCCCGCTTAAAATAGACCTAAGCAGGACAGAGATTTCTGAGGCAGTATCGGATTCAACCTTCGCCGACGCCGCTGTCGATAAGGCCGAGCCGCCGATTGCGGGGGCGGGCATCTCACGCTAGTCATGGGCATGATCGACGCCATGACCGATCGCCACGTTCCGAACCCGGTGACCGACGACCCCGACGGGCGGCCGATCGAGGCCGATCTCGCTGGCCTGCGCCGCCCGCGATCCCAGCAGCTCGCCGGCAAGGCCGGCCTCCTGCCGCGTCAGGAAATTCACAAACTCGTCAACCGGAAGTTCCTGAGAGCGAACCAGGATTTGGAGGAGACCCAATTCCAGCCCGCAAGCCTCGACCTGCGTCTTGGGCCAAAAGCTTACAGAGTGCGCGCAAGCTTCCTGCCCGGCCGAGACAAGACCGTCGAGCAGCAGCTTTCCGACCTCAAAGGCGACGAAATATCGCTGAAAGCCGGGGCAGTCCTCGAACGGGGCTGCGTCTACGTCGTCGAACTCCTTGAGCATGTGCATCTGCCGGAGTCGATTTCGGCCATCGCCAATCCGAAAAGCTCAACGGGCCGGCTCGACGTGTTCACGCGCCTCATCACCGATCGGGGCGATGTGTTCGACCGCGTGCCCGACGGCTATGACGGGCGCCTCTATGCGGAGGTTTCGCCGCGAAGTTTCAGCGTCAAGGTCAGGCAGGGATCGCGGCTCAACCAGATCCGGTTCCGCCGACGAAACTCCCAGCAGGACAAGCTCACGGATTTCCGCCTGTCCGATAAGGACATTCGGGATCTCCATCAGGATTCCAAGCTTGTCGATGGCGACTTGCAGGTTCGCAAAGGCCTTGTCCTTCATATCGAACTGGGCGGCCTGGGCGGGGAGCGGTTGGTGGGCTACCGTGCGCAGCGCCATACCGACGTGATCGACGTCGACCGGGTCGGCGAGTACGCTGCGGAAGACTACTGGGAGCCGATCCGCGCGCGGGCCGACAGGCGGCTGATTCTCGATCCCGACGAGTTCTACATCCTGGCCTCGAAGGAGAAACTGCACATTCCTCCCGGCCATGCGGCCGAGATGGTGCCGATCGACCCTATGATGGGCGAATTCCGCGTCCACTATGCCGGCTTCTTCGACCCTGGGTTCGGCCACACGGCGGACGGCCGCCCCGGCAGCCGCGCCGTGCTTGAAGTGCGCAGCCACGAGGTGCCGGTCATGCTGGAGGATGGCCAGACCGTCTGCCGCCTCGCCTACGAGGGCATGGCCGGCGAGCCGGATACGCTCTACGGCCAGACCGGCGCCTCGAATTACCAGGGCCAAGCATTGAAACTATCAAAACATTTCCGGTGATCCGTCCCGTCGGCCGCCGTGGAGCCCTTCCCGGAACCGCACGCGCAAAGCCCAATGATGAGCACCGCCGCTCCCTCGATCACCGCCGCCCTTCTCGTCATCGGCGACGAAATTCTCTCCGGGCGCACCAAGGACAAGAACATCGGCTACATCGCCGAGCATCTGACCAATATCGGCATCGATCTGCGCGAGGTCCGGGTCGTGCCGGACGAGGAGCGCGAGATCGTCGAAGCGGTCAACGCGCTCCGGGCGCGGTACGCCTACCTCTTCACCACCGGCGGCATCGGCCCGACGCACGACGACATCACGGCCGATTGCATCGCCAAAGCCTTCGGCGTGGCGATCAACGTCGATCCCCGCGCCGTCGCCATGATGATGGAGCGCTACAAGCCGGAGGATCTCAACGAAGCCCGCCTGCGCATGGCGCGCATCCCGGAGGGAGCGGACCTCATCGACAACCCGATCTCGCGCGCGCCCGGCTTCAAGATCGGCAACGTCATCGTTATGGCGGGCGTGCCCTCGATCATGCAGGCCATGCTCGACAGCGTGGCCCCGACGCTTCGGGCCGGCGCGCGCATGATCGTCGAGACGATCGAGGCCGGGAGCGTGCCGGAGGGCCTTTACGCCCAGGGTTTGGGCGAGATCGCCAAGGCGCATGCGGGCCTGACCATCGGCTCGTATCCGGCCTTCTCCATCACGGGCTTCGACAACCAAATCGTCGTTCGCGGCAAGGACCCGGACGCGGTCGCGCAAGCAGCTTCAGCCGTGCGCGATCTTATCGCGCGGCTCAGGGCTGCGCAGGGAAGCGCCTGAACAAAGGCTGACTAACGCGCCAGCCGCTCGACCGGCGCGCTGAGACGGATCGTCAGCCCCTCGCGCGCCCAATCGAATTCAATCCTTCCGCCAAGATCGCCCGCTACGCTGCGGCGTGCGAGCGTCGCGCCGAACCCTTCCCGCTCGGGAGGGCGGTCGATCGGCGGCCCGCCGCGCTCCGTCCACAGAAGCTCGAAAGCGTCGTTCGCGATCCGGCTTTCGATGACGATCAGACCGTCCGGCGTCGAGAGCGCGCCGTACTTGACGGCGTTGGTCGCGAATTCGTGACAGGCGAGCGCTAAAGCCGTCGCGGCTCCCGGACCGATCGCCGGATCGAAGCCGTGAGCACGGATGCGTTCGCCGGCCGGTCCGTCGCGGTACGGCGCCAGCACGGCGTCGAGCAAAGTGTGCAGCGTCCGGCTCCCCGCCTCGAAGCCAGGGCCGCCCTCACGCGGCCGGATGTACTCGTGCGCGCGGCCGAGCGCCTCGATCCGCCCTCGGACAGTTTTGGCGAACGCTTGCGCCGTCGCGTTTCCCTGCGCCGAGAGCCGGATGAGGCTCGACACGACCGCAAAGAGGTTCTTGATCCGGTGGCTCAATTCCCGGCTCAGGAGGTCGCGCGCATGCTCCGCATTTTTGGCGGCGCTCACGTCCTCCGCGACGACCCCAACGCCGACGACGGCTCCTTGATCGTCCTTCAGAGGGTAGAAGTGCGCCTTCCATGAGATGCGTCGATCGGGTTGGCGCGGGCTCGCACCCTCGACCTCGATGTTGCGGAGCGGCTTGCCTGCCTCGATGACGATCCGGAAGAGCGGCGCGAGGGCGTCGCGCACGTCGGGCACGATGTCGAAGATGTGGCGGCCGATGTGCGCTTCGATGGACAATCCGTTGATCTCGGCCAGGAACGCGTTGATGCGCACGAAGCGCAGGCCGCGATCGAGCAGCGCAAGTCCGACCGGCGCATTCTGGTAAAGCGCTTTGAGTTCGCGGAAACGGGCGCGCGCTTCGCGCCGGGTGCGGCGAAGATCGTCCTCGGCCGTCTTGCGGCTGGTGATGTCGATGGCGATGCCGGCGATTCCGGCCGGAACGCCAGCGTCGTCCAGCACGGCTTCGCCACGAGACAGGATCCACCGCGCCGTACCATCGGGCAGAACGATCCGATACTCCGATTCATAGGGGCCCGGCGCAGCCAGCAACCGGTGCTGATCCTCCTCGACGCGCATGCGGTCGTCCGGATGAACGAGCGCGAGGAACTTCTTGAGGTCGAATGGCTCGTTCGCGTCGAGCCCGTAGAGCGCGTTGAAGGCCGGCGAGGCGACGACCGTGTCCGTTCGGGCGTCCCACTCGAACGCCAAGGCTCCGCCAAGCTCCTGGGCCCGTTTCAGTCGTGCTTCGGTCGTGGTCAGCGCCTCTTCCGCGCGCTTGCGGTCGGTGACGTCGATGGTCACTCCGGCGGCATGGTTTTCGCCCGGCGCCCGGCCGACGCTGCCGCGCACCCGCATCCATCGAATGCCATGATCCGGGCGGCGGAGTCTGAACTCCACATCGCAGAGCCCTAACGACTGCGCCGAGAGAGCGGCCGATCTGACGGCTGGAACGTCATCAGGGTGAATGGCTTCGAGGACGTGCGAGATTGAAAGACGACCTTGCTCCGGCAATCCCCAAAGCCGTCGCGCGACGGAGTCGGCGGCGACGACATCCGTCGTCGCGTCCCAGGACCATGCGCCGACGCCGCCGACCGAGAGCGCCTCGCGCAGGCGCGCGACCGTTCCCGGATCGTCGAACGGCTCAAGGCGATTCTTGATTGTGGCCAATGCCGCAGTCCTGGCGTGCGCCGGGGAGGTGAATGGATCAGAGAGGGGCCGTCTGGATCGGCTCCAAAGCCATAGCCGTCCACATCTCGTTGGGCCAGCCTCGCCTTCGCTGTTCGAGGACGGAGAAGCCGCCGCCACGCTTATTATGCACCACTTTGCGTGCGTTAACAGAGCGCAAGCTGTGCTGCATCAAGTTGAGAGGCGTTGGCGCGAAACTCTGGGTCGGGCTGATGGCGCGCTGGGCGGGGCAACAGATGAATGAAGGGGCCCGATCGTCGGGCTGGAGCCCACGCGGGGCGTAGCCGGTCGAGGGTTTAGCGCCTGACGGGCACGCTCCAGCTAGATTTCCCTATCCAGCCTTTTTGAGGCGCGCATTCGACCGCTTCGACGCCGGTGTCGGCCGGCTCTCCGCTGCATCGGACTTGGCTCGGGCCGGCGGCTTCTTGGCGGCTGGCTTTTCCTCCGCCTTCTCGGCGGCGATGCTCTTGCGCAGCGCGTCCATGAGATTGACCACGTTCGACGGTTTCGGCGCTTCGTGCTTCGGCGCCGGGCGGTGGCCGGTCTTGGCCTTGATGAGTTCGATCAAGGCGTTCTGGTAGCGGTCCTCGAACCGTTGCGGGTCAAAGCGCGAGAGCTTTCGGGCGATGATGTGGGTCGCGAGTTCAAGCATCTCATCGCCGACCGCAACCTCGCCGATGTCCTCGAAATACTCGCGATCCTCTCGCACCTCGTAGGCGTAGCGCAACGTTCGTGGCGACCAGCCCTTTTCCGCGCGGCTCCAGCATGATCGGCCGCTCGCGGCGGTAGAGCACGACGCGGCCGATGCCGACGACCTGTTTCTCCCGCATCGCCTCGCGGATCACCGCGAACGCCTCCTCGGCCGACCCGGCCGTCGGGGGTGAGATAATAGGGCTGGTCGATGTAGACGCTCGTCGATCTCGGCGCGGGGCACGAAGGTCTCGATGTCGATCGTGTGCGTGCTCTCGATGGCGACGGACTCGATCTCCTCGTCCTCGATGATGACGTAGTCGCGTTTGCCGATCTCGTAGCCCTTGACCTGATCGGGGGCTTCCACGACCTCGCCGGTTTCGCGATCGACGAGTTGCCGGCGCAAGCGGTGGCCGGTCTCGCGGTTGAGCAGATGGAACGTGACGCGCTCTTTGGCGGTCGTCGCCGGGAACAGTTGAACGGCGCAGGACACGAGCGAGAGTTTCAGGTAACCCTTCCAGTTCGCGCGGGGCGCCATCGTAAAACTCCGTACTGATCGATTCGCCCAGAGTCTTGTGGCGATTCAACGGGAGTCGGCGCGAGTTGTTCCAGCGCGCATAAGAGATTCGCGAGTCTATTCGCGTCCGCTGTATCGGAAAATAACTAAAGGTTAACTATCGGAGTTTCAAGGTTGTTTTGTCGATGGTCTGATGTTTGCGGCCGCGAATCTCGATCTCGACTCAGCGGCAAATCCTCAAAGACTCAAGTGCAATTTCGGTCAAATCCCGCTCGGAGCACGCATCAATACCATTCCGGCGGGCGGTTCGCCGCGAATCAGCTTCCTGCGCGTCGGCAAAGCGCGCGATCCGCTGGCGGGCGACTTGGGGCGGCTTTTGGGTTCCCGTTTCGAGCCGGCATCCGCAACTTGGCCTTGCATCCCGTCTGGCCTGGACCCACCTTGGCCCGATGTTCGAGCGCGAAACGGCCCCTCCGTCCTTGAGCCCGCCTGCGGCCCTGAACCCCAACAGGCTCGAAGCCTACGGGCTTGATCCCGCGTTGCTGCCGGATGCGCTCGCCATGCGCGATTGGCTTCTCGCAGAGGCCGCGCGGACCCACGACCTCGGGCAGGTCCTGTCCGGCTTCGCCGGATGCCTGAACGCGCTGGGCATCCCGATCGACCGTCTGACGAACGCGATCGACGCCTTGCATTCGGAGTACTCGGGCATTGGGCGCTACTGGACCTTGGAGGGGGGCGCGACCTACGAGTTGTTCCCGCATGGGGCCGAGGCCGACCGGCTCTACGCGGAAAGCCCCTTCGCCCATGTGCATCGCACGCGGGAATGGCTGCTGCTCGACCTGTCTCAAACGCCCGACGACCTGTTCGGCGTGATCCCCGATCTCAAGGCGGCGGGTTATCGGCATTACCTCGTCGCTCCGATCTTCTTCACCGGCGGATCGCAGAACGGCATCACGTTCGCCACGCGCGCCGCCGGAGGCTTCACCGAGCGCGGACTGCGGCTTCTGCGCTTCGTCATGCCGACCCTGGCGTTCATCCTGGAGGTCCGCTCGGTCAATCTTCGGCTTGACAACGTGCTGCGCATCTACGTCGGCGACGACCCGCACCGCGCCATCTTGTCGGGGACCATCCGCCGGGGCCAGGTCAGCCGCATCCGCTCGGCGATTTTTTTCGCCGACATGCGGGACTACACGCGCCGCTCCGCTACGCTGGCCCCCGAGGCCGCGGTCGAACTGCTCAACGACTATTTCGACTGCCTCGTCCCTCCGATCGAGGCGGAAGGCGGCGAGGTCTTGAAGTACATGGGTGACGGCCTCCTGGCGATATTTCGCGAGCCGGAGGACGACAGCGGCCGCGCGGCGCAATCGGCCCTGACGGCCGCCGTCGAGACTCTCGCGCGCCTCGAAGCGGCGAACGGCGAGGGCCGTTTTCGGCCCGCCATCACAGCGGGCATCGCCCTCCATCACGGCGAGGCGGCGTACGGGAACGTCGGATCGGGCGCGCGTCTCGACTTCACCGTGATCGGTCCCGACGTCAATCTGGCGAGCCGCATCGCTCAGCTGAACAAAACGATTGACGAGCCGCTCCTCATGTCGAAGCCGTTCGTGGATCACCTCAGGGGCGCTTCCGAGCCGCTGGGAGCCCATCCAGTCGATGGTCTGGAGGAGCCGGTGCCAATTTACCGGCCTTGCCGCGCGTAAGAGCCGTTTTCCCCTGCGTGGAATAGCTCTTTGTCGTGTTGTGCCGCGGTTTCGACGGCGAACCGGGGCCACCTCGCCTGAAAACGCCCTAAGCCGTTTTACTCTTTCGCTGCCGCGGCTGAGCCGCTCATGCGGCCGGTCGTCCTGGACGCGTTGCGTACCGATTGCAGCGCGATCCCGTTTACCGCTAAGGGAACTGCCGATCCGCGCCGTTCCTTGCGGCCTCGGGCCCGTAGCTCAATGGTTAGAGCCGGCCGCTCATAACGGTCTGGTTGCAGGTTCGAGTCCTGCCGGGCCCACCAATATTTTCAGACCCTTAGCCCACAAACGGGGGCTTTCTCTCGCCTGCGGCCAATGCTTCGTCCAATGGATGGGGCGCTTTCGTTCCTTCACGCGACCCGTCTGATACGGATTCCGGGCGATGGACTCGGGCTGAGGATTCCTGGGTTGTTGGCAAGCGGGTAGGCTGGTGCGCCATGAGTCGTGGAGGCGAAGCATGGCGCGGGTTGCTGATCATCTGAGCGTAGAGGATCTGGAAGCGAGGCTCCGGTCGGCCCAGGATCCGACCGCGACGCGGCACTTTCAGGTGATCTGGCTGTTAGCGCGGGGTCACACGATCGCGGATGTCGCCGCGGTGACGAGCTTCGTGCCACGCTGGATTGAGCAACTGCTGGCCCGCTACAACGCACATGGCCCCGAGGCCCTGGGTGACTTGCGTCGGCGCAATGGGAGCGCACCGAGCGTGCTGCGCCCTGAGCTTCTGGCGCGGTTGCCCGAGCGGCTTGCGACGCCTCCGTCCGACGGTGGCCTGTGGACTGGCCCCAAAGTGGCGGCTTGGATGGCTGGCGAACTCGGGCTCGCTGCGGTTTTGCCCCAACGCGGCTGGGAGGCCCTGAAGGCGATCAATTGGTCGGTGCAGAAGCCGCGCCCGCGCCATCCTGCCGGGGCCACGCCGGAGGAGCGCGAGGTGTTTAAAAAAAGCTGGCTGCGGTGGTCACGGAGGAAGCGGCAAAGCACCCGGACAAGCCGGTTGAGGTCTGGGCCACGGACGAGCACCGCATTGGCCTGAAGCCGATCATCCGGCGGGTGTGGGCCCCCAAGGGTCAGCGGCCCATCGCACTTGGTCACCACCGCTACAAGTGGCTTTATGTGACCGCCTTCGTCCAGCCGATCTCCGGCGAGGTGTTCTGGTACGTGTCGAACGGAGTCTCCAAGCCGTTCTTCGCCGCGCTGCTGGCGCTGTTTGCCCGCGAGGCCGGGGCGGGACGGGATCGCATCATCGTGCTCGGGCTCGACAGTGCCGGCTGGCACACCGCGCCGAACCTGGTCGTGCCGGAGGGCCTCCGGCTCGTCTACCTGCCCCCGTACTCGCCCGAGCTTCAGCCCGCCGAGCACCTCTGGCCCATTCTGGATGAGCCGCTCGCCAACCAGTACTTCGAGACCCTTGCCGATCTGGAACGCACGGTCGCAGACCGTTGCCGGGTCCTCGGAGGCGATCAGCTCAGCCTCGGGACAAACTTCCATTGGTGGCCCAAGCCAGCCACCCCGAGCTAATCAGCCGGAGATCGTATGACGAGTTCAGCTCGCTCCTTGCGCCTGAAGCCGATGCGCCTCGCCACGCCCTTCAGGTAGTCGGGATGGTGATGGCCATACACGCGATCCAGCATTTGAACGCTCATTCCCAGGAAGCCCGCGGCATCCCACTTGTCGGTTCCGTCCTGCATCAGCCACGTCGCGGCCGTATGTCGCAACGTGTGCGGCGATACCCGGCCCGCAAGTCCCGCAATCCGCACAGCCGTCTTGAAGCCCGTCTTTACCGACTTTACCGGCTTACTGTTCCACTCCACAAAATGATCCTGGGCGATGCCGAGCCGAACCCAAGGCCGCAGGTGCGGTCAGAGCCGGTCGGGAATTGGTGCGGGAGGCTGGCGCTTGTTGGTTTCGCGCTTGCCCTCTGCCAACCGGTAGAACATGCCGCGGTCGAGGTCGATAAAGGATCGGCCCTCGCCGCGGTGAGGCGAGGCCGACGCAATCGCACCCGCTCGCGTACCGGTATAGAGACCTATCAGGATAAACCGGGCGAGATGCCGAAGCGGTCGTTTTTCAGTTCTGACCCTGCGAGCGCCCCATGTCTGTTCTTCGCGAGTGCGCCAGCAAGTCCAGAGTAGGCGAGCCGCTTCCGACCGAGTGATACGGATTCCGGGCGATGGACTCGGGCTGAGGATTCCTGGGTTGTTGGGAAGCGGGTAGGCTGGTGCGCCATGAGTCGTGGAGGCGAAGCATGGCGCGGGTTGCTGATCATCTGAGCGTCGAGGATCTGGAAGCGGGGTTCCGGTCGGCCCAGGGTCCGACCGCGACGCGGCACTTTCAGGTGATCTGGCTGTTAGCGCGGGGTCACACGATCGCGGATGTCGCCGCGGTGACGAGCTTCGTGCCACGCTGGATTGAGCAACTGCTGGCCCGCTACAACGCACATGGCCCCGAGGCCCTGGGTGACTTGCGTCGGCGCAATGGGAGCGCACCGAGCGTGCTGCGCCCTGAGCTTCTGGCGCGGTTGCCCGAGCGGCTTGCGACGCCTCCGTCCGACGGTGGCCTGTGGACTGGCCCCAAAGTGGCGGCTTGGATGGCTGGCGAACACGGGCTCGCTGCGGTTTTGCCCCAACGCGGCTGGGAGGCCCTGAAGGCGATCAATTGGTCGGTGCAGAAGCCGCGCCCGCGCCATCCTGCCGGGGCCACGCCGGAGGAGCGCGAGGTGTTTAAAAAAAGCTGGCTGCGGTGGTCACGGAGGAAGCGGCAAAGCACCCGGACAAGCCGGTTGAGGTCTGGGCCACGGACGAGCACCGCATTGGCCTGAAGCCGATCATCCGGCGGGTGTGGGCCCCCAAGGGTCAGCGGCCCATCGCACTTGGTCACCACCGCTACAAGTGGCTTTATGTGACCGCCTTCGTCCAGCCGATCTCCGGCGAGGTGTTCTGGTACGTGTCGAACGGAGTCTCCAAGCCGTTCTTCGCCGCGCTGCTGGCGCTGTTTGCCCGCGAGGCCGGGGCGGGACGGGATCGCATCATCGTGCTCGGGCTCGACAGTGCCGGCTGGCACACCGCGCCGGAGGGAGTCCCCTGTCCGGAAGTAGGACCTCGACGCGCCCTCGGTGAAACCCCTGCTTCGCATGATAGTTGATCGCGGCCCGCAAATCTTCCAAATCGCGACGTGCCCCACCTCTGTTCCCACGTGTCCTAACGTATTCTCGGCACGTCTCGCCTGTCACATCGGACAACATCAGACCGCCCCAAAACACGGTAATCTGGCCTGTCTTGCTCGGCTGAAAGGGCGTTCGCGGGGCTGAGACGGTTGGGTCAGCGTGAGTTCAATCGCCAGCATCGTCAACCTCCCTCCTGCGGACATCCGTTGTCCTGAGAGGCTGATCTTTCCGACTTGGCCTTTCCGTATACTTACCGAATGCCGAACAGCGAACCTGCCCTTGCGAGACGTTCCATCCGCATCAGCCCTGCGGTTACCGGGACATCTTGCAGGTTCCGACCAGCATTCGGCCTGACAGGTCGGCGCTGTTCTTCGTCGTGCTCTGGGTGACGAAGCCGTCCGTGTCGGCGTAGTTGGCGCGCCGGTCCATAGGGCTCCGGACGGGAGAGCAACGCTCGCGCTGGTGCCGTCACCGAAGCTCGGACAAGGAGCAGGTGATTCGCTCAAACTTTTGCCCTGAAACTTGCGCGTTA
>CAVSLO010000025.1:0-107005 GCA_963728675.1 uncultured Alphaproteobacteria bacterium | reverse complement strand
ACCGCACCCGCGCGATCAGCACGACGTCGGACACCGGCTTGGTCAGGTATTCGTCGGCGCCGGCGTCAAGCCCGCGACACGCTTTCGGTCGGATTTCGAGGGCCGTAACGATCACAATAGGGATGAAATGCGTCGCCGGATTGGTTTTCAGGCGGCGGCATACCTCAAAACCGTCCATGTCCGGCATCATCACGTCGAGCAGGATCAGGTCGCATTCGGCGCGCGCGCAGATCGCCAGGGCCTCGGCGCCATTGGAAGCGGTCAGCACATCGAAATATTCGCCGACAGACGAGCTTCCAGGAACTTGACGTTGGCGGGAACGTCATCGACCACAAGGATACGCGCGGACATTTCAAACTCACCCCTACCCGATAAAACGTCTTACCGTTTCAATAAATTTGCCGACCGAAATGGGTTTGGACAGGTACGCTTCGCAGCCGCCCTCTCGCATGCGTTCTTCGTCACCCTTCATCGCAAAGGCTGTGACCGCGACCACCGGGATCGTGCGCAGTTCCGGATCGTCCTTGATCCAGCGCGTGACTTCGAGACCGGAGACCTGCGGCAGCTGGATGTCCATCAGGATCAGGTCGGGATGCAGCTTGCGGACGAGATCGAGCGCTTCGAAGCCGTTGCTCGTGCCGGAGGTCTGATAGCCATGCGCCTCCAACAGGTCGCGAAAGAGCTTATATTGAGCTCGTTGTCCTCCACGATGAGGACGGTTTTTGCCATCCCGTCCCTCCCAAACCTTCAGGAGACAGGCGATTGCGGGGCACCGGCCACCACTTTCGGCATGTCAAAATGTGAATTCAAACTAGCGCCAGATTCGCTCTAACCCGTTAAACCCTGTCCCGTCTTTCTGCGGTGTGGTTTCCACTCGCTTGAACACGTTTGGAAAACTCGGGCATGATGGCCCCCTGAATAGAGACCATAAGTTAACGGAAAGGCAAACCGGTCAGTTGAAAAAGCCTGTTCAAAACCCCCGCGAAGTAGCTGAAATCGTTGCAATTCAGGCGCTGACCTTCGTTGCCGGCGATCCTGAGCGGTTGGGCGTATTCCTGGCGGAGACGGGAATCGGCCGGGAGACGCTGCGGACGGCGGCGGCCGACCCACAATTTCTGGCCTCCGTGCTCGATTTCGTGATGCGGGATGACGCGACCGTGAAGGCATTTGCGGACGCCTCGCAGCTGCACCCGACCAATATCGCCGCTGCGCGGCAGGTGCTGGGCGATCCGCATTGGGAGCGCGACGTGCCGTGAGCGCGGAGCCGCAGCCAGGCCACGGCCCCCGCTGCTTCTGCCGGGATTGCCTCGGCGACCTCGATCTCCAGGCCAGAAGATGCAACCACTGCGCTCGCCCCGGCTGGTGCGCCACCAAGCCCTGCCCTCGCTGACGCTCGCGCACATCGATTGCGACGCGTTCTACGCGACGGTGGAGAAGCGCGACAATCCGGAACTTGCCGACAGGCCGGTCATCATCGGCGGCGGCAAGCGCGGCGTGGTGTCGGCGGCCTGCTACATCTCGCGGACCTTTGGCGTGCTCGGCCATGCCGATGTTCAAGGCCGGCGCTCTGCCCGTCCGCGGCGGTGATCCGGCCTGACATGGCGAAACATGTCCGGGTCGGCCGCGAGGTGCGCCAGGCCATGCAGGCACTGACGCCGCTTGTCGAACCGCTGTCGATCGACGAGGCCTTCCTCGATCTTTCCGGCACCCAGCGCGTGCACGGCATGATCCCCGCAAAGGTGCTGGCGCGGTTTGCCCGCGAGATTGAGCGCGATATCGGGATCACGGTTTCCGTCGGGCTGCCCTCGGAGGGAGTTCCTCGCCAAGATCGCCTCCGACCTCGACAAGCCGCGCGGCTTTGCGGCACTCGACCAGGACGAGGCGCGCGAGATGCTGGCGGACAAGCCGGTCGGTTTCATCTTCGGCGTCGGCCCCGCGACCCAGGAACGGCTGATCCAGCGCGGCTTCCGCACCATCGCCGACCTGCAGCGCGCCGACGAGGTCGAATTGATGAAGCAGTTCTCGACCGAGGGCCGCCGGCTGTGGCGCCTCGCCCGCGGCGTCCGACGACCGCCGGGTGGAGCCTGACCGCGGCGCCAAGACGATTTCCAGCGAGACCACGTTCGAAAAGGACGTCCGCGATTTCGCGACGCTGGAAAAACTGTTATGGAAGCTGTCGGAGAAAGTCTCGGCGCGGCTGAAGAATGGCGATCTCTCGGGCCTCACCATCACGCTGAAACTGAAGACCGCCGACTTCCGCCAGCGCACTCGCTCGCAATCGATCCACTCGCCGACGCAACTGGCGGCGAAGATCTTTGCGGTGTCCCGCGAGATGCTGGCAAGGGAGATCGATGGCACCGCCTTCCGACTCTATGGGCACTGGCGTCAGCGCGCTACGCCCGGGCTCGCAGGCCGATGATACCGACATGCTCGACCGCCGTTCGGCCGACGCCGAACGGGCGATGGACGGTATCCGGAAGAAATTCGGTAATGCCGCGGCGGATCTGATCCGCGACGCGCACCGGCGCACGGGGCGGCGGGTCAACGTGCTCACGCATTGCAACGCCGGCTGGCTCGCGACCGTCGATTGGGGCACGGCGCTTGCGCCAGTGTTCACCGCCCACGACCAGGGCGTGCCGCTTCACGTCTGGGTAGACGAAACGCGCCCGCGCAACCAGGGCGCGGCGCTGACCGCTTTCGAGCTGAACGCGCATGGCATCCCGCACACGGTCATCGCCGACAACGCCGGCGGGCACCTGATGCAGCACGGGGAGGTGGACCTGTGCATCGTCGGCTCGGACCGCACGACGGCGGACGGCGACGTGGCCAACAAGATCGGCACCTACCTCAAGGCGCTCGCGGCGAAAGACAACGGCGTGCCGTTCTACGCGGCGCTGCCGCTCACCACGATCGACTGGACGCTCCGCGACGGGGTGAAAGAAATCCCGATCGAGGAGCGCCCGGCCCGCGAGGTCACGCACGTCACCGGGCGCACCGAGGCGGGCGAGATCGCGACCGTCGAGCTGACCCCCTCGGGAAGTCCTGCCGCCAACCCGGCCTTCGATGTCACCCCGGCGCGGCTTGTGACCGCCATCATCACCGAGCGCGGGGTCGCGCCGGCGAGCCGGAAGGGGCTGTTGTCGCTTTATCCCGAGCGCGCCGCCGCTTGACGAGAGCCGAAAGGTCCCAAGGCATGACCATGAATGCGACGCAGGCTCTCACGCTCGGCCTCTTTGCCATCCTGGCTGTTCCGGCCGCCGCCGCTGAGAACGCCTGCCGCTACGCCACGCAGGTGGAAGCCTCGGCCGCGCTCGGCAAGCCCAGCCGGCCGGGCGAGCCGGAGGGCGACACGCGCTGCTTCTTCGCCGCCGCGGACACGAAGGGAGCGCCGGCGACGGAATACGCCGACCTCGGCGTCGACCGGCACGACAGCGTGGAGGACGCCGAGTTCCGCTTCGTCACGACGGAGCGCCTGCCCGGAACGGTGCGGGTGACAGGCCTCGGCGACCGCGCGCAGTTCCGTACCGAGGACGGCAGCGGGATTTTGCTGGT
Source organism: uncultured Alphaproteobacteria bacterium (assembly GCA_963728675.1). Taxonomy (GTDB): domain Bacteria; phylum Pseudomonadota; class Alphaproteobacteria; order Rhizobiales; family Beijerinckiaceae; genus JAJKJG01. The sequence goes on along the minus strand of CAVSLO010000025.1, from coordinate 103,453 downwards.
GCGCTCCGGCACGCGCACGGCGCTGGTCTCGGTCGCAAGCCAGAGCCAGAAGGACCCGCAAGCGGCTCTGCGCACGTTCGCCGCCGCCATCCTGTCCCGCCTGTGAGCGCCGGGCCGGAGATCACCGCCAGAAGACGCAGCTCCGGAAGCAAAAAACCTCTTCGCCCGTCTGGTTGACCCCGGCATTGCGGTGGCAGGCGAGGTTCCAGCCGGGCCGCGAGCCGGACGGGCGCGTGTCCTCAAGCGTCGCGCTGTAGGCGACGGCGTCGCCGGCGTAGACCGGCTTGAGCCATTTCAGATCGGTGAAGCCGGGGGAGGGGCCGAGTTCGATCGCCGACCCGCGCGCCTCCTGGATGCGCCGGCGATGGGCGATCATCAGCCGCATCCAGACCGCGGCCGTGTGCCAGCCGGAGGCGACGAGCCCGCCGAAATGGCTCCTGCGAGCCGCCTCGGGATCGACGTGGAACGGCTGCGGATCGAAGCGCCGCGCGAACTCGATGATGTCGTCCGCCGTGAAACGGTGCGCGCCCAAGGCGCACGGCGCGCCGGGAACGAGATCGTCGAAGGCAGGCGTGGCGGCGTCGCCGGTCTCCTGATCGGGAGGAGCTTGCCCCGGACTTGCCCCGGAGGCAGGTTCAAGAGTCGAGGCGAGGCGAGAGGCGCGCGATGGGCTGCCCCCTCCCGGCGCAGTCTCGGCGCCCCGACTTGCCCCATTGAAGGGACGGCGAGCCCCGCGCCGCGCCACCATGATCCAGTTGGTCTGGACCATCGCGGTCTCATCCGTTTGATTCAGCACGTCGAACCGGAAGCGCACGAGCCCCCGATCGGGACGGCTCTGCGACGGCCGCGCGTCGAGCACGGTCGCGCGGACGCGCAAGGCGTCGCCCGGACGCACCGGCCGCAGCCACCGCACCTCCTCGATGCCGGGCGATCCCATCGAAGCGGTGTCGAGGATGAAGCCATCGGCGATTATCCGCATGGCGAGCGCGCACGTGTGCCACCCGGAGGCGATGAGCCGGCCCACGAAGGTCTGCTTCGCCGCCGCCTCGTCCATATGAAAAGGCTGCGGATCGAACCTGCGGGCGAACGCGACGATGTCGTCCCTCGAGACCGTAATCCCGCCGTCGATCCGGCTCGATCCCGGAGCGAAGTCCTCGAAGTGCAGGCGAGGCGGCATGGCGGAGTCGGCCACGCTCCCAGCCTAACGGCTTACTGCCGCGCGGGCGTCTGCTCGGGTTGGCCTGCCTTAGGCTCGGAGCCTTGATCCGGCGCGGGGGCGGGTGGAGCGGCAAGCTGCTGACGAACGTCGGCCAGCTTGGATTGCGCGTCCGCCAGATCCTGACGGGCGGATTGCAGCTTGCCGTTCACCTCGGCCAGCTCTTTGTTTCGGGCTGACATGTCCTCCGTCAGCCTGGCCAATTCCTGCTGAGCCTGAGCCCGCCTTTGCTCCAGCTGCTGGTTCTCGGCGGCAAGCTTGTCGCGGCTGGCCGTCAAGGTGGTCACGGCCTGCTCGCTCTGAGCCTTTTGCTGAGCCATGCCCTCCATCTGCCCGCGCGCCGCCGCTAGCTGCTGTTGCAGAGAGGCTTCCGCTTCCCGAGCCTGCTGGATGCGCTGTTCGGCTTGGGCGACGTCGGCAGTTTTCGTCGCAGCCTCTTGTGCGACACGCGCAAGCTCCTCGCGCGCTTGGGTCTCCTGCTGGCGCGCCGCCTCAAGACGCTTGCCGACCTCGGCCAGCTCTTGAGTGCGCGCGCTTCGCGCCTGCTGGAGGCTCTCGGTCTCGCTGCGAGCCGCATTCAGGCGCTGCTCAGCCTCTTGCGTTTGGGTTCGCGCTTGAGACAGTTGCCGCAACTGGTCTTGAAGCTGCTGCGCGACTTGCGCCTGCTGCCGCCGCTGGCTCTCAAGATCCTTCTGAATCAAGCCAAGCTGCGCTTGCGCTTGATCGCTCGCCGTTCTGGCCTGATTGGACCGGTTGGTCGAGGCCGCAATCTGGCTTTGCAGATCGGCAAGCGCCCCGGCTGCTTGCTGCTGCTGGGCAAGCTGGTTCCTCAGAGCTTCCTCGTTGGCGCTGAGCGCCAAGATTTCCCGGCGAGCGCCGCGTTGGTTTTCGGCTTTGGAAACTTCCGCATAGATGTAAAGCCCCCACCCGAGCAGCGCGGCGATCGCCAAGCCGATAAGAAGGGGGCGCGTGTCGCCGCGTGTAAGATTGATCGCCATCAGAGTGCCCACGAATCGGCTGCTGCGGGTTAAAGGCTAGCTCAGAACTTGGTTCCGGCAAGCTCGCCGGACGATCCAAGAGACCAGCTATGGCGCCGGCTGCGCTGCAATCACGGTAGGGCTATCCACTCGGGACGCGCTCTGCGCGGGCGCGGGAATGCCTCATCCGCCGTTTAGGGGCTGACCTTGCGGGGCAAAGACACCGTGATAGTGAGGGGCGGGTTGTTGTTCTCGGCCTGAGCGGAGCGCCCGTCAGCCGCAGGCGTCTCCTTTTCGGCTTCAGCCCGATTGGCGCCCGGCTGCGTGCGCATCGCCATCAAGTCGCGGCGCGTCTTGTCGCCGAGCAGCTTCGAATGGCGCGGGTCGTCGAAGTCGCTGAACCGGTACGGCGCTGTCGCCCCGCCTTTGAACACCTTGGGGCCGTTCGGCAGCACCACGATGTCGCCGCGGCGAAGAGTCGGGTCGCTCAAGGCGCTCGCCACGGCGTCCCCGTTCGGCTCGCGGACGACGACCTTGCCCGTTTTGTCGGCCTGCGGCTTTCCGATCGCTCCGCCACGCTTTTCTTGCGACGCGCGCGGCAAGCTCGCGTGGCGTACGCTGATGGAGCGGCGTGGGCGCGAGATCTGCACGCGCGGGACGAACGCGGGTGGGGCGTAGTAGCGCGGCTCAGGAGGAGGCGCGAAAAGCCGGGAGAGAGCGCCAAAGAGGCCGTCGTTGACCTCGGCCTTCGCCGTTCCGACGTGCGCCGCCAAGGCGAGGCCCGCGAGCCCAATCGGGAGGATCGAACGCGCCACTCTGAAAGGATGGACTGTCATCGGAGAACCTCCCAGGGCGCTCGCAGCCGGCGAGCCTTTCCGAGCATCAACGTGCCTTTACGGTCAAGGTTCCGCGAGGTCTTGAAGCTTTTGGCGCAAACGCCGACCGCGACGCTAAGGACGTCGGACGGCGGCGGTTCATCCGCCAGGCGGCGCGGGCTCGTTCCGGAAGCGGGCCGATCGCGAACGCCGTCCCGGCGAACGCAGTCCCGGACTGTCGCGTCGGAGCCTCTCGAGGCTGCCGACGCCGATGCGCCCAGACGCGCTGACGCGAGCGGCCAACGCGTGAAGCGAGGCATGGATCATCTGTTGACGCCTCCCCGGCCTTGTTGAATGCCGGTGTTCCTGTCTGGCGCCAACCCTCGCGCAACGCCGCTTTTTGGGCGGTTAATGGCGAACTGTGAATGCTCGTTCAGGTAAATCGAATCTGATCAGGTCCCGTTCGACGACGGGACCTGCGATCGTTCAGGCTGGGCGAGGCGCGCGGGCGCCGCGCCTCTGAGCCGGCGTCGCCTGCCGCTCGCTGGCCTGCCCACGCCACCAGCCCTGCCAGCTCCACGCTCCGGGTCCGCTCACGATGTAGAACAGAAGTCCGGCCACGATCCCGAGATGCGCCAGAAAGGTCGCCTGCTCCAGTTGCCGGATGCCGCCGCCGTACTCCCAGAAGCGGTGGAGAAGCGCCGTCGTGACCGCCGTGACGGCGATCAGGGCGCCGGCGGTGAGCCGCGGGGCGATCCCCAAGATCAAGGCCAACGGTCCGAACACGTTGGTCAGGACGCAGCCGGTTGCGACTGCGCCGGGGGAGGGCAGGCCCGTGGCCGCGAGCGAAACGGCGAAGCCCGAGATATTGGAGAGCTTGGCCAGACCGGAGGGAACGAAGCACCCGGCCAGCAGGATGCGGCCGAGCAGAAGCGATCCGTTTTCCAAGCGATTGCTCACGGGCGCGCCTCCGCGTTCCTCGGCACGCGGTCAGAAAACCGCTGCCGAGAAGTCGCCGATTCGGCTGAACGATGGGTTAAGCGGAGTCTAACGCAGCGCGGCCTAGCGGGCTCACCGGGTCACGACCACCTTCGCGCCGACCTTCACCCGGTCGTAGAGGTCGATCACGTCACGGTTGGTCATGCGGATGCAGCCGGACGACACGGCGGCCCCGATCGTCTCCGGCTCGTTCGAGCCATGGATGCGGTAGAGACTTGAGCCAAGATAGAGCGCGCGCGCGCCGAGCGGGTTCTCCGTCCCGCCCGACATGTAGCGCGGCAAATCAGGGCGGCGGCGCAGCATCTGGGCCGGCGGGCGCCAGTCCGGCCACTCGCGCTTCATGGTGACGGTTTTCGTGCCCGTCCAGCTGAAGCCTTGCCGGCCGACCCCGACCCCGTATTGGATCGCCTGTCCGCTCCCGAGCACGTAGTAGAGCCGCCGCTGGCTGGTCGAGATCACCACGGTGCCGGGGGCATGGCCGCTGCGCCAGGCGACAAGCTGGCGCGGCACGGCCGACTGGCGAAAGATGCTGAGAAAATCGGCCAGCGGCCCGCGGTCAAGCGGGTTCTGGAAGGCGGAGGCCGGAGATGCGCCGCAGAGCGTGAGCAGAAGGACGGCGCGGGCAAGCGAGGTCCGAAGCATGGCTGACCTTTCCGTTTCCGAGGCGGAGAGGCAAACCAACTGCGCTGAACCGGCCACCTCCCGCAGGATTGCGTGAGGTTCCTGCCGATGTTCGGAAGGCGGGTCAACCCGCATTGACGCAAATGGCGGCGCGGTGTGCGCGGCGCGCAACACCCTTTCAACGACGGTCGGCTTGTTCCGGCCCGTCCGTTTCGGCTCGCGATTGCGTCAGGTCCGCGCGGTCCCGATCGTCTCCTGAAAACGCCATCGCCCCGGCTGCAATCCGGCTTGCCGTCGTGAGCCAGCACAGGCCACCGAACACCCACGCCGCAGGCGCAAACCAGGACGGGGCGATGCAGACCAGCACGAACAGCGCGATCGTCTCGGCGCCTTCGGTCAGGCCACCCAGGTAATAGAGAGACTTGCGGCCTCTCGCCGTGCTCGCAAGGCCGCGCTTGGCGGCGAAGACCGCGAAGGCCAGGAAGGACGAGACCGTTCCCATGAAGCTGAAGGCCAGGAACGCGGCCGGAAGCGCCGCCTCGGGTCGTCCGACGGCGAAGAAGAACGGAATCCCGGCGTAGAAGACGAAGTCGAGCACGATGTCGAGGTAGCCGCCCCGGTCCGTCACGCCGGCATGCCGGGCCACCGCGCCGTCGAGCCCGTCGCAAAGCCGGTTCAGGAGCACGAGCAGAAGGGCGCTGGCGTAGGCTTGGACCGCAAGGGCGATCCATGCTCCGACGCCGACGCCAAAGCCCGCAACCGTGACGGCGTCGGCCCCGATCCTCCAGCCCGCGAGCCGCGCGCCGATCCGGTCGAGGGGCGGATCGATGATCTGGCGAAGCCTGGCGTCCAGCATCAAGCGTCGACGGCTTCCAACTCGCCGCTCAAGGCGAGCCAGTCCTCTTCCGCTTGGCCCAGCGTCTCGGCGGCTTCGGCGCGCATCTTGGAAAGCTCGCTCGCTTTCGCCGGGTCCTTCTGAAACGCCGTGCCGTCGGCGAGCGCCGCATCGACCTTGGCGATCACGCCCGTGAGTTTGTCCATGCGCGCTTCGAGGGCGTCGAGCCGCTTCTTGCAACGGGGCGAGCGCCGCCCGGCGCTCGGCGGCGGCGCGGCGTTCGTCGCCGCGCGAGGCGCGCTGCGCCTCGGCGGTCCCGGACCCGCGCTTCTGCGGATCGAAGCTCGCCGGAGAGCACGAGCTGGCGGTAATCGTCCATGTCGCCGTCGAACGGTCTCACCGTGCCGTTGCCGACGAGCCAGAGCCGGTCGGCGCAGGCCTCGATCAGGAAGCGGTCGTGGCTGACCAGGATCACCGCGCCCTCGTAATCGTTGATCGCCTCCATCAGCGCCGCGCGGCTGTCGATGTCGAGGTGGTTGGTCGGCTCGTCGAGGATCAGGAGGTGCGGGCCGTCGAAGGCGGCGAGCCCCATGAGCAGGCGCGCCTTCTCGCCGCCCGAGAGCGCCGAGACCGGCGTGTCCGCCTTCGCGCCGCGGAAAGCCGAACCGCGCGGCAGCGGGCGCGCGACCTTGGCCTCCGGCGCGTCGGGCATCAGCGCCGCGACGTGGTCGATAGGCGGTGGCGTTGCGGGTTCAGTTCGTCGAGCTGGTGCTGGGCGAAATAGGCCGACGTCCAGCTTGGCGGGCGCTTGCATCTCGCCCGTCAGCGGCGCGAGCCGGCCGCCGATGAGCTTGCAGAAGGTGGACTTGCCGTTGCCGTTGGCGCCGAGCAGCGCGATGCGGTCGTCGGGCGGATGGTCAGGTTCAGCCGCTCGAGCACGGCGCGGTCGCCGTAGCCGACCGCGACGCCTTCGATCGCGATCAAGCGGCGGCGCCAGCGGCCGCTCGGGGCTCGGCAGGTCGAAGGGCAGCGCGTCGTCCTCGACGATGGCGGCGATCGGCTCCAGCTTCGCCAGCCGCTTGACGCGCGATTGCGCCTGGCGGGCCTTCGAGGCCTTGGCGCGTGAAGCGGTCGACGAAGGCCTGCAGGTGCTTGCGCTCGGCCTCCTGCTTCACCTCGCAGCTTGGCTGGTCAGCTCGCGCTTCTCGGCGAGTTGCCTGGCGAACGAGGTGTAGCCGCCGCGGTAGATCGTCAGCTTGCCGCGGTCGAGGTGCAGGATGTGGTCGACCGCGGTGTCGAGCAGGTCGCGGTCGTGGCTGATGACCAGCACCGTGTGCGGGTAGCGGGCGAGGTAGTCGTCGAGCCAGAGCGTGCCTTCGAGGTCGAGGTAGTTGGTCGGCTCGTCGAGCAGCAGCAGGTCCGGCTCGGCGAACAGCACGGCGGCCAGCGCCACGCGCATGCGCCAGCCGCCCGAGAAGGACGAGCAGGGCCGGCTGCTGCGCCTCGGCGTCGAAGCCGAGGCCGTGCAGGATGGCGGCGGCGCGCGCCGGCGCGGCGTGCGCGCCGATGTCGGCGAGCCGGGTCTCGATCTCGGCGCGGCGCAGGCCGTCGGCCGTCCTCCGCCTCGGCGAGCAGCGCCGTGCGCTCCTTGTCGGCGGCGAGCACCACGTCGATCAGGCTCTCGCGGCCCGGCCGGGCGCCTCCTGCGCCACCGAGCCGATGCGGGCGCGGCGCGGCAGGCTGACGTCGCCGCCTTCCGGCGCGACATCGCCCTGGATGATGCGGAACAGCGTCGTCTTGCCCGCGCCGTTGCGGCCGACGAGCCCGACCCGCGCCCCGCCGGGACCGCGAACGAGGCCCGGTCGAGGAGCAGGCGGTCGCCGATCCGGTAAGTCAGGTCGTTGACGTGCAGCATGGGCTTGGGCGGACGGCCTTACGCGGCGGACGCCCGCTCGGCGTCCTGCACGATGCTGCGGATGGTCGCGCGCAAGCCCTGCGCCAGCGACGTTTCGGTCGTGTAGCCGAGGCTCAGTTGAGCCTTGGCCCCGTCGATGGCGTAGCGCCGGTCGTGGCCCGGCCGGTCGGTCACGAAGGCGATCTGCTCGGCATACGAGCGCCCGTCCGGACGCGGCCTGACGTCGTCCAGATGCGCGCAGATGAGGCGGACCAGTTCGATGTTCGGCAACTCCGTCCCGCCGCCCAGGCAATAAGTTTCGCCGGGCGTGCCGCGCTCGCCCGCCAGAAGCAGGCCGCGGCAGTGGTCGCCGACGTAAAGCCAGTCGCGGACGTTGCGGCCGTCGCCGTAAACGGGCAGGGGTTTTCCGGCGAGCGCGCACCGGATCATAGTGGGAATGAGTTTTTCCGCGTGCTGGCGCGGCCCGAAATTGTTGGAGCAGTTCGTGACGATCGACCGGCAGCCCGAAGGTGCGGAACCACGCGCGGGCGAACAGGTCGCTGGCCGCCTTCGAGGCGGAGTAGGGCGAGCTGGGCCGATACGGCGTCGTCTCGTCGAACGGCGGATCGTCCGGCCCGAGGTCGCCGAACACTTCGTCGGTCGAAACATGGACGAAGCGGAAGTTTTCCGGCTTGGCCCGGCGCTCCCAGACCGTGCGGCAGGCTTCGAGCAGGTGGAAGGTGCCGTCCACGTTGGTGCGCAGGAACGGCTCGGGGCCGGCGATCGAGTTATCGACATGGCTCTCGGCCGCGAGGTGGAACACGCGGTCGACCGGGTGCGCGGCGAGGAGATCCGCGACCAGCGCCCGGTCGCCGATGTCGCCCTTCACGAACGTGAAGCCGGGCTGGCGGCGCGCCGCCTCGAGGTTCTCGATCGAGCCCGCGTAGGTGAGGGCGTCGAGCACGACGACCCGATGCCCGCGCGCCAGGGCGAGATCGGCGAGATGACTCCCGATGAACCCCGCGCCGCCGGTGATGAGCAGCGTGATGTCGTGCCGTCCCGGCATGATGGCGTGATCGCGTTCGCTTGCCTCGAAACCGGGCTCGTCATAGGAGCACGCTCTGGCCAAATCAATCCGACCGGCGGGAGCGCCGGGCGGACGCACCGGACGCCGTCACGCGCCGCCATGCCGATCGAGACATCCGCGCCTCCCGTCGCGACGGTCGACGCCGTCGGGGCGCTGATGACCGCGCTGCGCAGCCGCGGCGCGCATGTCGGCATCCTCGGCATGGGTTACGTCGGGCTCCCCGCCGCCTTGAGCGCCGCGCGGGCCGGCTTCACGGTGACCGGGTTCGATGTCGATGAGGCCAAGGTCGGGGCGCTCCGCCGCGGCGAAAGCTTTTTCAGTCACATTCCCGCGCGCGCTGTCACGGACGCCCTCCAGGGCGGGCGCTTCGCGGTGACGGCGGATTTCGAGCGCCTCCCGGCCTGCGACGCCATCCTGATCTGCGTCCCGACGCCGCTCACGAAGCATCGCGAGCCCGACCTCTCGTTCGTGGTCGAGGCCGCGCGGACCATTGCGGCCTCCCTCCGCCCGGGCAGCTCGTGGTGCTGGAATCGACCACGTATCCCGGCACCACCGAGGAGGTGCTTAGACCCGTCCTGGAGCGGACCGGGCTGAAGAGCGGGCCGCGACTTCTTCCTCGCCTACAGCCCCGGAGCGCGAGGACCCCGGCAACGCCGCGTTCGGAACCGCCACAATCCCCAAGGTCGTCGGCGGCGACGGGCCGGACGCGCTGGCGCTGGCCAAAATGCTTTACGACCAGCTCGTGATCGAGACGGTTCCGGTCTCGTCGCCGGCGGTCGCCGAGGCCGTGAAGATGCCCGAGAACATCTACCGCGCCGTCAACATCGCGCTGGTGAACGAGCTGAAGGTCGTCTACGAGCGATGGGCATCGACGTCTGGGAGGTGATCGAGGCGGCCAAGACCAAGCCGTTCGGCTTCATGCCGTTCTACCCCGGCCCCGGCCTCGGCGGGCACTGCATCCCGATCGACCCGTTCTATCTCACCTGGAAGGCCCGCGAGTACGAGGTCCCGACCCGCTTCATCGAGCTGGCCGGCGAGATCAACACGCCCATGCCGCATTACGTCGTGACCGCGCTGGCCGAGGCCATGGACCGGGCGCTCGGGCGCGGCTTGAGCCGCTCGCGCGTCCTCGTCCTCGGCGCGGCCTACAAGAAGAACGTCGACGACATGCGCGAAAGCCCGGCCCTCAAGCTGATCGAACTCATCGAGGGCCGCGGCGCGGCGGTCGACTACCATGATCCGCACGTGCCCGTGCTTCCCGCCGTCGCAGGGCGTCCCGGCATACCCCTTATGCGATCCGTTCCCCTGGACCCGGAGCGGATCAGAGGTTACGACGCCGTGCTCATCGTGACGGATCACGACGCGGTCGATTACGCGGCGCTGGTGCGGCACGCCAAACTTGTCGTCGATACGCGCAACGCCTGCCACGCGCGCGGGCTGGCCGGCGGCAACATCGTCAAGGCGTAGGACGCCGGACCGGGGGATCGCCGTTGCGCTCTGAAACCACGCTATCGGATGTGCGCGTCGCCGTGATCGGCTGCGGGGCCTGGGGCAAAAACCTCGTCCGCAATTTCGCCGAGCTGGGCGCGCTGGACGCGGTCGTCGATTCGCATCGGGAGACGGTCGACGCGCTGGTCGCCCGGCATGGCGGGCGCGCCCTCTCGTTTGAAGACGTGCTGGCCTGCCCCGCGATCCAGGGCGTCGCCGTCGTCACCCAGCCCTCGCGCCATCATGCGCTGGCCCGGCAGGCGCTGGAAGCCGGCAAGCACGTCTTCGTCGAAAAGCCGATCGCGCTCTCCATGACCGAGGCGCGCGACCTCGCGGCGCTCGCCGCGCGCTCCGGCCGCTGCCTGATGGTCGGGCATATCCTCCAGTACCATCCGGCGTTTCCTGGCGTTGAAGGCGTTGGTGCGCGAGGGGCGGCTCGGGCAGCTCCAGCGCATCCAGGCCAACCGCCTCAACCTCGGCGCGGTGCGCCGCGAGGAGGACGTGCTCTGGTGCCTCGCGCCCCATGACGTCTCCATGGTCCTGTCCTTGGTCGGAGAGCTGCCGAGCCGGGTCGCGGCGACGGGCGGCTATCACTTGCGCGACGCCATCGCCGACACGGCGACCGTGCAACTCTGGTTTCCGGGCGGCGGGCAGGCGCAGATCGCGGTGTCGTGGCTCCATCCCTACAAGGAGCATCGTCTGGCCGTGATCGGCACGGAGGCGATGGCGGTCTTCGACGACGGCGAGCCCTGGGCGCGCAAGCTGGTGGTTTACCCGCACCGCGTCGCCTGGAACGGGGACGAGGCCGTCCTCAGCAAAGGGGAGGGGACCCCGGTTCCGCTCGACCCGGCGGAGCCCCTGAAGACCGAGTGCGCGCACTTCCTCGACTGCATCCGCTCAGGGGTGCGGCCCGCGACCGACGCCGAGGAAGCGTTGCGGGTGATGGAGGTGCTCACGCGCGCGAGCGACGCCATGCGGGCCGAGCGGGAGCAGGGTGAGAGCGCCGTCAGGCCCGCCGTGAGCGGGCGAGCCCGGATCGCGGCAGCCGGTTGAAGCGAGGCGCTTTCCCATGACCGACGCTCTTCCATTTATCGATCTCGCAGCCCAGCGCCGCCGGCTTGGCCCTGGCGTCGACGAGGCGATCCTGCGGGTCGTCCACCATGGCGGCTACATCATGGGACCGGAGGTGACGCAACTGGAAGCCGACCTCTCGGCCTTCTGCGGCGCAGCGCACGTGGTCTCCTGCGCCAACGGCACGGACGCGCTGGCGCTGATTCTCATGGCCAAAGGGTTGCGGCCGGGCGACGCCGTCCTCTGCCCGACCTTCACGTTCGCGGCGACCGCCGAGGTCATCGCTTGGTTCGGGGCGACGCCGGTCTTCATCGATGTCCATGAGAACACCTTCAACCTCGACCCCGCCAGCCTCGAAGAGGGCGTCCGCACGGCGCAGACCCTCGGCCTCACGCCGGTCGGCGTGATTTCGGTCGACCTGTTCGGGCAGCCGGCCGATTACGACGCCATCGAGCCGGTCTGCGCGCGCGAAGGGCTGTGGCTCCTGAGCGACGCCGCCCAGAGCTTTGGGGCAACCTACAAGGGCCGCAAGGTCGGCACGATCGGTTTCGCCACCGCGACGAGCTTCTTTCCGGCCAAACCGCTCGGCTGCTACGGCGACGGCGGCGCCGTGTTCACGGACGACGCGGAGCTCGCGGCAGTTCTACGGTCTCTACGCATCCACGGCCAGGGCGAGGACAAATACGACAACCAGCGCATCGGCATGAACGGCCGGCTCGACACGATCCAGGCCGCGGTCCTGATCGAGAAGCTCAAGATTTTTCCGGACGAAATCGCCGCCCGCGACCGCATCGCCCGCCGCTACAACGACCGTCTCGGGGACGTGGCGATCGTGCCTGCGGTGTTGGGCGGCGCGACCTCCGTGTGGGCGCAATACACGCTGCGGCTCCCCGGCTTCGACCGGGAGGCGTTCCAGGCCGATCTCAAGGCGGCCGGCGTCCCGACGGCGATCTACTACCCGAAGCCCCTGCACCGGCAGACGGCTTATCGGGATTTCCCGGTGGCCGGACACGGGCTGCCCACGTCCGACCGCATCGCCGCGGAGGTCATCAGCTTGCCCATGCATCCGTACCTGACCGAGCCGGTCCAGGACCGCATCGCGCAGGCCGTCAAGGACGCGCTCGCGGCGCAGCGCCGGATCGCGGCCGAGTAAATGGACATCCCGTCCACCGGAAACGCGCGCTGCGGCCTTGACCGTTCGGTTCCCTTGAGTTGACCATCCGCCTTTGACAAGGAGGCCGTGATGACGCGTCTCGCGGGCATCGCCTTGTTCAAGGACGCCGGCATCGATCTGACGCCGTTCGAGGCGCGGTCGCGGTGGCGGCGCTTCGAGCCGGACGAAATCCTGGTCGATTTCGACGACCTCTCGACGGACGTCTATTTCCTCGTGTCCGGCGAGGTCCGCATCCTGATCCGCACGCCGTCCGGCAAGGAGATCATCTTCGGGGAAATGCGCGGCGGCCAATATTTCGGCGAGCTGGCGGCCATGGACGGGGTCAAGCGTTCGGCGAACGTGACGGCCCTGACGCGGGGCGAAGTCTGCATCATGTCCGCGGCCGTGTTCCGCGAGATCGTGTTCTCGTCCCAACCCGTCGCCGACCGGCTCTTCCGCCTGCTGACCGGGCGGGTGCGCGAACTCAACCTGCGGCTGATGGAGCAGGCGGTGCTCGATCTGCGGCATCGCCTGTATTCGGAACTTTTGCGCCTGTCGCTTCCGCGCGCTGGCCATGAGGGCGAGCGGGTCGTGACCCCGCCGCCGTATCATCACGTCATGGCCGCCCGCATCGGCTGCCGCCGCGAGCAGGTGACGCGGGAGTTCACGGCGATGTCGCAGGAAGGTCTGGTCGAACGCACCCGCGGCGCGCTCGTTCTGAAGCGCCCCGAGATCCTCAAGGCCCGCATCGCCGAGGCGATGCGCGAGGACGTTTGAGGGTTTAAGCCCTGGTGCTCGCCTGAGGCCCATACGCCGCGAAAAACACGCGGATCGCTTCGTCCACGTTGCGGGTCATCTCGTCCGAAGTCGGCGCATCCCCGGCCAGGAGAACGCGCCGCAGGATGCCCGACTGGCACAGATCAAGGAAATGATTGGCGGCGAGAAAGGTGTCCCTGATCTGAAGCCGCCCGGCCTGGACCTGCTCATCGAGGTAGGCTTTCAGTCGCCGTGCGCCTTGGCGCGGCCCGGCCTCATAGAACGATTGGCCGAAGCGCGGAAATTTCTCGGCTGCGCCGATCACCATGCGGATCGACGAGATGTGCTCGGGCCGCACCATCATCTGGAGGAAGCTGATGCCGAGGCGGCCCAGGACGGAGCGCGGATCGGGATCATCCGCATCGAGCTGAAACAGGACTTCGGCGAGGCTGCGTCGCTCCTCGACGATCAGCGCCTCGAACAAGGCTTCCTTGCTGTCGAAGTAGACGTAAAGGGTGCCCTTGGACACGCTGGCGGCCTTGGCGATCTCGCCCATGCTGGCGCCGTCGAAGCCGTGACCTAGGAAGACTTGGCGCGCGCCCTCCAAAATCTGCCGGCGCTTGGCGCTGTCGACGCCGCGGGCCTCCACTGGAGCGATATCAAGGGCGTCCGGCATGTCTCCTGCATTCTGCCTAATCGGAAGCATTTTGTCATTCCAGCGCCGCCGCCCCGAACCGTTCGATCGAAGGACGCTGGGAGCATTCGCGATCCGTCAGACGAAGCGGGTCGAGCAAGCCGCATCATGCTGTCCCCATCCTTCCGGGGTGACGCGTCCAGCCCGGAGCCCATGAACGCCTGCTTTGCGCGCGGGGATCACGGCGATCCCACCCTTGGCTTGCTGCGCAAGCACCTGGCGTACGGCGCAAGCATCCTGGTTTGCTGCGCAGGCAACATGGCTTGCCGTGCGAGCAACATGGCTTGGCAGACCCGGAGCGACGTGGGTCGGCCCCATCGGTTCGGCGGTTGTTCGAGTCGGCGTCCCGCCCTATGTCCCGCCCGTCCGCCGCGAACCGGGAGCGATCAGCGACGTGTCAGCCTTGAATTCCGTGCGCGAGCCCGTGTCGATCGGGGCGGTGCGCCGCTCGTTTGCGCCCTGGAACGATCCGGCCGCCGTTCCGCTGATCCGCTTCGAGACCGTCACCAAGCGGTTCGGCGGGACGGTCGCGGTCGACGACTTGACGCTCGACATCTTCGAGCGCGAGTTCTTCTGCCTGCTCGGGCCGTCCGGCTGCGGCAAGACCACGCTGCTGCGCATGCTCGCCGGCTTCGAGGAGCCGACCGCGGGGCGCGATCGTCCTCGACGGGCAGGACCTCGCCGGCGTGCCGCCGTACCGGCGGCCGGTCAACATGATGTTCCAGTCCTACGCGCTGTTCCCGCACATGACGGTGGCGCGGAACGTCGCCTTCGGGCTCAAGCAGGACGGCTGCCGCAAGGCCGAGATCGCGGCGCGCGTCGGCGAGATGCTGCGCCTGGTCCAGCTCGAGCCGCTCGCCAAGCGCAAGCCGGACCAGCTCTCCGGCGGCCAGCGCCAGCGCGTGGCGCTCGCCCGCGCGCTCGCCAAGCGGCCCAAGGTGCTGCTGCTCGACGAGCCGCTCGGCGCGCTCGACAAGAAGCTGCGCGAGGAGACCCAGTTCGAGCTGATGGACCTCCAAGTGCGCCTCGGCATCACCTTCGTGGTCGTCACCCACGACCAGGAGGAGGCGATGACCATGGCCGACCGCATCGCGGTGATGGACAAGGGCAAGGTGGTCCAGGTGGGCCACGCCGGCGAGATCTACGAGCAGCCCAAGACCCGCTTCGTCGCCGACTTCGTCGGCGACGTGAACATCTTCGAAGGCCGCGTGGCCGGTCGCGCCGAGCGAGGCGGCTGGCGCATCGAAACGGCGTCGGCCGCCGACGCCGCTGATCGTGAACGATCCCGGCGAGGCGCTCGACAGTCGGGCAGGCGGTCGTCGTCGCGGTGCGGCCCGAGAAAATGATGTTGTCGCCGCGAACCGCCGCCGCCCGGCGCCGACAACGTGCTCGCCGGCGCGGTCTGGGACATCGGCTATCTCGGCGACTGGACCATCTACCGCGTCCGGCTCGACTGCCGGTCCGGTGCTGCGCGTCACGCCGAGCCAACGCGTCGCGCTTCGTCGAACGCCCGATCGGCTGGGACGACAGGGTGTATCTCACCTTCGCGCCCGACGCGGCCGTGGTCCTGACGCGATGAACGCCGTTCGAGCGGGCGTCGCCGTCAGCGGCTGGCGGCGCGGCGCTCGTCGCCGGCGCTGCCGTTCTCGTGGCTGCTGGTCTTCTTCCTGCTGCCGTTCCTGATCGTCCTCAAGATCAGCCTCTCCGATCCGGCGATGGCGCAGCCGCCCTACCCGCCGGTGTTCTCAGCGGTTCGACGCCTCGACCGATGGCGCGCCTTCGTCGAGGCGCTCGACCTCGAGAATTTCTCCACGCTGCTCGGCGACGACCTCTACCTCCAAGCGGCGCTCTCGCTCGTTGCGCATCGCGGCGATCTCGACGGCGCTCCTGCTGCTCATCGGCTATCCGATCGCCTACGGCATGGCGCGCGCCCCGCGCCGGTGGCGCGACCCTGCTGGTGGCGCTCGTGATCCTGCCGTTCTGGACCACCTTCCTGATCCGCGTCTACGCCTGGATCGGCATCCTCAAGCCCGAGGGCCTGCTCAACCAGGCTGCTGCTGGGGCTCGGCCTCATCGCGCGAGCCGCTGACGATCCTCAACACCGACACGGCGGTCTTCATCGGCATCGTCTACTCCTACCTGCCGTTCATGGTGCTGCCGCTCTACGCGACGCTCGAAAAGCTCGACCAGACGCTGATCGAGGCCGCGCCAGGACCTCGGCTGCCCGCCGACGCGCGCGTTCTGGAGCATCACCCTGCCGCTGTCGCTGCCGGGCATCGTCGCCGGCTCGCTGCTGTGCTTCATCCCGGCCGTGGGCGAGTTCGTCATCCCCGACCTCCTCGGCGGCTCGGAGACGCTGATGATCGGCACGCACGCTGTGGAGCGAGTTCTTCTCCAACCGCGACTGGCCGCTCGCCTCGGCCGTCGCGGTCGTGCTGCTGCTCATCCTCGTCGTGCCGATCGTGCGTCTACCGGCGACATCGAGGCCCGCCGGTTCGAGGCCGCGCGATGACGCGGCGCTTCAGCCTGCTTCAACGCGACGGCGCTGACGCTTCGGCTTCGCCTTCCTCTATCTGCCGATCGTCCTGCTGGTGCTCTATTCCTTCAACGCGTCCCGGCTCGTCACCGTCTGGGGCGGCTTCTCGACGCAATGGTATGCCGCGCTGCTCCACAACGAGGCGCTGCTGGACGCGGCCTGGGTCACGCTGCGCGTCGGCCTCGCTCTCGGCGACGGCCGCGACCGTGCTCGGCACGCTCGCGGCGCTCGCGCTCGACGCGCTACGGGCCGCTTCCGCGGCCGGGCGCTGTTCACCGGGCATGATCTACGCGCCGCTGGTCATGCCGGAGGTCATCACCGGCCTGTCGCTGCTGCTGCTCTTCGTCGCCATCGGCCTCGACCGCGGCTTCTGGACGATCGTCGCTCGCCCACATCACCTTCACGATGTGCTTCGTCGCCGTCGTCGTGCAGTCGCGGCTCGTCGACCTTCGACCGCTCGCTCGAAGAGGCGGCGATGGACCTCGGGCGCGACCGCCGCTGCGCGACCTTTCTTCTCGTGACGCTGCCGCTCATCGCGCCGGCGGTCGCGGCGGGCTGGCTGCTCGCCTTCACGCTGTCGCTCGACGACCTCGTGATCGCGAGCTTCACCACGGGCCCCGGCGCCACCACGCTGCCGATGCGGATCTACAGCCAGGTCCGGCTCGGCGTGACGCCCGAGATCAACGCGGCGTCCACGATCCTGATCGCGCTGGTCACGCATCGGCGTCATCGCGGCGACGCTGGCGACGAAACGCTCGAGGCTCGGCTCGCGCGGCGGTTACTGAGCCGGAAGCGGTTGGCGCGCGAGCACCGCGCGCGCGTCCGCCGGAACAAGAGGCTGCGCGGCGCCCGAACGCTGGATGAGCGCGCGGCTATTCGGAGCGACTTTCATGTCATCCCAGGGTCCGGTGATCTCGACCACGATCGGGGATGGATTTCCAGCCGTCATGCCATTGGCGCCGTTCTCCACGATGGCCCTGATTGCGACGGTTTGCTCCGCGAGCGACGCGCGTCCTTGCAGGGCGGCGCGCAATCCGGGAGCGGTCAAGGCTCCTTCAGCCAATTCCACGGTCCCGTTCCCGATATTCAGGGCGATCTGGGCCTGATCGAACGGGGTACGGCCGCCGCGCCAACCGAGCGGCGTCGAGAGCGGACGGCGATCGGCGCGGCGTACAAGATCATGCAGGCCGATGCCGATCAACTCGCCTGACCGGATGGCGAGCGTCGCGCGCCCATGGCTTTGGCGAACCAGGTCCGCTGCGGACTCGCCCGCGCCTTCCAGAACGAATTGACCCTGCGCCACTCCTGCCATCCAACCGTTCTGGCCGAAATCGCTCAAGAGGGCGGCGACGTCCAGGCGCTCGAACGAGCCTTGCGCCCGCAGATCGAGGCCCGAAGCGGCCGCGGCCAGGCCCAGGCGCCCCTTGACGACGCCGTTGTTGAGCACGGCGCGGCCGAGGGTAGCGTCGATGCGGCCCGGCCTCACCATGATGTTGGCGGCCATGTCGTCGAGACGAAGCCATCCGATGCGCGCGCTTGAGGCCGAAACGCGCAGGTCGAGATCGCCCCCCGCCGTGAGCGGGCCGATGTCGAGAGGCTCGGCGCTCCAGAGGCCAGTCGATGTCCGCGCTTGAGCGAAAGACGTGAAGAACTCGGATAAGTCGAGACGATCCGCCGCGAGCGTGCCTGTCGTGAGCGGACGCTCTCCTCCGAGACGAACCGCCAGAGCGCCGTCGAGGCGATCGCCGCCGACCGTCAAGCGAACTGCCGGCCACGACATGCTGCGTCGATCCAGAGTGAAATCGCCTTCGAACGTCAGCGCTCGCGTGAGTTCGCCGAGCGGAGCGCCGATGCCGGCCCATGGCAGGAAATTCCGGAGCGAGCGGGTGTCGAAAACCACCCGCCCTACGACGCGCGGGTCATCGCCGAAGTTCGCGTCGCCGCTCAGCCGAAGTCGGCCGAGAACGGCGCCGGCCTGCGCCACGAACGGGCTGGCGCGTCCGGCGAGGAGCGCGCTCGGCCGGATGCCTGTGACCGTAAGGTCGACCAACTCGCCGAGCCAGTTGAAAGACCCGGCGAGTTCGACGGCGCCGTCGAGCGCCGGCCAGTTGGCGGTGATGTTGATGTCCCGGACCACCGCTTCCGCGCTGGTCCGGCCATTGCGGAGCACGAGGTAGGATCCCGTGACGGTCAAGCGGCGGATGTGTCTCAAGGGAACGGCGGCGCCCATGATGCTTGCGCGCACCTTGTCGATCGGCGTCATCCAGGAGGTTTGGCCGAGCGCATCGAGGTCGACGTCAATGCGCGAACCATGGAGCGCCAGGTCCGACAGCTCGATGCGGCCGACCAGAAGCGGCAGGATGCTGAATTCGCCTCGCAATTGCCCGCCGCGCACCAGCGGCGCGCCTTCGGACGTCGCGAGCGCCACATCCTCGAATTTCAGGCGCGGCACGGGCAGAAGCGCGATCGTGCTTCGCCCCGCAACGGTCAGTTCAAGGCCATACGTCTCCCGCAACTGCCGCGCGATCGCCGCCCTCAGCGGGGCCGACGAGGTTGTCCAGGGGGCGACCGCCATCGCCAGGACAGCGAGGCCGGCAAGCGCGGCGAGGGCGGTGAGGGCGCGGCGGATCATCAGCTCAGTCGTTTTCCGGCCGCGAACAATCGGCCGCTTGACCGCCGTCCCAACA
This sequence comes from uncultured Alphaproteobacteria bacterium, assembly GCA_963728675.1. GTDB lineage: Bacteria > Pseudomonadota > Alphaproteobacteria > Rhizobiales > Beijerinckiaceae > JAJKJG01. The sequence goes on along the minus strand of CAVSLO010000025.1, from coordinate 84,624 downwards.
AGACTTCACGGCGGCGCTCGCATCCATAGCGACTCCTGGCGGCCTTGTCTAAGCCGCGCCGGGACACGGCCAGGATGGGTTCGATTCGCAAATGGCTTTCCCAAACGCTTAGAGCCGTTTCCCCTTGCGTGGACTCGGCTCTTTTCGTGTTGTGCCGTGTTTTGATGGCGAACCGGGTCCACGTCGCCTGAAAACACTTTAGGCGGCCTAGGGCGTCGGCGATGAGGAGGCCGGTTGCGCCTCGGCGCTCCGCACGAGGCGGATCACCGGCCAGACCCCGACCAGCACGATGACGAGCGCCGCGAGCGAGCCCTCCTCGAACGCGCCGCGCGAGGCGGCGCCGTACACGAGCGTCGCCAGCGTCTCGGCGTTGAGCGGGCGCAGCAGAAGGGTTGCAGGCAGTTCTTTCAAGCAGTCGATGAACACGAGCAGCGCAGCGCTCGCCAGCGCCGGACGCAGCAGCGGCAGTTGAACCCGCAGCACAAGTTCGTGCGGCTTCGCGCCAAGCGTTCGCGCCGCGTCCTCGATCCCGCTCGAGACTCGGTCGAGTCCGGCCGAAAGGGAGCCGATTGCGATCGGCAGGAACCGGATCATGTAGGCGATCACGATTCCGGCCGCTGAGCCCATCAGGACCAGCCCCAGCCGCTCGCCGGTCAGGGCGCGCCACACGCGGTCGAGCGCGCCGTCGATCGTAACGAGGGGGCCGAGGAGCCCGAGGGCCAGCACGGTCCCAGGCACGGCGTAGCCCAACCCAGCCACGAATTTGAGGCTTTCGGTCACGGGATGGCGGGCCAGGCGCGACGCGGTCACGACGACGATCCCGAGGCATGCCGCGCCAATGGTCGCCGCGGAGGCGAGCCCGACCGTGGTCAAGAGATGACGCAGGAACGCCGTATCGGCATGCGCGACGAGGCCGCGTTCCGCGATCTCGCTGGCGAGAAACGAAACCGGGAGCAGGAAGCCGAAGAGCACGGGACAAAAGCATGCGGCGAACGCAAGGAGGCCCGCACGGCGGCCGAGCGGCAGCGGCTGCGCGACGCGCGGACGGTGAGTGGAGATCGCATAGCGCCGACGCCGACGGCCATGGCGCTCCAGCGCGATCAGCGCGATGACGACGGTCAGCATCACGCAGGCGATCTGCGCCGCCCCGGCCAAGCTGCCGCGGTTCAGCCACGTCGTAAAAACGGAGACCGTAAGGGTGCGGACGCCGAGATATTCGCTCGCGCCGATGTCGTTCAGCGCCTCCAACAGGGCGAGCGACAGGCCGATCGCCAGCGCCGGGCGCGCCAGCGGCACAGCAACGGTGCGGAACAACTCCATCCGCCCGGCGCCGAGCGTGCGCGCCACTTCCAGCATGCTGGCGCTTTGCGTGAGGAACATCGTCCGGGCGGCGATGTAGACGTAAGGGTAGAGCACGACCGACATGACGAGGATGCAGCCGGGCAGCGAGCGCACCTCCGGAAACCAATAGTCCGCGCGAGATCGCCAGCCCATGAGGCTGCGCAAGGCGCTCTGAACCGGCCCGGCTGCGTCGAGGATTTCGACGTAGACGTAGGCCGTGATGTAGGTCGGAACCGCAAGCGAGAGCGGCAGCAGCCACGCGAGCGCCGCATGTCCCGGAAACCGGTACGCCGTTACGAGCCATGCCGTGCTGACCCCGATAGAACCGGCAAGGACAGCCACGCCTCCGAGCAGCAGGCCGGTTTCGACGAGCGCCGCCGAGAGGACGTTCCCCATGAGGCTCCGCCAGATGGCGAGGTCGCCGCCGAGCGCAACATGGACAAGCGAAACGAGCGGGGCGAGCGCGAGGCCGCCCACGCCGGCCATGACGGCCACGGACCAGAGCGGCGCGGCGCCGAACCAGCGCGGCCGACGGACGCCTCGCGGTCCGCCCTCGCCCCGTGCGCGAGGCGGGGACCGCGCGGGAGGGCGTCCCAAAACCGCGTCCGGCCCCTCTCCGCCGCGCGGCAACGCCGGCGAAAGCTCCGGGCCAGGGACGTTGGTCATGGGGCCCCCGGAGCCAGAGGAAGCTCCCCGCACGAGGGCGGAAGGAGGCCAGCCTCAGCGGTCGAAGCCGACCTTGTCGATCAGTTCGCTCGCCTTGGCGCGGCGCTTGGCGATTTCGGACACCGGCATGGGGTCCGGGTTCAGCGCGCCGAACGAAGCGACAAGCGGGTTGACCGGGACGCCGGGGCGAACCGGGTACTCGTAATTCACGTCGGCGAACACGCGCTGGGCGTCGTTGGAGGTCATGAACTCAAGCAGCTTGACGGCGTTGTCGCGGTTCGGCGCGTTCTTGGCGACGACCGCGCCGGAGACGTTGACGTGCGTGCCGCCGTCCCGGAAGGTCGGCAGGATGACCTTCACGGCCTCGACCCATTTCTTCTGCTCGGGCGAGCCGTTGGCCATCAGGCCGATGTAGTACTGGTTGCCGAGGCCGATGTCGCACACGCCGGCCGCGATGTCCTTGGCGACGTCCCGATCGCCGCCGGACGGCTTTTTGGCCAGGTTCGCCTTGACGCCGCGCAGCCATGCCTCGGTCTCGGCCTCGCCGTGCTTGACGATCATCGCCGCGGTCAGGGCGAGGTTGTACTGATGCTGGAAGGAGCGGGTGCAGATTTTCCCCTTCCATTTCGGGTCGGCGAGGTCCTCGTAGGCGATGGCGTCCTGCCGGACCCGCTCCTTGGCGGCGTAGACGGCGCGGGCGCGCAAGCGACAGCGCGAACCAGCGGCCGTCGGGATCGCGAGATGGGGCGGGAATGTTGGCGGCGAGGACTTCCGAGCGGATCGGCTGGGCGATGCCGAGATCGACCGCTTCCTGCAGGCGGCCGATGTCGACCGTGATCAGCACGTCCGCTGGACTGTTCTCGCCCTCGGCCTTGATGCGCTCGGCGAGACCTTGCTCGGAGAACAAGGCGTTGACCTTGATCCCGGTCGCCTTGGTGAATTCATCGAGCGTCGCGGAATAGAGGCCGGGCTCGCGGTTGGTGTAAACGTTCACCTCGCCTTGCGCCGCGGCCGGCACGGCCGCGCTCAGAAGAGCGCCGGCGGCGAGAAGGCCAAGAACGGCTTGGCGTCCGAAACGATTGCTGCTCTGCATGATGTTTTTCCTGTCCTGGCAAGGGGTCAAGGCCCTTGGCGGGCGCCGAACGATCGGCACGGCAGAAAGACACGCATGCCGGGCAGGGTCAAGAAAAACCCTTTGCCTTCAATAGTTAGATTGCTTCTAAACTAGCACGGCGGTGTTGCGCGCCTCCCTCGAATGCGCTTCGCGTGGGCCGAAGCGATCGCGGAGGGCTTTGAGGCGATCCGAAGCGGCTGGAGCGCGACTGAGCGCGTCATTCAGGCAATGCCCGCTGCCTGGAGCGGTTCCGGGTCTGCCGTCATCGGCTCGCTTCGCCACTCCGGCCGATGAAGGGCGCCTGCGCGGGGAAAGATGCCCCGGATCGCGCATCGCCACGCGCGCCTCAAAGGCGTCGCCCGAAGTTGCCTGGAAGCCGCGCCGGTCCTGGGCCGTGCTCAATGCATCGTGCGCAGGCCGCGAAACATCGTGAACGACATCATGCGCGTGTGGAGTTCGGCCAGGCGCTGGACGTAAGGCTCGCGATCGCGGCGATGACGCTCCTCAAGCTCACGCGACAGCCGCTGCTTGGCCGCATCCGAACCCGGCCAACGCTCTAGGTCGCCGCGCTCCTGCTCGTATTGGGTTTCGATGCGCGCCAGAACGGACAACGTGGCCCGAAGCTCCGGCTCGAGATCGTCCGGGTAGATGGCTGTCGGCGAAGCCTCAGCGTGGCCCGATGGCGCAACGGCGCCCTTTGACATAATAACCTCCCCTTTACTTTGTCTACTTCGCGGCACCATAGCAAAGCTTAAGACTTCCGGGAATCGGATTTTTGCGTTTTTTCGCGCAAAAAGCCGGAAAAAGTTGATCGTGCGAGGAGAGTCTGCGAGTTGGATCTGGAGCGGACAGCGTTCCGGGACGCGCATTCGGGTCAGATGACGGAATTCTTCGCGGCGAAACGAAAGGTCGGGGAGACGTGGCGGGAGGCCGTCGCGTCAAGAGGCGATGCGCTCGGCAAACGGTCGGCATGTCTGAGCGCTTTCGATGCGCATCGTGTCGCCGGCAGGAAGGATTTCGAGGCCGCCTTCCTGGCGCTGCGCGACCAGCAATGCCTTTGGCTGATCGAAGGACCGGAAGACCCGTTTTCCGCCACGGCGCCGGCGCAGGAAGGAGCCTGACGGGCGCGCCCGAGCCAGGTCGGATCGCCATGGAGACCGCGGAGACTGCGCCCGCGATGTTTGCCCCCGGCAGCCGGGCGGCTCGCGGAGTTGACCATGCCTGGAAAGCATCCTATCTCACGCCGGTCCACGAGCGCTGACGCAACATCCGGATTTTGTCGGACGTCCGGCGAAGCCGGCCTCGCATCACGAGGTTCGGTGGGGGATAGTTTAACGGTAGAACAGCGGACTCTGACTCCGTTGGTCGAGGTTCGAATCCTCGTCCCCCAGCCAAGCGGTTGCGCAGGCGCTGCTCATCGTCAAGCATGGCTCCGCCGCTCCTCACGCTGCAAAACATCGGGCTGACGTTCGGGGGCGCCCCGCTCCTGGAGGACGCCGAACTCGTCGTCGCTCCGGGCGAACGCGCCTGCCTTGTCGGACGCAACGGCTCCGGCAAGTCGACGCTCTTGAAAATCGCCGCCGGGCTGGTCGAACCCGATCGCGGCAGCCGCTTCATCCAGCCCGGCGCGACCGTCCGCTACCTGCCGCAAGAGCCGGACCTGGAGGGATTCGCGACCACGCTCGCCTACGTCGAGGCGGGGCTCGGGCCGGGCGATGATCCCTACCGCGCGCGCTACCTCCTGAACGAATTGGGCCTCACGGGCGAAGAGGACACGTCGCGCTTGTCGGGCGGCGAGGCGCGGCGCGCGGCGCTGGCGCGGCTGCTTGCGCCCGCGCCCGACATCCTGCTCCTCGACGAGCCGACCAACCATCTCGACCTGCCCGCCATCGAATGGCTGGAGGGCGAGTTGAAAAGCCTGCGCTCCGCGCTCGTCCTCATCAGCCACGACCGGCGCTTTCTGGAGACCTTGTCCGAGGCCACGATCTGGCTCGACCGCGGCGCGACCCGTCGCATCGAGCGCGGCTTCTCCGCTTTCGAGGCTTGGCGCGACGATTTTTTCGAGCAGGAAGAGCGCGAGCGGCACAAGCTCGACCGCAAGATCGCGGCCGAAGCCGACTGGCTGCGTTACGGCGTGACGGCGCGGCGCAAGCGCAACGTGCGCCGGCTAAGCGCGCTCCATGCCATGCGCCAGGACCGGCGCGAGCGCCGGCAGGCGGTCGGCGCCGTCCGCATGGCGGCTTCGGACGCCGACCTCTCCGGCAAGCTCGTCATCGAGGCCGAGCGGATCGCCAAAAGTTTTGGTGAAAACACCGATCGTAAAGGATTTCTCGATCCGCATCCTGCGCGGCGACCGGATCGGCATCGTCGGCCCGAACGGGGCCGGCAAGACGACGCTCCTGAGCCTGCTCACCGGGGCGCTCGCGCCGGACGCCGGCACGGTGCGGCTCGGCGCGAATCTCCAGCCGGTCACGCTCGACCAGCGCCGCGAAAGCCTCGACCCGCGCTGGACGGTGGCCGAGGCCCTGACCGGCGGCCGCAGCGATACGGTGACGATCGCCGGCCAATCGAAGCACGTCGTCGGCTACATGAAGGATTTTCTGTTCGCGCCCGAGCAGGCGCGCACCCCGCTCCATGCCCTCTCGGGCGGCGAGCGCGGCCGGCTGATGCTCGCGCGAGCCTTGGCGAGGCCGTCGAACCTGCTGGTGCTCGACGAACCGACGAACGATCTTGACCTCGAAACCCTCGACCTTCTGGAAGAACTGCTGGCGGACTACGCCGGCACGATCCTGCTCATCAGCCACGACCGCGATTTCCTCGACCGCATCGTGACCTCGACCATCGTCGCCGAAGGAGAGGGGCGTTGGATCGAGTACGCGGGCGGCTACGCCGACATGGTGGCGCAGCGCGGCTCCGGCATAACCGCGAAAACGCCGGAGCGGCCGTTGCAATCCAACGAGCGCCCCGCTGCGCCAAACCAGCCCGAGCCGGCGCTTCGCAAGCGCAAGCTCACGTTCAACGAGAAGCATGCGCTCGAAACCCTGCCGGAGCGAATCGAGGCGCTTGAGTCGGAGGTCGCGCGCTTGCAGACGGCCCTGGCCGATCCCGGTTTGTATGCGCGCAATCCAACCCTTCTCGAGACGACTTCGTCCGCCCTGGCGAGGGCGCAACGGGAACTCGCGGAGGCCGAGGACCGCTGGCTTGGCCTCGAACTGCTGCGAGAGGAATTGGGAGCGTAAGCCCGCCTTCAACGGGCGAAAGAAAGCGAGACGCCACAACTCAGGACAGGCGCCTGTCGCTCCTGGGCTTGAGCACTGGACAAAGCCCGAACGCACGCTTGACACCATCCGGGCGCATCCTTACATCGCGACCGCTGCTTTCAGGGCGGCGCGCCGCGCGGGCGTAGCTCAGTCGGTTAGAGTGCCGGCCTGTCACGCCGGAGGTCGCGGGTTCGAGCCCCGTCGCCCGCGCCATGCCTTCGATCCGCTCGCCCGGTTGACACTCTCGACCGCCGAACGCTTTGCAATCACGATCCACGGCCGATGTTGTGGTTATCGTCGAGGTTGGGCGGTGTCCAAGTTCTTCACAAGCTTCGCTGCGGCGGTCGCCCGCGCCACGGGTAAACCGCTGACGTTCATGCTGTCCGTCGTCCTTATCGTGATATGGGCTGTGACCGGCCCGTTCTTCGGCTTCTCCGATACTTGGCAGCTCGTCATCAACACGGGCACGACCATCGTGACTTTCCTGATGGTGTTCCTGATCCAGAACACGCAGAACCGCGACGGCGCCGCCATTCAGACCAAGCTCGACGAGTTGATCCGGGCCAGCGCCGCGCAGAACGCCTTCGTGGGAATCGAACGCCTCACCGAGGAAGAACTTGACGAGCTTCGGCAGAAATGCGAGGCGCGCGCCAAGGCGGAAGAGGCGGCGGATACGGCTGAGAACGCCGTCAATCGCAGGGCGGCCAGGGCGGCAGATCGGGCGGTGTCCTGAGCCGATCGCCTTCGCTGCGACAACGCCGCCCGCGTTTCGCGAGCGCCGCCGCGATTGATGGGCGGTTCCGGCCGACTATTTAGCTCTGCATTCAACGGGAAGGCTCGCGGGCATCGAGTTCACGGTCGTTGCGCGCCAGCGCGAACACTTGTTACTCTCCCGTTCGCGGGCTAAGCCGCGGTACGCACTTCAATGGTCCCAGTCAGCGCCCCGGCGCTGGATGGAAAGCCCACGAATGTCGGCGCCGGCTCCCGGCGCGCCTGCCTCAAGTCCGGTGTCCGATGCCCAATCTCCTCACCGACTATCTGCCGCTTGTCATCTTCCTCGTCGTCTCGCTCGTGATCGCGGCGGCTCTCCTCGTCGCGCCGTTCATCGTGGCGTACAGCAACCCCGACCCGGAGAAGCTCTCGGCCTATGAGTGCGGCTTCAACGCCTTCGACGACGCCCGCATGAAGTTCGACGTGCGGTTCTATCTCGTCGCCATCCTGTTCATCATCTTCGACCTGGAGGTCGCCTTCCTCTTCCCCTGGGCGATCACGTTCGGCGATCTCGGCTGGTTCGGCTTCTGGTCGATGATGATCTTTTTGGCCGTCCTGACGGTCGGCTTCGTGTACGAGTGGAAAAAGGGAGCCCTCGAATGGGATTGATCGACCCGCGCGCTCCCGAAATCGCGCCGGCGCCGCGGGGCATCCTCGACCCGAACACCGGCAAGCCGATCGGAGCCGACGATCCGTATTTCCGCTCGATGAACGCCGAGCTGGCCGACCGCGGCTTTCTCGTCACCGCGACGGACGATCTCGTCAACTGGGCCCGCACGGGTTCGCTGATGTGGATGACCTTCGGTCTCGCGTGCTGCGCGGTCGAGATGATGCAGATGTCGATGCCGCGCTACGACGCCGAGCGCTTCGGCTTCGCGCCGCGCGCCAGCCCGCGCCAGTCCGACGTCATCATCATCGCCGGCACGCTCTGCAACAAGATGGCGCCGGCCCTGCGCAAGATCTACGATCAGATGCCGGAGCCGCGCTACGTCATCTCGATGGGCTCCTGCGCCAACGGCGGCGGCTACTATCACTATTCCTATTCGGTCGTGCGCGGCTGCGACCGCATCATTCCGGTCGACATCTACGTGCCGGGCTGCCCGCCGACCGCGGAGGCGCTTCTCTACGGCGTGCTTCTGCTTCAGAAAAAGATCCGCCGCACCGGCACCATCGAGCGCTGAACGGACACCCTGATGGCCGTCGACCTGAACGAACTGGGCGAACACGTCGCCGCGTCGCTGGGCGACGCGGTTCTCGATCGGCAGACCGCTTTTGGCGACCTGACCATCCTCGTGCAGGGGAATGCGATCATACGGGTGCTCACCTTCCTGCGCGACGACCCCCAGTGCCTGTTCCTCTCCTTCATCGACATCTGCGGCGCCGATTATCCCGGACGAGAGAAGCGCTTCGACGTGGTCTATCACCTGCTCTCGCCGCGCCGGAACGCCCGCATCCGCGTCAAGGTGCAGACCGACGAGGCGACGCCGGTTCCGAGCGTGATCACGGTCTTTCCGGCCGCGAACTGGTACGAGCGCGAGACCTATGACCTCTACGGCGTCCTGTTTTCGGGCCACCCGGACCTGCGCCGCATCCTCACCGACTACGGCTTCGAGGGACATCCCTTGCGCAAGGACTTTCCGCTCACCGGGTTTGTCGAGCTGCGCTACGACGAGGAGCAGAAACGCGTCGCTTATCAGCCGGTGCGCCTGACCCAGGAATTCCGCAACTTCGACTTCCTCTCGCCCTGGGAGGGCGCGGACTACGTGCTGCCGGGGGATGAGAAGGCGAAGGGTCAATCGTGAGTAGTCAATCGTGAATAGTCAGTCGTGAGCAGGCACTGGGGGGAGCGGTTGATTGGCGGATGAACAGATCGAGGCATATCGCGACCTTCGCGCATGGCAGGAGGCTATGACAGTGGCTGCGGATTGCTATCGTATCACCCAGTTGTTTCCGCGGGAGGAGGCGTTCGGAATGACGTCGCAAATCCGCCGTTCAGCGGCGTCGGTCGCTGCCAACATCGCCGAGGGATGGGGCCGGGACGGCACAGGGTCATTCGTTCAGTTCTTGAAAGTGGCGCAGGGCTCTTTGAAGGAACTAGAAACCCATCTTCTCCTGTCCGAAAGGGTCGGCCTTTCGTCAACGAGTGTCGTCCGCTTCTCGCTCGGTGCGATGATCTCGGAAGAATGCTTCGCTCTTACATCCGCTCGCTTCAGCGCTCGGGGCAAAGACGGAACGGCTCGCTCACTGACGACTGACCACTGAAGACTGACTGACATGACCGAACACAACCTCCGCAACTTCACCATCAACTTCGGCCCGCAGCACCCGGCGGCGCACGGAGTCCTGCGGTTGGTCTTGGAACTCGACGGCGAGATCGTCGAGCGCGTCGATCCGCACATCGGGCTCCTCCACCGCGGCACCGAGAAGCTCATCGAGTACAAGACCTATCTCCAGGCCAACCCCTATTTCGACCGGCTCGACTATGTCGCGCCGATGAACCAGGAGCACGCCTTCTGCCTGGCGATCGAGAAGCTGCTCGGCATCGCCGTGCCGAAGCGCGCGCAGCTCATCCGGGTGCTCTACGACGAGATCGGGCGGCTCTTGTCGCACCTCCTCAACGTCACCACGCAGGCGATGGACGTCGGCGCGCTCACCCCGCCGCTGTGGGGGTTCGAGGAGCGCGAGAAGCTGATGGTGTTCTACGAGCGCGCCTCCGGCTCGCGCATGCACGCCAACTACATCCGGCCCGGCGGCGTGCACCAGGATCTGCCGCCCGACCTCATCGACGACATCGAGGCGTTCTGCGACCCGTTCCTGAAGGTGGTGGACGACCTCGACGAACTTGTCATCGGCAACCGCATCTTCAAGCAGCGCAACGTCGACGTCGGTCTCGTAACGCTGGACGAAGCGTGGGCCTGGGGCTTTTCCGGCGTCATGGTGCGCGGCTCCGGCGCGGCCTGGGACTTGCGCAAGGCGCAGCCGTACGAGTGCTACGAGGAACTCGACTTCGATATCCCGGTCGGCAAGAATGGCGACAACTACGACCGGCAGGTCATTCGCATGGAGGAGATGCGCCAGTCGGTCCGCATCATGCGGCAGTGCATCGACAAGCTGCGCGGGCCGGAAGGGCGGGGACCGATCGCAACCACCGACGGCAAGATCGCGCCGCCGTCGCGCCGCGACATGAAGCGCTCGATGGAAGCGCTCATCCATCACTTCAAGCTCTACACCGAGGGGTTTCACGTCCCGGCGGGCGAGGTCTATGCCGCCCTCGAGGCCCCGAAAGGCGAGTTCGGCGTCTATCTCGTGGCCGACGGCACCAACAAACCCTATCGCTGCCACATCCGGGCGCCGGGCTTCGCCCACCTCCAGGCGATGGACTTCATGTGCCGCGGCCATATGCTGGCCGACGTCTCCGCCGTGCTCGGCTCGCTCGACATCGTGTTCGGGGAGGTGGATCGCTGATGGCAAACCGCAGGCTCGCGCCCCAAGAGGTTCAGCCCCAAACCTTCGCGTTCTCGCCGGAGACGGAGGCGTTCGCCGATGCGGCGGTGGCGAAATACCCGCCGGAACGGCAGATGTCGGCGGTCGTCCCGCTGCTCTGGCAGGTGCAGAAGCAGTGCGGCGGCTGGCTGCCGCAGAAGGCGATGGAGACGGTCGCCCGGCGGCTCGGCATGCCGTACATCCGCGTGCTGGAGGTCGCGACCTTCTACACCATGTTCCAGCTGGAGCCGGTCGGGCGCTGGTTCGTCCAGCTCTGCGGAACGGTGCCCTGCCACGTCAAGGGCGCGCTGGAGCTGAAGGACGTGCTGCGGCGGCGCGTCGGCGGCGAGGGCCATGTCTCGGCCGACGGCAATTTTTCGTGGCTGGAGGTCGAGTGCCTCGGGGCGTGCTGCAACGCGCCGATGGTGCAGATCAACGACGATTATTACGAGGATCTGACGCCCGAGATCCTCGAGAAGCTCTTGGACGATCTCGCGGCCGGTCGGCCCGTCAAGCCGGGGCCGCAGCAGGGGCGGGTCTCGTCGGAGCCTGCGGGCGACGTCAAAACCCTGACCGATCCATCGCTGTTCGACGGCTCGCAGATCGGCGCATGGCGCAAGCGCTTCGAGGAGCAGGCGGTGAAGGAGGCGGGCGCCGCCGCCGAAGCCGAAGCGCAGACCGCCACCGCGCCCTCGCAGCCGAAGCCCGCCAAGCCGGACGCGGGCCGGGCCGTCGAGACGGAGGCGGCCGACACCCCGGCCAAGCGCGTCAAGGAAGGCGAGCCGCCGCACACCCCCGAAGAGCGCAAGGATGCGTCCGCGCCCGAGCGCGCGACGGCAGTCGAGCCGCGCCGGGATGACAAGGGGCCGACGGCTCCGCAGAGCGACAAGTCCTACACGGCGACCCCATCCAAGCCCGAGGAGGGCCGCGTCGCGGCCCGCGCGAAGGGCACGACCCCGGAAGCCGGAACGCCTCCGTCGAAAGCTAAAACGCGTCGCGGCGGCAGGCAGGCTAAGCCGCCTGCTTCCGAGATTCCGCCCGAGCCGGGCGTACCGCCGACGAAGCGCAAGTAACCAGGCCGATTCAGGTTTGACCCGGTATCCAAAGATAAGGCGCAGCGATGCTTCAAGACAGGAATCGGATCTTCACCAATCTCTACGGCTTCCATTCGCCGGGCCTCGAAGCCGCGCGGATGCGCGGGGCCTGGGACGGCACAAAATTCCTGCTCGAAAAAGGCCGCGACTGGATCATCGCCGAGATGAAGGAGTCGGGCCTGCGCGGGCGCGGCGGCGCGGGCTTCCCGACCGGCCTGAAATGGTCGTTCATGCCGAAGCAGTCGGATGGGCGGCCGCACTACCTCGTGGTCAACGCGGACGAATCCGAGCCCGGCACCTGCAAGGACCGGGAGATCCTGCGGCACGACCCGCACCTCCTCATCGAAGGCTGCATGATCGCGTCCTTCGCCATGGGCGCGCACGCCGCTTACGTCTACATCCGCGGCGAGTTCATCGCCGAGCGCGTGGCGCTGCAACGCGCGGTCGACGAAGCCTATGAGGCCAATCTGATCGGCCCGGACAACGTCCACGGCTATCCGTTCGATCTTTACGTCCACCACGGCGCGGGCGCCTACATCTGCGGCGAGGAGACGGCGCTGCTCGAAAGCCTCGAAGGCAAGAAGGGAATGCCGCGCTTAAAGCCGCCGTTCCCGGCCAACATGGGCCTCTACGGCTGCCCGACGACGGTGAACAACGTCGAGTCGATCGCGGTCGCCGGCACCATCCTGCGCCGCGGCGGCGCCTGGTTCGCCGAGCTCGGGCCGCCCGAACAACACCGGCACCAAGCTGTTCTGCATCTCCGGCCACGTGAACAAGCCCTGCAACGTGGAAGAGGAGATGGGCATCACCTTCCGCGAGCTGATCGACACGCCATTGCGGCGGCATGCGCGGCGGCTGGGACAACCTGTTGTGCTCCATCCCCGGCGGCTCGTCGGTGCCGCTCGTGCCGGCGGAGCAGATCATCGACGCGCCGATGGATTTCGATACCCTGCGCAACCTGAAATCCGGCCTCGGCACCGCGGCCGTGATGGTGTTCGACAAGTCGACCGACATCGTGCGGGCGATCGCGCGCATCTCGTATTTCTACAAGCACGAGTGCTGCGGCCAGTGCACGCCGTGCCGCGAGGGAACAGGATGGATGTGGCGCGTGATTTCGCGCATGGCCGAGGGCCGGGCGCAGCGGCGCGAAATCGACATGCTCCTGGAGGTCACGACCCAGATCGAAGGCCACACCATCTGCGCGCTCGGCGACGCGGCGGCCTGGCCGATCCAGGGCCTCATCCGGCACATGCGGCCCGAGATCGAGCGCCGCATCGACCAATACGCGGCCAATCCGCATCCCGAGCCGGTGCTGATGGCGGCGGAGTGAAGCGAACCATTAGGCACGATTATAATGACCAAACTCATCGTCGACGGCATCGAGGTTGACGTCCCGCCGGAGTACACGCTGCTCCAGGCGTGCGAGGCGGCGGGCGCGGAGATCCCGCGCTTCTGCTTCCACGAGCGGCTGTCGATCGCCGGCAACTGCCGCATGTGCCTCGTGGAGCTGAAGGGCGCGCCGAAGCCGGTCGCCTCCTGCGCCTGGGGCGTGCGCGACTGCCGCCCCGGCCCGAACGGCGAGCCGCCCGCCGTCTCCACCAAGTCGCCGACGGTCAAGAAGGCGCGCGAGGGGGTGATGGAGTTCCTGCTCATCAACCACCCGCTCGATTGCCCGATCTGCGACCAGGGCGGCGAGTGCGATTTGCAGGACCAGGCGATGGCCTACGGGGTCGACGCGACCCGCTTCCACGAGAACAAGCGCGCCGTGCCGGACAAATACATCGGCCCGCTCGTCGCCACGAAGATGAATCGGTGCATCCACTGCACGCGGTGCATCCGCTTCGCCACCGAGGTGGCGGGCGTGCCCGACCTTGGCGCGATCGGCCGCGGCGAGGACATGGAGATCACGACCTACCTCGAACAGGCGATGCGGTCGGAACTCCAGGGAAACGTCGCCGACCTGTGCCCGGTGGGAGCGCTCGTCCACAAGCCGCAGAACTACAACATGCGGCCCTGGGAGCTGACCAAGACCGAATCGGTCGACGTGATGGATGCGGTCGGCTCGGCCATCCGCGTCGACTCGCGCGGGCGCGAAGTGATGCGCATCGAGCCGCGCATCAACGAGGCGATCAACGAGGAGTGGATCTCCGACAAGACGCGCCAGGTCGTCGACGGCCTGCGGCTCCAGCGCCTCGATCGGCCTTTCGTCCGCGAAGGCGGCCGGCTGCGCCCGGCGACGTGGCAGGAGGCGTTCGGCGACTATCGCCGGCCGGATGCGGAACGCGGACCCGAAGCGCGTCGGCGCGCTCGTCGGCGACCTTGCGGCCGTCGAAGAAATCTTTGCGCTCAAGCTGCTGATGCAGAGCCTTGGGGTGCCGAACCTCGATTGCCGCCAGGACGGCACGACGCTGCATCCCGCGCACGGCCGCGCGTCTTACCTGTTCAATTCGACCATCGCCGGTATCGAAAGCGCCGACGCGATCCTGATCGTTGGGTCGAACCCGCGCATCGAAGCGTCGCTCGTCAACGTTCGCATCCGCAAGCGCTGGCGCATCGCGCCGCTGCCGATCGGCGTGGTCGGCGAGCGGGCCGATCTCACCTACGATTACGAGTACCTTGGCGCTGGCCCCGAAACGCTCGCCGACGTCATCGGCGGACGGCACAGCTTTGCGGATAAGCTGACCGGCGCGCAGCGCCCGCTCGTCATCGTCGGTCAGGGCGCTTTGGCCCGCCCCGACGGCCTCGCCATCCTGGCCCTTGCGGCGCAGGCTCTCGGGTCCGTTGCGGAGGGGTGGAACGGTTTTAGCGTGCTGCACACGGCGGCGGCGCGGGTCGGGGCGCTCGATCTTGGCTTCGTTCCGGAGGAAGGCGGGCTCGACGCCCGCGCCATGGCGCAGGCGGGGGCGCTCGACGTCATCTTCAACCTCGGGGCTGACGAAATCGACATCGCGCCCGGCCCCTTCGTGATCTACCAGGGCACGCATGGCGACCGCGGCGCGCACCGCGCCGACGTGATCCTGCCGGGCGCGACCTACACGGAGAAGGGCGGTACGTTCGTCAACACGGAAGGCCGGGTTCAACTCGCCAATCGCGCCTCCTTCCCGCCGGGCGACGCCCGCGAGGATTGGGCGATCCTGCGGGCGCTCTCCGACGTGCTGGGCCGCAGGCTCCCCTTCGACTCCCTCCTCGGGCTGCGCCAGAAGCTCTACGCGGCTTACCCGCATTTCGCGGCGCTCGACGAGATCGCTCCAAACGATGTGGCCGGAGCCGTGCAGACGCTCGCGGATTTAGGCGGCACGCCCGGCCGGGAGCCGTTCGCGAGCCCGATCCTCGATTTCTACCTGACGAACCCGATCGCGCGCGCTTCGGGCGTCATGGCGGAGTGCTCGTCCATCGCCCGCGGCCGGGCGCTCGAAGCGGCGGAGTGACTGCCATGACCTTCGGAGAGGCGCTTCTCACGGTCGCGATCATCGCCGGCAAGAGCGTGCTGATGCTTGTGGCGCTCCTGATCTTCATCGCCTACGCGCTCTATGCCGACCGCAAGATCTGGGCGGCGGTGCAGTTGCGCCGCGGTCCGAACGTCGTCGGGCCATGGGGGCTGCTGCAATCCTTCGCGGACCTCCTCAAGTTCGTGCTGAAAGAGCCTGTGATCCCGGCGAGCGCCAATAAGGGCATCTTCTTGCTCGCGCCGCTCGTGATGGCGACCCTGGCGCTGGCGTCCTGGGCGGTGATCCCGTTGAGCGAGGGCTGGGCCATCGCCGACATCAACGTCGGCGTGCTCTACATCTTCGCGATCTCGTCGCTCGGCGTGTACGGCGTCATCATGGGTGGCTGGGCGTCGAACTCGAAGTACCCCTTCCTCGGCGCCCTGCGCTCGGCCGCGCAGATGGTGTCCTATGAGGTCTCGATCGGGTTCGTCATCATCACCGTGCTCATGTGCGCCGGATCGCTGAACCTGACCAAAATCGTCCAGGCGCAGGACACTGCTCTCGGGATCCTCGGCTGGTATTGGCTGTGGCTGTTCCCGATGTTCGTCCTGTTCTTCATCTCGGCGATGGCGGAGACGAACCGGCCGCCGTTCGATCTGCCGGAGGCCGAGTCGGAGTTCGTGGCCGGCTACATGGTCGAGTACTCCTCGACGCCCTATCTGCTGTTCATGCTCGGCGAGTACGTGGCGATCATGACCATGTGCGCGATCGGCGCGATCCTCTTCCTCGGCGGCTGGCTGTCGCCGATTCCGTTGCCGCCCTTCACCTGGGTCCCGGGCGTCATCTGGTTCGTCCTCAAGGCGAGCTTCCTGTTCTTCATGATCGCGATGGTGAAGGCCATCGTGCCGCGCTACCGCTACGACCAGCTCATGCGGCTCGGCTGGAAGGTCTTCCTGCCGATGTCGCTGGCGGCGGTCGTGATCGTCGCCTTCGTGCTGAAGCTGACCGGGCTTGCGCCCGTCTCGTAGCGGTTCGCCGCGCAACCCTCATGGAGACCGGGCGCGATGAAGCTCGATCAAGTCGCCAAGACCATCTTTCTGAAGGAGTTCGTGTCCGCCACGATTCTGGCGCTGCGCTACTTCTTCAAGCCGAAAGCGACCATCAACTACCCGTTCGAGAGCAACTACCGCTCGCCGCGCTTGCGCGGCGAGCATGCGCTGCGCCGCTACCCGAATGGCGAGGAGCGCTGCATCGCCTGCAAGCTGTGCGAGGCGATCTGCCCGGCGCAGGCCATCACCATCGAGGCCGGGCCGCGCCGCAACGACGGCACCCGGCGCACGACCCGCTACGACATCGACATGGTGAAGTGCATCTACTGCGGCTTCTGCCAGGAGGCCTGCCCGGTCGACGCCATCGTCGAGGGGCCGAACTACGAGTTCTCGGTCGAGACGCGGGAGGAGCTTCTCTACGACAAGCAGAAGCTCCTCGACAACGGCGCGCGCTGGGAGCGCGAGCTCGCGCGCAACATCGCGATTGACGCGCCGTATCGTTGATGTCCTCTGCTCCTTGCGGAGAGGCAGGGCGGTTGTGCGACCCGTCGTCGGAACTATAGACTGAATGTCCGCCCTTCGCTCAGGGATGCAGAGGGCCGGGAACGGCCTGGGAGGTGCGATCGGACGATGACAGGCACCGCCGCCTTCTTCTACCTCTTCTCCGCCGTGGCCATCGCGTCGGCGTTCATGGTCATCGCTGCCCGCAACCCAGTCCATTCGGTGCTGTTCCTGATCCTGGCCTTCGTCAACGCCGCGGGGCTGTTCCTCTGCTGGGGGCCGAGTTCCTGGCGATGATCCTGGTCGTCGTCTATGTCGGCGCGGTGGCGGTGCTGTTCCTGTTCGTCGTCATGATGCTCGACGTCGACTTCGCCGAGCTGCGCGAGGGCTTCCTGCAGTATCTGCCCATCGGCGCGCTGATCGGGGTCATCTTCCTGATCGAACTGCTGCTCGTGGTCGGCACCTGGGCGATCGACCCGTCGTTCATTCACGCGCCCACCGCCGCCGTGACGGTCGGCGAACCGCCTGACCAACACCGAGGCGATCGGGCGCGTCCTCTACACGCAGTATTTCTATTTCTTCCAGGCGGCCGGCCTCATCCTGCTCGTCGCCATGATCGGCGCCATCGTGCTGACTCTGCGCGAGCGGCTCGGCATCAGGCGCCAGGACATCTCCAAGCAGGTCCGGCGCACCCAGGAGACCGCCGTCGAGGTGCGCAAGGTCCCGTTCCGGGAAGGCGTGTAGGGCAGGGGACGCGCATGATCGGGCTCAGCCACTACCTCACCGTCGCCGCTGTGCTGTTCACGCTCGGCGTGTTCGGCATCTTCCTCAACCGCAAGAACGTCATCGTCATCCTGATGTCGGTCGAGCTGATCCTGCTCGCCGTCAACATCAACTTCGTCGCCTTCTCGACCCACCTCAGCGACATCGTCGGCCAGGTCTTCGCTCTGCTCGTCCTGACCGTCGCGGCCGCCGAGGCGGCGATCGGGCTTGCGATTCTGGTCGTGTTCTACCGCAACCGCGGCTCCATCGCGGTTGAGGACGTCAATATGATGAAGGGCTGAAACCGTCCGGAGCGGTTATGTATCACGCGATCGTCTTCCTCCCGCTCGTCGGCTTCCTCATCGCCGGCCTGTTCGGGCGCGTTCATCGGCGCGCGCGCCGAGCGAGATCGTCACGACCGCGTTTCTGTTCGTCGCCTGCGTCGCTGTCCTGGATCGCCTTCGTCCAGGTCGGGTTCGGCGCGGGAGCGACGCGCACGTTCAGGTCGGCGAACTGGTTGACCTCGGGCGAGCTCGTGGTCGATTGGGCCTTCCGGATCGATACGCTGACCGCCGTGATGCTGATCGTCGTGACGACGGTCTCGGCGCTCGTCCATCTCTACTCGATCGGCTACATGGACGAGGATCCGCACCGGCCGCGGTTCTTCGCCTACCTGTCGCTCTTCACCTTCGCCATGCTGATGCTGGTGACGGCCGACAACCTCGTGCAGATGTTCTTCGGCTGGGAGGGCGTGGGCCTCGCGAGCTATCTGCTGATCGGCTTCTGGTACGAGAAGGACCGTCCGCCAATGCCGCCGCCATCAAGGCGTTCATCGTCAACCGCGTCGGCGATTTCGGCTTCGCGCTCGGCATCTTCCTGGTCTTCGTGCTGTTCGGCAGCGTCGCCTTCGAGCGGCATTTTCCCGCGCGTCGGCGAGCTCGCGAACGCGCATTTCCACTTCCTCGGCTATCGACTGGCACGCGCTGACGCTCGCCTGCCTCCTCCTGTTCATGGGCGCGATGGGCAAGTCGGCGCAGTTCCGCTGCACACCTGGCTGCCGGACGCCATGGAAGGGCCGACCCCGGTCTCGGCGCTGATCCACGCCGCCACGATGGTCACGGCCGGCGTGTTCATGGTGGCGCGGCTCTCGCCTCTGTTCGAAGCCGCCCCGACGGCGCTCGCCGTCGTGACCGTCATCGGCGCGTATCACCGCGTTCTTCGCCGCCACCGTCGGCCTCGTGCAGAACGACATCAAGCGGGTCGATCGCCTATTCGACCTGCTCGCAGCTCGGCTACATGTTCGTCGGGCTCGGCGTCGGCGCCTACGCGGCCGGCATCTTCCACCTCTTCACCCACGCCTTCTTCAAGGCGCTGCTGTTCCTCGGCGCCGGCTCGGTCATCCACGCGATGCACCATGAGCAGGACATGCGCCACATGGGGGCGCTTCGGCGCTATATCCCGTTCACGGCGGCCATGATGGCGGTCGGCACGCTCGCGCTGACGGGCTTCCCCTTCACCGCCGGCTATCTATTCCAAGGACGCGATCATCGAGGCGGCCTACGCCTCGCATCGGCCGGGGGCGGCCTTCGCTTTCCTGGCGACCGTCATCGCCGCCGTCATGACCTCGTTCTACTCCTGGCGGCTGTTTTTCCTGACCTTCGAGGGCGCGCGCGCGCTGGGCGTTCGCATGGCGCCGAGGCGCCATGGCCGCCGCAGCGATCACGAGGGCGTCGCGCACGACGAGCACAGCCGCGACGTCGAGCCCGCCTCGCACGCGGACCACGAGCATGGCGCGCACGGCGACCACACGCCCGCATGAGAGCCCGCTTGACCATGCTGGTCCCGCTCGCGCGTGCTCGCGCTCGGAGCGCTCGTCGCCGGCTTTCCTGTTCAAGGAAGCCTTCATCGGCCACGGCTACGACGCACTTCTGGAAGGGCGCGCTCTTCACGGCCACGGACAACCACATCCTCGAAGAGATGCACCACGTCCCGGCTTGGGTCGTCGCTGGTCGCCGATCGTCATGATGGTGCTCGGCTTCCTGCTCGCGCTGTGGATGTACATCCTCGACACCGCGCAGGCCGGTGCGAACTCGCGCGCCGAGCACCCGCTCCTCTACCGATTCCTTCTGAACAAGTGGTACTTCGACGAGCTCTACGACCGCATCTTCGTGCGCCCGGCCATGCGGCTCGGCCGCTTCCTCTGGAAGGTCGGCGACGGGCGGATCATCGACGGGCTCGGGCCTGACGGCATCGCGGCGCGCGTCATCGACGTGACCCGCGGCGTCGTGCGGCTGCAGACCGGCTATGTCTACCACTACGCCTTCGCGATGCTGATCGGCGTCGCGGCTCTCTTCACCTGCTACCTGCGTCAGCGGAGCAGCGCACTGATGCTCGGCCTCGGCATCCTCTCCGGCCTCCTCATCCTTCCGCTCGTCGGCGCGGCCTTCATCCTCACGCTGCGCGGCGACGACGACGCCGTGCGGTCCAACGCGCGCTGGGCGGCGCTCGTCACCACGATCGCGACCTTCCTCCTCTCGCTCGTGGCCTGGGCCCGGTTCGACCTATCGGCTCGCCGGCGTTCCAGCTCGTCGAGAACCATGCGCTGGCTGGCCGACACGATCCGCTTCAAGCTCGGCGTCGACGGCTTCTCGATGCCGTTCGTCCTGCTCACGACCTTCCTGATGCCGTTCTGCATCCTGGCCTCGTGGGACTCGATCGAGACCCGCGTCAAGGAGTACATGGTCGCCTTCCTGGTGCTGGAGACGACCATGATCGGCGTCTTCGTGGCGCTCGATCTCGTGCTGTTCTACCTGTTCTTCGAGGCCGGCCTGATCCCGATGTTCCTCATCATCGGCATCTGGGGCGGCAAGCGGCGCATCTATGCGAGCTTCAAGTTCTTCCTCTACACGCTGCTCGGCTCGGTGCTGATGCTGCTCGCCATCATGGCGATGTACTGGGACGCGGGCACGACCGACATCCCGACGCTGCTGCAGCACAAGTTCGCGCCGAACCTGCAGACCTGGCTCTGGCTCGCCTTCTTCGCGTCCTTCGCGGTGAAGATGCCGATGTGGCCGGTCCACACCTGGCTGCCCGACGCGCATGTCGAAGCGCCGACCGCCGGCTCGGTGATCCTGGCCGCCATCCTCCTGAAGATGGGCGGCTACGGCTTCATCCGCTTCTCGCTGCCGATGTTCCCGGACGCCTCGACCGTACTTCGCGCCGCTCGTCTTCGCGCTGTCGATCATCGCCATCATCTACACCTCCCTGGTCGCGCTGGTGCAGGAGGACATGAAGAAGCTCATCGCCTATTCGTCGGTGGCGCACATGGGCTTCGTCACCATGGGCCTCTTCACCATGACCCCGCAGGGCATCCAGGGCGCGATGTTCCAGATGATCTCGCACGGCCTCGTCTCGGGCGCGCTCTTCCTCTGCGTCGGCGTCATCTACGACCGGATGCACACCCGCGAGATCGCGGCCTACGGCGGGCTCGTGAACCGGATGCCGCTCTATGCGCGTCGCCTTCATGGTGTTCACGATGGCCAATGTCGGCCTGCCCGGCACGTCGGGCTTCGTCGGCGAGTTCCTGAGCCTCGCTCGGCGCATTCCGCGCCAATCCGACCGGGTCGCCTTCCTCGCGACTACAGGCGTCATCCTCTCGGCCGCCTACGCGCTCTGGCTCTATCGCCGCGTCGATCTACGGGCGGCTCGAGAAGCCGAGCCCTGCAAGGACATCGCCGACCTCAACCGGCGCGAGATCGCCATCCTGCGCGCCGCTCGTCGTGCTCGTCATCTATTACGGCGTGCAGCCCGGTCCGATCCTCGACAGCTTCGCGGCCTCGACCGATGCCCTCGATCACAGGGCTACCAGGCCGCCATGTCGCCGTGACCAAAACTGCCGCTCTGCCGCTCACTGAGGTCCGCGATGAACCCGATCGCTCACCATCCCCGCCTTCGGTCCGGCGCTGCCGGAGATCATCCTTGCGGTCGGCGTCCTCGTGCTCGTTCTGTTCGGCGCCTATCCGCGGCGAGCGGTCGGCGGCTCTGGTCAACATCGGCGCGCTGGCGCTCCTCGTCGTCGCCCTTGTCGCCGTTCTGATGCTGCCCGCCGGCCGCGTCATGCACTATGGACGGCTCGTTCATCGTGGACGCCTTCGCCAAGTTCATGAAGCTCCTGATCCTGCTCGGATCGGCGGCGACGATCGTCCTCTCGACCGACTACCTGCGCCGCGAAGGCATCGACCGTTTCGAGTACCCGATCCTGATCGTGCTCTCGACCATCGGCATGCTGATGATGATCTCGGCCAACGACCTCATCGCGCTTTATCTCGGCCTCGAACTGCAAAGCCTGTCCGCCTACGTCATCGCCTCGTTCCACCGCGACAATCTGCGCTCGACCGAGGCGGGCCTGAAGTACTTCGTGCTCGGCGCGCTGTCATCCGGCATGCTCCTCTATGGCGCCTCGCTGGTCTACGGCTTCACCGGCACGGTCGCCTTTCCCGGCATCGCGACGGCGTTGCAGCAGTCGCGGCGGAGACGGGCGTCGTTCTCGGTCTCGTGTTCGTCGCCGCCGGCATCGCCTTCAAGATCTCGGCGGTGCCGTTCCACATGTGGACGCCCGATGTCTACGAGGGCGCGCCGACGCCCGTGACGGCCTTCTTCGCATCCGCCCCGAAGATGGCCGCCATGGCGATGACGGTGCGCGTCTTCATCGGCGCGTTCCCCGGCATTCTCGGGCAGTGGCAGCAGATCATCATCTTCATCGCGATCGCCTCGATGGCGCTCGGCTCGTTCGCCGCCATCGGCCAGCGCAACATCAAGCGGCTGATGGCCTATTCGTCGATCGGCAACGTCGGCTATGCGCTCATCGGTCTGGCGGCCGGCACGGCGGAGGGCATCCAGGGCGTCATCGTCTACATGGCCATCTATCTCGCCATGACGCTCGGCAGCCTTCGCCTGCATCCTCGCCATGCGCCGCGGCGAGGCGTCATGTTCGAGAACATCGACGATCTCTCCGGCTTGGCCCGGACCCATCCGGTTCTGGCCTTCTGCTTCGCCGCGATGATGTTCTCGCTCGCCGGCATCCCGCCGCTCGCCGGATTCTTCGCCAAGTTCTACGTGTTCGCGGCGGCGATCCAGGCCGGGCTGGTGACGCTTGCGGTCATCGGCGTCGTCACCAGCGTGATCGGCGCCTACTACTACGTTCGCATCGTCAAGATCATGTACTTCGATGAGCCGCAAGCCGCCTTCGAGCCGATGTCGGCGGGCGTGCAGGTCGTGCTCGCGGTTTCGAGCGTTCGTGGTCCTCGTCTTCTGGCTGATCCCGGCGCCGCTGGTCGAGCACGGCCGCGATCGCGGCGAGATCCTTTCCGCGTTCTAGCGTGCCTCTGCCGCCGGAGATCGAAGCAGCCGGTTATCGGCTCATCTGCACTCGACGCGACCGCTTCGACGAACGACGACGCACTCGCGGCGGCGCGGCGCGGCGATCCGGGACGGCTCTGGATCGCCGCCAGGCGAGCAGACGCGCCGGGAGGGGACGCCAGGGGCGTCAATGGGTCTCGCCGCCGGGCAATCTTTACGCCAGCCTCCTCCTGATCGATCCCTGCGAACCGCTTCTGGCCCCACAGCTTGGATTCGTCGCCGGCGTGGCGCTGCATGAGACCGTATCGGATGTCGCAAGGGGCGCTGCGCCACATCTTGCGTTGAAGTGGCCGAACGACCTTCTTCTTGGGAGCGCCAAAGTCGCGGGCCTGCTTCTCGAAGCGCATCATTTAAGCGAGATGCGCGCGTTTGCGCTTGTTGTCGGCTTCGGCGTGAACGTCTCGGCCGCGCCGGATGACACGCCGTACCCCGCAACGGCGCTGCGTTCAGTGGCTCCTCACCTTGAAATCGAGACACTGTTCTCCGCGCTCGCACATGCCTTCGCCAAGCGCTTAGAGGCGTGGCGGTCGGCAGCTGCGGGCGCGCCGGCCGACCGCTTCACCCCGATCCGCCGCGCGTGGCTGCGGCGGGCGGCCGGGCTCGGCGAACCCGTGACGGTGCGTCTGCCGTCGGGCGAGCGGAGCGGCCGGTTCGACGGGCTCGACCCGGTCGGACGTCTGAAACTGCAGACCGCGTCCGACCTGGAGCTCATCGACGCCGGCGACCTTTATTTTCCTCATTTGCGACTCGGCTTGGCCGATCGGTCAACCACGCTGGCAAGGTGAAACGAATGGCCTCTTCGCAGGACGAGCTTGTCTTCGTGCCGCTCGGCGGTCTCGGCGAGATCGGCATGAACGCCGCTCTTTACGGCTTTGGGCCGGAGGACCGCCGGCAATGGGTTTTGGTGGACTGCGGCATGGGCTTCGCGAGCGAGGAGCACATGCCGGGCGTCGACCTGATGTTCCCGGACCTGCGCTTCCTCGAAGACGAGCGTCGCAATCTCCTCGGCATCCTGATCACGCATGCCCATGAAGATCACATCGGCGCGCTGGTCGAGCTGTGGCCGCGCTTGCGTGTTCCGGTTTACGCGACGCGGTTCGCGATCGGGCTTCTCGAAACCCGCCGGTTGTCGGAGCCGGGCGCGCCCAAGGTCGACCTACGGGAGGTCGCGGCGGGCCAGCGCCTGACGCTCGGGCCGTTCGAGGTCGAGTATGTGCCGGTCGCGCACTCGATCCCGGAATCGAACGCCCTCGCGATCCGAACGCCGCTGGGCCTTGTGCTCCACACAGGCGATTGGAAGCTCGATGACACGCCGTATCTCGGCGACACGACGTCGGAAACCGTCTTCAGTCGGCTCGGCGACGAAGGCGTTCTTGCGCTGGTCTGCGACTCCACGAACGTGGTTAGGGACGGGCGCAGCCCAAGCGAGTCAGAGGTCGCCAAGCGCCTCGCAGAACTCGTCGCGGATGCGCCGCATCGCGTGGCGGTGACGACGTTCGCCTCGAACGTGGCGCGCCTCCGCGCGGTCGCCGAGGCCGCGCGAGCTTGCGGCCGCGAGGTCGTGGTGGTCGGGCGGGCGATGGACCGGGTCGTTCAGGTCGCGTCGCGAGTGCGGCTACCTGGACGATTTGCCTGAATTCCGCAGGCCCGAGGTCTACGGCTATCTGCCCCGCGACAAGGTCGTGGCCCTATTGACCGGATCGCAAGGCGAGCCGCGCGCCGCCCTCGCGCGCATCGCATCGAACGAGCATCCCGAGATCGCGCTTTCGCCCGGCGACCGGGTCATCTTCTCCTCGCGCGCCATTCCGGGCAACGAGAAGGGAGTCGGTCAGATCATGAACGATCTGGTCCGGCAGGGGATCGAGGTCATCACGGATCGAACCGATCTAGTCCACGTCTCGGGCCATCCCCGCCGGGACGAACTGGCCGCCGATGTATCGCTGGACGCGACCGCGCATCGCCGTTCCGGCGCATGGAGAAGACGTGCATCTGGCCGAGCACGCCGCCTTCGCCAAGGCGCAAGGCGTGCCGATTGTCGTGAAGGCCCGCAACGGCACGGTCGTGCGGTTCGCGCCGGGCAAGCCCGAGATCGTCGACGACGTGCCCGACGGGACGCCTCTACAAGGACGGCGACATCCTGATCGGTGCCGGTGATCGCGCAATCCCCGAGCGGCGCAAGTTGGCGTTCGCTGGCGTCGTCTCGGTCGCTATCGCGATTGACAAGCGGGGAGAGATCGCCGGCGATCCGGTCGTGGATGCGGTGGGCCTGCCGAGCGTCACGCGGCAGGGCGAGTCGATTCTCGAGCGTATCGCCGACACGGTCGGCCAAACGCTCGACGGCTTGTCGCGATCGAAGCGCCGCGATCCCGAAACGGTTGAGAACGCCGTCGAGCGGGCGGTGCGGGCCGCCGTTCAACAGGCATGGGGCAAGAAGCCCACGTGCCATGTCCTTGTCGTCGAGGTATGAGGGCGCCGACCAAACGCCAGGAGGACAGGGATGATCGGCCGGCTGAATCACGTCGCCATCGCGGTGCAGGACCTTGCGGCGGCTTCGCGCATCTACCGCGACACGCTTGGCGCCGACGTGTCCGCGCCCTTGCCGCAGCCTGAGCATGGCGTGACGGTCGTGTTCATCAATCTGCCGAACACGAAAATCGAACTGCTGGAGCCGCTCGGCGACGGCTCGCCGATCGCCGGGTTTCTCGACAAGAACCCGAGCGGCGGCATTCACCACGTCTGCTACGAGGTCGACGATATTAGGGCGGCGCGCGACCGGCTTGTCTCGAGCGGCGCGCGTGTCCTCGGCTCCGGCGAGCCGAAGACCGGTGCGCACGGCAAGCCTGTGCTGTTTCTGCACCCCAAGGATTTCTGCGGCACGTTGGTGGAACTGGAGCAGGCGTGAGGACCGCACGCCCATGACGCTGTTAAGACGGGTCGCAGCTTCGTTCTTCGCGACCGTGGCGCTTGTCCTGATCCTGACGGCCGCGGCCATCGCGGTCGCGGTCAGAGGGTTCGACCTGACGATCGCCGGCGCGGTCTCCCTCTACTTCGTGGTGTGGTGGACGTTGCTGTTTGCGGTGTTGCCGTTCGGCGTGCGTAGCCAAGCGGCTGTGGGTGAGATCGTCGCGGGCAGCGAGCCGGGCGCACCGTCGGCAGCGGGCCTGAACGAGAAAGCGATCTGGACGACGGTCGTCGCGGATGTCGTCTTTGTGCTCGCCGTCGCCGCCTTGCCCTTGGCGGGTCTCTAAAAACAGAAAGGCAAGGCGTTTGCCTTGCCTTTCCGCCTTCCGGGTCGTTGAACCCTGACGTTTCGCAGCCGACTTTAGTCGGCTCTTCTGGGCTTGATCCCCTCCCGAGACTCGGACCGCCATGATCGCCCGAAAACAAGGGCATTCAAGCGCTTCGATGGAAACGTTGTATAGAGGGATGCGCAACGTTTGTCATTCGTTTTGTGCAGCGAAAGACTGTTTTTTCCTCAAGGCGGCTAGAGATTAGGCACCTTCGGCCTTGCGGAGCCGCATCGTCCCGCCATTCGGCTTGTCTTTTCCCGAGCGGATGTGTTGTGTGCCGCATCAGAATCGCCCGGCGGCGCGCGACGGCCGCATGCTCCGACCCTAGAAGGCGTTCCATGCGTTTGAGCCGCTATTTCCTGCCCATCCTGCGCGAGACGCCGAAAGAGGCGGAGATCGTCTCGCACCGGCTGATGCTGCGCGCCGGCATGATCCGGCAGGAGGCGGCAGGCATCTATGCCTGGCTGCCGCTCGGCCTGAAGGTGCTGAACAAGATCAACGCCATCGTCCGCGAGGAGCAGAACCGCTCCGGCGCCATCGAGCTCCTGATGCCGACGATCCAGTCGGCGGATCTGTGGCGCGAATCCGGGCGCTACGACGCCTACGGCAAGGAGATGCTGCGCATCCAGGACCGGCACGAGCGCGACATGCTGTTCGGGCCGACCAACGAGGAGATGGTCACCGAGATCTTCCGCGCCTACGTGCGCTCCTACAAGGATCTGCCGCTCAACCTCTACCACATCCAGTGGAAGTTCCGCGACGAGGTGCGGCCGCGCTTCGGCGTCATGCGCTCGCGCGAGTTCCTGATGAAGGACGCCTATTCGTTCGACCTCGACCAGGCCGGCGCGCGCCATTCCTACAACAAGATGTTCGTCGCCTACCTGCGCACCTTCGCGCGCATGGGCCTCAAGGCGATCCCGATGCGCGCCGATACCGGACCGATCGGCGGCGATCTCGAGCCACGAATTCATCATCCTGGCCTCGACGGGCGAGAGCGAGGTGTTCTGCCACGCGGACTACCTCGACTTCGACGTCCCGCCGGCCGACACCGATTTCGACGACGTCGCAGGGCTGCAGAGCATCGTCGATCGAGTGGACCTCGCTCTACGCCGCGACCTCCGAGATGCACGACGAGGCGGCGTTCGAGGCCGTTCCCGAGGACAAGAAGATGTCGGCGCGGGGCATCGAGGTCGGCCACATCTTCTATTTCGGCACCAAGTATTCGGCGCCGATGGGCGCGAAGGTGATGGGGCCGGACGGCCAGGAGCACGACGGTCCATATGGGCTCCTACGGCATCGGCCCGACCCGCCTGTCGCCGCGATCATCGAGGCGAGCCACGACGAGAACGGCATCGTCTGGCCGGATGCCGGTCGCGCCCTTCGACGTCGCGCTCCTGAACCTGAAGGCCGGCGACGCCGCCACCGACGCGGCCTGCGCAGGATCTCTATCGCGAGCTCGACGGCGGCCGGCCTCGACGTGCTCTACGACGACCGCGACGAGCGTCCCGGCGCGAAGTTCGCGACCGCCGACCTCATCGGCATTCCCTGGCAGGTCGTGGTCGGCCCGAAGGGCCTGGCCGAGGGCAAGGTCGAGACTGAAGCGCCGCGCCACCGGCGAGCAGCGAGTTGCTGCCGCTCGAGCGACGTCGTCGCGCGGCTGACTGAAGCGCGCCTGATCAGGGCGATGGCGAAGAGCGGACGCACAGCGACCGGCACGAAGCCCTTCGCGCCCTTCGAGTGGATGCTCGCCGGGCGCTACCTGCGCACGCGCCGCCGCGAAGGCTTCGTCTCGGTCATCGCCGGGCTTCTCGTTCCTCGGCATCATGCTCGGCGTCGCGACGCTGATCGTCGTGCTCTCGGTCATGAACGGCTTCCGCAAGGAACTGCTCGACAAGATCGTCGGCATCAACGGCCATATCTTCATCGCGCCGATCGACAGCCCGCTGACCGACTACGCGGACGTCGCGGATCGGCATCTCCGAGGTCGCCGGGCGTCCGCCGCGCCGTCCCGCTCGTCGAGGGCCAGGCGTTCGGCTCTTCGCACTACAACGGCAGCGGCGTGCTCGTGCGCGGGCGTGCGCGGCGAGGACCTCGCGCAAGATCGAGCCGATCGCCGGCAACATCCGGCAGGGCACGCTCGAGGACTTCGACAACAGCGGCGGCGTCGCGATCGGCCGCCGTCTCGCCGAGACCTTGTCGCTGCAGGCCGGCGATACGATCACCCTCATCACGCCGCGCGGCGCGGCGACGCCCTTCGGCACCGCGCCGCGCATCAAGGGCTATCCGGTCGACGGCCATCTTCGAGATCGGCATGTCGGAGTTCGACTCCACCTTCGTCTACATGCCGCTTGCCGAGGCGCAGAGCTACTTCAACCGCGAAGGCGACGTGAACGTCATCGAGGTGTTCCTCGACGACGCCGACCGGGTCGACGAGGCGCGGCAGTCGATCGAGATGGCGGCGGAGCGGCCGATGGCGCTCACCGACTGGCGCCAGCGCAACCGCACCTTCTTCGGCGCGCTCGAAGTCGAGCGCAACGTCATGTTCCTCATCCTCACCCTGATCGTGCTGGTCGCCGCGCTCAACATCATCTCCGGGCTCATCATGCTGGTGAAGGACAAGTCGAGCGACATCGCGATCCTGCGCACCATGGGGGCGACGCGCGGCGCCATCATGCGCGTGTTCCTCATCACCGGCGCGTCGATCGGCATCGTCGGCACGATCGCCGGGTTTCTCCTCGGGCTTCTCCTTGCGCTCAACGTCGAGACCATCCGCAGGTCATCTCGCGGCTGACCAACACCAACCTGTTTCCGGCCGAACTCTACTTCCTTAGCCGTCTTCCCGCCGATGTGAACCCCGCCGAGGTCGTCACGGTGGTCGTGATGGCGCTCGTCCTTTCGCTCCTGGCGACGCTCTACCCGTCCTGGCGCGCCGCGCGGCTCGATCCCGTCGAAGGCGCTGCGCTACGGGTGACGCCGGTGGACGAGACCCCGCAGCAAACGCCGGCCCTGTTCCTGTCCAAGGTCGAGCGGCGCTACCCGCAAGGGGAGGGCTTCCTCGACATCCTGCGCGGCGCCGACCTGGCGATCTGGCCGGGCGAGATCGTGGCGCTCGTCGCGCCCGTCCGGCACCGGCAAATCGACGCTCCTCCATGTGGCGGGCCTCCTCGAAAAGCCGGACGGCGGCGAGGTCTATGTCGGCGGTTACGCCGACCGCCGCCATGGGCGATGCGGAGCGCACGCGCTTGCGGCGCGAGGAGATCGGCTTCGTCTACCAGTTCCACCACCTCCTGCCGGAGTTCTCGGCCCTCGAAAACGTGGTCATGCCGCAGCTCATCCGCGGCCTGTCGCGGGCGGAAGCCAAGGACCGGGCCGAGCAAGCTGCTTGGGTTCCTGGGCCTGGGCGCGCGCCTCGATCACCGTCCGGCGGAACTCTCGGGCGGCGAGCAGCAGCGCGTCGCCATTGCGCGCGCGGTCGCCAACACGCCGCGCGTTCTCCTCGCCGACGAGCCGACCGGCAACCTCGATCCGCACACGGCGGGGCACGTCTTCACGACGCTGATGGCGATCGTCCGCGCCTCGGGCCTCGCGGCCCTGATCGCGACCCACAACATGGATCTGGCCGCCCGCATGGACCGGCGCGTGACGATCCAGGACGGGCTCGTGGTGCAACTCGCCTAATCGAGTTCTGCGCCTCTGCCCGTCATTCCGGGGCTCGCGAAGCGAGAGCCCGGAACCCATGAACGCCTGCATCGCAAATAAGAGCAACTCGGACCTGCGCCTTTCCTGAACCATTCGTGTTCATGGGTTCCGGCCCGCCGCTGCGCGGCGACCGGAATGACGGGCGTGTTCGCCTCGAAGGAGGGTCAACGGTTCAGAGCATTGTAGAGATCGCTCCAATCCTGGTTCATCTCCTCGATCAGCCGGATTTTCCAGTTGCGCCGCCATTTCTTGATATCCTTCTCGCGGGCGATCGCCTCATCGATGCGGTCGTAGGTTTCGTACCAGACCAGCCGGTCCACGCCGTAGCGAGCGGAGAAGCCGGGGATGGCTTTCGTCTTGTGCTCCCATACGCGGCGGGACAGGTTGTTGGTGATGCCGAGATAGAGCGTTCCGTGCCGGTGCGAGGCGAGAAGATAGACGTAGTAGCTCGTCCGGCCCCGCAGGGGTTCATGCATCCACACCTGTCATTCCGGGGCGGCCTGAAGGCCGAGCCCGGAACCCATGAACACAGGTGGTTTAGAAAAGCGCGGGACCGTACCGCTCTATTCTGCCCTGCCGGTGTTCATGGGTTCCGGGCTCTTCGCTTCGCGAAGCCTTGGAACCTTTAATGACAAGCGTAGGCTCTCGCCTCCACCTGATTCATAATGGGTCATACCAACCGCGTGAAGGCTGACTCATTCCGGGGTTTTCAGACCGGAGCGAGTCGAGATTCCCTGGTGGCGAACAGGAGGTTCGCCATGCGGCCAGGGATTGCGCTTCGCCCGGACTATGACGCGGCCCAGCTTCGGGCCTTGGCGAAAGCGACCCGGAACGCGGGTCAAAGTCGGCGGCTGCTGGCGCTGGCCGAGATCTACGATGGCGGCTCCCGGACCAAAGCGGCGCGGATCGGCGGCGTCGGGCTGCAGACCATCCGGGACTGGGTTGTGCGGTTCAACGCCCGCGGCCCTGAAGGCCTGATCGACGGCAAGGCTCCCGGGAACACCTGCAAGCTGAACGACAGCCAGCGCCAAGCCTTGGCAGAGCATGGTGGAGAACGGCCCGACGCCGGCGATCCATGGCGTGGTTCGCTGGCGGCTGAAGGATCTCGACCCTGTGGATCTGGGAGGAGTTTCGGATCTCGCTCAGCGAGACGACGCTGAGCCGCGAATTGCGCGCGCTCGGCTATCGCAAGCTCTCGGCCCGCCCGCGCCACTATGCCCAGAACCCTGAGGCGCTGGAGGCTTTTAAAAAAGCCTCCCCGCCACCTTGGAGGCGATCCGGGCGAGCCTCCCAAACGGCACCCCGATCGAGCTGTGGTGGCAGGACGAGGCCCGCGTCGGCCAGAAGAACAAGATCGCGCGGCGCTGGGCCCGACGGGGCACCCGGCCCCGCGCCCCGCATGATCAGCGGACGAGTTCGGTCTACATCTTCGGAGCGATCTGCCCGCAACAGGGTAAGGGCGCGGCCTTGGTGCTGCCCCGATGCGACACGCAGGCCATGAGCCTGCACCTGGCGGAAGTCGCGCAGGCCGTGGCTCCCGGAGCCCATGGGGTCATGCTGATGGACCGGGCCGGATGGCACCGCGCCAAGGACCTCGTCGTGCCAGACAACCTCACGCTGGTGCTGCTGCCAGCCCGAGCGCCCGAATTGAACCCGGTCGAGAACATCTGGCATTTTCTGCGCGACAACTGGTTGTCGAGCCGCGTGTTCGCCTCCTACCGCGACATCGTCGATCACTGCTGCGACGCCTGGAACCGCCTCATCGACCAGCCTTGGATCATCATGTCCATCGGCCTCCGGGACTGGGCCAATGCATGATGATCAGCGCGGGTTGGTATTAGCCATAACAGCACCGAGTGTCCGCTCACATCTTTACACAGAACATAAATGGAACAAACATGAACACATCAGGAACTCAGGAGGACCCCATGCTCCGCGCTGTGTTTGAAGATTGTGTTGAGATCGCATCGCTCTCGGTCTTTGTGGCCATGATCGCCGTTTGGGCGCTCGCCTGAAAGCTTTCCACAGCCTTCTCTGGGCCTACTAGCGTTCCGAGTCGACTCGCATCCGGCGACTCGGAATCTTGAAAGACCCGGAGGGTTCGTGGGCGATGGGACAGGCCTTAAACGATGTCGGCTTCGTGCACCTGCATGTGCACTCGTCCTATTCGCTGCTCGAAGGCGCGATCAAGATCGCCGACCTCGCCAAGCTGGCCGTGGCCGACAAACAGCCCGCGCTGGCGCTGACCGACACCAACAATCTGTTCGGGGCGCTGGAGTTTTCCGAAAAACTCGCCGGCTTAGGCATCCAGCCGATCGCCGGCCTCCAGCTTTCGGTGCTGTTCGAAGCGCCGGACCCGACAAGCCGCAGCGGACCGCCGCCCGCCACCAACCTGGTTCTGCTCGCCCGCAGCGAGGAGGGCTACGGCAACCTGATGCGGCTCGCGAGCCGGGCCTATTTCGACGGACCGCTCGGCGATTTGCCGAAGGTCGCGGCGGCGCGGCTCGTGGAGCATGGGGCGGGGTTGATCGCGCTCACGGGCGGCCCGACCGGGCCGCTCGATACGGCGCTGCGTCTCGGCGCGCGCGGCGATCTCGCCGAAGCACGCCTGTCCGTTCTGAAGCGCGCCTTCGGCGATGCGCTTTACGTCGAAATCCAGCGCCACGGCTTGGACGAGGAGCGCTTGGTCGAGGCCGAACTGATCGCGCTCGCCGACCGGAACGGGCTGCCGATCGTCGCCACGAACGAGCCGTTCTTCGCCAAGGCGGACGACTACGAGGCGCATGACGCGCTGCTCGCCATGGCGGAGGGGCGTCTCGTTTCGGACGAGAACCGCCGCCGTCTCTCGCCCGAGCACGACTTCAAGACGCGCCGCGACATGGCGGCCTTGTTCGAGGACCTGCCCGACGCGCTTGCAGCCAGCGTCGAGATCGCCATGCGCTGCGCCTACCGGGTGCGGACACGCAAACCCATCCTGCCGAGTTTTGGGC
This sequence comes from uncultured Alphaproteobacteria bacterium, assembly GCA_963728675.1. Taxonomy (GTDB): domain Bacteria; phylum Pseudomonadota; class Alphaproteobacteria; order Rhizobiales; family Beijerinckiaceae; genus JAJKJG01. Next base: position 51,758 of record CAVSLO010000025.1, on the reverse strand, counting down.
GCGGTGAGGGCGCCGCAGGCGCTCGACGAGGCCGAGGAGTTGCGCCGTCAGGCGGAGGAGGGGCTTGAAAAGCGCCTCGCCGCGCACGGCCCCGCGCCGGGCCTGACCGAACAGGACTACCGCGACCGCCTCGCCTACGAGGTCTCGGTCATCACCCGGATGAAATACCCCGGCTACTTCCTGATCGTGGCCGACTTCATCAAATGGGCGAAGGAGCACGATATTCCGGTGGGGCCGGGCCGCGGCTCGGGCGCGGGCTCGCTCGTCGCCTATGCGCTCACCATCACCGACCTCGACCCCCTCCGGTTCGGCCTTCTGTTCGAGCGCTTCCTCAATCCCGAGCGCGTGTCGATGCCGGACTTCGACATCGACTTCTGCATCGAGGGCCGCGAGCGCGTCATCGAGTACGTGCAGAGCCGCTACGGCGAGGACCAGGTCGCGCAGATCATCACCTTCGGCACGCTCCTGGCCCGCGGCGTGCTGCGCGACGTGGGGCGCGTGCTCGAAATGCCTTACGGGCAGGTCGACAAGCTCACCAAGCTGGTGCCGCAGAACCCGGCCAACCCCGTGACCCTGAACCAGGCCATCGAGGGCGAGCCGCGGCTCCAGGCTGCGATCGCCGAGGAGCCGGTGGTGCGCCCGCCTGATGGCCATCGCGCAGAAGCTGGAGGGCCTGCACCGCCACGCCTCGACCCACGCCGCCGGCGTGGTCATCGGCGACCGGCCGCTCGAGGAACTGGTGCCGCTCTACCGCGACCCGAAGACCGGCATGCGCGTGACCCAGTTCAATATGAAATGGGTCGAGCAGGCGGGGCTGGTGAAGTTCGACTTCCTCGGCCTCAAGACGCTCACGGTGCTGCGCACTCGCGGTCGATCTGATCCGCCGCAAGGGGGTCGAGATCGACCTCTCGGCCCTGCCGCTCGACGACCAAAAGTCCTACGAGACCCCTCTGCCGCGGCGAGACGGTCGGCGTGTTCCAGGTGGAAAGCGCCGGCATGCGCAAGGCGCTGTGCGAAATGCAGGCCGACCGCTTCGAGGACATCATCGCCCTGGTCGCGCTCTACCGCCCGGGTCCGATGGCCAACATCCCGGTCTATTGCGAGCGCAAGCTCGGCAAGGACGAAGGCGGCAAGGCGCAACTGGTATCCCGCACCCGAAGCTCGAGCCGATCCTGCGCGAGACGTTCGGCATCATCGTCTACCAGGAACAGGTGATGGAGGTCGCGAAGGTCCTCGCCGGCTATTCGCTCGGCGACGCCGACCTGCTGCGCCGCGCCATGGGCAAGAAGATCAAGGCCGAGATGGACGCCCAGCGCGAGCGCTTCGTCTCAGGGCGCGGTCGAGCGCGGCCTGCCGAAGGCGCAGGCGAACGAGATCTTCGACCTTCTCGCCAAGTTCGCCGACTACGGCTTCAACAAGAGCCACGCGGCGGCCTACGCGCTCATCGCCTACCAGACGGCCTACCTGAAGGCGAACCACCCGGTCGAGTTCCTCGCGGCGTCGATGACGCTCGACCTCGACAACACCGACAAGCTCGGCGAATTCCGCCGCGAGGCGCAGCGCCTCGGCATCCGGGTCGAGCCGCCCTCGATCAACCGCTCGGGCGTCGATCTTCGACGTGTCGATGGACGGGGACGATCCGCTACGCGCTCGCCGCCGTCAAGGGCGTCGGGCGGCAGGCCGTCGAGGCGCTGATCGAGGCGCGGGGCGACGCGCCGTTCGACGACCTCGCCGACCTCGCCCGGCGCATGAACCCGCGCGCGCATCAACAAGCGCACGCTGGAGAACCTCGTCGCCGCCGGGCGCGCTCGACGAGCTCGAGCCCGACCGCGCCAGCGCCGACGCCGCCGTCGACGCCATGATGGCGCTCGCCCAGCGCTCGCGCGAGGCCGCCGCCGGCGGCATGGACGACATGTTCGGCGGCGTCGCCGCGGCCGACGTGCGCGTTGCGCATCCCGCCCTACGAGCCCTGGCCGGCGGCGGTGCGGCTGCAGAAGGAATACGACGCCGTCGGCTTCTTCCTGTCCGGCCACCCGCTCGACGAGTACGAGCGCGCTGCTGCAAGAAGCTCCGGGTTCAGAAATGGGTCGAGTTCTGCCGCGCCGTGAAGGCCGGCGCGTCCGTCGGGCGCGTCGCCGCGACGGTGCTCGACCGCACGGAGCGCCGCACCAAGAGCGGCAACAAGATGGGCATCGTCATCCTCTCCGACCAGACCGGGCATTTCGAGGCCATCGTGTTCTCGGAGGGGCTGCAGCAGTACCGCGATCTCCTCGAGCCCGGCCGCGCCGCTCGTGCTCGTGCTCCAGGCCGGGCTCGAGGGCGACGAGGTGCGGGCGCGCATCCAACGGCCGAGCCGCTCGACGAGGCGGTCGGCGCGCCACCAGAAGGGCATGCGCATCTTCCTGCGCGACGAGCGCCCGATCCCCAGCGTCGCAGAGCGCCTGCGCGAGCGCGGGGAGGGCGAGGTGTCGCTCGTGCTCATCCTCGACAGCGGCGACCGCGAGGTCGAGGTCAAGCTGCCGGGCCGCTACCAGGCCTCGCCGCAGATCGCCGGCGCGCTGCGCGCCGTGCCGGGCGTGGTGCATGTGGAGATGAGCTGACCCGCGAGGCCGGCGTCGGAATGGGCTTGAGCACGTCGAGATGGGTGATCGCCCGGGCACGGGGATCGATCTGTTCGGTCGCCGGATGTCTAGGGTCCGCCCTCGCAATTGCTGGAACAAGGGCAAGGAGGAGAGCAACAGCGGTCAAGGGTCCTGACCCAGTGGTCTATCTGGTCATGGCCGGCCTCCTTTAGAGGCTGTCGCGAATGGTCACTCGCCTAATGTAACCCAAGGCGGGTTGCTCCGCGAATCCCTTGGACTGATCGTCGTAGCAGTTTATTATGTCGAGGCGCGCGCGTCTGACGAGGAGCGCAACGCGGTTCTGGCGGAGGTCGGGCGGCTCGCGACGGCGGGCTGAAGCGGCGCTCAGTTTTTTCACGCAGCAAGCCGGTCGATTTCCTGCTCGATCAGCCGGCCGCGCGCGAGCGCCCGTCGCGCTTTGGCGATTCCTTGCGCCCGCTTGCTCGCGCCTGGATGCCATCGGCACAAATCCGAGACCTCAAGCGCGAGCATCTGTTCCGACAGCCGCTCGATTTTGCGACGGATCCCTCGGATCTGGCGGCCCGCGGCAGCAGCGCGGCGCGCTTTCTCCTGAAGCAGATCGACCTGGGCCGCAAGCTTGCGGAGCTGGCGCCGCAAGGGCTCGCAAAACGTCGCCGAGTGCTCGAGATCGTTGCGTTCGAACCCCCCTCCGGGGAGAAGCTCCAACGCCTCGGTCGGGGGATGGAGCGAGAAATACCGGGAGGGCGTCGTGAACGCCAACCGAGGGTCGTTCTCCCAAATGCTCCACAGACGGCCAAGCCACTCCGGCTGAATATGCCTGTGCTTCTCGAACACGCGCCTGAACCAGGCGGGCGTTTCTTTTCCCTCATGAAGAAATTCGCCGTCGGCGATGCCGGGGATCATGATCCCGCTGCGGTCTGCGCACAAGGCGGCGAAGGAGGCGATGTGCTCGGCATAGTCCTCCATGGGATAAGTCCCGTCGCTGGCGTTGAGCATGCCGTCGATTTCATCGCCATGCAGCGGGAGGCCGAACACCCGTGTTTTGTCGTCCCCCTCGAAGGCGTATGGGAAGATGAAGTCGCGGGCGACATACCGCTCGCGCTCGCGCAACGGCAAGTGCTTCGCCACGTGGCGGACCCAAGCCACGAACCACGTATACCCGTATTCGCGCAGAATGCGCGGCAACCGTTCGTCGGCGCAATATTCGGGCGTGTAGAGTCCTTCCGGATGGGATCCGAAAATTTCGGTATGCAACCTCAGATACATGCGGACATGGCGGGCAAAGTGCTCCTCGCGCACGTCCAGCAGGAATGGGCTTTGCCACGTGCTGCCCAGCAACTCGACTTGCCCGCGGTCCGCCAACGTCTTCAATTTGTCGATAAGCTGAGGGTGCCGCTGTTCCAGGTCTTGAAGCGTCGCTCCAGAAAGCTCGATGGCGGCCGTGATGCGCGGATGGTCCGACAGCAAGTCGAGCGCCGGTTCGTAACTGCGCTTTGGAAGCTCCCGCCTCTCCTCGTCGGATATCTCCGCGTAGAGAATGTTCCAGTGGAAGAACATGGCGATCGGCAGGACCGGCTGATGAGCGGCGACGTTCATGGCGCGACCAAGTCTGACCGGAGCGCGAGACCAGCTTTTATATGGCGATGGGAACGTCCCTGGACGACGCGCGAGAATGGCGCACCCCGCCGCTCAAGTTGCATCCCGGCATCTCGCCGCGCCGATCGTCCCCAAAAGGTTGACCTTCGTCCGGCGAGCGGCTGAAAGCGGCCGTCGAGACCCACCGACGATGATCGCGGTACCGGGTTAGCTACCGAGGCAAGGACGGATGGGCGTTTATCGCCGGGCGATGGCATATTTCGTGCCCGATTGGGCGCTGATCGCCGTGCTCATCTTCTTGATCGGCGTTTCGGTTGGATCGGCCTGCTCGAAGCATGGCCGGTAACGGTTCTGATCGACAGCGTGTTGACCGCAGAGCCCGAAAGGCGGCTGGATTCACCGACCTTCTTCTTGTCCGTCCTGCCGGACGACAAAATGGGCCAGATCATCGGGCTCGTGCTCATCGGCATGGGCCTGCAAATCGTCGGCTATCTCGCCTGGATGGCCCGCATGATGATCAACTACCACCTGAACTACCGGGGCACGGCGCGCGTCCGCTACGACCTGTTTTCAAAGCTCCAGCAGCTCGGCATGACCTATCACAGGAGCCGGCCGCAAGGCGACGCCATCTTCCGCCTCATCATCGACGTATTCGGGCCCTGGGGCATCATGGACGTCGTCGATCGGCACCTCGGTCGCGGCGGTCACGCTCACCGTCATGACGGCCATCATGCTGTCGCTCAACATAATCGCTGACGCTCGCGGCGTTCATCGTAGCCCCGCTGATGATCTGGAGCAACTGGCGCTTCGGGTTGCGCATTCACCAGCGCACGCTTGACTCCAAGCAGATCGATACGGACCTGACCGCTATATCCAGCAGGCGGTCGCGACCATGAGCCTCGCGCAGGCGTTCCGGCGCGAGCCGGATGAGTTCGGCCGCTTCCAGGGCTGGGTCCAGCGCAGCATCCGTGCGCTTCTGCGCCTGAACTGGCTGGAGCAGCTTTATCCGCTCGCCCGCGACAGCATTCTGGCCGTCGGCGGCGCGATCATCTTCGGCTATGGCGGCTACCTCGTGTACCAGCGACCAGCTCCTCGCGCCGGTCGCAGGCGGCATGACCGTCGGCACGCTTCTCATCTTCATGGATTACATCCGCAAGCTCTGGGAGCCGCTGAAGTGGCTCACCGAGTTCGTCGCGAAGGTGCGGATCTCCAGGTCGCGGCGTCCCGGCGCGTCTTCCACGTGTCGACACGCCGATCACTGTCGTCAGAAGCCCCGGACGCCGCGCCGCCTGCCGCTGAAGCCGCGCACGCTCATCCTCGACCGGGTCGGCTTCGGCTACCGCGAGGGGCAGCGGGTGTTGCAGGCCTTTCGGCCGAGATCCGGCCAGGCGAGATGGTCGCCTTCATCGGGCCGAGCGGCACGGGCAAGAGCACGCTGCTCAACGCTGATGCTGCGCTTCTACGACCCGACCGAAGGCGCGTTGCGGCTTGACGGATTCGATTTCCGGCGCATTCGCATCTCGGACCTGCGGGCGCACATGGCGCTGGTCGGTCAGGAGAACATCATGCTGCCGGCGACGCATTGCCGAGAACATCGGCTATGGCCGTCCCGAGGCCGCCCAAAAGGAAATCGCCGAGGCCGCCGCGATGGCGGGCGCGGCCGGGTTCATCGAGGATTTGCCGGAGGGCTACGAAACCCATTTGGCCGAGGGCGGGCAGAACCTGTCCGGCGGCCAGCGCCAGCGCATCGCCATCGCCCGCGCGTTGCTCAGCGCAAGCGCCGTTCCTGATCCTCGACGAGCCGACCAGCGCGCTCGATCCCCGAGCACGAGCGGCATCTCGATCGAGACGCTCTCGCGCCCTGCAGGGCGTGCGCACCATCGTCCTCGTCACGCACCGGCTCGAGTCGGTCGTGGACTGCGACCGAATCTTCGTCATGAGCAGCGGGACGATTGTAGAGCGCGGCACCCATGCGCCACTGCTCGCAGCAGGGGGCAGCTACGCGCAGATGTGGCGTCGCCCAGCTCCGGCGAACTGATGGCTTCGGGCCCGCGGCGGAGCCCATCCGGGATGACAGCCGCGATCGCCTTTTGCGGGCCGGCCGCCGGCAGGCCAAGTCCGTGGACGGCGTCTCATACGGATTCCGGGCGATGGACTCGGGCTGAGGATTCCTGGGTTGTTGGGAAGCGGGTAGGCTGGTGCGCCATGAGTCGTGGAGGCGAAGCATGGCGCGGGTTGCTGATCATCTGAGCGTCGAGGATCTGGAAGCGGGGTTCCGGTCGGCCCAGGATCCGACCGCGACGCGGCACTTTCAGGTGATCTGGCTGTTAGCGCGGGGTCACACGATCGCGGATGTCGCCGCGGTGACGAGCTTCGTGCCACGCTGGATTGAGCAACTGCTGGCCCGCTACAACGCACATGGCCCCGAGGCCCTGGGTGACTTGCGTCGGCGCAATGGGAGCGCACCGAGCGTGCTGCGCCCTGAGCTTCTGGCGCGGTTGCCCGAGCGGCTTGCGACGCCTCCGTCCGACGGTGGCCTGTGGACTGGCCCCAAAGTGGCGGCTTGGATGGCTGGCGAACTCGGGCTCGCTGCGGTTTTGCCCCAACGCGGCTGGGAGGCCCTGAAGGCGATTAATTGGTCGGTGCAGAAGCCGCGCCCGCGCCATCCTGCCGGGGCCACGCCGGAGGAGCGCGAGGTGTTTAAAAAAAGCTGGCCACGGTCGTTGGCGAGGAAGCGGCCCAGCACCCGGACAAGCCGGTTGAGGTCTGGGCCACGGACGAGCACCGCATTGGCCTGAAGCCGATCCTGCGCCGGGTCTGGGCGCCCAAAGGTCAGCGGCCGATCGCCCTCGGCCACCACCGCTACAAGTGGCTTTATGTGACCGCCTTCGTCCAGCCGATCTCCGGCGAGGTGTTCTGGTACGTGTCGAACGGAGTTTCCAAGCCGTTCTTTGCCGCGCTGCTGGCGCTGTTTGCCCGCGAGGCCGGGGCGGGACGGGATCGCATCATCGTGCTCGGGCTCGACAGCGCCGGCTGGCACACCGCGCCGAACCTGGTCGTGCCGGAGGGCCTCCGGCTCGTCTACCTGCCCCCATACTCCCCCGAGCTTCAGCCCGCCGAGCACCTCTGGCCCATTCTGGATGAGCCGCTCGCGAACCACTACTTCGAGACCCTTGCCGATCTGGAACGCACGGTCTGCAGACCGTTGCCGGGTCCTCGGAGGCGATCAGCTCAGCCTCGGGACAAACTTCCACTGGTGGCCCAAGCCAGCCACCCCGACCTAATCAGCCGGAGATCGTATCACACCCGCAACCGCCCGAGTCGCCCCTCGATCGCATCCCACACCGCCGCCGCCAAGTCCGGCCCGCCAAGGCGTTTGATGGCGCGCAGGCCCGTCGGGGAAGTGACGTTGATTTCGGTCAAAAATCCGTCGATCACGTCGATCCCGACGAGGATCAGGCCGCGGCGCTTCAGCTCCGGTCCGATGGTCTCGCAGACTTCGCGCTCCCGCGCGGTCAGTTCGGTCGCCGCCGCCGCGCCCCCGCGCACCATGTTGGAGCGGATGTCGTTCGCCACCGGCACGCGGTTGACCGCGCCCATGGCCTCGCCCTCGACCAGGATGATGCGCTTGTCGCCTTGAGCAACGGCTGGCAGGAAGCGCTGAACCACCCATTGCTCGCGAAAGCTGGCGGAGAAGAGATCGAACAGCGAGCCGAAGTTCGGGTCCTCGCGCGTGACGCGCAGCACCGCCGCGCCGCCGTGGCCGTGCAGCGGCTTCATGACGATCTCGCCGAACTCGTCGCGGAACGCCTCGATCTCCGCCTTGTCGCGCGTGATCAGCGTCGGCGGCATCAACTGCGGGAACTGCGTCACGAACACCTTTTCGGGCGCGTTGCGGACGCTCGCGGGATCGTTGACCACGAGCGTCCGGGGGTGGATGCGCTCCAGAAGATGCGTCGCCGTGATGTAGGCCATGTCGAACGGCGGATCCTGGCGCATCAGCACCACGTCCACGCCGGCGAGATCGATGCGCGCGGGCGGCCCGAGCGCGGCGTGGCTGCCCTCCACGTCCTGCACCCGCAGCGGTTCGGCCAACGCCGTCACCCGGCCGTCGCGGAAGGAGAGGCGGTCCGGCGTGTAATGCAGGAGCGCGTGACCGCGCGCCTGCGCTTCGAGCAGCAGCGCGAAGGTGGAGTCGCCCGCGATCTTGATGGTCTGGATCGGGTCCATCTGGACCGCGACGGTGAGGGTCATGGCTCAAGCCTCCGCTCGCGCCCACTTAGAGCATTTCTCAGGCGAAGTGGACCCGGTTCGCCGTCGAAAATGCGGCGCGAAACACCCGAGAGCCGATCCCACGTCAGGGAAATCGGCTGTAGGCTCGCCATGGGGGGCGAAGGCGACCGCGCCGGAGCGGCCCCTCACGGACCCGCGCATGCGTCACCACGTTAGCCCGCAGCAGTCGCTCTTCGACCCCCTCACGAGCCCGCCATGTCCTCGACCGTCGATCCCGCATCGCACGCGCCCCCCGAGGCGAAGCCCCGGCGCGCCCTGCTGATCGTCAACGCCCGGAGCCGCAGCGGCTGCGCGTCGCTCGACGCCGCCTTGGAGCGGCTGCGGGTCTACGGCATCGAGCCGATCCACTGCGATTGCGGAGCGCGGGACGAGCTGTCGCCGCTGATCGTCGCGCACGGGCGCGACGTCGACCTGGTCGCCGTGGGCGGCGGCGACGGCACCCTCAACGCCGCGGCGGACGGCGTCATGCAGGCGAACCGGCCGCTCGGCATCCTGCCGATGGGCACCGCCAACGATCTCGCCCGGACGCTGGGCATTCCGGCCGATCTCGACGCCGCCGTGCGGATCATCGCTGCGGGCCGCACGCGCCGCATCGACCTTGGCATGGTCAACGGCTATCCGTTCTTCAATGTCGCCAGCATCGGGCTTTCGGCCGAACTGGCGCAAAAGCTGACCCGCGACGTGAAGCGCCGCTTCGGCAAGCTCGGTTATGTTGTGACGGCGGTCCGGGTGCTCGCCCGCGCCCGCCCGTTCCACGCGGAAATCGTCAGCGAGACCGAGTCGATCCGCGTCAAGACGTTGCAGATCGCGGTCGGCAACGGCCGCTTCTACGGTGGCGGCAACGTGGTCGAGAAGGACGCCGCCATCGACGACCAGAATCTCGATCTCTACAGCCTGGAACTGAAGCGCGCCTGGAAGCTCGCCCTGATGGCGCGCTCGTTCCGCTACGGCGAGCACGGTGCCTGGGATGAGGTGCGCGCCATCCGCGCCCAGGAGTTCGACATCCGCACCCGTCGTCCGCGCCCCGTCAACGCCGACGGCGAGATCGTGACCGAGACGCCGGCGCATTTTGCGATCTGGCCCGGCGCCGTGACGGTCTTTGCGCCCTGAGCGCAGGATTAACCATTCGTTAACCCATTCGGGATTAGACATGGGTTGCCCAGGCTCGTGCAACGGTCTCGCTGCTCTCCCTGGCGTTTCCTCCCAGACTTCGGCCGCCCTTCGGGGCGGCTTTTCTTTTGCCGGAAACGCGCCGCCCCGGTCGGTGAACGCTTCGGGCGTGCTGAGCCGTTGCGTCCCCCTCTCCCCGCACACGGGGAGAGGAGACGCCGTGGGGCCGTCGCAGGGCCACCCTCGAACCGTCTCCGGGTCTGCGTCATTGGTAGTCTGCGTGCGCGGACGAGAGGGAGAAGGCCGCTTGAGAGATCGATTCACGCGCGTGGCCCTGGTGTTGGCGCTGGCGCTGCTCGCCGCCTTTGTGGCCGAGCCCTATGTGGCCCGCTACCTCTACTCCACCCAGGCCCCGCGCACGGTGGCGGCGCGGGGCGACCTCGCGCCGGCGGAAAAGGCGACGGTCGAATTGTTTCAGCGCGTCTCGCCGACCGTCGTGCACGTTTTCGCGCAACCCGGCGGCGGGCGCGGCCTCACCGATCCCGAAGGAGAGAGCGGGGGCGTACAGACCGGCACCGGCTTCGTCTGGGACGAAGCGGGCCACGTCGTCACCAACAACCACGTCGTCCAGGGCGCGGGCGGGCCGATCGCCGTCCGGCTCGCCAGCGGCGAAACCGTTCCCGCCACCGTGGTCGGCACCGCGCCGAACTACGACCTCGCCGTGCTGCGCCTCGGGCGGATGAGCAAGCCGCCGCCGCCCATCGCCATCGGCGTGTCGGCGGACCTGAAGGTGGGCCAGTCCGCCTTCGCGATCGGCAACCCGTTCGGTCTCGACCAGACGCTGACGACGGGAATCGTCAGCGCCTTGCAGCGCCGCCTGCCGACGAGCGAGGGCCGCGAGATCGCCGACGTGATCCAGACCGACGCCGCCATCAACCCCGGCAATTCGGGCGGGCCGCTGCTCGACTCGGCCGGGCGGCTCATCGGCGTCAACACCGCGATCTTCTCGCCCTCGGGCGCGTCGGCCGGCATCGGCTTCGCCATTCCCGTCGACGTGGTCAACCGGGTCGTGCCGCAGCTCATCGCCAACGGCCGCATGCCGACCCCCGGCATCGGCATCATCGCCGCCCAGGAGGCCGCCGCCGCCCGGTTCGGCATCGAGGGCGTCGTGGTCGTGCGCGTGCTGCCGGGCTCGCCGGCCCAGCGCGCCGGATTGCGCGGCATCGACCCGCAGACCGGCGAGATCGGCGACGTCATCGTCGGGGTGAACGGCAAGCCGGTGCGGCGGCTCTCGGACCTGACCCAGGCGCTGGAGCAGACCGGCGTCGGCCAGAGCGTCCAGATCGCCGTGGAGCGGTTCGGACGGAGGATGACGGTTCCCGTCAATGTGGCCGATACGGGCCGAGCCTTGCAGTGAGGGGCGCCATCGGCCCGCGCGCCGCGATCCGGCTGGGAACCAGAGGCGTCGCGAAACGTATCTCGTCAAGCGAACGGACCCTGTCAGGATTCGGACGCGAAGGAGGCGTCAGACGCCATGTCTGCCAATCGGGGCGACGTTGTCGATCTTGACCGTGAGGAGGTCAAGCGCGGCTTGGCCGACGGCTCCCTCGTGCTTGTCGACGTTCGCGAACCGCACGAGTTTGCGGCGGGACATATTCCGGGTTCCGTATCCCATCCACTTTCGCAGTTCGATCCCGCAGCCCTGCCGGCGGCCGGGGGACGGCGGATCGTGTTCTCCTGCGCGGCCGGGGTCCGCTCGGTCCGGGCGATCGAATGGGCGCAGGCGGCCGGTCTCGACCTCAACGAGCATTATCGCGGCGGGTTCAAGGATTGGGCCGCCGCGGGGGAGCCAGTGGCCTGAAGTCGCTGCCGCCGCGCGTCCTCGCTCACGAAGTTTTCAGTTGGTCTGGTTGTGGCCCTTTGGCAAAGATCGGTTCTCGGAAACGGCCAAGTTGCCGAAAGGGAGACGCCGCTTATGATCCGCATGATTTTCACCGGCGCTGCGCTCGCAGTCGGGATCGCCACCGTGATGGCGCAGGGCGATCCCATCGCCGAGCGCAGAAATATCATGAAGGGCAACGGAGCCGCGACCCGCACGGGTTCGCAGATGGCGAAGGGCGAAGCGCCTTTCGACCTCGCCAAGGCGAAGGCGATTTTCCAAACTTACGAGAAGGCCGCACAACGCATGCCTACCCTCTTCCCCGAGAATTCGAAAACCGGCGGCGAGACCACCGCCGCTCCGAAAATCTGGGAGGACATGAGTAAGTTCAAGGTGGCCTTCGCCAAGTTCGAGAAGGACGCCAAAGAAGCCGAGGCCGCGACGAAGGACCTTGATACCTTCAAGGCCGCGTTCGCTAATGTGACGAAGAACTGCGGCGCCTGTCACGAAACCTACCGCATCAAGAAAAGCTGACGCCCTCGATCGCTGCGTTCGCGTCATCATCCGAGGCGGGCTTGAGCGCCCGCCTCTTGCTGCGGGGGAGAACCGGATGAAGCGGACCGTCGCGATTGTGATCGGCTTCGCGCTCTCGGCCGCGATCGGCTTCGTGATCCTCACCAGCCCGGAGATGGTCCGCGCAGGGCTCGAGCCGATTCCGGCGGGGCAGCCGGACCTCGCGAACGGCCGCACGATGTTCTACGCCGGCGGCTGCGCCTCCTGCCATGCCACGCCGGATCAGGACGACAAGACGCGCCTTGGCGGCGGCCTCGCGCTCCACTCTCCCTTCGGCACGTTTTACGCGCCCAACATTTCCCCGCATCCGCGCGACGGCATCGGCGGCTGGACCCCGGAGCAGTTCCTGCGCGCCATGCGCGGGGGGGGTCTCGCCCGAGGGGCGGCATTATTACCCGGCGTTCCCGTACACATCTTACCAGCGCATGGCCCCGGCCGACGTGCGCGACCTGTTCGCGTTCATCAGAACGGTGCCGGCCGTGGAGGGGCGCGTCCGCGGCCACGACCTGCGCTTCCCCTTCAGCATCCGGCGGGGCTTAGGGCTATGGAAGCTCGCGTTCCTCGACGGCCGCATGTTTCAGCCCGACTCGGCGAAGAGCGCGAGCTGGAACCGGGGCGCTTACCTAACGGAGGGGCCGGGGCACTGCGCGGAGTGCCACAGTCCACGCAACGCGCTCGGGGTCATCCCGGCCGAACGCCGCTTTTCAGGCGGCCCAAACCCGGAGCGCAAAGGCTGGGTTCCGAACATCACGCCGGATGCGACCGGCATCAAAGGTTGGACCAGGAGCGACGTGGTCGAGGTCCTGACCTCCGGGCTGACGCCCTTCGGCGACTCGGTCGGCTCCAACATGGCGTCGGTCGTGCGCAACACGGCGCAAATCCCCGAGGCGGATCGGGCGGCGATCGCCGAGTATCTCCTCTCGCTTCCGCCGCAAGTGGCGCGGAAGGGGCCGCAGTAAAAGGCCGCCCGCTATTCCATCACCGCAGCCTTGAGGATGCAGACCATCGTGGCGTGGCCCGGCGCCTCCCCGAGGCAGCGGACCGTATGCGGCCGGTCGCAGCGGTAGCGCAGCGTTTCGCCCGCCCCGGCGCGCTGCACGACGCCGCCGACCTCGACGTCGAACACGCCGTCGAGCACCGTAAGACACTCGACCGAGCCGCGCTGGTGCGCTTCGGATTCCAGCACGCCGCCGGGCTCGGAGCGCACGTCGTACCATTGCAGCCATTCGACCGTCTTGATCCAGCCGATGATGGCGAGCCGCATCTTCCCGTCCTGGGAGTGGAGGATCGGCGTGTCGGCCCGCGATGATTTTTCCAGAAAAGGCTCGTCGTCCGCGGCGGCGAGGACGCGCTCGATCGATACGTCGAGCGCCTGCGACAGCCGCCAGATGGTGGCGAGCGTCGGGTTGGTCTCGTTGCGCTCGATCTGGCTGATGATCGACTTGGCGACGCCGGACTGCTCGGCGAGTTCCGACAGGGACAGGTTGTAGGCTTTGCGCAGCCGCTGGATGGTCTTGCCGAGCTGGCCGGAGAGGACCTGCGCGCCGGCGTCCAACTCCCGATGCCGGTCCCGTCCTTCGACGCCCATCCGGTGCCGTTCCGTTCATCAACGTGGGCTCGATCGCCCAAGGCACTGTGACGGATGCTTCGGGGCGGATCAAGCCGCGGCGATCCCGGCCGGCGCGGCGAGCCAGCTACCGCCAGAGCGCGTGGAAGTGGTGGACGGGGCCGGTCCCGCGTCCGACGGCAAGCCGCCCGGACGCTTCGATTGCGGCGCTGACGTAAATCTTGGCCGCAGCAACGGCCTCGGGCAGCGCAAACCCCTTCGCCAGTCCCGCAGCGATGGCGGAAGAGAGCGTGCAGCCCGTACCATGCGTGTTGCGGGTCGCGATGCGGGGCGCCGCGAAACGCTGCATGCGTCCAGTGGCGTCGATCAGGATGTCCACGCTCTCGTGGCCCTCCGCATGTCCGCCCTTGACCAGGACGGCGCGGGGGCCGAGGGCCAGGATGCGCTCGGCTTGGCCCCGCATCGCCGCCTCGTCCGCCGCGACCGGCTCGCCGAGGAGCGCGGCGGCTTCCGGCAGGTTGGGCGTCACGACCAGCGCTTTCGGGATGAGGGCGCGGCGCAGCGTTTCGGCCGCCTCGGGCGCGAGCAGCCGGTCGCCGCTCGTCGCGACCATGACCGGATCGAGCACGACCGTTTCGATGCCGTAGCGCGCAAGGCCGTCCGCCACGGCCTCGATCGCCGCCGGGCGCGACAGCATGCCGATCTTCACGGCGCCGACCGCGAGATCGGAGAAGACGCTGTCGATCTGCCGCGCGATGAAGGCCGGCGGCACGTCGTGGATGCCCTGCACGCCGCGCGTGTTCTGGGCGGTGAGCGCCGTGATCACGCTCGCACCATAGACGCCCAGCGCCGAAAACGTCTTGAGATCGGCCTGGACGCCCGCGCCGCCGCTGGGATCGGAGCCCGCGATCGTGACCGCAATCGCCGTCATGCGCGCCTTTCACGCCAACAGGGCCATGCCGGCATTAAGGAATGGAATCGCCTGAATGCAACGGCTCAGGCCGGCCGCTGCGCGCCGGCCTCGACCGCCTTGGCGCGCTTCAGCCCCAGCCGGCTCTCCCGCCAGAGGACGAACAGGCCGGCGGCCGCTACGATCAGGCCGCCGGCGATGACGGAGCCTTGCGGCATCTGGCCGAAGGCGAACCAGCCGATCAGCAGCGCCCAGATCATCGTCGTGTACTCGAACGGCGCGACGAGCGAGGCATCGGCGTAGCGGTAGCTCTGCGTGAGCAGGATCTGGCCGATCCCGCCCAGCACGCCCGTGACGACCAGGAGCCCGACGTCGCTCCATCCTGGCATGCGCCAGCCGAGCGCGATGGTGGCGAGGCCGAGCGCCGTAGTCAGCAGCGAGAAGTAGAACACGATTGCGCCGGTCTTTTCCGTGGCGGTGAGGCGGCGCACCTGGACGGTCGCGCCAGCGGCGCAGCAGGCGGCGAGCAAGGAGAACAGCACGCCGACCGCAGGCCCGCCGGCCGGGCCGCGCGCGAGCGCGGCGAGGTCGAGGTGGGGCAGCAGCATGATGAGCACGCCGGCGAAGCCGATCGCGACCGCGGTCCAGCGGTAGGCGCGCACGGTCTCCTTCAGGATGACGGCGGCCAGCACGACCGTCATCAGCGGCGAGGCGTAACCGATGGCGACCGCATCCGAGAGGGGCAGGAACGACAGCGCCATGAAGCCGGCGAACATGCCGCAACCGCCCATCAGGCCGCGCAGCACATGCCCGCCGACGCTCGCGGTTCGCACGGCGTCCATCAGATCGCCGCGCCAGCCGAGCCAGGCCAGGACCGGGACGACCGCGAACGCGGAGCGGAAGAAGACGATCTCGCCGACCGGGTAGTCCGCGCTAAGCTGCTTCACCCCCGCCGACATCAGCGTGAACGCGAGCGCAGACAGGATTTTCAGGGTGATTCCGAGGAGCGGCTGCACGGGACCGGCTTTTCAATCCAGAACATGGATTGACCACAGAACCTCGGCCGGGTGAAGGCGTCCTGGCTCCGTGCGTGGGTTGCGCGGAGCGCATGAGGGCCGCCGGGCTTCAGGCTGGCGTGGGCGACGCCGCGTTCGGGTCGGCGCAGTCCAGGGTCCGATCGCCGCCCCAGGCCTCGAGCATCGCGTTGACGCGGCTTTCCAGGAAACGCATGACATGGACGGCTTGGTCCACGCGCTGCGCCGTTGCGGGACGAAGCGCGGCGATCTCGTTTCGCGTATGAACGAGCATGCGCGCCATCTCCTCCAGGTTGAAGCGCAGCCGCTCCAAATCCGGCCCGCGGCGCGCGCGTTCGACCGCCTCTTCCAGGCGGCAGATCGCCCCGAGCAAAGCTTGCGTATCCATGGTCCGGCTCCGTCGGCCGTACTCGGCCAGGAACCAGCGCCCGCGGGCCGTTTGCGCGACGGTGGATTCAATGGCCTCGTATTCGGCCTCGCTCATCGGCCTCGGTGATTTCAACTCGGGCATGTTCCTGTCCATCGCGCGAGGCGGCTTTCCTTCATCCGCAAGGTCGGACAGAGTTTGATACGACACGTCTCCTTAACGGCGTTTTACGCGGGTCGGCGAGCCAAGGCCGGCCGGAACCCAGCATGGCGAGGCAGCGTAATGTCCTCCGGTTCGGCCGCCCGCCTCGCGGCTGTTTATGGCGCGTGTTTCGCCGTCCTGGGCGTGTCGATCCCGTTTTTCCCGGTCTGGCTCGATCAGCGCGGCCTCGGGGCTTCGGCGATCGGCGTCCTTCTCGCCATCTCGATCCTCGTGCGCGCGCTGTTCGCGCCGCTGCTCATGGCTCTGGCGGATCAGGGTTTCGGCGTGCGCCGGCTGCTTGTGCTGAGCAACATCGGCGGCGCGCTGGCCTACGCGGCGCTCTCGGCGACGAGCGATGCGCTCGCCATCGGCCTGCTTGTCGCCGTCCTTGCGGTGGCGCAGTCGGCCGTCGTGCCTCTCAGCGATTTTGCGACTATAGACCTCGTCCGGCGCAATCCGCGTCTCGATTATGGCCGCATCCGGCTCTGGGGCTCGATCGCCTTTCTGGCTGCGAACATCGGCTCCGGATACATAATCGGGGCGGCCGGAGCGGGCATTATCGTGTGGCTCCTGGCCGCGCTCTCCCTCTCCGGCGTCGCTGTGGTGTGGATCGGGCCTCCGCCGGAGCCGGGTTCAGAATCGGTTGACGTTTCGCAAAGCGCCTCCGAAGCGCCGAACTTGAAATCGATGCCGACGGCCCTCTGGTGCGTCTTGGCCGCCGCCGCGTTCATTCAGGCGAGCCATGCCGCGCTCTATGGCTTCGCCAGCATCGATTGGCGCGCGCGGCTTTTCTGAGACGGCGATCGGTTTCTTATGGGCGGCTGGCGTGGTCGCCGAAATCGTGCTGTTCGCGCTGCTCGGACCCATGATGGACGTTGCGCGTGGCGCCTTTCGCTGCCTCATGCTCGGCGGGGCGGCGGCGATCTTCCGCTTCGCCGTTATGACGTTCGAGCCCGGCCTGCCCGCCACCTTCGCCCTGCAAATCCTGCACGGCCTGTCGTTCGGCGCGACCCACCTCGGCACGATGGCCGCCCTCGCTCTGATTGCGCCGCCCGCTTTGCGCGGCCGGACGCAAGGTCTGCTCAGTTCGGCCCTCGCCGTCGCGATGGCGGGCGCCTCCGTCATGAGCGGAGCGGTTTTCCGAACCGCCGGTCCTCTGGCGTTCGCAGCCATGGTCCCGCTCGCCGGCTTGGGGTTGGCCTTCGCGGCCATGGCCGCGCGAAGGGCCGCCTTTCACCCCCAAAGGGCAGGCGAAGGCGGGTGGACGACGCCGCCCTCGTAGACGAGCCCGTTCTCGCGGTCTCGGGCGAGGAGGAGCGGGCCGTCGAGATCGACGAAGCGGGCGCGCGGCGCGAGCAGCATCGCCGGGGCCATGGCGAGCGAGGTCCCGACCATGCAGCCGACCATGATGGCGAGACCGTGCGCCTCGGCCGCGTCGGCCAGCGCCAGCGCCTCGGTCAGGCCGCCGGTCTTGTCGAGCTTGATGTTGACGGCGTCGTAGAGCCCGACGAGGCGGTCGAGGCCGCGCCGGTCGTGCACGCTCTCGTCGGCGCAGAGCGGAACCGGGCGCGCCATGCCGCGAAGGCAGCCGTCGCGATCGGCGGGAAGCGGCTGCTCGATGAGGGCGAACCCCGCCTCGGCGCAGGCCGCGAGATGGCGCTCGAGGGTCGCCTCCGTCCAGCCCTCGTTGGCGTCGGCGATGAGCGTCGCATCGGGGACGGCCGCCCGCACCGTCCGGATGCGGTCGAGATCGCCGCCCTCGCCGCCGAGCTTGATTTTCAGGATCGGCCGCTCGGCCGCGCGGCGCGCCGCCTCCGCCATCGCTTCGGGCGCATCGAGGCTGATCGTGTAGGCCGTCGTGGCCGGGCGGAGGCGGTGGAGGCCGGCGCCGACGTGCGCCGGCACGCGGGTGCGCTTGGCCTCGAAATCCCACAGCGCGCAATCGAGCGCGTTGCGCGCCGCGCCGGGCGGAAGCAGCTCCTGCAACGCAAAGCGGTCGAGCCCGCCTTCCACGCGGGGCCGCACGCTCTCGATCGCCGCCGCGACGCCCTCGACCGTTTCGCCGTAGCGTGCGTAAGGGACGCATTCGCCGCGCCCAACCGCGCCGTCGCCCGCGATGGTCGCGGTCACGACCACGGCTTCGGTGCGCGACCCGCGCGCGATCGTGAAGCGGCCCGCAATCGGGAAGCGTTCCACCGCGACCGTCAAATCTTGCGCCATATGGACTCCTTCGAGAGACCGATAGTGGGTCAGGTTTGAATATCAGATACGCAGCCCGATACCCAGCCGTGTCTCAGGATTGGCGTGTGCTCAGCCATGCCCCCCAGAAGAGACTGGAGAAGAAGCGAGTGGGTGGACCGAAGCCCGCATCCGAAAGGAGGCTCGCAACCGCCGCTTCGGAGTGCGGCGGGTCGGCTCCCTGGAGAATTCGGCCCAGCTTCGCCTTAACCTCATCGGCGGTTGCGCCCTGCATGCGCCAGCGCTCACCCCACGCCTGGAGCATGAGCGGCTGGCTCGCGTAGGCGTAGTAGTTTCCAGCCAAGACCAGGGGAGCCCCTGGTTTGAGGCGCAAAGCCAACGAGCGCAGGATAGCGCGCTTAGCCTCGTCTCCTGGCAAGTGGTGCAGGATACCGATCAGGGTCGCCGCATCGAAACGCGCGTCAGGGGGAAGATCATCAACAGTGCCGAGGACCACGTCCGTCCGGTTCAGAAGACCGGCTTCGGTCAGGCGTGCGACAGCAAGGTCCATCATCGGATGGGACGGATCGACCGCCGTGAACCGCCACTGGGGCTCAAGGGCTCCCGCTGTGACGATCTCTCTTGCGCCCCCTCCAGCCCCCGCCACCAAGACCTGCGCGACGCCCCCGCTCCCAAGGGCTGCGGCCAGCATACAAGCTGCAAGCTCGTGACAAGCATCATAGCCCGCGAGCGCGATGCGGCTCTGCTGTTCGTATTCGCCTGCCCGGGCAGGATCGAATTTCGCGGCTGGATCGGTGCTCAAGGCTCACTTCCTGGCTGTGGGTTCCGCTTCCGTCATACCGATGCATGCACGCCCGTTATCGAAGCTGCTTTGCAGACTTCGTCTGAGCCGCTCGCGGAGGCTTCATGCCCTTTTGCGGGTTCCTTGCAGGGAACTCAAACTAACCCAGCACCAAAAGACCCATGGCCTCGACTTGCAGGCCCGCGACAGGCTATCACCCCGGAAAATTCGCACCGAGATGGTTGAGCCGTGCCGCAGAGCGTATTGATTCATGACCCGACGGTCGCCATCGAGCGCGCCGGTCATGAGCTGCTGGCCAAGCTGTCGGGACGGTGGACGGCCGACCAGGCGCCGGCCATCGAGGCGCGCGTCGCCGAAATCGCCGACGCCGCAGGACGCGAGCGGACGCGCGTGCTCATCGACCTTGCCCAAGTCGAGCGCCTCGATACGCTCGGCGCCTGGGTGCTCGACCGGACGCGGCATGAGATGGGCGAGCGCGGCTTGCGCGCGGACTTCGTCGGCCCGCGCGCCGAGCATCGCATCCTGCTCAACGAGGTCGCTTATCGGGGCTTTCAGCCGCTGCCGGTCGTCCGCCGCAACCGCGGCATGGAGTTCCTGGCCGACATGGGACGGGCCGTGGTCGACGCAGGGCGCGATTTTTCGCGCGGCGTCAGCTTTCTCGGCGAGGTCGTCGCGGCGCTCGTGCGCGTGGTCACGCGGCCGAAGCATTTCCGGTTTCCGTCCCTGATCCACCAGCTGGAACAGGTCGCGTTCCGCGGCGTGCCGATCATCGTGCTGATCTCGTTCCTGGTCGGGTGCATCGTCGCCCAGCAGGGCATCTTCCAATTGCAGCGCTTCGGCGCGACGGCCTTCGTGGTCAACCTCGTCGGCCTCCTCATCCTGCGCGAACTCGGCGTGCTGCTGACCTCGATCATGGTGGCGGGCCGCTCGGGCTCGGCGTTTACCGCCGAACTCGGCTCGATGAAGATGCGGGAGGAAATCGACGCCTTGCGGGTCATGGGCATCGACCCGATCGAGGTTTTGATCGTGCCGCGGCTCCTGGCGCTGATCATCGGGCTGCCGCTTCTCACGTTTCTTTCCAAGATGGCGTCCCTGTTCGGCGCGGGCCTGACGGCGTGGCTTTACGGCGACATCAGCCCCGAGGCGTTCCTGGCCCGGCTTCAAAGCGTGATCACCCTGAACCATTTTCTCGTCGGAATGATCAAGGCTCCGTTCATGGCCCTGGTCATCGGCGTCATCGCGTCGATCGAGGGTCTTGCCGTCGAAGGATCGGCCGAGTCGCTGGGGCGGCACGTCACGTCCTCGGTCGTGAAAGCGATCTTCATGGTCATCGTGCTCGACGGCCTGTTCGCCGTATTTTTCGCGGCCATCCGCTATTAGAGGGCCGGCATGCTCGAAATCCGTCCGAACAGGCCGCCTGGCCTCCCGCCCGATGCGCACCGCGAGGCGATCATCCGCGTGCGCGGCCTCGAGGTCGGGTTCGGCGAGCGGCTCATCATGAAAGGGCTCGACCTCGACGTCTACCGCGGCGAAATCCTCGGGTTCGTCGGCGGCTCGGGACAAGGGAAATCGGTCCTCACGCGCACCATCCTCGGGCTGATCCCGAAGCGAGCCGGCACGATCGAGGTGTTCGGGGAGCAGATGGACCGCCTGTCGGTTGCGTCCTGGCGCCTGCTGGAGCGGCGCATGGGCGTGCTGTTCCAGCAGGGAGCGCTGTTCTCGTCGCTGACGGTCAAGCAGAACGTCCAGGTGCCGATGCGCGAGTACCTCTCGCTCTCCGAGCGCTTGATGGACGAACTCGCCCTGCTCAAGATCGAAATGGTGGGCCTGAAGCCGGACGCCGCCGACAAGCTCCCGTCCGAACTGTCCGGCGGCATGATCAAGCGGGCGGCGCTGGCCCGTTCGCTCGCGCTCGATCCCGAGATCCTGTTCCTCGACGAGCCGACCTCCGGGCTCGATCCGATCGGAGCGGGCGAGTTCGACGATCTGATCGCCACGCTTCAGAGGACTTTGGACCTTACGGTTTTCATGGTAACGCACGATCTGGACAGTCTCTACACGGTGTGCGACCGCATCGCGGCGCTTGGAGACGGGCGGATCATCGCAGCGGGGCCGATCGAGACGATGCTCGCGTCCGATCATCCCTGGGTCCGAGCATACTTTCACGGCAAACGGGCGCGTGCGGTGGTGGCCGGCGGCGCTTGAGAAGGTGGAATGGAAACACGCGCGAACTACGCCCTGATCGGCGCTTTCACGCTGGCGGTCATCGTCGCGGCGTTCGGCTTCGTCTTCTGGTTTTCCGGGGGCGACAAGAGCCAGCGTCGCCAACCCGTCCGCGTCGTCTTCTCCGGGTCGGTGTCGGGCTTGTCGAAGGGCTCGTTCGTTCTCTTCAACGGCCTCCGGGTCGGCGAAGTCACGGACGTCGGTTTCGTGCCGGACGATCCCAGGCGGGTCGTCGCCCGCATCGAAGTCGACCGCACGACGCCCATCCGCACGGACACCCGCGCCCGGCTTGAAGTGCAGATGCTGTCCGGCGTGGCGCAAATCGCCCTGGTCGGCGGGGAGCCGGGCGCTCCCCCCTTGACCCCGGCCCCCGGCCAGCCCTTGCCGACGATCTTTGCGGACCGGTCCGAATTCCAGGATATTCTCGAGACGGCCCGCAGCCTCGCGCGGCGCGCCGATGAGGTTCTGGAAAAGGTCGATCGCATCGTCACGGACAACGAAGGCTCGATCAGCCGCACGATGCTGAACGTGGAACGCTTCTCGCAGGCGCTCGGCGAAAACGCGCCCGGCATCGACCGCTTCCTGTCGCAAGTCGGCCAAGCGGCGGAGCGCATCGGCCCCTTGGCCGCCAAGCTGGAGACGCTGGCCGGCGATGCGGACGAACTCATCAAGTCGGTTGACCGCCAGCGCGTGGCGCGGATCGTGGAGAACGTGGAGGGCTTCACCCAATCGGTCGCCCAGAACAAGCAGAACATCGACAAAATCTTCCAGGATGTCGCGGCCTTGGCGGGCCGCCTGAACGACACCGCGCCCAAGCTCAATGCGGCGCTGACGGATTTCAGCAAGGTCGCGGGCGCGATCGATCCGGCGAAGCTCGGCCGCACGATCGACAACGCCGACCGTTTCTCGACCGCGCTCGGCAACTCGAGCAAGGACGTCGAGAGGGCGGTCCATCAAGCCGCTTCGATCACCGAAAAGCTCAACAAGTCCGCGGACCGGATCGACGGCGTGCTCAAGGCGGCGGAAAACTTCCTCGGATCGGCCTCCGGCGAGGAAGGCAAAGGCGCGTTCGCCTCGGTCCGGCAGGCGGCCGACTCGATCCGGACGCTCGCCAACAATCTCGACAAGCG
The DNA here is from genome assembly GCA_963728675.1 of uncultured Alphaproteobacteria bacterium. GTDB lineage: Bacteria > Pseudomonadota > Alphaproteobacteria > Rhizobiales > Beijerinckiaceae > JAJKJG01. The sequence goes on along the minus strand of CAVSLO010000025.1, from coordinate 29,271 downwards.
CACGGCGGAGATCACGACCGGCCTGACGCGGTTCACGGCTTCAGGCTTGCGCGACGTTCAATCGGCCACGAGCGACGCGCGCCGGACGCTGAACGATGTCAGCCGAACGGTGCGGGGGGTCGAGCGCAATCCACAGCAATTCCTGTTCGGCAGCCGCCCGTCGATCCCTGAATACAACGGGGGACGCTAAGCTCTCCCGATGCGTTCACGATCCGCGCTCCCCCTGCCGGGTGCTTGAGGTGACTGCCTTGCGCCTCATCCCGCCCGCCCGGCTGCTCGCGCTCGCGGCGCTGGCCGCGCTCGCGTCCGCCTGCTCGTCCGGGCCGCCGCCGACGACCTTCGATCTCACGGCGCCCCGCCAGAAGGTGCGGGGCGGGTCGGTCGAGGGACAGGTCGCCGTGGCGGAGCCGGTGGCCATTCAGGTATTCGAAGCCGAACGCATCCTCGTCAAGGATGCGGCCAACGCGGTTTCGTTCCTCGGCGGCGGGCAATGGGCCGACCGGCTGCCGCGCCTCATCCAGGCGCGGATCGTCCAGACGTTCGAGAACGCCTCCCGCCTCAAGGCCGTCAGCCGGACGGGAGACCGCATCACCGCCGACTACCTGCTCAGCACCGAGATCAGGGCGTTTCAGATCGATGCGGCGGTCGGCGAGGCGATGGTCGAGATATCGGCCAAGGTCGTGGACGACCGCTCGGGCCGCATTGCGAACGCGCGGGTGTTCACGGCGCGCGTGCCGGTCGCCGCCGTCGACCCGGCGAACGCGGCGCAGGCGCTCGATCGCGCCTTGTCGATCGTCCTTCTGGACATCGTGCGCTGGGTCGGGACGGGACACGCCTAGAGCGTTTTCAAGGCGAAGTGGACCCGGTTCGCCGTCGAAAACGCGGCAAAAACAAAGAAAAGAGCCGAGTCCACGCAAGGGGAAACGGCTCTAAGGCCGATTTCCGCTGACGCTGAATCGGCTCTCTTTGGCTCCGGTTTCAACGACGATCGGCAGCCGCGCCGGAACAGGCTCAAGCTTCATGCAACCAAGGCGCGTTTTGAGCGCCTTGCTCCGCCCCGATTGCTCACCCTCGTCCGAAACGGCCGCTTGCATGGGCCAGCATGGTGTAGATCTTGCCGCTCTCCGACGCGAGATAGCCGATCTCTGAAGCCGCGTCGCGACGATCGCGCGAGACTTTGGCCAGGATGCTCTCGAACTCCCCGACATAACGGTCGACGGCGCCCCTGAACTCCGGATCGCGCTGGTACTTGCGGCGGATTTCATCGAACGTTTGCTGGCCTTGAAGGGTGTAAAGCTGCCGCGTGAACGCATCGCGCTCGCCGCGCCGGTAGCGGTCCCATGCCGCGGCGACCGTCTCATGATCGAACATCTGGGCGATATTGCCGGACATCGACGTGAGCGACGCCAGAGGGTTGGCGCGGTCGCCGTTGCTTTTCGGCTCGGGCGCCGGCTTTTCGGGCGAGTCGAGCGCCGGCTCGTTCTGGGCCTGTGCGATCGGGGGCGGGACAGGGGCGGATTGACGCGCAGCGGGGGCTGAGGAGACGGCGCGCAAGTCGGGGCCAACTTTGGCGGCCGCGCGCTGGACGGCCGGAAGGACGTCGACGGCGCGATTCGATCCCGACACAAGGGCGGCGAGTTCGTTCAGGGCCTTGATCTGGTCGCCGACAACGCGCCGCATCTGGGCGGCCGTCGCTTGCGTCTCCTCAGGGAGCGCGACCGCGTTGCGTTTGAGTTCGGCGCGCGTCGCCTCCAGCTCCTTCTGAATTTGCGCCGTCATAGCGCGCAGTTCGCCGGTCGCGTCGCGGAACTTGGCGGTCGTGCTGCCGAGCGCCTGAGCCATCTCCGACGCCACCTGCTCGCAAACGGTCTGAAGCGCCGTTACGGTGCGCTCGGTTTCCTCGCCGGCCGTCGCGCGGACACGCTCGAACTCTTTGCCGAGAGCGCTTGTCGCGGCTTGCGCGCCGTTCGTCAGCGCGGCGCCGACCTGGCGGGCTCTCGCCTCGACACCCCTCAGTGAGTCTTCGACGAGCGTGGCGAAGTCGCGCGTGGCCGTTTCGATCTCGTCCGATTTGGCGTTGATGCGGCTAAGCAGGGTTCCGAGCGTATCCTGCCGTTCAGCGAGAGCCGCGCCCATCCGGTTTTCCGCGGTTTCGAGCGTCGCCGTCGCATCCGTCAATGCGCGCAGCTGCTCGTTGATGCTCTGCGCCAGCGCTTGTCCACGCGTGTCCAAGGCGGCGATCAGGCTGGACGCTTCGTGCAGCGCTCCGGTCGAGACGCCTTTCAAGGCCTCGATCTGGACGGTCATCTGCTCCGAAGAGCGGCCTGCCTGGCCTACGATGCCCGCCATGACGGACTCGATCTGACGGACGCGGGTCCCAAGGTCCTCCTCGATGGACCCAAGGCGACCGCCTGCATCCGCAACGACCTGGCTCAGGCGGTGGTTGACCTCTTGAACCCGGTCGAGAACGCCGCTCAGCTCGCTCTTGAGGCGATCATGGGTCGACGCGAGGGTCGCAACCGCGCGGCCCGCGCCTTCGTCGACGGCGACGCGCAAGGCCTCGGTGGACTGCGTGCAAACAGATGTCAGGGTGGCGGATCGCTCCTGCAGCGAGTCCAGGATCGACGCGGCGCTCTCGTCGAGCGCCCGCACGATCATGTCGCCGACTTTCGTCGCCTCGCGCGTGAACGCTTGGCCCCGGCTGCCGATGGCGCCCGCGAGCGCCGCGCCGCGTTCGTCGAACAGGGCGGCGACCTCGGTCACGCGCACGCCCAACGCGCCGGTGACGGCCTCCGCGCGCCCGTCCAGAAGGTCGGCGAGAGCCGCTCCCCGGCTGTCCAGCAGCTCGGCGAAGGCGTTTGTGCGCCCTTCGAACAGCTCGGTGATTCGCGAGATTTGATCCCCCAACGTGCCCGCAATGATGCGGCTTCTGCGCTCGAGCAGATCGGTCAAGGCCGCGCTGCGGCGATCGAGCACTTCGGCGAAGGCGGCCGTCCGGCCGTCGAAAAGCTGGGCGGCCTCCGCGATTTGATCGCCGAGCGTGCCGACGAGAGCGTGGCCGCTGCGGTCGACTTGGTCGGTGAGGGCCGCCGTGCGGCTGTCGAGCAGTTGGGTCACGGCTGTCGTGCGCTCGTCCAGACGCTGCGCGATCTCGGTCGCGCGGCCGTCGAGCGCGGCCACGATGGCCTCGCCGCGCTGGTTGAGCAGCTCGACCAGCGACGTCCCGCCACGATCGAACAGCCGTCCAATCTCGGCCACGCGGCCTCCCAGCGCGCCGAAGACCGTGCGGCCCTTCTCGTCAAGCTGAGCCGCCATCGCCGATGTCCGGGTCTCGATCAGGTCCGCGATGCCGCGGCTGCGCTCTTCGAGCACGCCGGATGCGGTTTCGAGCTGCGCGGTCAGAGACGAGGCCCTGCCGTCAATCAGTTCGCCGATCAACCGGCTGCGGTCATCGAAAACCTGCGCGAATTGATCGGCCTGAGCGGAAATCGTCGCGACGACATCGCGGCTGCGGGCATCGAACAGCTCGACAAGCTGCTTCGTCCGCGCGTTCAGGGTCTTCTCGACGGTTTGCCCCCTTTCATTGAACAGGCTCACCAGTTCTGACGCCTTCGCCCCGAATGCAGCGCCGAGAGTGCGGCTCCGCTCATCGAGCGCGACAGCGACCGTGTCGAGGCGATTGATGACCTTGTCCTGGAAATGTGCGGCGCGCTGATCGAGAGTCGCGGCGAGTTCCAAGGTCCGCCCGTCGAGCGTTCTGCCGATTTCATCCGCTTTCGCGGACAGCGTTTCGCCGATCGCGGCGCTTTTGGCGCCGATGGCTTGGCCAATCTCGTCGCCCTTGGCTTCGAGCGTTCTGGCCGCATTGCGGCCCCCTTCGGCCATGACCCGCGCGATCTCGCCGGTTCGCACGATGAGCGCCTCGTTGAGGGCGGTCGCCCGCGCGCTCAGGCTTTGATCGATGCGGGCGACAAGGTTGTCGAACGTCGCCGTGATGTCCGCGCTCCGCTGCGACGAGCGCTCCTCCAGCGCGTTGAGCTGCGCCTCCACGACTCCGCTTGCTTCACGCGTCTTCTCAGCGATCCGTTCGGCGAGGGCTCCGCCCCGCACCGTCACGAGCGTCTCCATCTGCTCCAGATGACCCGTTACGGTCTCGGCAAGGCTTCCGGCATCGCGCGAGACTCGATCCGCGAGCGCGCCGCCCTTATTGACGATGATGTCCTCGTAGGCCGCAAGCCGCGCCGTGAGCGCCTCGTCAAGTTCGAGCCCTCGCGTCTCGACCGTATTCGACAGCGCTTCCGCTGTGCTGTTGAGCGCTTCACGCACCCGCGCGCCTTGGGTCGCGATGGCGAGCACGACGTCCTTGCCCGTTCCGGCGAGCTTGGCGTTCACCTCGACCGCGTGCCGTGCAAGCGCCTCCGACAACTCCTGCCCGCGAGCGTCGAACGCGCTCTGGAATTCGCCGGTTTGCGTCGCAAGCGCATCCGTGACCCGGACCAGCGTTCCTTCAAGAGCGCTGGCGGCCTCAGCCGTGCGCGACCCGATCAAGCCTGCGGCCCGATCTCCCGTCTCGGCAAGCCGCGTCTCCAGCGCCCGGCCGTGGACCATCACGCTTTCGTCGATGCGCCGGCTCGTCGCGTCAAGCCGCGAGGCAAGCTGTTCGCCGCGAGCCCCGATCGCCTCGGCCGCGACCCGCGCAGCCTCCTCGATCCGATTGCGCACGCCATCGCCCTGATGCACGATCTGTTCCGTGACGTTGGCGCCGGTCGAAGCGAGCCGCTCGCGCAACTCGCCGCCCCTGGCCATGATCTCGTCCACGATGTCCGTTCCGGTGCCGGCAAGCTGTTCGCGCAACGTCCCGCCTCGGATCGCGATCTCTTCCACGATGCTTTCGCCGGCGGCGGCGATCTCATTCCGGACGCCGGCTGTCCTCGCCAGAAGCTGCTCGGTCAAAGCCGAGCCGGTTTCAGCCAGTCCCTCCCGCAGTTCCCCCCCGCGGCGGAGGAACTCGGTCAGGAGGTCGGCGCCGGTCGACGCGATCTGGCCCCGCACCGCGTCGCCGCGCGCCGCGATCTCATCGACGAGGGCGCTGCCCGTTGCAGCGAGCTTCCCGGTCAACTCCGTTCCACGCGCGACAAAACTGTGATCGAGCGCTTGCGCCGTGTGCTCGAACGCTTGGCGGACATCGCTCCCTTGCCGGGACAGAGTCTCGGCAAGATTGTCGCCTGTCTCCGCGAGCGTATGGGCGACCCTGGCTGCGCCCTCGTCGAGACGCCGCGTCAGAAGTTCGCCCGTCCGCTCGATCGCAGCCGCGGCCTCCTGCGCCCGGCCCTCGAGCGAAGCCGTCACCGTGCTCCCAACGTCGAAGATGCCGACCTTGACCTGTTCGCTCGTTCCCGTGATGCGCTCCACGATGTCCGCGCCGCTTGCCGCCATGTCCCTGACGACGCGCTCGCCGACTTCGCTGAGCGCGAGGGTGATCTGCTCGCCCCGCTGCTCGAGCGAGCCGGTCACTTGGTCACTGATCCCGCTCATCGTTTCGATCACGCGCCGTGACGAGGCTTCCAGCTCCTCCGAGAGCCTCTCGTGCGAGCCGCTGATCGCGTCGCGCACGCGTTCCGCATTCGCGACGATCGACTCGCGCTGCGACGCGAGTTCGTCGATGAGGGATCGGATGCGGATCTCGTTGTCCGCGTAAGCGCGTTCGAGCGTCGAGATTTCACTGCGGACGAGCGTCTCGAGTTCGCCGGCGCGGGCGAGCGCGCGCTCGATGCCGTCGCCGACGGCCGCGACCTCCCGGCGCACGGCTTGCGACACGGTCAGCACGGCGTCCGTAGAGAAGATTTCAGGTTGGGTCAGCCGCATGGCGACATCGCCGACTGCGCGCGCAACGAGCTTCATCTCATGCGAGCGCACGGCCAGCATCGCGGCGAGGAAAAAGAAAAACACTGGGGCCAGCAGCGCGCCCGCGCCGATGATGATCTGCGACGTCGCAAGGTTGGCCAGGAGGGTCTGCATATCCGTGCCCGCCCGCGTCCAGATCAGGGCGGCGAACCCGCCCAGCCACAGCAAGGCGGCGAGGACGGCGAAGACATACGCGCGACGCGACGGACGGGTCTGGAGCGCCTGCAGCACGGCGCCGGCCGCCTGCCGGTCATCGTTCGCCACCGCGGTGCGATCGGGCGAGACGACCGCGCCCTGGCTGCGCGAATGCGCTTCCGGCGCATGCTCGGGCTTCTGAGGGGGCTCATGATCGGACGAGGTCGCGCGCGCGGGTCCCAGCAACTCCTCCTCGGCGATCTCGGGAAGGCGAGGCTCCAGCAGATCATCGTCGGCGGGTTGACCCGCCGATTGCTGGATCGGATCGAGATTGAGCGCGCTCTCGACCGCCGACAGCGCCGCTTCCGTCGGATTTTTCAACTTTCTTTCCGTGGCCATGCCCCGCCCCAATTACGCATGAATCCGAGGTGCGCGACCGCGCGGCCGCACCCGAGTAGAACGACATCACCGAGAACGCCGCCGGGCCCGGAGCCTTCCGAAGCGCCGATCAGCCATGAGCCCCACCGTTTACCATTCGACTCTAGACGGCTGGCCGACTCATGCAAACCCGCGCGCCGAGTTGTCCTCAGATCGTCGTTAACGCTTTGTTCACCAAAAGAACAGCCGCGCCCGCGCTCACGATGCGGTGGCGCTCGGATGCCTTCTCGCTAAGGTTTTGGTCAATTTTGAGCCCTAACCTCCATGGTTTCGCGCTTCGCTCGACATTGCCATGGACCAGGTCTCGGCGGATTCCGCCGTCATTGATTTCGATCATCTCAGCCGGCAGTCGTTCTCCGACAGCATCCTGGAGCGCGACCTTCTGGAACTGTTCGCACGTCAGTGCGGGGCGCTCCTTCCGGCCATCGCCGGCGCCAACCCGCTCGACGAGCGCCTGATCGCGGCTCATACCCTGAAAGGATCCGCGCGAGCGGTCGGCGCTTGGACGCTCGCAACGCATGTTGAGCGCGTGGAGGCCTTGCTCAATGCCGGGAGCGCGGACAGCGCCTCACATCTGATGGGTGAGCTTGCCGATGTGGTCCGCGCGGCGCAGGCGGCGGCTGTCCGCCGCCGCGCTGCGGGCTGATCCCACCCTGCGCCTCTCGCCATCGGGCGAGGCTTGCCGTAAACAGCGCCGAGATCAGACAGCTTCGGACGGCGCCGCCGTCCGAAACGAGAGGATTCGATGGTGAAGATCACGTACCTCGACGCGGATGGGACGGCGCGCACCGCGGAGGGAGAGGTCGGCTCGACCGTCATGGAGACGGCCATCCGCAACGACATCCCCGGCATCACCGCGGAATGCGGCGGCGCCTGCGCCTGCGCGACGTGCCATGTCTATGTCGACGAGGAGTGGAAAGACGCCGTCGGCGAGCCCTCTCCGATGGAGGAGGACATGCTCGATTTCGCCTTCGACGTTCGCCCGACCTCGCGCCTGTCTTGCCAGATCCGGATCAAGCCCGAACTCGACGGGCTGGTGGTGCAGACGCCGGCGCGGCAGGGGTGACGGGCTTCACCGCACCAACTCCCGCATCGCCTGGTCGATTCCCTCCAGGGTAAGTGGGAACATGCGCTCGCCGAACAGGCGGCGCATCAAGGCGATAGAATGCGTGTAGCCCCAGTGCTTCTGGGGCACGGGGTTGAGCCACACGGCCTTATGGAAATGGCCGAGCAGCCGTTCGAGCCAGACCTGGCCCGGCTCCTCGTTCCAGTGCTCGACCGAGCCGCCGGGCATGAGGATTTCATACGGGCTCATCGAGGCGTCGCCGACGAACACGACCCGATAGTCGGACGGGTAGGTGCGGATCACGTCCAGCGTCGGCGTGATCTCGGCGTGACGGCGGCGGTTCTCCTTCCACACGCGCTCGTAGAGGCAGTTGTGGAAGTAAAAATGCTCGAAGCGCTTGAATTCCAGGCGCGCGGCCGAAAACAGTTCTTCGGCCTTCTCGACGTGCCAATCCATCGAACCGCCGACGTCGAGAAACAGCAGCACTTTGACGGCGTTGCGCCGCTCGGGGCGCAAGCGCACGTCGAGGTAGCCCTTGTGGGCCGTCTCCTGGATGGTGCCGTCGAGATCCAACTCCTCCGGCGCGCCGGTGCGGGCGAAGCGGCGCAGGCGGCGCAGCGCGATGCGCATGTTGCGCACGCCGAGTTCGACCGTGTCGTCAAGTCCTTGAACTCGCGCTTGTCCCAAACCTTGACCGCGCGAAAGTTGCGGTTGCCGTCCTGGCCGATGCGGATGCCTTCCGGGTTGTAGCCGTAAGCGCCGAACGGCGAGGTTCCGCCGGTGCCGATCCACTTCGAGCCGCCCTGATGGCGGCCTTTCTGTTCCTTGAGACGCTCTTTCAGGGTCTCGAACAGCTTCTCCCACCCCATCGCCTCGATCTGCCTTTTCTCCTCCTCGGTGAGGTAGCGCTCGGCCATCTTTCGGAGCCACTCCTCGGGAATCTCGGCCGCTTCCAAGGCTTGAGCGAGGCTTTCCAGGCCCTTGAAAACTTGGCCGAAAACCCGGTCGAACTTGTCGAGGTTGCGCTCGTCTTTCACCAGACAGGCGCGCGAAAGGTAGTAGAAATCCTCGAGGCTCTTCTCGGCGAGGTCCTGGTCGAGGGCGTCGAGCAGCGTCAGGTACTCCCGCAATGTGACCGGGACCTTGGCGGCGCGCAACTCGGTGAAGAAAGCGAGGAACATCGGCTCAATGTCGGGGATCGGGGCGGGAGGTCAAGCCTTCTCAGAGCTTTCCCGGCAGCGTCCTTGACGGAGGTTCGCGCCGAGATTGTAATTGCCTTTGGCGAAAGAAGCGGCGCGGCGGCGCACATGACCCAAAACGACATCCGTCGGGACACCGGCCCAACGAATACGCTGTACATGCTCGCCGACGAGTTCGACGAGATCCATGGCCAATGGCCGCATTCGGTCCCGGAACCGGGAGTGGACAAGTCCTTGTCGGAGCCGCCCGCCGACTCGAAGGCCGGGACGGAGGAGACCGATCCCAGGATCATTGAGACGCTTCAGAACCTTTACCTGGAGTTTCATTTGGTGGGGTATCCGCGCAGCGCGGTGTGCCTCTCCGGAGGCGGCATCCGGAGCGCAGCCTTCGCACTCGGCGTCCTCCAGCAGCTGGCGCGCGTGCGTCTGCTCGAAAAATTTCATTACCTGTCTACGGTTTCGGGCGGCGGCTACATCGGAAGCTGGCTATCGGCGTGGATCGATCGCGAGAGGGGATACCGGAACATCCGGGACCGTCTGGGGCGCCGCGAGGCCCCCGACAATGAAGCGCGCTCAATCAAGCGAATAAGAGAAAACAGCAATTTTCTCACGCCCAAGCTCGGCGCCCTGTCGGCTGATACCTGGGCCGCCTTGGCCATCCTCATCCGCAATCTTCTGTTCAACTGGCTGATCATCGTTCCGCTGATCTGCGCGTTCGTGATGTCTCCAAAGATTATCGCAAGTCTTTTGGGGGATATTACGTCCCGGACAAGTCTTATCGGAGATGGTACGCCCCGGACCGGATGGTGGGTCGTGAGCGCCGTTTTGCTCTATGGTTGGGCTCTATTCCAAATGAATGGCCGGCGCCCGCGCTGGGAGGTCTTCGACACCTCCCAAGTTGCTTTCCTGTGTTGGGTTTTGCCGTGGGCTTTCTGGGCCGCCGTAATTGGAACGGTCCTCCTGCCGCAACCATGGCTCGTGCCGCAACTAGGGCTGGCGCTGCGCGAGAATCCTTGGCCGCTCGCGATGGGTTACGTTCTGGCCGGCATTGGCGCGCACACTCTTGCACTTGGTCTGATCGCCCTCGCGATCGACCTAGGGAAGGAAATTTTCGCCAAAGACTCCGTTGTCCAAAGGATCTACCCTTGGGCTATGCTGCTGCTGTTTGTATTTAGCGCAGGGAGCTTCATCATCTGGATCGTGTGGCCTCTCTGGCTCCTTCCCCTCGTCGCGATTTATGCTGTGGGGCTGCACGCAATCGCAAGCCAACTTGACAGCGCGGAGCCGTTTGAAGCCTTCCCGGTCCGTTTTTTCCTGTGGGTTTTATTGCTGCCTTTGATTGCTTCATCAGTCGGAGTGATCGTGGCGCTCCTCATGCCAGAAGCTTGGCCGGGCACGTTCCAGTCGTCTGAGAGCCCTTGGCCTCTCGCCCTTTCACTCGCCCTGGCCGGGGCTGGCGTGTATGTCCTGGCGCTTACGTTAACGGCCGCCTGGACCGGGTTTAAAGGTCTGCCTTATGTCACCGTAAAGTCTGTCGATCCCGAGGACGATGAGCGCCTCGTTTACTCGATTGACCTTTCCCGCAAGGCGCCGAAGGACGCCCAGGTCGAAGTCTTCACGGAGGACCGGCAAGCCCTGGCCGGCTCGCAGTACAAGCGAAGGATTGAAACGCTGGAGTTCAACGAAGGCGACCGATGGCCCAAACCCGAAGATCCGGGCAAGTTCAAGGTAATCCTTATTGATAAGGGAGTGAAGGGGACTTACCACCGGGCGATCGCCGATGTTCCTCTTGGATTCCGCGACCTGCAAAATCGCAGGATCGAGCCCACTCTCATCGTGGAATCCCTCCCTCCATCCGGGAACAGCGCGCAGCTCTACTCGATCCGGCTTTCCTGTGCGGCGCCGGAAGACGCTAGCGTCGAAGCCTTCATCGAAACGGACACGTTTTGCCCGGCGGCAAAGGAGATCCTGGAGTTCTCCAAAGGGGAACGCTTTCCCCGGCTTAAGACGAGCGGCAGGCTTCTTCGCACGGGCAAAGACGATGGTGAATTCGAAGTCTTAGACGAGAGTGTCAAAGACGCTCCCGGCCCAATTTTCATGAATTTTTATAGAGAAAGAAATGTTAGAATCCAGCCCACCGTCATCATGGAACGCCTTTCCCCGCCCACAAACGACGGACGCCGTGTTTACACGATCTGGCTTTCTCGCGAGGCGCCGGAGAACGCGAGTGTAGAGGTCATTGTGGAGGGCCAGGGACAAGCACCGGCAGGCGCCAGGCCGTGAACGACACCATGCGCCGAGAATGCCCCGAGGGCGAGCGTCTTCCGTCAAATCAAAACGACCAGCCACGTCGGCGATCTCCTTGTTGGTGAGGCAACAGTCGCCCTGCTTGCGATGTCGTTCAGCAGCAACCACGGCCAGCACACTTTGCTCGGAAGATGTTTCCAGATCGAATTTCATCAATTTTTGCAGAGGAACAAATCTTTATTCTGATCCCGTTGTCATTGTGGAAATCGATGATGCAGGGCAGACTTCTCAACGTAAAAACACCGCGCCCCTTGTTTACTCCATCCATCTTTCCCGCCCACCGGCGGAAGACTTAACCATGGAGGTTTTCACCGAGGATGGAGAGCAAGTTCGAGCGGACACACATTATTGGCGTAGAGCCAAAACTCTGGAATTTCCCAGAGGCGAGGAGATCGCGAGATCCGAAAAGCACGGCGACTTTGAAGTTTTCCTCAAAAGAGGCGCAAGGATCAACGGCACAAAAGTCCAATCGGAGGACGTTTCCATCAAGTTTCGCTACCCTCGAAACCTTAAGATCGGAGTCACGCTGCGTCTCTGGCTGGAATTCCCAGCCTATGCGGCCTCGGGAGCCGTGTGCGGTCTTCTGATGGCGCTCGGAGGATACCTTTCTGCGATTCTGACTTGACCCTGGTCCTCCGAACAATCGTGGCGATCGATTGATAGCCAAGTCACTGCCTACTTTGCCCTTGTCGCTTTCGGACTGCCGTGGCTGCTCTTGTCGCATGCTCTTGCGCATGCCTTCTTCGTGGGGGTGACAAGCCGTCTCACCCGCTCCGACGAGGAACGGGAATGGCTCGGCCGAGCAGACGGATGGTTTTTCATCTCGGCTCTGGTCTGGATGGCTATGGCGGCGTTGGTTCTGCTGCTTCCGGTTGTGCTATCCACGTCGGGGATCCCCGATTACATAAAAACAAAAGGGGCGGCTCTTCTCGCCGTCGTCGGAGGGGTATCCGGCGTTGCTACAGCCCTGATCGGCGGAGGGCCGAAGACACCGGCGTTTAGCGGCAGCCAAGGTTCCCGACTCCGAACCCTGACGCTTTATGCCGCCGCGCTGCTGTTTCTTGTTTCACTGGCGCTCGGCCTTTCCGCAGCCGTCGACTGGTGGTGCTAAAGAAGCCTTTCTTCGACAAGTTTGGCGATGCTGCTGCCGAAGGGGCTCGCTGGTGGCTGGGTCTAAAGCTGTTTGTCCTTGCAATAGGTCTGGCGCTCATTTCGTTATTGGCTGGCTATTTCGTAAACGTGAACCGCTTCTCGCTGCACGAACTCTATTGAACCGGCTCATCCGAGCGTTTCTCGGCGCGTCCAACACCAGGGATGAAGATCGTCGCACAAGTTTACATGGTTCAACTTCACGGACGATATGTTGATGTGCCGGCTGTGGAAACGCCGGCGTAAAAACAGCGATATGGAAAAGCCGGAAATTCGCCGGAAGTTGACGATCGAGAAACGCCTGGAATTGAGAGGAAAGCACGAACGGCAGTTGATGGGCGATAACTGGCGGCCGTTCCACGTCATCAACATGGCGTTGAACATCGTCTCCTCGGAGAACCTTTCATCCCAGGAACGGAAGGCGGAGTTTTTCACGGTGAGTTCCGACTACCGTGCGGATCCAACTACCTCAAGGCTTATCGACGAGCCAGCGAATACGGTGGCATGACTGAGCCGATCACGCTGGGCACCGCCATGGCGATCTCCGGCGCCGCTGTCAGCCCCAACATGGGCTACAACTCGTCGCCGTTGATCACGTTTCTCTTGACGCTGTTCAACATCCGCCTCGGCTGGTGGTTTGGCAATCCACGCAAAGAGAGGTTTCCAGATGAGGGACCGAGATTCGCGGCCCTTCCCCTGCTGATCGAGCTTTTGGCCTGACTAATGAACGCAAAAGATACGTCTATCTTTCCGATGGCGGCCACTTCGACAATCTCGGCCTCTACGAGATGGTGCGGCGGCGCTGCCATCTCATCATCGTGAGCGATGCCGGCCAGGATAAGAACGTTGCGCTCGCCGATCTCTCCAACGCGACGCGCAAGATCGCCATCGACCTCGGGATTAAGATCGAGTTCCCGAAGCTGTATTGCTTGCGCAAACGCAACGAACTGCGCGCAAAGCCCGAGGAGGGAGGGCCATGCTACGCCATTGGCCGGATCCGCTACCGCGACGCTGAAAGAAAGCCGAAAACGGGAAGGCATCAGACGACGTGAAGGACGGGATCATCTTGTACGTGAAGCCCGGCTTTCGCGGCGATGAGCCGGCCGACATCCTCGGCTACGCCGCCTCCTCCTCCGACTTCCCGCACGAGACGACGATCGATCAGTGGTTCTCGGAATTGCAGTTCGAGTCCTACAGGGCGCTAGGCTTCACGATCATGAAGCGCGTCCATGAAGCCGCAGTCGGACGGTACAACCGCGACCGCCCTAGGGACGATCATGTCGACAATTTCGGGAAACTCGATCTTCTGACGTTCTTCCAGGCGATCGAGATGTCCGAAGGCGAACAGGCGCCGTCGCCTCGACAGGCGCAGTGAGCCGAGCGGTTGCGCCTTCTTCACTCTCGGTCTGGCCGCCGTCAGGGTATTTATACCAACCCGCGTGAAGGCTGACTCATTCCGGGGTTTTCAGACCGGAGCGAGTCAGATTCCCTGGCGGCGAACAGGAGGTTCGCCATGCGGCCAGGAATTGCGCTTCGCCCGGACTATGACGCGGCCCAGCTTCGGGCACTGGCGAAAGCGAGCAGGAACGCGGGTCAAAGTCGGCGGCTGCTGGCGCTGGCCGAGATCTATGATGGCGGCTCCCGGACCAAAGCGGCGCAGATCGGCGGCGTCGGGCTGCAGACCATTCGGGACTGGGTTGTGCGGTTCAACGCCCGCGGGCCTGAAGGCTTGATCGACGGCAAGGCTCCCGGGAACACCTGCAAGCTGAACAACAGCCAGCGCCAAGCCTTGGCGACATGGTCGAGAACGGCCCGACGCCGGCGATCCATGGCGTGGTGCGCTGGCGGCTGAAGGATTTGACCCTGTGGGTCTGGGAGGAGTTTCGGATCTCGATCAGCGAGACGACGCTGAGCCGCGAACTGCGCGGCTTGGGCTATCGCAAACTCTCGGCTCGCCCTCGTCATTACGCCCAGAACCCTGAGGCGTTGGAGGCTTTTAAAAAAAACCTCCCGGCCACCTTGGAAGCGATCCGGGCGGGCCTCCCGAACGGTACCCCCATAGAACTATGGTGGCAGGACGAGGCGCGCGTGGGCCAGAAGAACAAGATCGCCCGCCGCTGGGCCCGACGAGGCACCCGGCCCCGCGCCCCGCATGATCAGCGGACGAGTTCGGTCTACATCTTCGGGGCGATCTGCCCCCAGGAGGGCAAGGGCGCGGCCTTGGTGCTGCCCCGATGCGACACGCAGGCCATGAGCCTGCACCTGGCGGAAGTCGCGCAGGCCGTGGCTCCCGGAGCCCATGGGGTCATGCTGATGGACCGGGCCGGATGGCACCGCACCAAGGACCTCGTCGTGCCCGACAACCTCACGCTGGTGCTGCTGCCAGCCCGAGCGCCCGAATTGAACCCGGTCGAGAACATCTGGCATTTTCTGCGCGAGAACTGGTTGTCGAGCCGCGTGTTCGGCTCCTACCGCGACATCGTCGATCACTGCTGCGACGCGTGGAACCGCCTCATCGACCAGCCTTGGATCATCATGTCCATCGGCCTCCGGGACTGGGCCAATGCATCCAATGCATGATGATCAGCGCGGGTTGGTACGCCCTCGGCAGACCAGTTCGCCATCAGCGCCGGCTTGCATAAGGAACGGGGACGCTGCGGAGGTCCGGCGCGATCATGAATGACGCTCAGGGCCGGACTCGCTGGCGATAGGCCTCTGTAGCCTCTTCGGCGGCACGGCTCCGGGCTAGGCCGATGCAGGTCTCGACCGTGCAGACAGGGGCTTCGCCGCTTTGAATGGCTTCAGCCAGGGCGGCTCGCAGCGGCCCGTCGCACTCCGACAGCACTGCTGGGCCGACCCGGCCTTCAGGCGCTCTGGCGCGCCCCAGACGTGACAGTACACGGTTGACGCACTGTTCCATCAACTGGCGGCCTCCTGCCGCCTGCGCAGAGGCGGGTGCGGTCGTAGCCGGGAAGGCGAGCGCGGCCGCCCAGAGGACGACGATAGCGCTCCTGGGAAGGCGGCGAGGCGGCGCGGCTGTCATGTGTATGAGCCCTCATTCGTGTTGCTGTTCGTGTGTTGCACGAAGCCGGCAGTCCAGGGTGTGCTGTCGGCGCTTTCGTGCCCGTTCTCTACAAAGAAACGCCCGCCAAGTCTCTGACTCGGCGGGCGTGAAGAATGGTGCCGGTTGCGTGATTCGAACACGCGACCTACCGCTTACAAGGCGGTTGCTCTACCAGCTGAGCTAAACCGGCGCGAATTCAAACCCGGCTACCAGCGTCGGCCCTCTTCCGCAAGCGCCCAAAGGCAGCTGAAAATGCACGCTCGTGTGCGCCGGCGCACGGCAACCAAACTGCCTCTTATGGATTGTACCGGGCGGATGGTCTTCGACAAGGGCCAACAATCCTCTAGCAGGCAGGAATGCAGCCGTGACACCCTCACGCTATTTCAGGGCCGGGACGCACATGGCGTTCGGCGGGCTTCTCCTCGGCTTCGCTCTTATTATGGTCTCTTCAGGGTTGGCGGAAGCGTCCCCGACCCGAGCGGCTCAGGGTGCGAAGGTCGCCGCAGCCGTAGCGGATAAGCCATCCCAGACGTCCTCGATCGTCAATCCATCTGCCGGACAGCAGACGTCGTGCGACCGCAGCCGCAAACGTCTTTGGGTCGAAGGCGAGGGCTGGATCGTGCGTCGGGTCGCGATTTGCCGTTGAGAGCGATCGTCTCTGAAGACCCCCGCGGAAGCGGGGGTCTTTCGCTGCGGGCGGCTGCTACCGCGCGGGCGTGTTCTCATAGGTGAAGATATCGCGGTCCTTGGTCTCGGGCACGAACAGAAGGCCGATGACGAAGGTCATGAGAGCGACCACAATCGGGTACCAGAGGCCGTAGTAGATGTCCCCAGTCGCGGCCACCATGGCGAAGGCTGTCGGGGGCAGGAAGCCGCCGAACCAGCCGTTGCCGATGTGGTAGGGCAGGGACATTGCCGTATAGCGGATGCGTGTTGGGAAGAACTCGACGAGCGCCGCCGCGATCGGGCCATAGACCATCGTGACGTAAACCACGAGCAGGGTCAGGATGCCGATCAGCTTGAGGGCCTGAGGATTGCCGAGGGCCTCGAGGAAGCCGCTGACTTTGACGATGCTGGGGTCGCCGGCTTTCGGGTAGCCTGCCTCAGCGGCCGCCGCCGTGAAGTTCGTGATGCTCTTCGGCACGGCTGGGTCGATGGCGGCCTCCTTGCCGTTGAACGTCACCGTGGCCGGCGTTCCGGCCGGGGCCGGAACCAACTCGTATTTGATCGCGGACCGCGCGAGCGCCACGCGCGCGACGTCGCAAGGCGCCGTAAAGGTCCGGATGCCGACGGGATCGAACACGGAGCCGCAGGTGGCTGGATCAGCGCTGACCTGAGCTTTGACGGTTTCGAGAGCCCGGGCCAGTTGCGGATTGGCGATCTCCGTCATCATTCTGAACAGCGGGAAGTAGGTCAGCGCCGCGATCAGGCAACCGCCCAGGATGATCGGTTTGCGGCCAATGCGGTCCGAGAGCGAGCCGAACAGAATGAATCCGCCGGTGCCGAGGATGAGCGACCAGGCGATAAGCACGTTCGAGGTGAACAGGTCCACCTTGAGGATGCTCTGGAGAAAGAACAGCGCGTAGAACTGGCCCGTGTACCAGACGACGGCCTGACCGGCGACCAGGCCCAGGAGAGCGAAGATCACGACTTTCATGTTCCGCCAACGGCCGAAGGCTTCGGTCAGCGGTGCTTTGGACTGGGCGCCTTCCTCCTTCATCTTCCGGAACGCGGGCGACTCCTGCATCTGCAAGCGAATCCATACCGAGATGGCGAGCAGAAAGACCGAAAGGAGGAATGGAAGGCGCCAGCCGGAAATCGGGTAGCCTGTGCCCTTTTGGAAGCCATCTTCGCCCATCCACAGGCGGAGCGTCAGGATGATGACGAGCGACAGAAGGAGACCGACGGTCGCCGTGGTCTGGATCCAGCTGGTGTAGAAGCCGCGGCGGCCAACCGGGGCGTGCTCGGCGACATACACCGCTGCGCCGCCGTATTCGCCGCCGAGCGCGAGTCCCTGGAGCATGCGCAGGGCGATCAGGATGACCGGGGCCGCCCAACCGATAGCTTCATATGACGGAAGCAGGCCGACGCAGAACGTCGAGAAGCCCATGATCAGGATGGTGACCAGGAAGGTGTACTTGCGGCCGACGAGGTCGCCGATGCGGCCGAACACGAGCGCGCCGAACGGGCGCACCAGGAAGCCGGCCGCGAAGGCGAGGAGCGCGAAGACGTTGCGGGTCGCCGGATCGAAAGCTGAGAAGAACTGCGCGCCGATGATGGTGGCAAGCGCGCCATACAGATAAAAGTCATACCACTCGAAGACGGTGCCAAGCGACGAGGCGAGAATGACCTTCTTTTCCTCGCCCGTCATCGGACGGACGGCGTAGTCCGTTCTCGGCGTCGCGGTTGCCGTTGCCATGAAACGTATCCTCCAGTTGCCGCCGGCTCGAGTGGCCGGCTTGTTGAATGGGGCGAGCGCTCGCGCCCCGGTGCATTCGATTCCGCCTGGGGAGCCGGCCCGGTTCGGCCGGCGTCTTTTCGCTTTGACGGGATGTGAATGCATCCTTCCAGGTCACAGGATAACCGAGGCTTTTTATGCCGTCGACTGCGCACGCCGGCGCAATTCACCATATGGCTAAGATGCAGGTCGTGTGTACGTGACGCGGATCATCCCGTCCCATAGGGTTTGCCGTGAGGAGGCCGGACATCTGGGAGCTTCGCCGATGCGACGCGTTTCGTCCTGCCTGTTGCTGGTTCTTGCACCGTTTTTCTTGCACTCCGCTTCAACGGAGGCCGAAGCCGCCGGAGCCTTCAGAGGCCACTTTGGATACCGATCGGGATCAGTCTTGACGGGCCGGTTCCATCCGCCTGCGGGACGGTTGTCCTACCATCATTCGGGCTTTCGCGGGCGCTTCCTCCATCAGCCTCTCGTCGGCCACTCCGGCTTCAGGCCTTTCCGTCACGGCGTGCTCCCCTATGGATTCGGCTCTTGGTCTCCTCTAGCGACTGATCCCGCGGTTGAGACAACCATTATCAACCAGGTTGGGGCCTCACCGGAGGGTCCGGGTCTGGGCGGCGGTCCAGTGGTTGCCGGCATCCCAAGCCCTCCAGTCGCAGATCCAGTCATTTACGTGATTGGCGCGGATCATGGCTCCCGGCGGGCGGGCGGGCGCAAGTACGCTCGCGCCCGCCCCGGACCCAAGATGGTTTCGATGCGGCCGCACGGCGTTGGGCAGCTTCAGCCACGCGCGTCCGGCCACGGAGCCGGACCTCGCGTCATTCACGTCACGGCGCCCTCCGGCTGGTGAGGACCGTCATCCCCCACGGGGCGGGTCAGGGCGAAAAGAGCGATCGCGGCGGCATTCGAGACGTTGAGGCTCTTGATCGCGCCGGGCATTTCAAGACGCCCGATCACGTCGCAGCACGCGCGCGTGCGCTGCCGCAAGCCCTTGCCTTCCGCGCCGAGCACGAGGGCGAGGGGCCTGCGAACCGGAACTTTTTCGAGCGGCTCCTCTCCGGACGAGTCGAAGCCGATCCGCTGAAATCCGCGCTCCCCGAGCGCCATCAACGCCTCGGCGAGATTGCGGACGATCAGGAACGGCACATGCTCGAGGCCGCCCGAAGCCGCTTTCGCCAGGACGCCCGTCGCCGCCGGGCTGTGCCGCGCGGTGGTCACGATGGCCTCGACCTGAAACGCCGCCGCCGTGCGGACGATCGCGCCGACGTTGTGCGGATCGGTGATCTGGTCGAGAACGAGGACCAGCGCCTCGGACCCGAGCGTGTCGATGGTCGGGGAGGGCAGGGGATCGGCTTCGAGGTAAAGCCCCTGGTGCACGGCGTCCGGTTCGAGAAAGCGGTCGATTTCGTCCGGGCGGACGATCGTGGGCTCGATCCGAAGAGCGCCCAACGCCTCGGTCAAGCGACGGGCCGCGTTCTCAGTGGCGAGCAGGCGGCGGAGACGGCGCGCCTCGTTGCGCAAGGCCTCGACAACGGGATGCCAGCCGTACAGAACCGCGATCTCGTCATCACGTCCGCCCGCGGCGCGGAATGAGGCTCGGCGATGTTTTGAGGGCGAATGCCCGACCGACCGCGGACGCCCGTGCGGGTTCGAGCGACGTTGGTCCATGCGGGCTCTCCAGTAGACAGGTGTCCTGTTCTGACATGCCGGCGCCGGTTCTGAAACGATGATGGGCCATGCGGGCGACAGTTGACACCCGCATGGCCCACCACCATAACGGCGTCACGAAACCCCTGCCTCGCGGCGGGGCTTTTCGTTCAAGTGCGCCGTGGCGTCGGCGGTCATGGGGGAATGTCCCGAGCGGCAAAGGGGGCGGACTGTAAATCCGCTGGCTGACGCCTTCGTAGGTTCGAGTCCTACTTCCCCCACCAGCCGAGCCGGCGGCGTTGCGGGTGTAGCTCAATGGTAGAGCAACAGCCTTCCAAGCTGATGACGAGGGTTCGATTCCCTTCACCCGCTCCAGCTCTCTTTCATCATAGATCGCCCCCCAAAGGGCCGGCGCTCGCGTCCGGGTAGATCAGGCCGTCTACGGGGCCGCGGCGGACGACGGGCGTCAGCTTCGCCTCCTCCACGTGGCCGGGGCCGAGAATGTGGAATGCCGTTTCGCCGGCGGCGATCAGATAGTCCGCGATGATGCGCCGGTGGCAGCGCCACCACACCGCCTCGGCGCACATGATGGCGCAGCGCCGCTCGCGGCCGAGGTCCCGCAGCCGTTCGAGGCCCCGGCGGAAGCTCTCAGTGAGCGCATAATCCGCGTAGTTGCGGAAGCTTTCGTTGCTCCAGAAGGCATTGGGCGAGGGTTCGGCGCGGCGCTGGCGCCCACGCAGCCCACCGAGCTCCGCCATGTGCGCGTAGGCGATCTGGTAGATCGCGAGGCTCTCGGGCAGGGTCTCGCGGTTGAACTGCGGATTCGCTCTGGAGCGCGGGATCGTCCTGACGTCCGCGACGAGACCGACCTGCGCCGATTGCAGCAGGCTCGCGAATTCGGGAATCGTGCGCGTCGAGTGCCCGATCGTGAAGAACGGATGCGGCATGGTCGGCGACCTCAAGGCGCATCGGGCGGCCGGAGCGCTCCGCCGCCCGAAGCCGCGCTTATCGTGACATTGGCTCTTGCGGAAACGCCGCTAGGGTCCTATCGGACACCCCGAAACGGAACCTCCGTCTTGTAGCTCAAGGTAACCGGCCATGGCCAAAGAGAAGTTTTCGCGGACGAAGCCGCACTGCAACATTGGGACGATTGGGCATGTGGACCACGGCAAGACGTCGCTGACGGCGGCGATCACCAAGGTTCTGGCCGAGAGCGGCAAGGCGCAGTTCACGGCCTACGACCAGATCGACAAGGCGCCGGAGGAGAAGGCGCGCGGCATCACGATCTCGACCGCGCACGTCGAGTACGAGACCGACCAGCGCCACTACGCCCACGTCGACTGCCCGGGCCACGCCGACTACGTCAAGAACATGATCACGGGCGCGGCCCAGATGGACGGGGCCATCCTGGTGGTCAGTGCCGCCGACGGGCCGATGCCGCAGACCCGCGAGCACATCCTGTTGGCCCGCCAGGTCGGCGTGCCGGCGCTGGTGGTGTTCATGAACAAGGTCGACATGGTGGACGACCCGGAGCTTCTCGATCTCGTCGAGTTGGAGGTGCGCGAGCTTCTGTCCAAGTACGACTTTCCGGGCGACGACATCCCGATCGTCAAGGGCTCGGCCCTGATGGCGCTCGAGGACAAGAGCCCGGAGCAGGGCCGGGAGGCGGTGCTGGAGCTGATGAAGGCGGTGGACGCCTACATCCCGCAGCCGGAGCGCCCGATCGACCAGCCGTTCCTGATGCCGATCGAGGACGTGTTCTGGATCTCGGGCCGCGGCACGGTGGTGACGGGGCGCGTCGAGCGCGGGATCGTCAAGGTGGGCGAGGAGGTCGAGATCGTGGGCCTCAAGGCCACGCAGAAGACGACCGTGACGGGCGTGGAGATGTTCCGCAAGCTGTTGGATCAGGGCCAGGCGGGGGACAACGTGGGCGTTCTGTTGCGCGGCACCAAGCGCGAGGACGTGGAGCGGGGCCAGGTGGTGTGCAAGCCGGGGTCGGTGAAGCCGCACACCAAGTTCAAGGCCGAGGCCTACATCCTGACCAAGGAGGAGGGGGGCCGTCACACGCCGTTCTTCACCAACTACCGGCCGCAGTTTTATTTCCGCACGATGGACGTGACCGGGGTGGTGACGCTGCCGGAGGGGACCGAGATGGTGATGCCGGGGGACAACGTGACCATGGAGGTGACCTTGATCGTGCCGATCGCCATGGAGGAGAAGCTGCGCTTCGCCATCCGCGAGGGCGGACGAACCGTCGGAGCCGGCGTCGTCGCATCCATCATGGAATAACTCTATATAGGAAGCGGCGCTCCGGCGCCGCTTTGCCTCGGGCCGGCGGAAAACGCCGCTCGTTCCGCTGAAGGAGTGTAGCTCAACTGGTCAGAGCACCGGTCTCCAAAACCGGGGGTTGGGGGTTCGAGTCCCTCCACTCCTGCCAGCGGAAAACCAATAATCTCAGAAGGTTAGTACGATAAATCCTCTTACCTCTGGCTGAGCCATTTTCCCTTGTGGGTTCATTGTGGGTTCAAAGGTAGAGTGGGTTCGAGCCAATGTGTCGCGGGCGGCCAACGTTGCGTGGGCCGCGAAAGCCTCTGCGAGGCCCGCACCCAGCCAGCCGGACGAACAGAGAACGTCTGTGCGGAAAGGCTGATGATGGAAAAAGCGACAAAGGGCGCATGGATCGTCCATCAGGTCGTGCCCCACGGGAGTGGTGTAGGACTGCCGGTCCTCGGGCGGGTCCGAGGGTGATCAGGCCGCCACGGCAGACAGCCTGAGAACGGGATCATCGCTCAAGGCGCTCAGGCTTTCCAGGCTCATGTAGCGGCGCGAGGCCGCCCATTCGTCATTCTGTTCGAGCATGAGCGCGCCCACGAGTCTGATGACAGCCGGGTCATTCGGAAAATGCCCACCACGTCGGCGCGGCGCTTGATCTCGCGGTTGAGCCGCTCGAGCGGGTTCGTGGAGGCGATCTGGGCCCAGTGCTCGCGCGGGAAGGCCATGTACACCAGCACGTCCTCGCGCGAGCCGTCCATCAGGTCAGCGAGCGTGGGGAAGCGCTCCCGCAAGGCATCGGCGACCGCGGCCCACTGCTCTCGGGCGGCTTCGGCTGTCTCCTGGGCGAAGATCGTCTTGAGCAGGGCCACGACCGCCGGGCGCTGCTTCGGCTGCACGCGCGCCAGCGCATTGCGCATCCAATGAACCCGACAGCGCTGATGAGAGGCGTGGAAGACCTTCGTGGCCGCGGCCCGGAGCCCCTTGTGGTCATCGGCGATGACCAGCTTCACGCCCCGCAAGCCCCGATCCGCCAGCGAGCGCAGGAACGCCTTCCAGAACGGCTCGGCTTCCGACGCGCCGGTGGCCACGCCCAGCACCTCGCGCCGCCCATCCGTGTTTACGCCGACAGCGATTATCACAGCGACCGAGACGATCCGGCCGGCCTGGCGCGACTTCAGGTAAGTCGCGTCGATCCACAGATAGGGCCAGGCGCCCTCGATCGGCCGGCGAGAAAGGCGTTCACCCGCTCATCGATCTCCGCACACAGCCGCGAGACCTGGCTTTTGGAGATGCCGGACGCGCCCATCGCCTTGACCAGATCGTCTACCGACCGCGTCGAGACGCCGTGACGTAGGCCTCCTGGATCACCGCGGTGAGCGCCTTCTCGGCCGTGCGCCGCGGCTCCAGGAAGGCCGGGAAGTAACTGCCTTTGCGTAGCTTGGGGATCGCGAGGTCGATCCGGCCCGCGCGCGTGTCCCAGGCGCGCTCGCGATAGCCGTTTCGGTGATTGAGCCGCTCGGGGCTGCGCGCGCCGGCTGGCACGCCGGTCCTGGCCTCAACCTCAGGTCCATCAGCCGCTCGGCCGCAAAGGCCAGCATCTCCCGTATGGCATTCTTATGCCCGGCCCGCATGTCAGTGATGGTGTCCCCTACATTAGGGTCGTCGACATTCAAGACGGCGCAATCCTGATGAGAGGCGTGAGAAATACGTCCAGAGCCATCGCCGCTCAATATAAGAGGTCGGCGCTTCGAGGCGGAGATGTTCTAATCTCGATAAGGAGACATGTTGGGCGGCTTGCCATTGTTCCAGAGCTTTTGGAAGAGGCGAACATCACGCAGGATACTGCGCGGCTGGCGGTCACCAAGGCTGAGCCGACATTCATAAAGTCTTTACTGGAGACTCCTCAGGCGAAGAACTGGATGG
This sequence comes from uncultured Alphaproteobacteria bacterium, assembly GCA_963728675.1. Classification (GTDB taxonomy): domain Bacteria; phylum Pseudomonadota; class Alphaproteobacteria; order Rhizobiales; family Beijerinckiaceae; genus JAJKJG01. The sequence continues at coordinate 5,707 of CAVSLO010000025.1, read as the reverse complement.
ATCGACGCACAAAGGGTATCGCCGTTAGGGGTTTGAACCTCGGCGATCTGCGTCAACTGCCGATTATCGTACCGAGCCGTGACCTCCAACGTACCTTTGCGGCCCGCGTCACTCAAATAGAAAACCTGAAAGCACAGCACCGCGTCCATCTCGCCAAACTCGACGCTCTCTTCACCTCCCTCCAGCATCGTGCCTTCAGAGGGGAACTCCCTGCTCCCGCATCGCTCCCTGCTCAAGGTGAACTGAGACTGGCGGGATGACGTCCCAGTTCGCATTTCTCCAGCCTGAATTCCCGGAGGTTTTCGCCCACGCCGCGAAGGCGGAGAGCTTGGCCCATGTCAGACCCACGAGCGGCCTGCTTCTATGCCCGTCTCGCCCTCGAAGTCGCGGTCAAATGGCTCTACGCCCATGACGGCGGCCTGAGGGACCCCTACGAGACCACGCTGTCCGCTCGCATCCATGAGCCGACCTTCCGGAAGTTAGTCGGCCAGCCGCTGGTGGCGAAAGCCCGGATCATCAAGGATATTGGCAACACGGCGGTCCACGAGACCCGGCCCGTCGCTCCCGCCACAGCCGTCACCGCCCTCCGGGAACTCTTCCACTTCGCCTACTGGCTGACCCGCACCTATGCGCGGGGACAGAAGCCCGATCCAAGCCTGACATTCTCGCCGGAGGCCCTGCCTCGGACCACGCAGGTGGCCGCCGCCACCCTCAAGCAGCTCCAGGAGATCGCCCGACGATTCGCCGAGACCGCCAAGGCCCGGGAAGACGCCGAGCAGCAACGGCGGGCCAGCGAAACCGAGCGGACCCGCCTCGAAGCCGAGATCGCGCAACTTCGGGCCGAGGTCGCCGCGGCCAAGCAGGCCAACGAGGCGCGAGCCGACACCCACGACTACAACGAGGCCGCAGACCCGCGACGCCTTCATCGACCTGCTGCTAATGAGGCCGGCTGGCCGCTCGACCAGGCCCGAGACCGCGAATTCCAGGTCACCGGCATGCCCAACCACGAAGGGCGAGGGCTTCGTCGACTATGTGCTCTGGGGCGACGACGGCAAGCCGCTCGGCCTCGTCGAGGCCAAGCGGACCACGGCGCGATGCCCGCGTCGGCCAGCAGCAGGCCAAGCTCTACGCCGACTGCCTGGAGAAGCAGTTCGGCCAGCGGCCGGTGATCTTCTACACCAACGGCTACGAGCACTGGCTCTGGGACGACGCTGCGCTACCCGCCGCGCGCCGTCCAGGGCTTCTACCAAGGACGAGCTGGAACTCGCGATCCAGCGGCGCAGCGACTGCGGAAGCCACTCGCCACCGAACAGATCGATCCGGCGATCGTCGAGCGCTACTACCAGACGCGCGCCATCCGGCGGGTCGCCGAGGCGTTCGAGCGCGACCACCAGCGCAAGGCGCTGCTGGTGATGGCGACCGGCGCGGGCAAGACCCGCACCGTCATCGCGCTCTGCGATCTGCTGATGCGGGCGAACTGGGTCAAGCGGGTCCTGTTCCTCGCGGACCGGGTCGCGCTCGTCAACCAGGCGGTGAACGCGTTCAAGCGATTCCTGCCGTCGTCCGTCGCCCGTCAACCTCGTCACCGAGAAGGACGCCCAGGGCCGGGTCTACGTCTCCACCTATCCGACGATGATGGGCCTGATCGACGAGACGCCGAGGGCGCAGCGCCGGTTCGGCGTCGGGCACTTCGACCTCGTCATCATCGACGAGGCGCACCGCTCCGTTTACCAGAAGTACGGCGCGATCTTCGACTACTTCGACTGCCTCCTGGTCGGCCTGACCGCCACCCCCAAGGACGAGATCGACCGCGACACCTACCGCCTGTTCGACCTGGAGCGCGGCGTTCCCACCGACGCCTATGGCCTCGATGAGGCCGTCCAGGACGGCTTCCTCGTCCGCCCCGGCCGTCTCGGTGCCGCTCAAGTTTCAGCGCGAGGGGATCACGCTACGACGACCTGTCCGAGGAGGAGAAGGAGCAGTGGGACGCGCTGGAGTGGGATGAGGACGGGCAACGTCCCCGATCGGGTCGAGGCGCGGCGCCGTCAACAAGTGGCTCTTCAACGCCGACACGGTCGACAAGGTGCTGGAGCACCTGATGACCCACGGGCTAAGGTCGCGGGCGGCGATCGGCTCGGCAAGACGATCATCTTCGCCAAAAACCGTGATCATGCCCACTTCATCGTCGAGCGGTTCGACGCCAACTACCCCCACCTAAATCGCGGTAGGGACGCCCATTACTGAGCGCCCCCCGCACAGATCCGAGCGAGCCCAATTCGGGCACTCGGCTCCCACCTTGGGTGTCTGACGGCGAAACGTTCACTCGGCCAGGGGTGAAGGAGGTGCGGTCGGGGGAGCCAGGCATCGGCCAACTTCGCCATCCGGGCCCATGTGAGCCGGTCTTTTTGGCTGCGCCGCCGCAGCGTGCGCCGCCACAGGTCGGTCACATGGTGGCGGAAGGCCATGAGGGCACGGCGGTTCGTTGGCACCGCATGATAGGCAAAGTAGCCGTTGACCACCTGCGTCAGCCAGCGCCCCTGGACGGGGATCGGCTGATGCATGCGCCGCCGCAGCACGTCCTTGACCCGCCGCAGGGTCGCCCGCATGCGGTCGGCGCGACTCTTCCGCTGGAGCTGGAAGGTGCCCCGGCGGGATCGCCCGCAGATGTGGGTGAACCCCAGGAAACAGAAGGTCTCCGGTTTGCCGAGCCCGCGCTGGGCGCGCCGGTCCGCCGCGAAGCGGCCAAACGCGATCAGGCGGGTCTTGTCCGGATGCAGCGCCAGCGCAAACTCCTCCAAGCGCGCGCGCATCGCGTCCCGGAAGCGTCGGGCATCGGCCTCGTGCTCGAAACCGACCACGATGTGGACGCGTAGCGGACGATGATCATGTCCCCGCGGGCCTCCCGCCGTCGCCAGCGCTCGGCCCAGAGATCGAACACGTAGTGCAGGTAGACGTTGGCCAAGAGCGGCGAGATCACCGATCCTTGCCCTGTCCCCGTCTCACCGACGCTCACGACCCCGTCTTCCAGGACCCCCGCGTTCAGCCATTTCCGGATCAGGCGGAGGATGCGCGGGTCGCCGATCCGGTGGTTCAGGAAACGGAGGAGCCATTCCTGGCTCACCGCGTCGAAAAACGACCGGATGTCGGCGTCCAAGATGTGGCTCACCTTGGTGCTGGTGATCCCGACCGCGAGCGCATCGAGCGCGTCGTGCGCCCCGCGCCCGGGCCGGAAGCCATACGAGAACCCGAGGAAGTCCTCCTCGTAGATCGCGTTCAGCACCGCCGCCGTGGCCCGTTGGACGATCTTGTCCTCCAGCGCCGCGATGGCCAGCGGGCGCTGGCTGCCGTCCGCCTTGGGGATGAACCCGCGGCGGGCGGGCAGCGCCCGGTACGCTCCCCGGTGGACCCGCTCGTGCAAGCCCTCGATCCGGCGATCGAGGTCCGCTTCGTAGGCCTGCCATGTCAGCCCGTCCACGCCGGGGGCGGCCTGCCGCCTGAGGGCGAAGAAGGCCGTCCGGAGCAGGTTGGGGGTGACATGGTGGAGGAGCGCGGTGAACCGTTCCTTCTTTCTTTGCCGTGCAACGTGCCGTACGCGGTCCAGCCCCTGTGACACGCTTGCCCGGTCCTGAGCCCGGCGCGTGCGGTCCTGGCCCGCGTTCCCCTCGGCCCCCGCCCTTCGCTCCACCAACTCCGCGGACGGTCGCCCGTCGTTGTTCGCCGGCTTCGCCGCTACTATGGCGAGGTCTGACTTCTCCCGTCCGTGCATCATCGGCGACGGCTCCTCGCCTTCCCGATGCGGACCAGACGGCCCGAGGGCCTGTGGTCGGGCGGGAGATCTCCCGGTTCCCGTGCCAGGAGCGTGCGTGCATGCCAGGGTCTCTGACCACGCCGGATCGACCGGGGGCTCGCGCTGGCGCCCTCGCTCGTGTGGCCTTCCGCTTTGGTAACAGCGTCGGCATCCGGAACCATGGGACTTTCGCGGCTCGATGGCTGGCCTGCACGATCCCCTGCCGACGCTTCGCCCCTGGCCTCGCGGCCAGACACGCACGGCTCGGGGCCGACGTGGATCGCTACTCCTTCGTCGTATCGGACTCTCACCGACTACTCCTGACCGGTCTCCCGGCGCACTACCAAGTCCCGGTGATCAGAACCTATGAGCCCAGTCTCTCAGGCCGATGGACATGATAAGCCAAGGCCGATCAGTGAGCTTGTTCCACGCCTCGCAGCAGTGGTCGAGGTAGAGTAGGCGGCTGGCGAGTTGCTCCGTGAGCACTTTTCCATCCGCCCCTCCCCGAACCGGGCGTGCGCCTTTCGGAGCACCCAGCTCTCCAGTGTCCTCCGCAATGCGGATGATCCCCAGGACGGTTTCGGCGTTTCGCATCTCGCGTACCTCCCCGTCCGGGTCTCAGGACACCTACCGCCCTTCCCCATGTGGACGGCTTTCCCGTCCTCGGAGTACTACGGCGGCTCCGTCGCCCTGCGCCTCGCGGCGCGTCGGGCGATCCCACATTCCCGTGGTGCTGGACGTGTCGAGCGCGACGTAGGTGCCTCGTTCGCCCCCTTGAATGGGATGATGTCCCATCGCCCACCGCGTGGAAGGTTCGAGCGACGACATCCTTGTCGCCCTATCGCGGTGGCCCCGCCGTAAGACGCTGTGTCGGGGGATGTACCCTTGCATCGTTGGAGGCTGAGGTTCGAACAATCCAGTCCTCACCGTATCGCGCGGGCCTTGCGGGACGGGATCGTCAGCGTCTTCGGACCGCTCCCGCTTCGACGGCATGCTACGGTCCCCTTTGGCTTTCGCCGCCAGGTAAGCCGTTGGCCCAAGGGTCATGTCTTCCAAACCCCTCCTTTCTGCGAAAGGGATCCAGCGCCTGGTGATGTGGCGCACGATGTCTGGGTAGGAGGTGAAGATCCGGTTCGAGATCCAGTTCTCGCGCATGTACTGCCAGACGTTCTCGGCCGGGTTCAACTCCGGCGCCTTGGCCGGGAGCGGTACAAGCGTGATGTTGTCGGGGACCACAAGTCTCTTCGACTGATGCCAGCCCGCCTGGTCCACCAAGACAAGGGCATGCGCCCCGGGTGCAACCGCCTGCGCGATCTCGTTCAGGTGCAAGGTCATCCCCTCGGTCGTGCAGCGCGGCAGCACCAGGCCAGCGCCCTTGCCGTGAGCCGGGCAGATCGCGCCGAAGATGTAGGCCGACGCTGTCCTTTGGTCTTTCGGAGCTGAAGGGCGCGTGCCGCGTTTAGCCCAGCGCCGCGTGATCTTGTTCTTCTGCCCGATCCGCGCCTCATCGGCGAACCAGATCTCTAGGGGCTTGCCGCCGACCGCCTGCCGGATCGCCTCCAAACGGGCCGGGAAGTCTTTTTAAAAGCGGCGACTGCGGCCTCGTTCTTCGCGTGATGGCGCGGGCGGGCCGAGAGCTTGCGGTAGTTCATGGCCCGCAGCTCCCGGCTCAGCGTCTGCTTGGAGATGGAGAGGCGGAACTCCTCCCAGAGCCACTGGATCAGATCGATCAAGCGCCAGCGCACCACGCCGTGGATGGCCGGGATCGGGCCCGCATCGACCCGGGCCACCAAGGCCGCGCGATGCGCATCGGTGAGCCGCGGCGGGGCCCCTGGTGCCCGGCCGGTCCGGAGGCCCTCAGGTCCCCGAGCGTTGAAGCGCAGCACCCAATCGCGCACGATCTGCAGCGTCACGCAGCCG
>CAVSLO010000024.1:0-10213 GCA_963728675.1 uncultured Alphaproteobacteria bacterium | reverse complement strand
GAAACCTCCGCTGGCACGATCTGCGCCGCACCCACGGCTGTCGCCTGCTGCAGGAGGAGCGTTGGTCCTTGGAGATGGCCCGTGACCAGCTCGGGCACACCAGCGTCGCCCAGACCGAGCGCGCCTACGCTTTCTTGGAGGTCGAGGCCCGGCGCCAGGCGGCGCGTCCGGCCGGCACAGAAACCGGCACAGCCGAGAACCCCCCGAACGCCGCGCCCGGCAATGGCTTGGTGGAGTTCGACGCCGCTACGGGCGAGCCGATCACCGCACAAAAACCGGCACAGGGGCGGCGGACTGATCTCGAAAAGCGAAAGACATCAAAAATATAGAACGTGAGGCGGGTGGCTTTTGATTCCGCCATTCCCCCAGGTTCGAATCCCTGGCGCCCCAGCCCAGACCAAGCCTCTGACGAACAAGGGCCAGGTTCGAACCGGCTGCTCCGGGCGCCCCATCTGGGACGCCCGCCTGCGGGCGCGATCGCAGCTCTGGGCCAACCTCGCTGCGACCCGACGCGGAGCCGCCGCCGCGTCTAGAGCACGTGCCTGAAGGAGGAATTGGGCGGGGTTCACAGGAAGGGTCATTGGTGATTCCCCATGATCGGGAGGGCGACATGGGTCAGAGCTATTCGTTCGACTTCGCTCGCGCCTCGTGGCGCACGTGCGCGCCGGGCCATTCTGTCGTGAAGCAGCCCGCCACTTTGGGGTCAGCGAGACTTGCGCCGTCAAGCTCCTCGAGCGGATGGACAGACGGGATCGGCCCAGCCGGCGCGCCAGGGACGTCCGCGCGGCAAGGGCAAGCTGGCGCCCTACCAAGCTTTTCTGATCGCGCGCGTCGAGGCGCAGCCAGACATCACCATGCCCGAACTGGCGCGTGCGCTTCAGGCGGAGTGCGGCGTGATCGCCAGCCCGGCCTCGCCCGCGCTGCTGTCACGGCAGGGTTCACATATAAAAAAACAGCTGATGGCCACGGAGCGCGAACGCGCCGACGTGCGTGAGCGGCGCCGGGAGTGGATCGAGAAGCGTCAGCCCCGGATGCTGCTTCAGCCGGCACGCTTGGTGTTCATCGACGAGACTGCGGTCAACACGAAGATGACGCGGTTGCGCGGGCGCAGCCGTCGCGGGGAGCGCCTGCGCGCCGCGGCGCCGTTCGGGGGTGGGGCACCCGACCTTTATCGCCGGGCTCCGATGCGATGGGCTCACCGCGCCCTGGGTGGTGGACGGCGCCATGGATCGCACGGCGTTCAACGCCTATGTCGAGACCCAACTCGCCCCAACCCTTCAACGCGGCGATGTCGTGATCGCGGATAATCTCTCGATCCACAAAGAGCGCCCGCGCCGCAAAAGCACTCAAGGCGCGCGGCGCCTGGTTCTGTTCCTGCCGCAGTATTCGCCCGATCTGAACCCCATCGAGAACGCCTTCGCCAAGCTGAAGGCGCACCTGCGCGGCGAGCAACGCGCACCTTCGAGGCGCTGTGGGCCGCGCTGGGCGACATCTGTGCTCTCTTCAGCCCCGACGAATGCTGGAACTTCTTCAAAGCCGCCGGCTATGCGTCCAATTAAAACGCACACCGCTCTAGTCCCAGTCCCACCCCTGCGCGGGGCGCCCCAGCCAGACCAAGCCTCTGACGAGCAAGGGCCAGGTTCGAACCGGCTTGCTCTGGGCGCCCGATCGGGACGCCCGCCCGCGGGCGCGATCGCAGCTCTGGGCCAACCTCGCTGCGACCGACGCGGAGCCGCGGCGCGCGTCTAGTCCCGCCCCTGCGCGGGGAGGGTGGACGGCGAAGGCGGGCGGGGCGCGCCGGCATCAGCGGCGCCCCCGCGTCGCGACCTCAAGATCCCTTAGCGCTCGCCCAGCGATTCCTCTGGCCCGGCTTCGGCCAGCGCCGCGCCGACTTCGAGGCCGAGGTCGTCGAGATTGGTCTCCTCGCGGGTCGAGACCGACTCGCCGCGCGCCTGCCGCTCGGCTTCGTCCGGGCTGCGGGCGACGTTGATGGTCACGCTCACCTCGACCTCCGGGTGCAACGCGACCGGAACCGTGTGGAGGCCAAGCGTCTTGATCGGGGCGTTGAGCACGATCTGCTCGCGCCCGACCGTGAACCCGCCGGCCGACAGCGTCTCGGCGAGATCGCGGGTCGAGACCGAGCCGTAGAGAACGCCGCTCTCGCCCGCCTGGCGGATGATGACGAAGCTTTGGCCGTTGAGCTTTTCGGCCACCGCCTCGGCGTCCTTGCGGCGCTCCAGGTTGCGGGCTTCAAGCTGCGCGCGCTGCGTTTCGAACCGACTCTTGTTGTCCTGCGTCGCGCGCAGCGCCTTGCCGCGCGCCAGAAGGTAGTTGCGCGCGTAACCGTCGCGCACGCGCACGGTGTCGCCCATTTGGCCGAGCTTGGCGACGCGCTCGAGCAGAATCACTTCCATAAGTCTCTCCTTTGATGTCGTGCAGTTTTCAGGTGGAGCGAGGTCCGGCGCCTCCGGACGGGAACCGATGGCGCAGGCCGAACGCCGCGTCGGCGATGCCGGCGAGCGCCAGCGCCGGCAGCATGATCTGGCCGAGAACGATGGCGAGGACATACGTTCCGGCCAGCAGCATTCCGCGGCTCGGTCGCCCGCGCGAGACTTCGTGCAGCATGGAGAGGCCTTGCAGCGCGAAGGCGACGAGAAGCGCCCCCGTGACCGCAAGCCCAAGCGCGCCGACGAAGCCGGGCAGGAATCCGACGACCACCGCGCCGCCCAACAGCGCCAGCGCCGTTCTGGGCATGGCGGTGTGCGGGATGTCGGGCCAGGGCCGCGGGAGGCGCTGCGAGATCGAGACCACCTTGGCGGCGATCCAGAGATTCACCGTCAGGACGGTGACGAAGCTTGACGCCAGGAACAGCGGCACGGCGCCGACGACGGCGTCCAGGAGGTCCGCGCTCGGGGCCGAGCCGCCGGGACGGGACGCCTGGACGCGGAGAAAGCCTTCAAACGCCTTTCGCATGGTGGCGCGATACGCATCGTAGTCGCCGCCGCCGAGCGCCGCCATGCCGACGAGCGTAACAACCGCGGCGATCGCGGCGATCCACAACAGCAGGCGGCCGAGCGGATACCATTCCGGCGCGCCGTCCGGCCGGGGGCGGGCGAGGAGGGCGAGATAGGCGAGCCACCAGGCCGGCAACGCCCAGCCGAGGGCGAAGGCGACGCCCGCCGCGGGCTTGAATGCGAGGGCCACGGCGCCGGCGCCGGTCAGCGCGGCGACAAGCCCCGCGCGATGATTCCAGCCGAGCGCGGCGATGAAGACGGGGAGCGGCGCGACCAGCGACAGGACGAGCGCGAGCGGCGACCCGGTGACGACCACCGCGAAGAGGAGCGCCGAAGCCAGGCCGGCTCCGAAACCGATCGCCAGAAGAGAAATCATATTCGCTGTCCCGCCGCATCTCGCGGGGTTAGAGGCGGCGCGCCGGCCGCCCCAACGAGCCCGGCGGAGCGCAGCGCCGCCGGGCGGTTTGCTTAGACCCGCTCTCCCGCAAGCGGGAGAGGCGGGGCCCTCTATCGGATCACGTAGGGCAGCAGCCCCAGGAAGCGGGCGCGCTTGATCGCCTGGGCGAGTTCGCGCTGCTTCTTGGCCGACACGGCCGTGATCCGGGACGGCACGATCTTGCCGCGCTCGGACACGTAGCGCGAGAGCAGCTTGACATCCTTGTAGTCGATCTTCGGCGCGTTCGGGCCCGAGAACGGGCACGTCTTGCGCCTGCGGAAGAACGGACGGCGTCCGCCGCCGCCGCCACCTGCACCAAACGCCATGATCAGACCTCCCCAGCCGCCGATTGGACCCCGCCGCCCTCGCCGTCGCTCCGGCGGGGGCGCTCGCGGTCACGGCGGTCGTCGCGGTCGCGCCCGCCGAACTCGCCGTCGCCGTCACGGTCGCGGCCGCGCTCGCGGTCCTTGCGCTCGTCGCGGTCGCGCTTCTGCATCATCACGGACGGACCGTCCTCGAAGGCGTCGACCCGGACGGTCATGAAGCGCAGGATGTCCTCGCTGATGCGCATCTGGCGCTCCATCTCGGCGACCGCGGCCGGCGGCGCGTCGAGATTGAACAGGGCGAAGTGCGCCTTGCGGTTCTTCTTGATCCGGTACGCGAGGGACTTGACGCCCCACTGCTCGGTTTTCTCGATCGTGCCGCCGTTCTGCTTCGATGACGCCGCGGTACTGGTCGATCATCGTTTCGACCTGCTGCGGCGTCACGTCCTGGCGGGCCATGAATACATGCTCGTAGAGAGGCATGACGGGCCTTTCTTCAGGTTTCGGTTCAGCTCTGTGAGGGGAGCCGGTTTCGCGCGTCCGATCGGCGCCAAGCCCTTCGAGCCTGCCAAGGCCCGAGCGGTTGTTCGAAGGCGGAGACACGGGACGACGGATTTCGTGGACGAAACCCTGCGCGGAAGACCCCGCGCCGTCCGTTCAGCCCCCGGCCGGAGCGAACGCGAAGCGCGGCATATACGAGGGCGGCGCACGAAACGCAAGGCGGTGGATCAAGCCCGGCGATGACAATCTCGTTGAGCCATGGACGGACCTTGCGCCTGCACCGGCTTGCCGGGGCGGCCCGACATCGCATCCCGGAACAGACCCCTCGCGTCCTGGATCGAAAGTCTTAAGCTTTTTCGGGTGACATGGCCGTCGGTTCGCCCGCGAGGGCGGCAACCCCGGAGGAGGGCGGTTCCGCGCCAGGCGAGGAACCCCCTTTGGAACAATGGCGCAGACCCCCCTGCAAACGTCCATCGCGGAGCTGCGGGCGAAGCCCCGCCTCAAGTCGCTGATCGCGGCGACCATCGTCTACAACAACGGCCAGTGCACCCTGGACTGCGTGATCCGCAATATCTCGGAAACGGGCGCCAAGCTGTCCGTCCCGGCCAGCGTCGCCTTGCCGGATCGATTCGATCTGACCGTTCCACAGCGAAGCGCGACCTATCGCGCCCATATCGCATGGCAGCGTCGCGGCGAGATCGGCGTCCTCTTCGATGGGGTGTCCGCCGTGAGCGACGCCGGGCGCCAGACCGAAGCCGCCATGAAACAGCGCATTCGCGAGCTTGAGGCCGAAGTGACGCGGCTTAAAAGCCGCATCGCGCAGCTGACGGAAGGCTGATCCGGGGTTTCGCCAGGGAGCGGCTTTTTACGAGTGCAGCTTCGTCCGCACTTCGGCGAGGCTGCGGTCGAGCAAGCTCTGGGCGGCGTCGCCGGTCATGCGCTCGCGCAGGATCGTCTCCGAGACTCGGATCGCCGCGTCGGCCGCGGCGGCGCGGACCTGCGCGGTCGCCTGCGTCTCGGCCTGGGCGATCTTGGCCTCGGCGGCGGCCGTGCGGCGGGCCACGAAATCCGTCATGCGCTGGTGCGCCTCCTCGGCCGAGCGTTGCGCCTCCTCGCGAGCGCTCGCGACAATCGTCTCGGCCTCGCGCTCGGCCTCCTCGCGCCGGCGGCGGTAGTCGGCGAGCACCTGCGCCGCCTCCTCGCGCAGGCGCTTGGCCTCGTCGAGTTCGGCCTGGATGCGCTTGCCGCGATGATCGAGGCCCTCGAAGAGGGTCTTGAAGCCGCCCACGTACCACACGATCCCGACGAAGATGAAAAACGAGACCGCAACCCAGAATTCGGCTTCCGTCATCATGGGCGGTCTCCCCTAGCGCGCCAGGGTGCGGTCGAGCGCCGCTTCGACGGCGGCCCGGTCGGGACTCTGGCCGGTCAGCCGCTCGATGATGGCGGCGGCGGCGTCGGCTGCGATGCCGCGCACGCTCGCCATCGCCTCGGCGGTGCGGGCGCTGATCGCGGACTCGGCGTCGGCGAGCTTTTGGGCGAGTTCCGCCTCGAGCGCCTTGCGCTTGGCGTCGTTTTCGGCCGCCAGCGCGTCGCGGGCCTCCTGCGCGATGGCTTTCGCCCGCCCGCGCGCTTCGGCCAACGACTTTTCATAAGCCGCGCCGGCGGTCTCGGCTTCGGTGCGCATCTTCTGCGCCTCGTCCAGGTCGCCGGAGAGGCGCACCGAACGGTCGTGCAGGATGGCCGCGATGCGCGGCAGCGCCACCTTGGCCATGAGGTAGTAGAGCAGGCCGAAGGTGATCGCGAGCCAGAGAAGCTGCGAGGCGAAGGTGTTGCTCGCGAACGGCGGGAATGCGCCGCCGGGGGCGTGCCCGCCCGGCGCTTCGGCGCCGGTCATCGAATGCTGCGGTTGCTGCTGGGGTTGTGCCATGGCGCTCTCCCAAAGGGGCTCGGGAGCGGCGCGCCGCTCCGGTCCGTATCGTGCCCGGCCGCCGCGTGACGAACGCGCGGCGGGCAGACCGCCCTAGACGGCGAACAGCAGCAGGAGCGCGATCAGCAGCGAGAAGATCCCGAGCGCTTCCGTCAGCGCGAAGCCGAGGAGGAGCGTGCCGCGCTGGCCTTCGGCCGCCGAGGGGTTGCGCAGCGAGCCGGACAGGAATTGGCCGAACAGGTTGCCGAGGCCGATGCCTGCGCCCGCCATGCCGAGACAAGCGAGACCGGCGCCGATGTATTTCGCAGCAACGGGATCCATCGAGAACTCCTCCGAGGTTGGAAAGATGGGTTCAGGCGGGAAAATCCGGCCGTCAGTGGCCGGGGTGAAGGGCGTCGTTGAGGTAGATCGAGGTGAGAACGGCGAAGACGTAGGCCTGCAGCACCGCGACCAGCACCTCAAGGGCCGTGAGCGCGACGGTGAGCGCGAGCGGCAGCGGCGACAGAATGCTCCAGAAGCCCGCGGTCAGCAGGGTGGCGACGAAGCCCGCGAAGATTTTGAGCGCGATATGGCCCGCCAGCATGTTGGCGAAAAGGCGCACCGAGAGGCTGAGCGGGCGCGACACGAAGGAGATGACCTCGATCGCGACGAGGAGCGGCAGGAGCCACGCCGGCACGCCGGACGGCACGAACAGGCCGAAGAAATGCGTCCCGTGCTTCATGACGCCGTAGACGATGACGGTGCCGATCACGAGCGCGGCGAGCGCGAAGGTGATGATGATGTGGCTCGTCACCGTGAAGCCGTAAGGCGCCATCCCGAACAGGTTCAGGATCAGGATGAACATGAACAGCGAGAACACGAACGGCATGAACCGCATGCCCTCCTCGCCGGCGGAACTTCGGACGGTTCCGGCCACGAATTCGTAGGACATCTCGGCCATGGCTTGCAGCCGCCCCGGAACCAGCGATCCGCGCCGGGTCGCGTACACGGTGAGCAGGATGATGATCGCCACGGCGGCCATCATGTAGAGCGCCGAATTGGTGAACACGATCTCGGTCTGGCCGATGCGGCCGAGCTTGAACAGCGGCTTCAGCTCGAACTGGTGGATCGGATCGGCCATGGCGTTCCCTGTCGGTTTCTTGTCACGGCGCCCGCCCGCCGCGGCCGAGCGCCCTTAGGTTTGTCGCGGCTACGATCCCGTCCGGCCGTCCTTGCCCGATGGCGGCCCGGCGAATCCGGATGCCCGCATCACGTTATAAACGCCGGCCGCGAAGCCGAGCATCAAGAAAACGATCAATCCCCAGGGACGCGTTCCAAGCCAGCGGTCGCAAAGCCAGCCCAGCATGCCGCCCGCGACAACCCCGGCCACGAACTCCGCCGACATGCGGAACGCGCGGCCCATCGCCGACGGGTCCGAGGATGACCGCTCCGGATGCTCGTCACGACCGGACGCGGGAGGCCGCTTCTGGTCGAGCTTGCCTTCGAGGCTCTTGAGCCTCGCGGAGAGATCGCTGTCGGCGGATGACCGCGGTCCGGTCCCGCGCTCGTCCCCCGCATCGTTGCCGTTCATGGCGAACCCCGCGCGTGCCGAGTGCAAAGCCGGCTTTGGACGCCCCCGAAGCCGCCGAAACCTTAGGCCCCGGCCTCAGAGGTGTCAAGAATAAGGCAGGATCAGCTAAGATGCTGTCGGCAATGGGGAATCAAGGCCCGCGGCGGCCTGGACTCAGATCGCGGTCCGGGCCGGGCGCCGGCGGGCGCGAACCTCTGTTCAGACCTGATCGAGCGGCTGCGGCGGGAGTATCGGCTCAGCATGGCTTCCGGCGGTGAGCGCAGGCAGGACAGCGGATGGAAAAGCAGAAGGCCCGGCGCTTGGCCGGGCCTCAAAGGTTTGCAGATCAAAGAGCCCCAGAGTTAGGCGGCGCGGCGGACCTGATTGGCGTTTTCGTTCGCCTGAGCCTGGATGGTGCGGGCCGCCTCGTCGGCAATGCGCAGTGACACTTCGGCGACGCGGCGGTTGGTCTCGATCACTTGCTGCAGGTTGTCCCGCACGAGATCGCTCTGCACCGCCACGAGGTCCTGCACCGACCGGCTTCCCACAATCCGGTTCACGGCTTCGATGTTCTTCGTGAGACGATCCTGGACCAGGCCGAACACCTCCTGCGAGATCTCCTGGGCACCCCGCGCCCATTAGTGATCGGTTCTCCGCGGGGCGGCCGGTTCCAAACCTCTTCCTTTCAGGCGCCACCTTTCAAGGCGTGACACCAGCGGCTCTCGGCTTGCCCTGTAGCGCCGCTCCAATTCGGCCAGGAGACGTTCTTTCTCCTCCTTCGGGCCGGACCAGCTCTCCAGATGATCGCGCTCGATCTCGTAGCGGATCTCGATATCGGCCAAGGTCGCAAGCGCGCGCCGCAGTCGAGGAAAGAGGTCATCCGGATAGAACGAGACCTCCACCCGGCCAGGTTGCGTGAGCATGCTGTTTCCTCCGCATCGTGCCCGCCCGTGCACTTTATTGTTGGATAGACGACTCAGTGTACGATATCGCACAGTGCGTCGCAGTTCGCAACGAGCGCGCGTCGGGTGGGCCCGACGCTCAATATGCTCGCGCCAAGCCCCACACAGCCTCGGTGAGGTCAGACGGCGCGTAGGGTTTCGCGATGAATTGGGCTTTCGGCGGCAACTCTCCAGGACCAGGCCGAAGCAGGCCTGAACCGATCAGGATGCTCACTCCGGGCGCCTGCTCATGCGCGATGTGCGCGAGGGCGAGACCGTCCAGCGAGCCTGGCATGTTCACATCGGTGAACAGCAGTTGCACATCGGATCGAGCTTGAAGGATCGTCAACGCCTCGTCGGCGCTCGCACTCTCGATGACGGTGAAGCCCGCCTCTGAGAGAATCTCGGCCGCGAGCATACGGATGAGCACCTCGTCCTCGACGAGGAGGATAACGGGTGGTTTGTCCATGGCGGCGCCCTAGTTGGGCCCTTGAGCGGGGGGCCGAGTGGACAGTACGAAATCGTACAATAAACAGATTTCGTGGGAAGCTGCAAGAATTCCAGAATGGATGGTCGGACCGCAGCCCTGTGCGGCGCCCAAGAGCGGCGCCCAAGACTCGTGCCCGCCAAGCCGCGTGAGAGATGAGACGAACGACACGTTTCATGAGACCTGTGTGCGGGTAGCTGGTTTGGCGTGAAGGACGGCTGTTTTGTCCCACTCTGGGGTGGGTTCAGCCTTTCCTCCCCGTCGACCGAGGCCGCTGTGGGGTGGCCGATCCCGCCCGGGGCAGAGGCCAGTCCGAGCGGGCCTCACGCCGGCATGAGTGCCAGCAAGCGCCAGCTGCGGCGCAGATTGTAGGCCATCGCCGCCAACCTGACCTGCAGACCCGCCTTGGCGAGCCCCAGCCAGCGCATCCGCCGCAGGCCGTAGCAGCGCTTGACCGTGCCGAACACCTTCTCAATCCGCGCTCGCACGCGCCGCACCTCAGCATTGTGCGCCTCCAAGCGCGCGAGTGCCTCTGGTCCGCCCCAGGTGCTCGTGTGCACGATGCGCGGCGTGCCGCCTCGGACGCGGATCACCCCTTCAGGCCGGGCACCCGCAAAGGCGCTGTCGCCATAGACTGCGCCTGGCTCAGGTGGCAGCACCGCCTCCAACTCGGCTGCATCGTGGATGTTGGCGGTCGTGATCTCCATACCGCGGATCAGCCCCGCCTCTTGGTCGGTTGCGACATGGGCCTTGTAGCCGTGCACGGGCTTGTGACGGCGATGACCCGCCCAGCGGGCCTCGTCGTCATGACGGATGCTCGCTGACGGGATCAGGGTGGCATCGACCAGCGTGCCGGTGCGCACCACAACGCCGCGCTGATCGAGCTGACGTGTGATGCTCTCGAACAGGGCCCGGTCCAGGCCGCGGCGCAGCAACTCGGCGCGGAAGCGTACGAAGGCGGTGCGTTCCGGCGTGGGCTCGTGAGCGGCAAAGCCACAGAACCGGCGAAAGCTGGCCCGGTCGTCGAGAGCT
>CAVSLO010000023.1:0-8872 GCA_963728675.1 uncultured Alphaproteobacteria bacterium | reverse complement strand
TCCCCACCCTCGGCCCGCGCCTTTGCGGTCCAGAGCGCCTTGTTCAGCTTGGCGCTGAACCGGTTCGCGGCGTCCGCGGTCGCGCCGACCCCGAGAAACGTAAGATTTTGAAGGTTGGTGATCGCGGCGGCGCCCGGAGCCCACGCCGAACCGTTGAAGTGATAGAGTTGGCGTTCATCGACCGCGAAGGCGATCATGCCAGCCTTCGCGGCATAGAACCGCCACACGCCGTCCTGCCACGCCGCGATCATTCCGGCCTTGCCGGCCCACGCGCCGGTCGGGGACGCGGCGACGATGTAGCGGTCGCCCTCCGCCGGCGCGGCGGGCGGGGCGGCGAGGTCCTTGTCCTTGATGGCGCAATGCACGAGCGCGTCGATGGCGAGAAGCGCCTCGTTGTGGGTGACGTGTTTTTGGGCCTGCGCGGCCGCGATCAGCGGCAGCGCCAGGTTGGGCGTGTCGGGCATGGGTTGTCCTTGCGTTGACGAGGCTGGGTGCATTGCCTCTCCGGAAGGAGAGGCCGAGTGCGCGGCAGCGCACCGGGTGAGGGGCGAGCTCTCTCAGGGTTGGACGAACAGCCGAGTAGTCCCCTCCGGAAAGGACTTTCCTCTCACCCGGACGGCGCTGCCGCGCCGTCTCGACCTCTCCCCCTGGGCGAGGTGAGGGCTCGCTAAACTACCGGCGCCGTCACGACCGCCTCGAACCCGCGCCCCACCACGGGGCTCACCTGCGCCACGCGGAGCGCGAGCGCGGCTTGAGGCGCGCCGAAATCGGCCAACTCCTGCGCGGCGGGATAGAGCGCCGTCGGGACGGCGCTGGCGAGGGTGCGCAGGACCGCCCCGCCTTGCAGCACGTCCACCTCATACCGCTCGGCATCCTCTCCGAGCGGCACGTCGGACGGCTCCCAGGCGTCGCCGTCCTTTCGCGTGCGGCGGACCCATGTGAGTCCGCCAGGCGCTGCGCCTCGGCGCGGCGCGTGACGATGGCGGCATCCGCGCGCGCTTCCCGCCGGCTCGACCCGACGAGGCGGCGCGAGGCGACGGCGGCGCGGCGGTAATCCGTCTCGCCGTCCGTGAAGCCGATTTCGACCTGCTGCGGCAGCTCGGTCTCCTGCGCGCGGGTGAGCTTGAAGGGCCGGCTCCTGTCGCCGAGAACGAGTCGTCCTCGGTGATCGTCGTGACAGCGCGCCCGCCGCGTCCGCGCCACGCGTCGGCGCCGCCGGTCGCCACGGCGTCGATGCCGAACAGCCGCATCAGCGGCTCGAGCGCTCCGCGCGCCGACATCGGCCGGTCGATCACATAGCCGTCCAGGAAACCGTCGACCGGGAGCGCGGCCGGCATCGGCGATCCCGAAATCCGTCAGGATCGCGGCGATCAGCCGGTCGAGGGCCACGCCCTCGATCCGGCCCGTGATCCAATGGCCGGTCTCCCAGTTGGCGCCGTCCGCCCACACGAGGTCGAAATCCGGAAAGGCCGGAAACGGCCGCGCGTCCCAGGCCCAGACGAACATGTGGTCCGGATCGACCATGCGCCCGCCATAGACGGACGAGACCGGATTGTACGTCGGCTCGAAAGCCGGCAGCGCGGGATCGAAACGCGACAGGATCGCCTCGAGCGCCGCGCGCCTGGATGAGATCGTCGCGCGCGCCGCGGGAGAACGGCGGATAGGCGGATTCCGACGATTTCGGATCGGGAAAGACGTTCGGCCCGTTCGGCCCCTTGTCGACGGCCGGAATGCCGATCTCGGTCAGCCAGATCGGCTTCGATTGCGGCGGCCATGCGGTCGCGGCAGATCTCGACGCCGCCGACGCGCTCGACATGCGGGTTCGACCACCAGCGACACGAGATCCTTCGGCGCGAAACACCCATGGCTTGCCGTAGGCGCCGTCGGTGATCGGCGTGCGGGTCTGCGCGCTGCGCGGTCGGCGTCGTTGGCATAGTACCAGTCGAACGCCTCGCCGCCGCCGAGGCGCCCGCGCAGGTAGTCGACGTCGTTGACGCTGCGCGCCGCGCGCAAGATCGGCGTGGTCCGGCCCGTCGCGCCAGTCGGAGATCGGCGGGTAATAATCGATGCCGACCGCGTCGATCGCCGCGTGCGCCAACAGCGGATCGAGCGGAAAGCGCACCTCGCGCGCCGCCGTCGCGCACATGCGCGCCGTATTCGGTCCAGTCGGCCGCATAGACGATCTTCGGCGCCGCGCCGAGGACGGCGCGCACGTCGCCGGCAAGCGTCCGCAAGCTGCGCGACCGCCGGATAGACGCCGGCTGCGGAGCGCACGCGCGTCAGCCCGACGAGCTCGCTGCCGATGATGAAGCCGTCGACGCCGCCGGCCTGCCGATCGCGCAGAGATTCGGCATAATGCAGCGACCATGCCGGTCGAAACCGCCCAGCCGCGCGCGAAGCCAACGCGCTGCGACCTGCGTCCGCGCGCCGCAGCGGTGCCGTCGGGCGATGCCGGCC
Source organism: uncultured Alphaproteobacteria bacterium (assembly GCA_963728675.1). Classification (GTDB taxonomy): domain Bacteria; phylum Pseudomonadota; class Alphaproteobacteria; order Rhizobiales; family Beijerinckiaceae; genus JAJKJG01. Next base: position 6,415 of record CAVSLO010000023.1, on the reverse strand, counting down.
CGGCCGGGCGCCGGGATCGCAGGTGATGCGCCCGCGCCAGGGATAGGCCGGCTGGCCCGGCGCCGCCCGTACGGGATCCGGCAAGCGCGTTGCCGGCCGGGATGTCCATCATCACGAAGGGATAGAGCACCACCTCGAGGCCGCGCTCCTTCAGGTCCTTGATCAGCCGCATCGACGCTTTCGTCCGACGGCGTGCCGCCATAGGCCGGGCGCGCCGTCCGCCGTGCGAGACGACCTGCGCGTCGCCGCGCGCCGAGCCCGGCGACGGACCACGTCGGCGCCGTCGGTGATCTTGGTCGCGCGCTCTCGACGCGCGGCGCGATCGTGCAATGGCCGGCGCGCAGATCGTCGCCGAACCAGCTCACCACGAGCGACACGCGCTTGAGGTTCGGGCACAGCGCCTGCAGCGCGTCGAGCGAGGCGACCACATCGGTCGGCGCGCTGCAGCTGGTGGCGGTTCTCGGGCCGCGTCGCGCCGAGGCCGAGCGCCTGCGATGATCGGCGCGACGTCGTAGCCGAACTCGCTCGCGCCCGGGATCAGGCACACGGCGCGGATCATGCGGCCGAGGCCGTCGACGGGCGGATCGACCTCGAAGGAGAATTGCGGCACGCGGTTGCCGAACTCGGCCAGCGGCAGGCGCTCGAACACCACATAGGCGAGGCCGCGATAGGCGGGCGCGTTGTCGGCGCCCTCCTTCGCGACGATCAGCGGATCGGCGGCTTGCGTCTCGTCGCCGCGATGCACGCGCATGGTCGAGCGTCGTGAGGTCGAGCTCGCGCCCATCCGCCCAGACCCGGCGGACGAAGCGCGATCGGGCCCTCGCACAGGCCGACCGCGAGATTGGCGAAATAGGAATAGGTGGTGGTGCACGGTCTTGCGGCGCCGCCGCCGACGCCCTTGCCGCCCTGGCTGCCCGAGCGCTCGACCGTCGGTGTTCGCGACCTCCTCGAGCCGCGTCGCCCAGATCAGCTGCCCGCCGATGCGGGCGCGGCCGTAGACGCGCGGGATCGGCGCGCCCTCGGTCGAGGTCGAGGCCGTCGATCTCCTTCAGGCGCGGCCCTTCGACGAAGCGCGGGCTGTCGCCGCCGACGAGCGCGCTGTCGACGAGCGCGCCCGCGAGCGCCGAGCACGCGGCCGACGGCGCCGCCGATCGGCCCGCCGAGCGCGCTGCCAGCGGCCGAGCCGACGGTGGAGGACGAGGGTGGCCATGGATTTCCCGCGGGCGTGCGTCACCTCGCCGAGCGGGAGAGGTCGAGCGACGGCAAGCCGCGTCCGGGTGCAGGGATCGCGGTCTACCCGGAGCGGGCCCTGCCGACCTCATCCGGCCGCACGGCGGAACCGGACCTCTCCCTGCAGAACGAGGTGGAATCGGCACATGCCGGCGAGACTGTCGTCCCCGGAAAGCGGAATGCATCCGGGCAGCCGGTCCGCTGCGGCGACTCGCCACCTACGGGGAAACGGAATCGCGAATACGCGACGACGTCGCCCACCAGGGCCGGATCGCACCTGGCGACGTCGGCCATCATGCGCGTGGACATCGGTCGGCGAGGTCGCGATCGCGCAGTGCTTCGCCGGCAGGTGCTCGCGCCAGCGGAAGAGCAGCACGTCGCCGGCCTCGAAGGCGCGGCTCGCATCTCGACGAGATGCCGCCGCGCGGCCGCGACGAGCGCGTCCCCGCCCGGCTCTCCGCCCAGTCCGCGGCGATAAGGCGGCGGCGCCTCGGGCTCGGCGCCCATCACGTCGCGCCAGACGCCGCGCAGCAGCCCGAGGCAATCGCAGCCGACGCCCTTGAGCGAGGCCTGATGGCGATAGGGCGTGCCGATCCAGCTGCGCGCCGCGGCGATGATGTCGGTCGCGACGTCATCGGAAAAAGCTCCCGCCGTCGATGCCCGGCTCGCCCTGCGCGGGCGACGCGCAGGACGAAATCGTTGCCGGGCATGTGCGGGAAGCCGCGGAAATTCGACGACGTTGGCGAATTTCTCGCGGCAGGTGGCGAAGCGCTTGTCGCAGCCGGCGGTGACGCGGAACGTGTCGCCGACGTCGATCGGGCCGCGGCGCGCGCTGCCACAGGTCGAACTCGGCCTCGCCGCCGGCGACGCCGGTGCGCCTTGACCTCGACGGCGAGCCCGGCATTGGCGCCGCGTGAGCCAGACGAGCTTGCCGCCAGTGAACCAGCCGTCCGCAAAGCCGGCGAGAGCCGCCGCCGCGAGGCCGAGCGCGCCGTCGGTGCGGGTCGACCGCGCCCGTCGTGCTGAAGGCCGCGATCGTCGAGGTCGACGCCGCATTGCGCGATCGCCGAGATCGGCCGCGCAGGTGGCGCGGAAGAGCCGGCCGCGCTCCTCGTCGAGGCGGTGCATCACGCCGCGCACCTCGGCGACGAAAGCGCCGTCGCCGCGCGGCGGATCTCGCCGAGCGCGCCGACATCGAGCAGCAAGCGCTCCTCCGGGTCGGCCCAGTTGACGAGCCAGGTCTCGACGCGCGGCGTCGTCGTAGAGCCCGGCCGCGATGTCGTCCTCGGTCATGCCGGCCGAGACGAGCGCGCCCGACACCTCGCCGCCGCCGACCGCGAAGCCGAGTTCGGCGGTCGCCTCCGCGGCCTCGAGGCCGGTGCGGGCCGCATAGTCGTGCCGCCGAAGGCGAGGTCGCGGTCGTGATCGGTGAAGCCGAAGCCCGCGCCGTCGCGGCGGATGAGCCTCCAGCAATGGCACAGCGTCGTCGCGCCGCCGTCGAGATGGGCGGCGAGGTCTTCGGGGGATGGTGCGCATGGGCATTGTCCTTCGCCTCTCCCCGCAGCGGGGAGAGGCGGCGCTACGGCGACGATCTCGACGAGCGGGATCTGCGGGATCGCGCCCGCCTCGAAGGCCGAGAGGTCGATGTCGAGCTCGTCCGCATCGAAGCGGACCGGCACGTCGAACGCAAACCCGGCCGTGACGACCGCGCCGGGCGGCGGGGCGGTTGAGAAGGTCACGAGCCCGGTCGCGGCGTCGCAGACGAATCCGTCTCGCTCGCCTGCTCCACCCCGTTCACCGCGACCCGCACGGTTCCGCCGACCGGTTTGGCGATCGTGCGCGCATAGGGCGCGTAGCCAGGACCCGGCGTTCCCGGATTTCGATCGGGTCTGGGCCGACGGCCTCAACTGGCAGACCGGGCATTGGATCACAGGACGGCTGGAGGGCGTCGCTCTCGACCGGCTGATCGCCGCGGTCCTGACGGATTTCGGGATCGACGCGCCGGCCGTGCTCCCGGTGGACGGTTTTCTGGACGGTTATGTATCGACCGCCCCCTGTCGGCGCGGGAAGCCCTGGAGCCGCTCGCGCGCCTGTTCGGCCTCGACGCCGTGGCGAGCGGCGGAGCCTTGACCGTCCGGGGACGGGCGGACGCGCCGTGACGACGATCACCGAGGATGACCTCGTTCTCGGCGACAGGGAGACCACCCTTCATCTCGTCCGCACGCAAGAGACCGAACTGCCCGCGCAGGTCGAACTCGGCTTCACGGACGGGGAGGGGGAGTACCGCCGCGCCACGGTCGCCTCGCGCCGGCTCAGCGGTTCAAGCCGGCGCGAAGCGCGCGCCGACGCGGCCGTCGTGACCCGTCGCGCCGAGGCGCAACGCCTGGCGGATGCGTGGCTTCAGGATCTCTGGGCCGGGCGCGAGAGCGCCGCGTTCGCGCTCTCGCCGCGCCGGGTCGCGATCGAGCCGGGCGACATCCTGTCCGTGCCGACCCAGGCCGGGCCGCGGCTCCATCGTGTCACGCGCATCGACGACGGCTCGACGCGGCGCGTCTCGACCCGCGCGGTCGAGCCTTCGGTGTTCGCGACGCCGGGCGCTCCGCCTGCTCCGACCGGCAAGCGCCGCCGCCCGTGGCGGGCCGGCCCGCGGCCGTCGTGCTCGATTTGGCCGCGGCGCGGGGGAGGGGACGGTGTTGCAGTGGCTCGCGGTCGCGGCCGATCCGTGGCCGGGCGCGGTCGCGGTCTGGCGCTCCGGCGACGGCGCGAGCTTCGCGCTGCACCGGATCGTCGGTCTACCCGCCATGATCGGGCGCACCCTGACGGCGTTGCCGCCCGGCCCGTTGTGGCGATGGGACCCGCTAGCCACGGCCGAGGTGGAACTGTCCTCTGGGGCCCTGGCCTCGATTGGCGATGAGGCCGCGCTGGCGGGCGGCAACCTGTTCGCCGTGCAGGGGCCGGACGGCTGCTGGGAGATTTTTTCGGCGGCTCGCGCCGAACTCATCGGCGCACGGCGTTATCGTCTGTCCCGCCTGCTGCGCGGGCTCGCCGGAAGCGAACCGCAGGCCGCGCGCAGCGTCCCCTCCGGCGCGACGATCGTGCGCCTCGACGAGGCCGTGACGCCGCTGGCGGACGACCTCGCCGACCTTGGCCGCCCCTGGCGCTACCGCATCGGCCCAGCGAGCCGCGACTACGCCGATCCATCCTACGTGGAGGTCGCGGCGACGGCCGGAGCGGACGCTTTGAAGCCGCTTGCGCCCGTGCACGTCAGGGCGCGGCGCGGGCCGGAGGGCGTCACGCTCACATGGGTCCGCCGCACGCGAAAGGACGGCGACGCCTGGGAGCCGTCCGACGTGCCGCTCGGAGAGGATGCCAGCGGTATGAGGTGGACGTGCTGCAAGGCGGGGCGGTCCTGCGCACCCTCGCCAGCGCCGTCCCGACGGCGCTCTATCCCGCCGCGCAGGAGCTGGCCGATTTCGGCGCGCCTCAAGCCGCGCTCGCGCTCCGCGTGGCGCAGGCGAGCCTCGTGGTGGGGCGCGGGTTCGAGGCGGTCGTGACGGCGCCGGTAGTTTAGCGAGCCCTCACCTCGCCCAGGGGGAGAGGTCGAGACGGCGCGGCAGCGCCGTCCGGGTGAGAGGAGAGTCCTTTCCGGAGGGGACTACTCGGCTGTTCGTCCAACCCTGAGAGGGCTCGCCCCTCACCCGGTGCGCTGCCGCGCACTCGGCCTCTCCTTCCGGAGAGGCAATGCACCCGCCTCGTCAACGCAAGGACAACCCATGCCCGACACGCCCAACCTGGCGCTGCCGCTGATCGCGGCCGCGCAGGCCCAGAACACGTCACCCACAACGAGGCGCTTCTCGCCATCGACGCGCTCGTGCATTGCGCCGTCAAGGACAAGGACCTCGCCGCCCCGCCCGCTGCGCCGGCGGAGGGCGACCGCTACATCGTCGCCGCGTCCCCGACCGGCGCGTGGGCCGGCAAGGCCGGAATGATCGCGGCGTGGCAGGACGGCGTGTGGCGGTTCTATGCCGCGAAGGCGGGCATGATCGCCTTCGCGGTCGATGAACTCCAACTCTATCACTTCAACGGTTCGGCGTGGGCTCCGGGCGTCGCCGCGATCACCAACCTTCAAAATCTTACGCTTCTCGGGGTCGGCGCGACCGCGGACGCCGCGAACCCGTTCAGCGCCAAGCTGAACAAGGCGCTCTGGACCGCAAAGGCGCGGGCCGAGGGTGGGGACGGCGGCCTGCGCTATACCCTCAGAGCCTGTTCGGGAACATATTGAATGGGATCAAGCGTTTGTGATGCAAGGGTAGCGGCCTGAGTCGTGGAGAGGTCGCCGATGTGGACGATCGAGAACCGTGCGCGGTACGACCGCAGCAAACTGCGGTATCCGAGCGATTTGACGGATGAGGAATGGAGCCATGTGGAGCCGCTCATCCGGCCGGGCAAACGTGGCGGCAACAGCGCACGTGAACGTTCGCGAGGTGGTGAACGGGCTGATGTACATCCTCAGCACAGGCTGCCAGTGGCGGGCTATCCCCAAGACCTGCCGCCGCGCTCGACGGTGTACGACTCCTTCGAGCTCTGGAACAGCAACGGCACGCTCGATCGCATCATGACACGCTCTACGTGAAGTGCCGCGAGCAGGCCTTGGGGACGCAAGCCCCAAGGTCGCGAGATTGACAGCCAGAGCGTGAAGAGCGCTGAAAAAGGGGGGCCTCGATCGTCCCGCCGGGCTATGATGCGGTAAAAGGATGAAAGGCAGAAGCGTCACCTTCTCGTCGACACGCGAGGCCTGCTGATGCATGGATCGTGCACGCCGCCAATGTCCAGGATCGCGACGGGGGCGATTGGCTGATGGCCGTGCTCTTCGCTCGCTACCGTTTCTGGTGAACTTCTACGCCGATGGCGGATACCAGGGACCTCAGTTCCGACGTGTGATCGAGAAGGTCCTGCCGCGCGTGAACCTGGAAATCGTGAAGCGCTCGGATCAGGCGAAAGGGTTTGTCGTTCTCCCGAAGCGCTGGATTGTCGAACGCACCATAGCTTGGCTGAACCGCTGCCGTCGACTGGCCAAGGATCGGGAGAACCTCAACGGCAAGGCGCTCGCCTTCCTCCGCCTTGCCTCGATCCGCCTCATGCTGCGAAGGCTTTGCGATCCCGCATGATGTTCCCGGACAGACTC
>CAVSLO010000022.1:0-10578 GCA_963728675.1 uncultured Alphaproteobacteria bacterium | reverse complement strand
TCATCCGACCAGATGAGCGGCTCGTGGAACACGTAGCGGCTTGATCACGCCCGCGAGCAGGACGACAATCTCGGCGACGACGAGCAGCGCCGCAGGGAATCTCAATCAAGTGGGCCGAGAACGGCATTCACTCCCCGCTGGCCCAACAGGCAGCAAGGAGTTTGGTTGGTGGCTTCGATTAGCGGCGCCCGAGTTCGAGCATGCGGGTAAATGTGCCATTTCCGATTAGGCCAGGATACCCGGAGAATTCTCAAGGTGGGCCCAGGCCTCGTCCCGAACTTGGACTTCCAGTCCTTGTAGAAGGTCGTCTTCGCCGACGCCTGCCGGAAGGGCTCCGCCGGTCCACCTCGATGAACTGGAGGCCCTTATCGGTGAGATCCTTGCGGAGCGAGACGCTCAGCCGCGCGACATCGGCGCGCTCCTCCGCCCGAGCGGTCGAACTCGCGCGTCACGACTGCCGCGCATATCTTCCGGCAGGCGCTCCCACGCGCGCCTGTTGCCAGATCCAGTAGCCGTCCCAGACATGGCCCGTCAGGCTGCAGTATTTCTGCACCTCGTAGAGCCGCGTCGTCGCGATGATCGCGAGCGGGTTCTCCTGGCCCTCGACGACCTTGGTCTGCAGCGCGGAGTAGAGCTCGTTGAAGTTGATCGGCGACGGGCCGGCGCCGAGCGCCTTGAACAGCGAGGTAAGGATCGGCGCGGGCGGGACGCGGATCTTGAAGCCGCTGAGATCCTCGGGCGTCTCGATCTCGCGGGTGGAGGAGGTGATCTGGCGGAAGCCGTTGTCCCAGACCTTGGAGACGGTCAGGATCGGCGTCTTGGCGATCTGGGCGCGGATATAGTCGCCGAGTCGCCGTCCATGGCCTTCCACACGGCGTCGTAATCCTCGAAGGCGAAGCCGGTATTGACGATGCCGGCGACCGGCACGAACGTCGCGAGGATCGAGGGGAGAGATTGAAGAACTCGACGCCGCCGTTGCGGACCTGGGCGAGCAGGTCGGTGTCCGAGCCGAGCTGGTTGGCGGGGAAGAGCCTGATCTCGAGCCGGCCGCCGGTCGCCTCGCGGATGCGGTCGATCGCTTCCTGCGCGCGGATATTGACCGGATGCGTCGGGTCCTGGCCGGTCGCCAGCTTGTAGTTGAACTCGGCCGCGGACGCCGGGCCGTGTAGGATGCCGACGAGCGGCAGGGCGGCGCCGGCCGCTAAGGTGCGCGCCGCGTGATCCGAGCTGTTGTCTTGCCATTGTTTCCTCTCCCTATGTGTTGGCGGCCCGTCAGCCGCTGTATCATCGCGGCTTCGGGCCGCCGTTCATCGCGGAATAGGCCCGGATCACCTGGCTGTCGTCGGCGGCGCCGTCGCCCTGTCCGGACACGGCGAGGAACATCTGATGCGCGAGCGCCGGCGAGCGGCAGCGCGGCCTTCATCTCGCGCCCGGCCTCCAGGACGATGCCGAGGTCTTTGACGAAAATGTCGACCGCGCTCGTCACCTCTGGGCTCGGCCTGCAGCATGCGCGGCCCGCGGTCCTTCAGCATCCAGCTTGAGGCCGACGAGCCGCCCAGGATTTCGAGCATGATCTCCAGGTCGACGCCGACCTTGGCGGCGAGCGAGAGCGCCTCGGCCGCCACCGCGATATGCACGCCGCAGAGGAGCTGGTTGACGGTCTTGACCATCGCGCCCTGGCCGGGTCGCTCGCCGACATGGAACACCTTATCGCCGAGCGCGTCGAGAACGGGCCGCGCGGCGCTCGAACGTATCGCTGCGGGGCGGCGGCCATGATGGTGAGCGTCGCGCCGTCGCGCGCCGACCACGCCGCCCGACACGGGCGCATCGATGAAACGCCGTCCAGCCGCCAGCACGCGCGCCGCAATTTTCTTCGACCGCGCCGGGCGGACAGGTCGCCATCAGCACGACGATCGCCGTTCGGCGGCAAGCGCCTCGAGCGCGCCGCCCGCGAACAGGATCGGCCTCCGCCTGCGCGGCGTTCACGACCATCAGCACGAGAACGTCGGCCCCGCGCGCCGCCTCGGCCGCCGGAGGCGGCGCGCGTCCCGCCGGCCTGCGCCGAGCGCATCGACGCGCCTCGGACGCATGTCGAAGCCGCGGACCGTAAAGCCGCGCCGCGACGAGGTTTTCGGCCATGGGCAGGCCCATGGCTCCGAGACCGACGAATCCGACCGTCGTCATCGCGAACCGCCTTCAGTGTGACAGCCAGCCTTTGATGCTCCTCGCCATCGCGTCGCGCGAGATGCCGTAGCGGTCGTGCAGTGTCGGCAGCGCGCCGGCGTCGAGGAACTCGTCCGGCAGCGCGACCTGCCGGAACGCCGTCGGCGTAACGCCCGAACGCAGCAGCAGGCCGGCGACCGCCTCGCCGAGGCCGCCGATCACGGTGTGGTTTTCGGCGACGATCACCATGCGCCCGCTCGCGCGCAGCCTCCCGCAGGATCGTCGCCTCATCGAGCGGCTTGATCGTCGGCACGTGCAGTACGCCGACATCGACACGGCCGTCCTCGCAGCATCTTGGCGGCTTCGAGCGCGCGCATGGTCATGAAGCCCGACGAGATGATGAGCGCGTCCCCGCCGTCGCGGATCAGCTTCGCCTTGCCGAGCTCGAATTTGTAGTCGTACTCGTCGAGCACCAGTGGCACGTTGCCGCGCAGCAGGCGCATGTACACCGGGCCGTCATGCGCCGGCGATGGCCGGCACGGCCTGCTCGATCTCGAGCGCGTCGCAGGGGTCGATGATGGTCAGGTTCGGCATGCCGCGGAAGATCGCGATGTCCTCGGTCGCCTGATGGCTCGGGCCGTAGCCGGTCGTGAGCCCCGGCAGGGCGCAGACGATCTTGACGTTGAGGTTCTCCTCGGCGATCGCCATGGCAGATGAAGTCGTAGGCGCGGCGCGCGGCGAACACCGCATAGGTGGTCGCGAAGGGCACGAAGCCCTCGCGCGCCATGCCGGCGGCGGCGCACATCAGCAGCTGCTCCGCCATGCCCATCTGGTAGAAGCGGTCGGGATAGGCCTTCGCGAAGATGTGCAGGTCGGTGTATTTGCCGAGGTCGGCCGTCAGGCCGACGATCTCGGGCCGTGTCTTGGCCAGCTCCACCAGCGCCTGGCCGAACGGCGCGGGCTTGGTTCGCTGGCCCGGGGCCGGCGAGCGAGGCGATCATCGCCGAGGTGGTGAGGCGCGGCTGCCGCCGTGCCTGCCCGCCCTCGCCCTGCTCGCCGAGCCGGACCGGGCGCTTGTACTTCGAGCGCATCATGCGTTCCTCCCGGCCTCGAGGACTTCGAGCGCCTTCTGCCATTCGTGCGGCTCGACGCGCAGGAAGTGGTTCCTCTCGCGCTCCTCCAGGAACGGCACGCCCTTGGCCATCTTGGTGTCGCAGATGATGACGCGCGGCTTCGGCTCGCTGAGCGCGCGCGCCGCGTCGAAGGCCGCGACCAGCGCGCCGATGTCGTTGCCGTCGACGCGCTGCACGTGCCAGCCGAACGCGTCGAACCGCTTGGCCAGCGGCTCGAAGCCAGTGACCTCGGAGGCGGGCCGTCCGCCTGCTGGTTGTTGACGTCGACGATGCCGATCAGGTTGTCGAGCTTCCAGTGGCCGGCCGACCAGGCCGCCCTCCCAGATCGCGCCCTCGCCGCACTCGCCGTCGGAGAACAGGCAATAGACGAAGGCGTCCGACTTCTTGCGCTTGAGCGCGAGCGCATAAGCCGACCGCGAGCGCCAGGCCCTGACCGAGCGAGCCGCCGCGTGATCTCCATGCCCGGCGTGTAGGCCGCCATGCCGGACATCGGCAGCCGGCTCTCGTCCGAGCCGTAGGTCTCGAGCTCGTCCTCGGGGATGATGCCCGCCTCGATCAGCGCCGCGTAGAGCGCGATCGCGTAATGGCCGATCGAGAGCAGGAAACGGTCGCGCCCCTCCCACTCCGGATCCTCCGGCCGGTAGCGCATCGCGTGGAAGTAGGACGACGGCCAGCACGTCGGCGACGCCGAGCGCCTGGGCGATATAGCCCTGGCCCTGTACCTCGCCCATGCGCAGCGCATTGCGGCGGATGCGGTAGGCACGTTCCGCCAGGCGACGGTTCGTTGCGCGATAGCGGTTCGGGGCTTCGCGCTTGCTTCTATGTCTGCTGCATTCCATCCTCCTCGTGGACCGGCGCCGCGGCTCAGTGGATCAGCATGCCGCCGTTCACGTCGATCACCGCGCCGGTGATGTAGGCCGACAGGTCGGAGGCGAGGAACAGGTAGGCGCCGGCCACGTCGTCGGCGTCGCCGAGACGGCCGAGCGGAATGCCCTTGATGATCTCGGCCTTGAGCATCGTCGGTGAGCTTGCCGCCGGTGATGTCGGTCTGGATCAGGCCGGGCGTAACGCAGTTCACGCGGATGTTGTCCGGGCCGAGCTCGCGCGCCATCGCCTTGGCGAGGCCGAGCACGCCGCCCTTGGCCGCGCAGTAGTGCGGCCCGCCGAAGATGCCGCCGCCGCGCTGCGCCGAGACCGACGACATGCAGGCGATCGAGCCCGAGCTGCTGCTTGCGCATCTGCGGGACGAAGGCCTGGCTCAGGTAGAGCACGCCGCGCAGGTTGACGTCCAGCACCGCGTCGTAGTTCTCGGGCTGGATGTCCATGATCTTCAGCGGCTGGGTGATGCCGGCGTTGTTGATGAGCACGTCGATCCGGCCGAATTCACGAATGACCCGCTCGGCGGCGCTCAGGCACGCCTGCTTGTCGACGACATTGCAGGCGAGACCGAGATGGCCCTCGCCGAGGCTCGGCCGCAGCGTCCCTGGCCTGACCTTCGTCGAGGTCCAGGATGACGACTCGCGCACCCTGCTGGGCGAACAGCGCGAGCGGTCGCCAGACCGATCCCGCGCCGGAGACGCCGCTCCCGTGACGATACGCAAATTTTATCGGATAACAGCATAGGGCCTCCTCCCGAACGCGGGATTTGTTCAAGCGGATTAGGAGGCGACAGCGGCGTGAAAGACAAATGGCGAGCTCGGCAGCCTTACCCCTTCAAGCGCGCTCTCCCTCCGACCAGGTTTTTCGTTGTCCAAATCCGTATCATGTGATCGGAACTCTGGACAAATGACTTTTTTCATGGCGATTCATGAATCGGCATCACCGTTTGGCCTGACGGACAGCGTTCCTGGCTGCATGGCTTGACCCCGATGGGCTCGTAGGAGTTAGTCTCTCATGCAGGAGGGCCCAGCAATGGCCGAGGCAGAATCCTCATCCACGTCCGCGAAGCCGCTCATCGAGAGCGACCGCGTCGAGGGGACGACCGTGTACGGCGCCGGCGGCGAGCGGATCGGCACGATCAAGCGTCTGATGATCGAGAAAATCAGCGGCCGGGTCGCGTATGCAGTGGTCGAATTCGGGTTCTGGGAGATCGGGGAGGACGATCACACGATCCCATGGAGCAAGCTCGAATACGACACGAGCCTCGGCGGGCTACCGGACGGATATCACCGAAACCGAGCTGCGGCAGGCGCCGGCCTTCACGCCGGACGAGGAGCACGACTGGTCGGATCGCGAGCGGGAGGAGCGGCTGCACGATTTCTATCGGATCCCACCCTACTGGCGAGCCATTTGATCGCAACGGGCGCACGGCTCTTGGGTCAGACGAAAGCCGTGAGCTCGAGCTCCCGTGCGAGCCATTGCGCAAAGAACCGGAGCTGGACCCGCCGCTCGAACGGGGGCGGATAGACGAGGTGGTGGCCGACATAGCGGATGTCCTGCGACCGCCCCGCCAGCGGAGCGACGAGGCGTCCCCGCAAAATCTCGCGCTCGGCCAGAAGGGTCGATTCGAGAGCCACGCCCAAGCCGTCCGCCGCCGCCGCGATCGCCAGAAAGCTGCGGTCGAAGCGCGAACCGCGCGATGTCGAGGGCACGGCGATCCCGTTCAACGCGAACCAGGCCGGCCAGCGGACTTGTTTGTTGTCGCTCTGGATCAGCCGGTGTCGGAGGAGGTCCGTCGGCGATTCGATCGTCTCCGCGATATGCGGGGCGCAGAGCGGCGTGACCACCTCCTCCTTCAGGGGCAGCACCGCCAGACCTTCCTGCCGCGGCAGGCCGTAGATGATGTCTGCATCGAACTCGCCCGTATCGAAGCGCGCGTAGTCGACGCTCGGCCGACAGGCGCACGTCCACCTCGGGGCGTTGGGCAAAGAAGCGCGCGAGCCGCGGCGTCAGCCATTGGGCTGCGAAGCTCGGGGCGCTATGAAGGCGGAGCAGGCGGGGCGCGCGGGCGGCGACCGCCTCCATCCCACGCTGGAGTTCCTCGAACGCGCGCTCGGTGTAGCCCATCAACGTCTGACCTTCGGAGCTGAGGCTGACGCCGCGGCCGACCCGCTCGAACAGCACGACCCCGAGCGCCTCCTCCATCTTGCGAATCGCATGGCTGACCGCGCTCGGCGTCAGGTTCAGCTCCGTGGCCGCCGCCTGGAACGACCGCCGGCGCGCCGCGGCTTCGAACACCCGCAGCGTCGAGAGGGGCACCTTCAGGACCATCGCGGGTCAATCATGAAGCTGGTTCATCGGTGCTTGTAAAGATCCATTTGATTTTCATCGTCTCATGGTCGAGTTTGACCTGTGTATCCCATCGTCTCATGGCCGATCTCACCCGTGTTTTCACGGATGGGTTCGGACGCGACCGGCGCGCATCCCTCTCCCCGCAGAGCTGCTAGCGCAGCTAGCAGCGGGAGAGGAGAACGCAGAACGAACACCCCAGGGAGGAACCGATGAACCCTGCCGACCAGACCCCCCGCGTGGTCTTCCTCGACCGGGAGACGCTCTCGCCCGAGACGCGCCTGCGGTCGCCCGCGTTTCCGCACACGCTGGAGGTGTTCGCCCAGACCGCGCCCGGCGAGGTCGCCGAACGCATCCGCGACGCCGACATCGTCATCACCAACAAGGCGCCGCTCCGGCGCGAGGCGATCGCGGGCGCGCGAAACCTCCGGCTCGTCGCGGTCGCGGCGACCGGCACCGATGTGGTCGATCTCAAGGCGTGCGCGGAGCGCGGCGTCGCCGTCTCGAACATCCGCAACTACGCCGTCAACACGGTGCCGGAGCACACCTTCGCCCTGATCTTCGCTCTGCGGCGCAGCATCGTGGCCTACCGCGACGCCGTCATCCGGGGCCGGTGGCAGGAATCCGGGCAGTTCTGCTTCTTCGACTACCCGATCCGCGACCTCGCGGGCTCGACGCTCGGGATCGTCGGCGACGGCGTTCTCGGCCAGTCCGTCGCCGACCTCGGGCGCGCCTTCGGCATGCGCGTGCTGTTCTCGACCTACAAGGGCGTCAGCGGGATGGGGCCGCTCTATACGCCCTTCGACGAGGTGATGCGGACGAGCGACGTGATCACGCTCCATTGTCCGCTGATGCCCTCGACCCAGAACATGATCGCCGAGCGCGAATTCGCCCTGATGGAGCGCCGGCCGCTCCTCATCAACACGGCGCGGGGCGGGCTGGTGGACGAGCACGCCCTGGTCGCGGCGCTGGACCAGGGGCGGATCGGCGGGGCCGGGTTCGACGTCGTCACCCAGGAGCCGCCCCCGCCCGACCACCCGCTGATGAAAGCCGCGTCGCGGCCGAACGTCATCCTGACCCCGCACGTCGCCTGGGCGAGCCAGGAGGCGATCCAGAGCCTCGCCGATCAGTTGATCGACAACATCGAGGCGTTCTGGTCCGGCCAGCCGCGGAACGTCGTCGCGCCGTGACGGGCAGCGGACTCATCCGCAGCGAGCTTCGCTCAGTCCCGAAGAAAGTCTTTTAGCCGTTCCGCAAGCGCGCGCTCATCCTTCATGGCGCATTCCCAGATAACCAGCGTGCGCCAGCCCGCAGCGCCCAGCCGCTCGCCCGTCAGCCGGTCCCGCTCGCGGTTGCGGGCAATCTTGGCGGACCAATATGCGGCGTTCGCTTTGGGCATCCGCGCCCCTCGCGCGCAGTCGTGGCCGTGCCAAAAACAGCCGTGGACGAAGATGGCGCGCTTTTTTCCGAGATAGGCGATGTCGGGCCGCCCGGCACGTCGCGCCGGTGGAGGCGATAGCCGGGCGCGAAGGAGCGGAGGAGCCTGCGGACCGCTTTTTCCGGCGTGGTGTCACGCCCTTTGACGGCGCGCATAATCGCGGAGCGGTCCATCACTCCTCAGGTTTTTCATCCGTTGCCGGAAGCTTTAGCAGCATAGTATGATACTTAGATAACCTCATGAAATGCGCATGCATTGCCCGAGCTACCTGCCTAGAGTTCTTTGCAGCAATAAAATGGCCTACAATTCAGCATAGGTCCAGCCGTCTAGGGACTAATAGCTACGCACTGGTCTGGCTTTGCTGGTATTTGATCCCTGCATCAGAGTCTGATCTAGGGTCAAAATGGTGAAACAGCAGGGCCTCCAGGTTTGCGAGGTCATTAACGTCCTGAACTGGAAAGGCCATAACATAGGCGATCTCCCAGACATCAATCTGGCGATTAGCGATAATGTCACTACGCGCAGAAGTTAGATGGCGACGAACTCGTGCCCTTACGCCGTCCCTCGATTTGCCAACGTAAACAGGCACATTGTCGAGGTCACACAGCACATACACACCGATTTGAGTAGTCAGTTTACGAACTGCCTGCTCACGAAAGTCAAAATCAATAGGCATAAAGCTTACTCAGCAGCGACAAGGTTTCCTGGCACTTCACCCAGCATAGGCGTTAGAAGGTTTTCCGAAAGGTGGGATACTACAGGTACCGCAACGCCATCCCCAACGAGGTGATAAGCCTCATTATATCGGGGGGACAACTCATAATCATCGAGCAACCCCATCAATCGTGCTGCCTCCCGCATTGATAGTAACCGCGTCCGCACACGTTCGCCCTCGACCAAAATGATTGTTTGACGGCTCGATCCTCCTGCCGGTGTACGCAGGCATCCCGATACGCCATCAAATCGCACCTCCGCCCGCTGCGCCTTTGCGCCGGTTTCGTCGCGGCGCGTGCGCCGATAGATCGTCCCGACGATCCGCCCGCCCTCGCGTTTCGCCGCCTCGACCTTGGCCCGGTTGTTCGGGGCCATAAGGGACAGCAAGTACCTGGTCTCAGCCTCGCTGTGCCATTCGACATCGGGCGGATCGTTTAGAATGAGGTCCGCCAGTCCAACGTTGCGAACCGGCGGCGCCGGCAGCCGCCACCAGCGCCAAGCTTGCCGCAAGTCGGGCCGGAGCAGAGCGTAGCTGCGCATCAACGCGTCGGTCGTCCACAGAAGAGAGGGACCATCGGCGAACGTCCGCCCGAGGCGGTCGAGGTCCGTTCGCAGCGCCACGATGAAGAGCCGGGGGCGTGACTGCGGCACGAAATGAACGGCGTCGATCATCAGCGCGCCGTAGACGTAGCCGAGGCTTTTCAAGGCGCGGCAGAGCGCCTCGAAATCCCGACCCTCTTTCGAAGTCACGGCTCCGCCGACGTTTTCGAGCACCAGAAGCTTTGGGGCGCGTCCGACGGCTTTCAATCCGTTGACGATCGCCCAAAAGCCCCAGAACGCGCCCGAGCGCTCGCCGTCCAGCCCCTTGCCGGCGCCCGCGAGCGAGAGGTCCTGGCAGGGGAAGGAGGCCCAGGCGAGATCGGCCTGTCCCGGCAGGTCCGTAGCCTTGAGGTCGTGGATGTCGCCGAGCCGGAACTCGCTATCGCCCCAGTTGGCGATATAGGCTTCGCCTTTCTTCGGGTCGATGTCGTTGGCGAAGAGGCACCGCCACTCCGGCTCCAGGCCCGCGCGCGCCATGCCGCCGCCGGCGAAAAACTCGTAAAAGGTCGGCTTCATTCCAGGCCCATGGACTCGCGAGACCGAGAATAGCGCGGAATCGGGATCGTTCGAGTCGAACCTGCGCCCATCCCCTTAAAAATAGATACGGGCGTCTGTCGCGAGGCCCCGTCCCGCCCGCATCCACAAGCGCCAAACCATGCCTCCTCCGGAGTTCTATCCTCATTGCCCTGGCTTCAGGGACCGGCCACTCTGCGCACTCCGGATCGGCCAAGCGCCGCCAGCTTTGGCCGTCGCCCCCCTGCAAAACCGATGAGAGTTTCAGCGTCGTCACAAAGTGGCCGAAATGGCTGATCCATCGCCGAAGCGCCGGCTCGTCCTCACCCGTCACGCTGCGAACGCCGTCATTGACCGCAAGCTCGAAATCGAATGGCTCGACCGCACCGTAAACGACGCCGATGCGAGCGAGCGTGATCGGGTCTGGCCGGACGCTGTACGCGCCTCCAAGGTGATTCCGGAGAGCGACGGGCGCGTGCTGCGCGTGGTATATGTGCCTGAGGGTAAGGATGTAGCCCGCGTGCTCACCGTGGTCTTCGACCGAGGCCGCAGAAAATGAACAGCCGCTATGATCCCGAGGCCGATATTCTCTATGTGCGCCTCGCCGAAGCCGAGATTGTCGAGAGCGAGGAAATCCGCCCCGGCGTCGTGCTCGATTATGACGCCGACGGCCGGATCGTCGCCATCGAGTTCCAGCGGGCCACCGCTCACGTCGCGACGGGCGCGGACCTTCGCGCCGCAGAGGTCGCCTGAATCCGATCAAGGCTCCGAGAGAGCCGCAACTGGAAG
>CAVSLO010000021.1:0-37949 GCA_963728675.1 uncultured Alphaproteobacteria bacterium | reverse complement strand
CACTCGGTCGGCGTCGCCCGCCAGTACTGCGGCCAGCTCGGCAAGCAGGACAACTGCCAGGTCGCGGTGACGCTGTCGCTGGCCAATGACGCGCCAGCCTGCCGGTGGCCTATCGCCTGTATCTGCCCGAGGCCTGGGCCGGGGACCCGGAGCGGCGCGCCACGGCCGGGGTCCCGAGGACATCGCCTTTCAGACCAAGCCGCAGATCGCCCTCGACCAGATCCGCGCGGCCTGGCGGTGGGCCTGCCGCGCGGCATCGTCCTGACCGACGCCGCCTACGGCAACGACACCGACTTCCGAACCGGTCTCACCACCCTGGGCCTGACCTATGCCGTCGGCATCCAATCGTCGACGACCGTCTGGGCGCCCGGACCCGCCCCGCTTCCGCCAAAACCCTGGAGTGGCAAGGGACGGCGGCCCACGCGGCTGCGCCGGGATGACGATCACCAGCCGGTCCCGGTCCAGGATCTGGCCCTGTCCTTGCCGGCGCGAGTGGCGGAGCGTGACGTGGCGCGAGGGCACCAACACGCCGCTGCGCTCGCGCTTTGCCAGCGTGCGGGTGCCCCCGGCCCACCGGGATTACGAGCGCGCCGACCTGCGTCCCGAGGAGTGGCTTCTGGTCGAGTGGCCCGACAGCGAAGCCGAGCCGACCAAATACTGGCTCCCCTTGCCGGCCGACTCGCGCTCGGCGATCTGGTGGCCGCCGCCAAGCTGCGATGGCGCATTGAGCGCGATTACGAAGAACTGAAACAGGAAATCGGGCTCAATCACTATGAGGGCCGTGGCTGGCGCGGCTTTCATCATCATGCCACCCTGTGCATCGCCGCCTATGGCTTCCTCATCGCCGAGCGGTCGTATTTCCCCCTCGGCAACGCCCGAGCCGCGCGGCAAGGCGCCTCGCCTACCCGCAAATTTCCGACCCCGCGGCGGCGCCGATCCGGCCCGAACGCCACGTGCCGCACTCAATCGCAACCATGAGACGACGGCTTACCGTCGCTCTCGCCCGCAGCCTTGACCGATGTCCCTGCTGCCAAAGGCGAGACGCACCAAAACCGGCAGGTTCATGACGCAGTAAGACTGGTGGGTCATTTGTTGTTGGATCTGGCATTCTGATGCTCCGGTTGCACGGTTTTGACGAAGCGGTCGGGGCGTGCATGCTCCAGAGCCGCCGAGCCGATGGGTTTGATCGCCACCGGATCGGCGCCGCCGCTGCCGGCGTTTGCCGTTCCACACAAACGGGGTCGGCTGCTCATTCCAGCGTTGCGCCGTCTGCTCAAACCAGCATCCGATCTCCGCGGGGCTGTGCGGATGCTGACCGTCGAGCGCGCGGCGCTTGAGCACGCGCTCGATCGACTCCGCCATGTTGAGCCAGCTGCCGCCCACGGGCGTGTAGAGGGGCATAACGCCATGCGCGCACAGCCACAGCACCAGGTCGGGCGTCTTGTGGCCGGTGAGGTTGTCCCACACCAGCAACAGCCGCAGCGGCGGCAGGTCGTGCGGCAACGTGAAGGGCCTCGTCAGACCCGCCTGCCACACGGCCCAGGCCGCTGGCGTAGCGGCCGGATCCTGCGATGGAGCCGGTGGGGGCAGCTCGGCCAGGATCGCGCTCAGGCGCTCGCGCAGCCACGGGTGCAGGACCGCATTCGTGCCGCGAGCGGCTGATTGCAGCCGCACCTGGCCGGTGGCGGGATGGAACAGGGTCAGGATCTTGGTCGTGCCGCCGCGGATGTATTCGTGCGGCTGCGTCGCCGGTCGCCCTCGCGGATGCCACGACACACCAGAATGCGGCACCGCCTGGAACGGGCCGGCCTCGTCCTCGCACCAGACCGAGAGCCCAAGCTGCGCCCCCAGCGTGTAGGCCTGCTCAATCAGCTTTTTTTGGCCATCGCATCGGGATCGCTGACGCGCACCACACCGTGCTTGCGCGTGCGCATCACCACGCCGGTTTCGCACCAGGTGCGGCTCTTCTGCCAGCTCAGGCCGCCCGCATGCAAGGTGCGCCAGATCGTGAACGTGCTGACCCGGGGCAGTCCGTCAGGAGCCTGGCGCAAGGCTTTCTGCAGCAGGCTCAACGACCAAGTCGCCGTGCCGTCCTGCTCGCGCTGGGGCGTGCGGGCCCATTCGGCCAGGATGCGCTGCTGCGCATCAGCGCCATAGCGGATCCGTGGTCCGCCCCCATGGCCGGGCCGCACGGCGGCGAGCCCGTCGCGGTTGAAGCGGCTGACCCAGGCGGAGATCGTCTCGTTGTGCCGTCGTCCGACCTGGTGGGCGGCAGCCGTGTAGCTCGCGCCATCCGCAATGGCCAACAGCGCTCGGGAGCGCTCGACTTGCGCGGCGGGGGCGCTGAGCGAGCGGCTCAGGCGGGTCAGCTCCTGGCGCTCATCCGCAGTGAGCGGGCGAAGGGGATCTTGCTGGTGGCGCGACATGGGACACCTCGGGGCACGAGGATCGCCTCACCACCATACCAGATCCCACGGCAATCGACCCACTAGTTGGTGAGGCGGAGCTTCGCCAGCCTCTTGGCGATGGCGTCGAATGCATCTCCCAGGCTGTTCCCATCCTGCGCCAGGAAGAACCGGTCGGGCGACCCCGCACAGGTCTTGAGCAAATCCAGACCCTTCTGGTCGATGGGATCGGAGGGCACGCGAAACCCGACCGAATAGGTTACGACACCCGCCGCCGCCGCATTGCGGCACCCCTCGAGGGTGAGGGCGTCCATCGCCGACCGGGCCTGCGCTTCCGTGCTCGGGTTGGCGTTGGCCGAGGGAAAGTAGACGCTCGGGTTCGTCCCATCGGCGTTGGAGAAATAGCCGAAGGCTGAGTATTTTGATCGCGTCACGTTGTTCCCCGAATTTTCGCCCCAGGTGTTCGTGCTGTCGGTCATCAACACGACGATCTTTTCGACCCCCGACTTCGGTGAGCCGTCATTGAACACGCTGTTCGGCGCCACGGTTCGCCAGCCCCACATGAACCCTTGCGGGATATTCGTGTTTCCCGTTGGGACCAGGGCGGCGATCTCGGACACGAGTTTGGCCCGATCGGTCGTGAGCCGGAACAGCGGCCGCGACTGGCACGGGAGGTTGGGGCCAGTCGCTTTCCCAGAACTGTTCGTGCTTGAGGCGCCCTGCGGGCTTACGTATTTGCAAGCTTGCGCCGCGGCGGTCCGATCATCGCTCGCCGGCGTCGTGCAAGACGATGGATTATCGTCGATGTAGCTGTTCGGGCTGAACTGCCCGGCGCTCGACAGGATCTGCCCCCCGTTCCCGGCCTCATCGGGGGCGAGCATGGGGACGAAGAGGCTGTCCTTGTTCGACATCCGTCGGAGCCGAAGACCTGGACGCTCAACGGATAGGGCAGCGCTTCAAAGCAGCCGGCCCAATCCCAATTCGCATTGAGGCCCTTCAGCTTGGCGAAGATGTCCAGTTTGTTCTTGAACTGGGCGGCGGTTGCGTCCCTCACGTTGCGCCAGTGCAGGCTGACTGGGCGCCCTGGTCGATCCAGTTGGCGTCCCGGTACGCTTGGGGATCGACGGCGACCGATGTGGAGAACGGGACCAGGGAGATTTTTCGCGTGATTGAAGCATTGGATCGTCATAGACTGCGTTGACGAAATTCGTAGCGGCCTGTCTCAAGGATTCGATCTTCGCGCGCGCGCCATCCGAGGCCGCCATCCAGCCCTGGTGTCGAGGACAAAGCGATCTCGAACGTCTGATCGGGGACGATGCAGGTCGCATCGGCTGCGACCGGAATCATGCTGAACGATGAGCCGAGGATGGACAGGAACGCGGTCGTGTGCTCGGCGCTTGTCGTCAGCGTGATGCGGGTCGGATTGCTGGCGATATCCAGCTTATCCATTCTTACGGCGACGCCCGGCAGTATGGCCGATCGCCTTCTCGGCGGTTTTATTGAGCTGCTCCTTCGACTGCTGGTCGGACGACCGGCACAGCAGCAAGTCGGCTCCGTCCGTCGCCTTCTGCAACCGCGTGCGAAGACTCGCCGCTCCTGAGTAATCAACCGCGGCGCCCGTAATCCCCACGATGGCGACAAGGGTCAGGGCGAACAGAGGCGCGATGGCTCCCGAGCGATCATGGACAAGGCGGGTGAAGGACATGGCTGGCCTGCGATGGTTCAGGGCTAGGCCAGGATGCTAGACGGAATGTGCTAAAAATTCTTACGGCCCGGCGCGGATCAACCCGGGTTTTCGGCAAGCTCCCGGTCACGGTAGCCGCGCTTCGAACGCCGCCCTCAGCCCAGGATCTTCCACACGCCATTCGCGATCGCCACGATGCGCGGACCAGCGGACAGCGTGCCGCGCATGAACACGAGCGCGGACGTGCGGCGCACGACCTCCGGCTGGGTCTCGACGAAATCGCCGATCTGGGCCGCGCTCACGAACTGCATGTCGAACTGAACCGTGGCGACGCCCCGGCCCGCGGCTTGCCAGGCGGTGCGCCCGAACGCGCGGTCCGCGAAGGTCATCAGCATGCCGCCTTGCACGACGTTGCGAACGTTGGCGTGCTTCGGCGCGGCCACGAAACCGTATTCGTCGCAACCATCGCGACCGCGCCGGAAGATCGGGCCGACAAGGCCGATGAAGCCAGGATCGTCCACGGCCTCCCATCCAGCGGCGACAGGATCGGTCATGTCGGGCATGAAGAAGGGGCCGCTCGGGCCCCTTGACTCCAGCGCAGCAATCTACGCGGTCGCCTGTTGAATCCACCGAGACAGCTCGCTTTTCGGCTTCGCGCCGGCTATCTGATTGACGAGCTTGCCATTCTTGAAGGCGAGCAGTGTTGGGATCGAGCGAATGCCATAATCCTCTGCAACCTTCTGATTCTCGTCTACGTTGACCTTGGCAATTTTCACCTTGCCTTGCATCTCGTTGGATATTTCTTCCAGCGCCGGGCCGATCATCCGGCACGGGCCGCACCATTCGGCCCAGAGATCGACGACCACGGGCTCGGACGCTTTCAGCACCTCTTGGTCGAAGCTCGCATCGGTCACTTTCACGGTCGCCATTCGCGTCACCTTCTGTTTGCGCGCGGCCCCGACTGGCCGCGGGATCATGGAGCGAAGTTAGGGATGCCCCGAAGGGGGGTCAAGGCGCGCTCACGCCGCTTTCACCTGCGCCAGCGCGCGCTCCAACTCGTCCTCGGCGAGTTCACGGACGAGCGGCCCGGCGGTCCACACCAGGAAGGCGCGCACCCAATGCGACGGGTAAATCTCCCGCAGAAGCGCGCGGTAGAGCGCGAGCTGCGCCACGTAGGCATGCGGCGCGGGCTCGTCAGGGCGGGGCGGGCGCGCGGTCTTGAAGTCGGCGATCAGCACCTCGTGACGGAGGACCGCGAGGCGGTCGATTTGACCCGACACCGGCACGCTCTCCGGGCCGATCCGGATGCGGCCCACGATCGACGCTTCGGCGCGCGCATCGGGGCCGAACAGTGGTCCTAGCGTCTCATGCGCCATGACCCCAAGCGCATCCGCGACCACGCGTGACTGTTTCTCAAGGGCAAGCCTGGTCGCGCGTGTCGCGACATAGGCTTGTGCGACGGCCGCGCGCCGCTCCGCCGGGACGCCGGAAAGGCTTTCGAGGAGTTCGTGGACGAGGGCGCCGCGCAGGCGCGCGTCGGGATCGAAGCGCGGCTCGGGCGGGCGCAGCATCCAGTCCGCCGCGTCCAGCACGCCGGAGGGCCTCAACGGCGGCAAGGGCTCCGGCTCCGGCGCAGCCGGCCGCAGGAGCCAGGCAGGAAGCTCGACCGGAGCGGTCGGAGCGCGCTCCGCCAGGGGCGCGGCTTGGACCGGGTGCTCGCCGTCATGCCAGACCGCGACGGGTCCGTAAGGAGCCTCGCTCAGAACGAGGTCGCGTGCGGTCGCGACAAGACCACGCCGGATCATCTCGCACCAGGCTCCCTCAGGCGAGTCCTTGCAGGCGGTCAGGTAAGGAGCGATGACGAGGCGGTCCCGGGCGCGCGTCATGGCGACATAGAGCAAGCGGTTGTGCTCCTCCCGCGCCCGGGTCCGCACGGCCTCCCGCGCCGCAGCGAGGGCGGCGCAGTCGTAAGTTTTCCCCGGCGACCAAACGGGCAACGTCCCGGCGCCGGCCGCATCGACCGGGATCAGGCAGGGCTGCGGGCCATGAACTTCGCAGCCGTCGATCAGGATCACGATTGGCGCTTCCAGTCCCTTGGCGCCGTGCACGGTCATGACCCGCACCTCGTCGCGCGCCGTGTCGAGGTCGCGCTTGACCTCGTGCGAGGCCGACTCGAAGCGGGTCAGGAAGGTGGCGAGCGAGGGCGTCTCGGTGCGTTCCGCCCCGTGCGCGAGGCACAGGAACGCGTCAATGGCGTCGCCTGCCTCGTTGCCAAGCTGCGCCACGAGCCTCGAACGCCCGCTCATCGGCCCAAGCAAGGTGGCGTAAAAGCCGAACGGTCCGTGCCGGCGAGCGAGCGAGCGCCAGGATTGCAGAGCGTCGCGGCCCATCCGGGCCGCCGCGTTGGCGGCGTCCGCATGCCGTTCGAGCGCGGCGGCCAGCGACTCGTGATCGGCGCGCCCCGCCGCGATGCGAATGAGATCCTCGTCGGTGAGGCCGACGAGGGGCGATTTCAGCGCCGCCGCGAGCGTCAGGTCGTCGTCGGGCAGGAGCGCCGCGCGACCCGCGGCGGCGAGGTCGCGCACGGCGATGTGCTCGCCGATGTCGAGCCGGTCGGCGCCCGCGACCGGCACGCCGGCCTCCTTCAGCGCCCGGATCACCGCCGCGAAGGCCGGGCCGCGCTTGCGCACCAGCACGAGGATGTCGCCCGCCCGCCGGACGCGGCCCCATTCGTCGCCCTCCGCCGTCCAGCATTTGATCGCCTGCGCGACGCGGCGGGCCACGACCACCGGCGGCGCGCGCCGTTCCGGCTCGTCGACGGGCGCTGTCCACGCCTCCGGCTCCGGCTCCTCGGCCGGCCGCTCGACGGACCACAACTCGACGAGACCCGGCGCGTCGGGCCGCGCGCTCGTATGCACGGTGCCGATCGCGGTCGCCTCGAAGGACAAGCCGCGGAAATGCTCCGCGACCTGGAATGTGGCGTCGACCGCCGAGAGCAAGGCCCGCGCCGAGCGGAACGAGAGCGTAAGGCGCACGTCCTCGAATGTCAGATCGACCGCGCTGGCCCGCTCGGCCCACCAGCGCCGGCTCACCTCGAACTCGCGCGGGGCGGCGCCCTGAAAGCCGTAGATGGACTGCTTGGGATCGCCGACCGCGAACACTGTGCGGATTCTTTCGCCCCGCGCCCCGCGTCCTGCCGTGAAATCGGTCGTGATGAGCTTCAGAATCTCCCATTGGGCCGGGTTGGTGTCCTGCGCCTCATCAACGAGAACGTGGTCGATGCCGCGATCGAGCTTGTAGAGCACCCAGTCGCCGTCGCCGCGCCGCAACAGCGCCAGCGTTTTCTCGATCAGGTCGTCGAAGTCGAGCGCGCCCAGTCGCGCCTTGGCGGCGACGACGCGGCGGTTGATCTCGCCCGCCAGCCTGAACAAGGCGCCCGTGCGCTCGATGGCGCACACGGCCTTGCGCCGGTCCGAGAGGCCGGTCAGGCGGCTCTGCTCGGCGAGCATGTTCTCCTTGAGCGCCGGATCGACGGATTTGGTGACGATAGCTTTCTCGGATCGAGGCTCGCCCTCGCCACCGCCCGTGAAGAACACGGAAAGATAGTGGCGGAGTTTCAGGGCGGGATCATCCGCCGCAATGGCGGCCCGCAAACTCGCGGCCCGGTCCTCGTCCCAGGATTTTCCGGTCTGGAGCGTTTGGGCGATCGCCGGCCAGTCTCGCGGCGGAAATCCCTCCTCGATCATCGCGCGGTCGATGGCGGCGGGCGTGTCGCCGGGAAAAAGCCCGAACGCGGACCGGAGCCGATCGAGCGCGCCGGCGAGGCCGCCCGGATGCTGGAGAAGAGTCTTGTCCCGCACCGCCGCGGCGATCGCCGCCGCGAGCCCCTCGCCCGCAGCCTCTGCGCTGACGGTGTCGAGCGCCTTGCGCAGCGTGGAATCGCCGCCGACCGCCGCATCGGCGAGCACGTTGGCGGTCGCCTCGGCCACGAGTTCGTTCGCCTGGGCCTCGTCCAGCACCGCAAAGCGGGCCGGGACGTTGGCCTCGAACGGAACCATGTGGAGCAGGCGTTCGCAGAAGGCGTGGATCGTCTCGATCTTGAGGCCGCCCGGCGTTTCGACCGCGCGGGCGAAGAGGCGGCGCGCCAAGCTCATCTGTTCGCGCGTCGGCGGCTCGCCCTCCAGTTCGGTCAGTTCGCGCACGAGCGCGGCGTCGTCGAGCGTCACCCAGCGCCCGAGCCGCCCAAACACTTCGATCGCCATTTTGGCGGCGGCCGTCTTCGTAAACGTCAGGCACAGGATGCGTCCTGGCGGCGCGCCCGCGAGCAGCAGGCGCACGACGCGGTCGGTCAGCACCTTGGTCTTGCCCGCGCCCGCGTTGGCCGAAACCCAAGCCGAGGCGCACGGATCGGCGGCGCGGCGCTGATCGCGGACGGTCTTTTCCGGGATGTGCAGGCGCTCGGCGAGAGTCATGCGGGTCGGGGCGGATCAAACTTTTATGACCCCTCTGCTTATGGCCCGCATGAGGCGGACGCAATGCGAGAGGCGGTCAATGCAGCGCTCCCCCTACGGCAATCCAGAGATCACTCCAACTCCCAGACCTGGCGTATCAGGTCGAACTTGCGCCGCGCCACCTCGCCAAGCGTTTGCATCGATTCGCGCGAGCGGGTGAAGAACGCATCGACCTCCACGAGATCGCCGTCGAAATGCGGCACCGGCTCCAGCTTCCGAAGGACGAGACCGAAGCTGTCCAAGAGGCGCACCACGTCGTGGAGAAGTTTCTGGTTGCGATAGATGGGATAGAAGTGGCTTTCCAACTCGATTCCAAGGCATGTCTGCAACAAGGAGCCGAACCCGAGCAGAACCTCATACTCGGAGCCTTGCACGTCGATCTTGATCACGTCCGGCGCGGGCGCTTCGCCTCGGTCATAGAGTTGGTCATAGCGGACGCATTCGACCCCTTCGACCTGCTTGATCCTGAACGAAGGAGCGATGGAGTATCTTTGAAGCACCTCGTCATTGGGCCGCAGCAGCGACGTGCATCCCGGATGGTCCGTGATGTAAAGCGTTTGCCGCCCCTCGACATGGGACAGGCCGCACGCCACGACTTGTCCGCCTGGGATCCGGCCGATCACGGGGCGCAGTTCGGACGCCTCCGCAGGGTTCGGCTCGAACACGATCGGCGTGATCCGGTCGGCTTGCAGGGCCCACTTGGTTTGCAGCCCTCCGGCCCCGCCGACGTCGACAAGACGCAGCCGCTCGTCATCCGGGACCGCCCGGAGGAGCGCATCGGCGTCGTCGAGCGCGACCTCGATCGACCGGATCGCGTACTGGTCGCGGCCGGAGCCTTGGTAGACTGCGGCGTTCCGGGAGCAGCCGATCGAGAGGCTGGGGTGTCGGTTGAGAAAGGCCGTCTCGATCGAAAGCTGTCCGGCGTCCCGGCGATCCACCCTGAGCGACAGGCTGATCCCGCGATCCAGGATCGTCCCATCCGGCGCGACCTCCGCCACGTCGAGCTTGCCGTAGTGGTGGATGTAGATGTTCGCATCCTGGCCTGGGAGCGGGTCCGCAAGGAGCGTCAGGCGCACCTTGCGCAGCATGAAGTCGGCCCGCTCCAACCGGAGAAGATGCCAGTCGAGCGTCGGGGTGTCGGCGAGGACCAATCGGTCCGCCTCGAACCGGACTTGAAGGCCATGAGTTGCACGCCATTGTTGGAGATCATGGCCGCTGAAAACGAGCGTGTCCATCCGAACCTCTTGGGCGTCTAAGCCCGCGTTCTAAGCGCGGAGGCCATCAAGGGATGCTTCCTTCTCCGGCCAATCCGGCGAGCGAGCCCCAGCTTAGCGCGCGGGCGGGACCGACTCGCCGCCGGCCGCGATGAACGCTTTCAGCTCATCGAGCGAGTCGAAGCGGTAGAGGCCCGTCGGCGTTTCGGCCCGGATCGACCCATCCGAATACATGACGTATGTGTTCCCGCCCGAGGAGTAGGTGCCGACGACGGTGGGCTCCTGCCGAGGGGCCGCCTCCTTCGGCGCGGGTTGCCGCTCCTCCACCCCGCGGGCCGGTCTCTGCTCGGGGACAGGTTCGGGCGCGGCTTGCGGGCTCTGCGCGCGATTGTCGGTCGGCGGCGGCTCAGGCGCGGTCGCGATATCCTTGGCGTCCGGTGGCGGCTTCTCGGCCGGGCCGCCCAACAATGGGCCCCCGGACGCTTCCCGCTCCGAAGGGGGCGGCGGCGCCACGCCTCGCGGGCCGCCCGTAAGCGCCTCGCCGACGCCGGGCGCCGGTTCACTGGCGGCGAGCGGCTTCGGCGGCGCCGCGTCGAGGCGTCCGGTCTGCTCGCGCAACCGCGCCAGGTCGGCTCCAATGCGCTTGAGCTGAGCGAGGGCGGCGACGATCCCGAAGAGAACGAAGCCGGCCGAGGCGGCGACGGCGCCGGCGATGACCTTGGTCCACCCCTTCTCCATCACGATGATGGCATAACCGTCGTAGATGGCCGCCAATCCGGCGATGACCATCGCGAACGCGACGACGAACAGCGCGACGATCATGAACCCCTCAACGCGAAAACCGGCGCGGGAACACTAGAACCTGGACGGGCTTTTGCAACCTTGACGCGACGGCGGCGTTGCTGTTCCGAGTTGAAAGCCGACCGAGCCGCCGTTGTCGTCCCTCTCCTCACGCGGTAATAAGTCTAGGGAGACCGCCCGGCGGTTGGGGACGTGAGCCGCGGGCTTTCCATCCGAACCCCAGGAGACGTCGATGTCGTTCACCCTGCCCGACCTTCCCTACGCTTACGACGCCTTGCAGCCTTACATGTCGCGGGAGACGCTGGAGTTCCACCACGACAAGCACCACAAGGCCTACGTCGACACCGGCAACAACCTGATGAAGGGCACGGAGTTCGAGGGCAAAAGCGTCGAGGAGGTCGTGAAGGGCGCTTACGGCCAGAACCAGGCCCTCTTCAACAACGCCGGCCAGCACTACAACCACATCCACTTCTGGCAATGGATGAAGCCGAATGGCGGCGGCGCCATTCCGGGCGGCCTGGAGCGGCGGATCAACGACGAACTTGGCGGCGTCGAAAAGTTCAAGCAGGATTTCATCCAGGCGGGCGTCACCCAGTTCGGCTCGGGCTGGGCCTGGCTCGCCGTCAAGGACGGCAAGCTCGCGATCATGAAGACCCCGAACGGCGAGAACCCGCTCGTCCACGGCGCGAAACCGATCCTCGGCGTCGATGTCTGGGAGCACTCCTACTACATCGACTACCGCAACCGCCGGCCCGACTACCTCAAGGCGTTCATCGAGAACCTCGTGAACTGGGAGCACGTCGAGCGGATGGTTTCGGAGGCGTCGCGCTAGGGCAGGCCTCTTGCGGTCGGGGTCGGAACGGCCCCGTCCTGACCTCAAGCGGCATCGCCGTCTGGTCGTGTCTTGGTCTTAAAAACTCGGCTTTCGATTCATTGCGGACGCAAGCGGTGAGGCTACACTGACCGCGAGCGCCCGTGTCCTCGCGATGAAAAAGAGCAGAGTTGATGACCGCCAACCGAAGGGTTGCAATCGTAACAGGCGCATCCCGCGGCATCGGACAGGTCGTTGCCATGCGCCTCGCCGCAGACGGCTTCGCCGTCGTCGTGAACTTCGCCAGCAGTTCAGTCAGCGCCGACGAGACGGTTGCCGTCATCCATGGCAAGGGGGGCCAAGCTGTCGCGATCCGGGGCGACATCAGCGATCCGGATCAAGTTGCACGACTCTACGCCGGCGCCAAGGAGGCGTTCGGCCGCGTTGACGTAGTCGTCAACAACGCGGGGATCATGACGCTTGCTCCTATTGCTGATGGCAAGCTCGATGATTTCGACCGCACCATCGCTATCAATCTTCGCGCTACCTTCTTGATGATGTCACGTGCGGCAGAATATTTGAGGGACGGTGGCCGCTTCATCGCGTTGTCAACGAGCGTGCTTGGCAAAAACTTTCCGGGCTACGGCGCTTACATCGCCTCGAAGGCGGGTGTTGAGGGGCTGGTTAGGGTCTTCGCGAACGAGCTTCGCGGCCGCAACATCACCGTGAATGCTATAGCGCCTGGTCCGGTTGCAACCGGACTCTTCCTGAATGGCAAAAGCGAAGAGTTGATCAGGCAGATTGCGAGCCAGTCTCCGATGGAGCGGCTCGGTCAGCCTGTCGACATCGCGAACTCGGTCGCATTTCTAGCTGGGCCAGACGGCGCTTGGGTCAATGGCCAAATCATTCGGGTTAACGGCGGGTTCGCCTAAGCCGCATCGTCACCTGGATTCTATTCGGCCGCTTCTATGGCGATCAACGGCGTGTCGCCTTTCCTCCCCATAGCGGAAATTTTGACCGGAACTCTACATGCCGTCCGGTCGAACCGTCAGCACGACGGCGCGCTGGGCGAGCAGGTCGGCGAAGGCGTCGGACGCCAGGTAGTCGAACTCGTCCCGCCGGACCTCAACCGCCGGATCGAGGCGGCGCAGTTCATCGTCGGGGTAGCCTGGATGGCACATCACCACCGGCCGGGGTCCGAGATGGCGAAAGGCGCGATCGAAGGCGGTCGCGACGGCCGACGGCGCGAACGGACTGAAGCCCGAAAAACCTTCGTTGGTGGAAAAACCCGAGCGGCGGGCCGCCTGCCGGAAGCCGGCCGCAAACCCCCGGACCGTGACGGCCTTCGAGGCCGCGACGCCGCGGCGTAAGATCGCGGAAAGCCGGTCGGAGGGATCGCGCAGCCAGGGCGCGCCGGCATAGCCCCGCTTATTCAGCGTCCTTAAAAGCATGCGTCGGACACCGGGGAGCACATGCACATGCTGGTGCCCGTCGACAAAGTCCGGAGGCCGGCCGTACCCGTCGACAAAGGCGTCGATCTGGCGCTCGATTTCGGCCTGGATGTCATCCAGCGGGAGGTCGCCCTTCAGAGCCTTGGGGATCAAATCGCTCAGGGGCGGAAGCACGCCTCCGGGCGCGAAGCGGGGCATGGGGCCGAGCGGGGCTCCGGCGGTCAGCGTGAGGTGCAGGCCGACGCCGGCCCGGCCGTTGAAATCGCGCAACGCCGGCGCGCAGCGGGGCCAGGCGGGGCAGTTGGTCATGGCGCTCGTGGCCGACAGCCGGCCTTTCGCGATCAGGTCGAGGATACCGCGGCTGACGCCCTCCGAAATGCCGAAGTCGTCGGCGCATAAGACGACCGTCTTCAACCTGTGCCGCCCCCGTTCAGAATCGGGCGCGTACTCTGACCGCTCTTGAGCAAGGCCGCAAACTCCGCTCTATGCACGTCCCAACCCAAGGACTTTCGCCCGCGTGACCCCGTCTATTGTCGAACTCAGCGTCGTCATCCCCGTCTACAACGAGGCGGCGGGGATCGGCCCGCTCTGCGCCCGCCTCGTGCCGGTGCTGGAGCGCATCACGCCCTCCTGGGAGATCGTCTTCGTCGACGACGGCAGCGCCGACGACACCCTGGCCGTCGTCAAGACCTACAACGCGCGCGATCCGCGCATCGGCGCCGTCTCGTTCAGCCGCAACTTCGGCAAGGAGATCGCGATCGCCGCCGGACTCGACCACGCGCGCGGCGAGGCGGTGGTCATCATGGACGCCGACCTGCAGCATCCGCCGGAGGTGATCGAGACCTTCGTGGCGCGCTGGCGCGAGGGCTACCCGATGGTCTACGGCCAACGCACGCGCACGAGCCGCGACGACGAGGGTCCCATACGGCGCGGCTTCGCCCGGCTGTTCTACCGGCTGTTCGCGCGCTTCGGCGAGATGGCGCTGCCGGAGGGCGCCGGCGACTTCCGACTGATCGACCGCAAGGCCGTCGAGGTCCTGCGCTCGCTCGGCGAGCGGGCCCGCTTCTCCAAGGGCCTGTACGCCTGGATCGGCTTTCCGTCCGTGGGCGTCCCCTTCATGGTCGAGGAGCGCCGGCACGGCGCCTCGAAATGGAGCTTCCGCAAGCTGTTCCGCTTCGCCTTCGACGGCATCACGTCGTTCTCGACCGTTCCGTTACGGGTTTGGACCTATATCGGCGGGTTCATCTCGCTTCTCGCCCTGGCGACCGCGCTGTTCTTCCTGGTCCGCACCTTGATCTTCGGACGCCGACGTGCCCGGCTACGCCTCGCTGATCGTGTCCGTGATGTTCTTCTCCGGCATCCAGCTCATGTCGCTCGGCATCATCGGCGAATATATCGGCCGCATCTTCGCCGAGGTGAAGCGCCGCCCGCTTTACGTCGTCGGCGGACCGCATCGGCGCGGCCGCGGATGCGAGCCGCGCGCCCGTGCGCGACGACCGCCGCGCTGCGCGCGGGTCTGACGGATGTTCCGGAAGATTCTGTCGGTCGGCGGCTGGACGCTCGTCTCCCGCGTCACGGGCTTCGCCCGCGACATCGTCATGGCGGCCGTGATGGGCACCGGCCCCGTCGCCGACGCCTTCGTGGTGGCGCAGCGCCTGCCCAACCACTTCCGCGCCATCTTCGGCGAGGGCGCGTTCAACTCCGCCTTCGTGCCCGCTTACGCGCGGATCTGCGAAACGGACGGGCGGTCCGGCGGCGCAGCGCTTCGCGAGCCGCATCTTCACGCTGATGCTGGTCGTGCAGGTGATCGTGCTCGTCGCTGCGCTTGCTGGCGATGCCGTGGGTCGTGCGCGCTGCTGGCGCCGGGCTTCTCGGACGACCCGGCGAAATTCGACCTCGCCGTGACGCTGACCCGCATCACCTTCCCCTATCTCCTGTTCATCACGCTGGTGACGCTGCTCTCGGGCGCTTCTCAACGCGCACGAGCGTTTCGCCGCGGCGGCGGCGGCGCCGATCCTGCTCAACGTCTCCATCGTCGCGGCGCTCGCGGTGGCGTTCCTGTTCCCCACCGCCGGCCATGCCGCCGCCTGGGGCGTCGCCGCGGCGGGCGTCCTTGAGTTCCTGCTGGTCTGGACCGCGGCCGCGCGGCGCAGGCGTCGCGCCGCGTCTGAAGCGCGCTTGGATCGACGGCGACGCAAGAACATTCTTCAAGACGCTCGGGCCCGCCGTCGTCGGCTCGGCCGGCGTCGCAGATCGCGATGTTCGCCGACACCATCATCGCCTCGCTCCTGCCGACCGGCGCGGTGTCGTCGCTCTACTACGCCGACCGGCTCTACCAGCTCCCCGTCGGCGTGATCGGCATCGCGGCCGGCACCGTGCTGCTGCCCGAGATGAGCCGGCGCATCGCGGCCGGCGACGTCGCGCGGCGCGCACGGCGGCGCAGAACCGGGCGATCGGCTTCACGCTCGCCCTCACCGCGCCCTTCGCGGTCGCTTTCCTGGTCCTGCCCGATCTCGTCATGGCGGCCCTGTTCCAGCGCGGCGCGTTCGACGCCGCCGCGGCGCAGCGCGCCGGCGCCGTGCTCGCCGCCTACAGCGTCGGCCTGCCGGCCGTGGTGCTGCTCCGCTCCGCGCGCGCCAGCTTCTACGCCCGCGCCGACACGACGACGCCGATGATCGCCACGCTCACGGCGGTCGGCGATCAACGTTGCTGTTGAAGATCGTCCTGATGACGCCGTTCGGCGTCGCCGGCCTCGCGCTCGCGACCGCGATCGGGACCTGGGTCAATCTCGGCCTGCTCGCTTGGCTCGCCTACAGGCGGGATTGGACGGCCCCCAGCGTTACGCTCGGCAAAGTGCTGCTGGCGGTCATCCTGGCAAGCGCCCTCCTGACCGCCTTTGCGGTCTTCGCGGCCCCACTCCTCGCGCCGTTCGCCGCCGTCCTTGGGCCTTGGCGCGACCTCGCGCTTTTGACGCTGCTCGGATTGGGCGGGCTCCTCGCTTATGGGGCGGCGCTCGCTGGAGCGCTCAAGCTTCTCGGCATTCGCCTCGCTCGATCCTGACGGCCCTCGATCACTCCTCTTGCATCCGGATCGCCTCTGCCCAACGATTGCGGCGATGCCGGAGGTCTCTCATGCCGCACGATGCCGCCCGCCTGGCCGACGCCGAGGCGTTCGTGTTCGACGCTTACGGCACTCTCTTCGACGTGCATTCGGCGGTCGCCCGCCACACGGACGCCGTCGGCTCCGACGCGGCGCGGTTGTCCGAACTCTGGCGGACGAAGCAGCTCGAATACACTTGGGTGCTGTCGCTGGCCGGGCGCTACGAGCCGTTCTGGACCCTGACCCAGCGCGCCCTCGACCACGCGCTCGCCTGCTGTCCGAGCGTCGATCCGGCCGTGAAGCCGCAGCTCCTCGACGCTTATCGCACGCTCGACGCCTATCCGGAGGCCGCGGGCGTGCTGACCCGGCTGCGGGAGCGGGGCGCGAAAACCGGCATTCTGTCGAACGGCGATCCCGGCATGCTCGGCGACGCGGTGGCGTCGGCCGGCCTCGGCGCGCTGCTGGACGCCGTTCTGTCCATCGACGCCGTGCGCATCTTCAAGACGAGTCCCCGCACCTATGCGTTGGTGGACTCCACGTTCGGAACGCGAACTGAGAAGGTCGTGTTCGTGTCGTCCAACCGCTGGGACATCGCCGGCGCGGCGGCGTTCGGCTTCCGGCCCGTCTGGGTGAACCGGGCGGGCTTGCCGGACGAGTATCCGGGCTTGGAGCCCGTGGCGGCGGTGGCTGATTTGAGCGTTCTCGCTTAAATCCGAGCGCCGCCGGCAAGCTTAAGGCACAATCTCTGCGGTAAACTATAGGCGTTTGATCGCCCTCTTGGACCGCCCAGTCTCCTCCGCCTCGCCGGGCTTGGGACAGTGATAGCGGGCCGCATACGCGCTCAGCGAGAGCGGGTCGACGCTGGTGATCTTGCAGTTCCCCCGGCCCGTGCTGGCGAGGTGGTCTTTCGCGACCTTGGCGAAGCGTTCGTGCTTGAACAGTTTTTCAAACCCTTCGCAGGTATCTCGGGTGACCTCCTGAACGAGACTCGAGGCGACGACCAACCGTCGCGGCTGCTGCTTCTCGTAAATTTTGTACGCTTCGCCGCAGGCGAGCGTCACCTTTTGGGGTTCCGGATCGTCGAACTGATCCAGGATGCGGCCGGGCGTGCAGCCCGCGAGCGCGCAGGCCAGAATGCAAGCGGCCCCCGCCGCAGCACGTTTCGCTTTCATGCCATTCTTCCTCGACAGAAGGTCCGAGCGCGTGTCGTGGCTGTGACCTCGGGAGCGCTCACCGCCGCCCGACGATCCGGCTCGCCTGGCTCAGCGCCACGCGCCAATCCGCGCCGTCCCGGACATAGACGGTCAGCCAGCGGAAGCGCGCCGCGCGGTCGGTCGCGCCGTCCACGATCCGGCTCACGCCGGTCGCCGCCGCCGTGCCCGATCCGTAGCTTTGCACCACGAACTCATCTTCCGGAGCGGTCTCGATGGCCGATGCCCCGGAGAGCAGCAGCGCAATGCGGTCTCCCTTGAGGTCCACACGGCCTGAATCGCGCATGTGAATGAAATTGTCCGCATAAAACCGCTCCAGCGCCGCCCGGTCCTTGGCGGCGACGGCAGCCCGGATCGTCTCGCGGAGATTCAGGATTTCCGCGTGAACCGCCGCGTCGGCGTTCGGCGCGGGGCGCGGCGTCTGGGCCGGCGCAGGGCTCATGATCGCAAGCCCCAGCAGCAGAGCCCACGGGACGGCGGCGCGGATCGGAACCACGGCCGCGCCTCAAGCCGCCAAGGCCGCCAGGATGCGCGCCCATGAGCGCGCGCCCTTGTGGAAGCTCGTCAGGTCGTATTTCTCGTTCGGCGAATGCATCCGGTCGTCGTCGAGGCCGAAGCCGACGAGGAGCGTGTCGAGCCCCAGCCGGCGCTTGAAGTCGCCGACGACCGGGATCGAGCCGCCCGAGCCGATAGTGACGGCCTCGCGGCCCCACTCGTCCTTCAACGCGGCCTTGACCCTGCCGAGCGCCGGCATCTCATAGGGAAGCTGGATCGCGCGCGAGCCCTTGTATTTCACGATCTCAACCGAACAATCGGCCGGAATGCGCGCGCGCACGAACGCTTCGAACGCCTGCCCGATCCGCTCCGGGTCCTGGTCGCCGACGAGGCGGAACGAGACCTTGGCGCGCGCCTCCGCCGGGATCACGGTTTTCGTGCCCTCGCCCGTGTAGCCGCCGATGATTCCGTTCACGTCGCAGGCCGGGCGCGACTGGATCAGTTCGATCACCATGCGGTCGGCCTCGCCGGCCGGAAGCTTGAGGCCGACCTGCCCCAAGAAATCCTCGGCCCTGAGGTTGAGCGCCCGCCATTGCGCCAGCACCTCGGGCGGCGTCTCGGGCACGCCGTCGTAAAAGTCCGGGATCGCGATGCGGCCCTCGGGGTCGTGGATGTCGGCGACGATCCGCGCCAGCACATGGATGGGGTTGCGGGCCGCGCCGCCAAAGATGCCGGAATGGAGGTCGCGGTCGGCGCAGCGCACGATCAGTTCGTAATACGCGAGGCCGCGCAGGCTGGAGGTGATGGCCGGCGTGGTCCGGTCCCACATGCCGGTGTCGCACACGAGCGCGAGGTCGGCCTTCAACTCGTCCTGGTTCGCCTCCACGAAGGCCGGCAGGTTGCGCGAGCCCGACTCCTCCTCGCCCTCGATCATGACCGTGACGCCGACCGGCAGGGAGCCGGCCGTCGCCGTCCAGGCCCGGCAGGCTTCCAGAAAGGTCATCACCTGCCCCTTGTCGTCGACGGCGCCGCGGGCCGTGATGGCCCTCCGGCCGTCGGGCAGGGTTTTAAGCCGCGGCTCGAACGGCGGCGCGTCCCACAGGTCGAGCGGGTCGACCGGCTGCACGTCGTAATGCCCGTAGAACAGGACGTGCGGCGCGCCCGCCTTCGGCTGATGGCCGATCACGATGGGGTGGCCGGGCGTCTCCCGCACCGACGCCTCGAAGCCGAGCGCCGCGAGGTCGCCCCGCAGCCATTCGGCCGCCGCCCGGCACTGCGCCGCGTAGGCCGGATCGGTCGAGATCGAGGGAATGCGCAGCCAGGCGAACAGGCGTTCGAGCGAGTTGTCGAGGTCGGCGTCGATATCGTTGAGGACTTGGTCGAGGGGGAGCATGGCTTGCTGGACGTTGGGGATCGGTCAGCGCATCCATGCGCTCGAACGGATGAGCCCGCAAGCCGCTTGCGATTCAGCCTTATAACGTTATGCGTCATGGCTTATGATTTTGAGCTTCGCCGATCGTGAAACGGAGACGGTATGGAGGGGCATCCGCAGTCGCCGATTTCCGCCTGACCTTCAGGATGCGGCGCTGCGCAAACTTCGCCTCCTCGACGCCGCAAGTCGGCTGGACGACTTGAAAGTCCCACCGGGCAACCGGCTCGAGGCGCTGAAGGGGGACCGCAAGGGCCAACATTCAATCCGCATCAACAATCAGTGGCGGATCTGTTTTCACTGGATCGAGGGAGGAGCCGAAGATGTCGAAATCGTCGATTACCACTGATGCGCTGCTCCACAACCCGCGTCCGGGCGAAATCCTGCTCCTCGAATTTCTCGAACCCATGAGCTTGAGCCAATCCGCGCTCGCCCGCGCCATCGGCGTTCCCCCACGGCGCATCAACGAGATCGTGCTCGGCAAACGGACGGTGACGGCGGACACCGACCTGCGCCTGACGCGCTATTTTGGCCTGTCCGAAGGCTTTTTTCTCCGGCTCCAGGCGGACCACGACCTGATGGCCCGGCGTCGCGAAATCGGCGGCGAACTCCAGGCGATCAAGCCGCGCGCGGCCTGATCACCGCCCCTTCACGATCGAGCCCAGCACGTTGCGCAGGATAGCGCGGCCGACCTGGGTGCCGACGGAGCGGGCCATCGAGGTCGCGGCGGAGCGGATGACGACCTCGGTCGTGGACATGCGCTGGCGTCCGCCGCCCTTGCCGGCCGGCTTCTGGGCGCCGCCCGTCACCTGCTCAAGGATGGAGCCAAGCAGGCCGCCCAAGCCGCCCGAGGCCTGCGCGGCCTGGGCCGGCGCTTCCGCCATCTGCTTGCGCTTGGCCAGCATCTCGTAGGCGCTCTCGCTGTCGAGCGGCTGGTCGTATTTGCCGCGCACCGGGCTTTGCTGGATCGCCTGCTTGCGCTCCGCGTCGGTCAATGGCCCGACTTCGGGCGCTCGGCGGCGCGATCAGCGTGCGTTCCACCATCGTCGGCGTGCCGCGCGCGTCGAGCGTCGAGACGAGCGCCTCGCCGACGCCGAGTTCCATGATGGCCTTGGCGGTGTCGAAGGCCGGGTTCTGCCGGAACGTTTCCGCCGCCGCGCGCACGGCTTTCTGGTCGCGGGGCGTGAAGGCGCGCAGCGCATGCTGAACGCGATTGCCGAGCTGCCCCAGGATGGTCTGCGGCACGTCGAGCGGGTTTTGCGTCACGAAGTAGACGCCGACCCCCTTCGAGCGGATGAGCCGCACGACCCGCTCCACCGCGTCGATCAGCGGCTTCGGCGCGTCGTTGAAGAGAAGGTGCGCCTCGTCGAAAAAGAAGACCAGCTTCGGCTTGTCCAGATCGCCCACCTCCGGCAGGGTCTCGAACAGCTCGGACAACATCCACAGCAGGAACGAGCTGTAGAGCCGCGGCTTCGCCATCAGCTTGTCGGCCGCTAAAATGTTGATGATCCCGCGGCCGTCCCGGTCGGTTTTCAAAAAATCCTTGAAGGTTCAGGGCAGGCTCGCCCAGAAACTTGTCCGCGCCCTGGTTCTCCAGCATCAGGAGCTGGCGTTGCATCGACGCCGATGGCGGCCTTGGCGATGTTGCCGTATTGGGCGCTGATCGCCTTGTCGTTCTCGGCGACGAAGGTGAGGAGCGCGCGCAAGTCCTTGAGGTCGATCACCGGCAGTTGATTGTCGTCGGCGACCCGGAAGGCGATGTTGAGGATGCCTTCCTGCACGTCGTTGAGTTCGAGCAGGCGCGCCAGCAGCAAGGGCCCTATCTCGGACACGGTCGCCCGGATCGGGTGGCCCATTTCGCCGAAAACATCCCAGAACACGACCGGAAAGCGGTCCGGCTGATAGTCGACCCCGACCTCCTGGGCGCGCTTGAGGAACACCGCCTTGCCCTCGCCAGGCGCGGCGACGCCCGACAGGTCGCCCTTGATGTCGGCGGCGAACACCGGAACGCCGGCGTTGGAAAACCCCTCGGCCAGAACCTGCAGGGTCACGGTCTTGCCGGTTCCGGTCGCGCCGGTGACGAGCCCGTGCCGGTTGGCCAGCTTCAGGAGCAGGGTTTCGGGCTTCGTGCCCTTGCCGATCAGGATGGCGCCGTCCTCAAGCATGACTGCTCCCTCGCGTTCGCGCCCCTCATAGGCAATCGGCGGCGCGGACGCCAGAGTGCGCCGGCAAGACTTGATTCTCGCCCGCCCGCGCCGAAGTATGCGCCAGCCCTGCCCCAAGGAGATTTTTCGATGGAAGACCTGCTCACCCGCGTCACGCAGAAGACGGGCCTCGACGCCGCGACGGCCCAGAAGGCGATCGGCATCATCCTGGCGTTCCTGAAAAAGGAAGGCCCGCCCGATGCAGTCGGCCAGCTCTTCGCCGCCATGCCGGGCGCCGAGGACGTGGTGGCGCAATCGGGCGACGGCGGCCCCGGCGGTCTGATGGGCGGCTTCATGGGCATGATGGGCGGGGGCGTGATGGCGCTCGGCACGCAGCTGATGAGCGCTGGCGTACCGATGGGCCAGATGGAGCCGCTCGGGCGCGAACTGTTCAACTACGGCCGCGAAAAGGCGGGCGAGGACACGATGGGCGCGATCGTCGGGTCGATCCCCGGCCTGAGCCAGTTCGTGTGACGAATCCCTAGTTGGCGGCTCTTCTCCCTTCTTTCCTTCGCAGGGGGAGCCTGGCTGGGAGGGGCGTGGCCAGCGCGAGCGACAGGATGAGCGGCGCAGACACTCCCTTCTCGGGATGAGCGAGGGCCGGGAACGCGCCGGCTGCCTACGTCAGAACTGCAGCGCGCCTCTGACCTCGCGCAGTTGCACGATGGCGGCGTCGGCGGCCTGCTGCGCGGCGAAGTCTTCGGTGGCGTCGCGCATCATCTCGGCCTGCAGGATCTCGTGGTCGATCATCTCGGCCGTCAGATCCTGAACCGGCGTCGCGCGCTCGGCGAGCACGATCACGCCCGCCGCGTTGACCTCGGCGAAGCCGCCGCGCACCAGCACGCGTTCGCCGTTGTCGCGGTGGTTCGTGGCGATCACCACCCCGGTCTTCAAGGCCGTCATCACGGGCGCATGGCCGGGCAGCACCGTCATGTCGCCCTCGGTGCCCGGCAGCATGACGGCCTCGACTTCGCCGGAGAACAGCACGCGCTCGGGGGAGACGAGTTCGAAATGAAGGGTGGCCATAGTCAGTTAGCTTTCTTTACATGGTCGAGCCGCGCGGACTCCGGCATGATCCATACGCCACAAAAGGGGCAGTGCCGGGCGAACCGCCGCTCCCAATGCGGCCCCCCTTTCCGCCCTGCGGTCACATACCTTGTTGTAATCGCCAACATCCCGTCACGAGGGAAGACATAGCGGTGTTCGCCCTGTACATCTTCGCCCAAGGCTTCAGCCAACATGGTACAGCAGGAGCCGACCGGATGACGGTCTGGGTCGTAGTTACTCATGCCGCCTCGGCCGCCAGCCGCTGCGCCTTTTCGACCGCCTCTTCGATGGAGCCGACCATGTAGAAGGCGGCCTCCGGCAGGTGGTCGTACTGGCCCTCGACCAGACCCTTGAAGCCCTTGATGGTGTCTTCGAGCGCCACGAGCTTGCCCGGCGAGCCGGTGAACACTTCCGCCACGAAGAACGGCTGCGACAGGAAGCGCTCGATCTTGCGCGCGCGCGCCACCGTCAGCTTGTCCTCTTCCGACAGCTCGTCCATGCCCAGGATGGCGATGATGTCCTGCAGCGCCTTGTAGCGCTGCAGGATCTGCTGCACGCGGCGCGCCACGTCGTAATGCTCCTCGCCGACGATCGGCGGCCGAGAGCATGCGCGAGGTCGAGTCGAGCGGGTCCACGGCCGGGTAGATGCCCTTCTCGGCGATCGAGCGCGACAGCACGGTCGTGGCGTCGAGGTGGGCGAAGGAGGTGGCGGGCGCCGGGTCGGTCAGGTCGTCGGCCGGCACGTAGATCGCCTGCACCGAGGTGATCGAGCCCTTGTTGGTGGTGGTGATGCGCTCCTGCAGGTTGCCCATGTCGGTGGCGAGCGTCGGCTGGTAGCCCACCGCCGAGGGGATGCGGCCCAGAAGCGCCGACACCTCGGAGCCCGCCTGCGTGAAGCGGAAGATGTTGTCGACGAAGAACAGCACGTCCTGGCCCTGGTCGCGGAAATGCTCGGCGACGGTGAGGCCGGTGAGCCCGACGCGGGCGCGGGCGCCCGGCGGCTCGTTCATCTGGCCGTAGACGAGGGCGCACTTGGAGCCGGCGGTGTCGCCGCCGCCTTCTTCGGGTCCTTGTTGACGCCGGACTCGATCATCTCGTGATAGAGGTCGTTGCCCTCGCGCGTGCGCTCGCCGACGCCGGCGAACACCGAATAGCCGCCATGCGCCTTGGCGATGTTGTTGATCAGCTCCATGATCAGCACGGTCTTGCCGACGCCCGCGCCGCCGAACAGGCCGATCTTGCCGCCGCGGGCATAAGGCGCGAGCAGGTCGACGACCTTGATGCCGGTGACGAGGATCTGCGCCTCGGTCGATTGCTCGGCGTAGGTCGGCGCGTCTGATGGATGGCCCGCGTCGCCTGGCGTCGGGATCGGGCCGGCTTCGTCCACCGGCTCGCCGATGACGTTCATGATGCGGCCGAGCGTGCCGTCGCCGACCGGGACGGCGATCGGCGCGCCGGTGTCGCGCACCTCCTGACCGCGCGTCAGACCCTCGGAGGTATCCATGGCGATGCAGCGCACCGTGCTTTCGCCAAGCTGCTGCGCCACTTCGAGCACGAGGCGGGCCGCCGATTCTCGGTCTCGAGCGCATTCAGGATCTCGGGCAGGTGGCCGTCGAACTGCACGTCGACGACGGCGCCGATGACCTGGGTGATGCGGCCTGTCGCGTTGGCGCCGGCGCCCGATGCGGCGCTGGTCGGGTGGGTCATCGTGAGATCAGCCATGACGTCCTCGCTGCGGTTTCATTCGTTCCCGGGGCTGGAGCGCCGCGGCGCCCGCGTGGGTTCTGCCCTCGTCACAGCGCTTCCGCGCCGGAGATGATTTCGATCAGTTCCTTGGTGATCATCGCCTGACGCGAGCGGTTGTAGAGCTGCGTCTGCTTCTTGATCATCTCGCCCGCGTTGCGGGTGGCGTTGTCCATCGCGCTCATGCGCGCGCCCTGCTCGGAGGCGGCGTTTTCGAGAAGCGCGCGGAAAATCTGCACCGTGACGTTGCGGGGCAGGAGGTCGGTCAGAATCTCGCTCTCGCCCGGCTCGTAGTCGTAGGCCGCGTCGCCCGCGCCGCCGTTCCCCGCCGTCTCGATCAGGGCCGGGATGATCTGCTGCGCCGTGGGGATCTGCGCGATCACCGACTTGAACTGCGAGAAGAACAGGGTCGCCACGTCGAACCCGCCCTCGTCGAAGAGGGTCAGGATTTTCTGCGCCACCGCGTCGGCGTTCTCGAAGCCGAGCGTGCGGACGCTGCGCAGATCGACCACGTCGATGATCTGCGCCCCGAACTGCCGGCGCAGGAGGTCGTAGCCCTTCTTGCCGACGCAGATGATCTTCACCGTCCGCCCCTCGCCCATGAGGCGGTTGGCGTGGTCGCGCGCGAGGCGCGCGATCGACGAGTTGAACGCGCCGCACAGGCCGCGCTCGGCCGTGCAGACGATCAGGAGATGCGTCTGCTCCGCGCCGGTGCCGGCCAGAAGCCGCGGCGACTCGGGGCCGGGGGTGAGGCCGCCCGCGAGGTTGCC
Source organism: uncultured Alphaproteobacteria bacterium (assembly GCA_963728675.1). GTDB lineage: Bacteria > Pseudomonadota > Alphaproteobacteria > Rhizobiales > Beijerinckiaceae > JAJKJG01. The sequence continues at coordinate 13,074 of CAVSLO010000021.1, read as the reverse complement.
GAGCACCTGGTTCATGCGCTCGGCGTAAGGACGCGCCGCCTCGGCCGCCGACTGGGCGCGGCGCAGCTTCGCGGCCGCCACCATCTGCATGGCCTTGGTGATCTTCTGGGTCGCCTTCACCGAGGCGATGCGGTTGCGAAGGTCTTTGAGGCTCGGCATTCCGTTTGCCCTGTGCGGTCCGCTTTAGCGAGGCGCCCGTTCTAGTCCTTCGTCATGCCCGACCGTGCGCCGGGCATCCACGCCTTCAACCCAACGGTGCAAAGACGTGGATGGCCGGGCCTGGCCCGGCCATGACGGCCGTGTTTCAAGCGAACGACTTCGTGAACGACTCGACCGCGCTCTTGAGCGCGCCGGCCGTTTCGTCCGTGAGGTCGCGCGAGGTGCGGATCGACTCCAGGATCTCGGGCTGGCGGCTGCGGACATGGGCGAGCAGGCCGTCCTCGTAGGCGCGCACCCGGTTGACGGGGAGCGCATCGAGATAGCCGTTGACGCCGGCGTAGATGACGACGACCTGCTCCTCCATCTTCAGCGGCGAGAACTGCGGCTGCTTGAGAAGTTCGGTCAGGCGCGCGCCGCGGTTGAGGAGGCGCTGCGTGGTCGCGTCGAGGTCCGAGCCGAACTGGGCGAAGGCCGCCATCTCGCGGTATTGCGCCAGCTCGCCCTTGATCTTGCCGGCGACCTTCTTCATCGCCTTGGTCTGCGCCGCGGAGCCGACGCGGGACACCGAGAGGCCGACGTTCACGGCCGGGCGGATGCCCTGGTAGAACAGGTCGGTCTCCAGGAAGATCTGGCCGTCGGTGATCGAGATGACGTTGGTCGGAATGTAGGCCGACACGTCGTTGGCCTGCGTCTCGATGATCGGCAGCGCGGTCAGCGAGCCCGCGCCCGCCGCGTCGCCCATCTTGGCCGCCCGCTCCAGGAGGCGCGAGTGGAGGTAGAACACGTCGCCGGGATACGCCTCGCGGCCCGGCGGGCGGCGCAGCAGCAGCGACATCTGGCGGTAGGCGACGGCCTGCTTCGATAGGTCGTCGTGGATGATGACCGCGTGCATGCCGTTGTCGCGGAAGAACTCGCCCATCGCGGTGCCCGAGAAGGGCGCCAGGAACTGCATCGGGGCCGGGTCGGAGGCGGTAGCCGCGACGATGATCGAGTAGTCGAGCGCGCCGTTCTCCTCCAGCGTGCGCACGAACTGCGCCACCGTCGAGCGCTTCTGGCCGACCGCGACGTAAACGCAGTAGAGCTTGATCTTCTCGTCGTCCGACTGGTTGAGCGGCTTCTGGTTGAGGATGGTGTCGAGCACGACGGCGGACTTGCCGGTCTGGCGGTCGCCGATGATGAGTTCGCGCTGGCCGCGGCCGATCGGAATCAGCGCGTCGACGGCCTTCAGGCCCGTCGCCATCGGCTCGTGCACCGACTTGCGCGGAATGATGCCCGGCGCCTTGACGTCGACGCGGCGGCGCTCGGTGGCCTGGATCGGCCCCTTGCCGTCGATCGGGTTGCCGAGGGCGTCCACCACGCGGCCCAAAAGACCCTTGCCGACCGGCACGTCCACGATGGCGCCGGTGCGTTTGACGGTCTGGCCTTCGGCGATGTCGCGGTCGGAGCCGAAGATCACGATGCCGACGTTGTCGGTTTCGAGGTTGAGCGCCATGCCGCGCGTGCCCGACTCGAACTCGACCATCTCGCCGGCCTGAACCTGGTCGAGCCCGTAGCAGCGCGCGATGCCGTCGCCCACCGACAGCACCTGGCCGACCTCGGTGGCCTCGGCTTCGGCCCCGAAGTTCTGGATTTGCTGTTTGAGGATCGCGGAGATCTCAGCGGCTCGAATGTCCATCAGCGGACCTCACCTTTGGATGCGGGGTTGATGTCGGGAGACAGCGGGCGCCGGCGGGCGAGGTCCATCAGCGGGCCTCGCGCATCGCCAGCCGGATGGCGTTGAGCTTGGTGCGAAGCGAGGCGTCGACCATGCGGCTGCCCACCTGCACGACCATGCCGCCGATGAGAGCGGGGTCGACTTTCACGTCGACGTCCACCTCGGCGTCGGCGACCTCGCGCAAGGCCGCCTTGATGTCGTTGAGCACCCGGTCGGACGGCGGCTCGGCCAAGCGGACCTGGGCGCGCACGATGCCCTTCGATTCCGCCACGAGCTTCCGGTAGGCCCGGATCATATCGGACAAAGCAAAGAGGCGGCGGTTCGTGGCGACGAGGCGGATGAAGTTGCCGGCGAGCCCGCCGATCCTGGCCCGGTCGAGGATCGCGCCCACCGCCTTGCCCTGCTCCTCCGCCGTGAACACGGGGCTGCGCACGAGGCGTTGCAGGTCGGGGCTCTCGCGGATCAGGGCGTCGAAGCGGTCCAGGTCGCCCGCCACCGCGTCGACGGCGCGCTGGTCCCGCGCGAGTTCAAACAGGGCTGAAGCGTAGCGTCCCGCGACGCCCGAGATCATCGTTTCGGCTTGCGAACCGTTCTGGGCCACCGGCGCTTTCTCTCCCGATTTTCGGCTCACCTGACCACGCCGGACCGGCAAGGGCAAGCGGCTGTTTTCAATCTGAAATGGTGCAGAGGCGGGCGCGTTCCGCCTGAAGGCCAATGTGGCGTAGCATGGGTTTTTTTAGGGCGCAACCCGATGCGCGCAGCGGCGCGAGCATGACGCTGCGCCGCTGCGCGCGATCACAAAAAGCTCTGCGGATCGACGTCGATCGCGACCTTGACGCTGCCGCGCGGTTTCGGGGCGCGGGCCATCCAGGCGCGCAGGTACGCCTGAAGATCGACCTCCCGCTCCGTCTTGACGAGCAGGCGGATGCGGTGGCGGCCGCGGATGAGCGCGAGCGGGGCTTCGGCGGGGCCGAGCACCATGACGCCAAGCGGCGGATCGGCGACGCGGGCGAGCCCACGGGCGTGCTCCTCGGCCTGCGCGCGATCCGTCGCCGAAACGATGAGCGCGGCGAGCCGCCCGAACGGCGGCAGGCCGGCGCGCTCGCGGGCGGCGGTCTCCTCGCGGTAGAACCGTTCGGCGTCGCCCGAGATGAGCGCGGCGAGGACCGGATGCTCCGGCTGGTAGGTCTGGACGAGGGCGCGGCCCGGCTTGTCGCCGCGCCCGGCGCGGCCCGTGACCTGTTGCAGCAATTGGAAGGTGCGCTCGGCGGCGCGCGGATCGCCCGAGGTCAGGCCGATGTCGGCGTCGAGCACGCCGACGAGCGTCATGTGCGGAAAGTTGTGGCCCTTGGCGACCAACTGCGTGCCGATCACGATGTCGACCTCGCCCGCCGCGACGGCCGCCAACTCCTGGCGCAGCCGCTCCGCGCCGCCCGGAAAATCGCTGGAGAGCACGATGCAGCGCTTTTCGGGAAACAGTTCCGCCACCTCCTCGGCGATGCGCTCGACCCCCGGCCCGCACGAGACGAGCGAATCGAACGTGCCGCAGGCGACGCAGGCTTGAGGCCGGCGCTCGGCGTGGCCGCAGTGGTGGCACACCAGCGCCCGGCGAAAGCGGTGCTCCACCAGCCAGGCCGAGCAGTTGGGGCACTCGTAGCGATGGGCGCAGGCGCGGCAGAGCGTCAACGGGGCGTAGCCGCGCCGGTTCAAGAACAGCAGCGCCTGCTCGCCGGCCGCCAGCGCGTCGGTCATGGCGAAGACCAGCGTCTGCGACAGCCACCGTCCCCGCGGCAGCGCCTCGCGCTTGAGATCGACCGCGCGGATGTTGGGCAACTGCCGCCCCCCGAACCGCTCCGGCAGGCTCAGATGCCGATAACGGCCGCGCTCGACATTGACGCGGGTCTCGATCGAGGGCGTCGCCGAGGCGAGGACGACCGGGCACTGCTCAAACCGCCCGCGCACCACCGCCATGTCGCGGGCGTTGTAGTGCACGCCGTCGTCCTGCTTGTAGGCGATCTCGTGCTCCTCATCGACCACGATGAGGCCGAGCTTCGGGTAGGGCAGGAACAGGGCCGAGCGCGCGCCGACGGCCACCTTGACCTCGCCCGAGGCGATGCCCGCGAACAGGCGCTCGCGCCTGCGGCCCGTGACGCCCGAATGCCACGCCGCCGGGCGGACGCCGAACCGGGCGGCGAAGCGGTCGAGGAACTGCGCGGTCAACGCGATCTCCGGCATGAGGATCAGGGCCTGCCGGTCCCGGCGCACGGCCTCGGCCACGGCCTCGAAATAGACTTCCGTCTTGCCCGAACCCGTGACGCCTTCGAGCAGCGTCGCCGCAGCCCTGCCTGCGGCGATTTCGTCTTTCAGCGCCGCCGCAGCTTCCCGTTGCGCGGGCGACAGGTCTGTGCGGGCGTGGTCCGGGTCGGGCGGCAGGGCGACCGGCTCAGGGAGCAGCGCGACGGCCTCCAACGCACCGTCATCCAGAAGGCCGTCCACGACGCTGAGGCTGACGCCGGCCGCCTCGGCGAGGTCGCGTTTGAGGTGGAGCGCCCCGCCCTCCGCCGCGGCCAGGACGCGGGCGCGCGCCGGCGTCATCCGCTTCGGGCCGGGCCCGGCGAGACGCAAGCCGACCCGCGCCGCCTCCGGCCGCTCCTCGTCAGGCCGCTTCAGCACCATCGCCAGCACGGAGCCTTTGGGCGCCAGCGTGTACCAGGCGACCCAATCGACCAGCCGCCGCAACGCGGGCGAGACCGGCGGCGTGGCGATTTTGTCCGTCACGCGCTTCAGGTTGCCGCCGTCGCCGTCGCGCAGGGTCCAGACCACGCCGACGGTTTCGCGCGTGCCGAGCGGCACCTGCACCACGTCGCCGTCGACGAGGTCCGCGCCCGCCGGGACGGCGTAGCTGTAGGCCGTGTCGAGCGCGAGCGGGATGAGCACGTCAGCGATGGGAGCCATTCGGGATTGATAAACCATGCCGTGCTAGGCACGAAAGGAAGCGCTGAACCCTTCCACGGCCGACCTGTGCGCGCATCCCCCGATCTTGAGCGCTTCATCCCCGGCGCGCCGGACACGCGGCGCGAGGCGTCCGCCTGGCTCGCCATGCTGGCCACCGAGCGGCGTCTGTCGCCGAAGACCGTCGAGGCTTACGGCTGCGATCTGCGGCAGTTCCTCACGTTTTTGACGGTCCATCTCGGCGAGCCGCCGACGATCGCGGCGCTGATCGGGCTCAAGCCCCGCGACATCCGCGCGTTTCTGGCCGCGCGCCGCCTCAACGGCGTCGAGAGCCGCTCGCTCATGCGCCAGCTTGCGGCCCTGCGCTCCTTCGCCCGCCACCTCGACGCGCAAGGCCACGGCACGGCGTCGGCCTTCGCCGCCATGCGCAGCCCGAAGGTGGACCGCCGCCTGCCGCGGCCGCTCTCCGCCGCCTCCGCGCTCGCCGTCGCCGACGCGGACAGCCGCGCCGGCGATGCGCGCGCGCCCTGGATTCTGGCGCGCGACGCGGCGGTCCTGGCGCTGCTCTACGGCGCGGGCCTGCGCATCTCGGAGGCGCTCGGCCTCACCCGCCAGGACGCGCCGATCGGTCCGGCGGATTCCGTCACCGTCACCGGCAAGGGCCGAAAGGTCCGCACCGTCCCGGCGATCCCGGCGGTGCGGCGCGCGGTCGAGGACTACCTGAAGCTCTGCCCGTATCATCTCCCGCCGCAGGGGCCGCTGTTCGTCGGCGCGCGGGGCGGCCCGCTGTCGCCGCGCATCATCCAGTTGGCGGTCGCGCAGTTGCGCGGCGCGCTCGGCCTGCCCGAGACCGCGACGCCGCACGCGCTGCGCCACTCCTTCGCCACGCACCTGCTCGCGCGCGGGGGCGAACTGCGCGCCATCCAGGAACTTTTGGGCCACGCCTCGCTCTCGACCACGCAGATGTACACCAAGGTCGACGCCGCGCGGCTTCTCAAGGTCTATGACGCCGCGCATCCGCGAGCGGGGAAGCGGTGACAGCGCCCGCCTCTCCCCCTGGGAGAGGTGCGCGCGCTCTCACATATGAATCGCGCGTTTCTCGACCGCGAGCGCGGCTTCCTTCACCGCTTCGGTGAGCGTCGGATGGGCGTGGCAGGTGCGGGCGATGTCCTCGGACGAGGCGCCGAACTCCATCGCGACCGCGCATTCCATCACCAGGTTGCCCGCCTCCGGCCCGACGATGTGGACGCCGAGCACCCGGTCGGTCGTCGCATCGGCCAGGATTTTGACGAACCCGTCCGTCGTGCGGTTCACCTTGGCGCGGCCGTTGGCCGTGAAGGGAAATTTCCCCACCTTGTAGGCGACGCCGTCCTGCTTCAGCTCCTCCTCGGTCTTGCCGACCGAGGCGACCTCGGGAAACGTGTAGACCACGTTCGGGATCACGTCGTAGTTCACGTGGCCGGCGCGCCCGGCGAGGATTTCGGCGACCGCCACGCCTTCGTCCTCGGCCTTGTGGGCGAGCATCGGCCCGGCGATCACGTCGCCGATGGCGTAGATGCCGGTGACGTTGGTGGCGAAATGCGCGTCGGTCAGGATGCGGCCCTTGTTGTCCTTCTGCACGCCGACGTGCTCCAGGCCGAGCCCCTCGGTGTAGGGGACGCGCCCGATCGACACCAGCACGGCGTCGGCCTGGATCGTCTCAGGGCTTCCGCCCGCCGCCGGTTCGACCGTGACGGTCGCGCCCTGCCCGTTCGCCTCGACCTTCGTGACCTTGGACGAGAGTTTGAACTGAAAACCCTGCTTTTCGAGGATGCGCTGGAACTGGCGCCCGACCTCGTTGTCCATGCCGGGCAGGATGCGGTCGAGGTATTCGACCACCAGCACCTCCGAGCCGAGCCGGCGCCAGACCGAGCCGAGCTCCAGCCCGATCACGCCGGCCCCGATGACCAGAAACATGCTTGGGACGGCGTCGAGTTCGAGCGCGCCCGTGGACGAGACCACCGATCTTCTCGTCGATGTCGACGCCGGGCAGCGCCGCCACGTCCGAACCCGTCGCGATGACGATGTTCTTCGTCTCCAGAACCTGGTTCGAGCCGTCCTCCCCCACAACCTCGACCTGCCCCACGGCCGCGATGCGCGCCGTGCCGTGGAACATGTCCACCTTGTTTTTTTTCAGCAGGAACTCGACGCCCTTGACGTTGCCCTCGACGCCCTCGTCCTTGAACGCCATCATTTTTGACAGATCGAGCGTCGCCTCGCCGACCTGGATGCCGAGATCGCCGAAGTGATGCTTGGCGTCCTCGAACGCGTGCGAGGCGTGCAGCAGGGCTTTCGAGGGAATGCAGCCGACGTTGAGGCAGGTGCCGCCCTGCGTCTTGCGCTTCTCCACCACGGCCGTCTTCAAGCCGAGCTGCGCGGCGCGGATGGCGCAGACATAGCCGCCGGGGCCGGTTCCGATGACGATGAGATCGTAGGACATAGCGTTTCCTGAACCCTGGTGAGTGGCGATCAGTTGTGAAGCCCGGCCTGTTTGTCCGCGCCGCGATAGGGGGCGGGGCTCAAGCCGATTTCGGCGCCTTTGTCGTCAGCCAACACGCCCGAAGCGCCGTCCTGCGAGACGGCGGCCTTGGCGAAATCGCCCGACGGCTGAACATGCGTGAAGACGCCAGAGCGCGCAATCAGCGGGCTTTGCTGGGCGAAACAATTTCGGGCGGCGGCCGATCGCCTCGCGGCTGTTCGATGCGTACGCCCTCGACGATGGCGATGGCGGGCATCGTTACGGCAGCACGCGCATCGCCGTGCGCTGGACCCACAGGGCTGGACTGACACCCTTCGACCGACTCGCCGCCCGCCTCGCGCAGAGGTGAGGGGGATTTCACTAGCTCTTGATTTTCTAGACGCTTCGCCGCACGAAGTGAGGAAGTGAGGTGCAGATAGACAGCTAAAGGGCCCAACCTAGTGGATCGAACCTGCGTGCAAGTCTGGGGCATCCACCCTGGTATCTCGATCACGTTCAGCGGCTCCGACCGCAGCCGGTTGGAGGGCATTGCGCAAAAACCGTATCGACTGCCCACGGAGCCTGAGCGTTGCTGATTGCAAGGTGATGAGTCAGGGATCAAAGCACTCTTGAGATGCGCAAACAGTTCACGAGATAGAACATGAATGCGAAGCGGAAATTGGCAGAGGTTTTCAAAACTTTTGGCCTACCGCCCTATACCTATATCAAACCCACCTACTTCGGTGAAGTGCGCTCCGATATCGAGCAAGCGGGCAAGCATATCCTGATTGAGGGGCCATCAGGGATTGGAAAGAGCTGCGTCATTTTCAAGATTTTCGAAGAACTTAATTGGTTGGACAGCACAACCTATCGTTATGTAAGCGGGCGTGACCAGGACGCTAAGAATACTATAGATGCTTTTCTGAGGCAAGCGGTTCGTGGAGGCGTCGTTAATCCCCCCACTCTAGTCATCGACGATTTTCATATTCTGGATGAAAGCTTCAGAGTTAAAGCCGGGTCCGAGCTGAAAAGGATTAGCGACCGCGCGTTCAGCGAGAACATTCCTCCAAAAATAATCCTTATTGGCATTGCCACGGCTGGTGCATCGCTGCTCACCAACGCCCAGGACCTCGGTCCACGGCTTGGGACATACCGTATCAGCCGCGCGTCGGACAGTGAGATCAGACAGCTGATTGAAGAGGGCGAGCAAGAACTCAATGTAATTTTTGAAGATGCTGAAGTTACCTTGTCGGAAAGCGCGGGTAACTTTTTGGCTTGCCCAGTTCATCTCCAACAAGGTTTGCGCAGTAAGCGGCGTTCATGAAACATGTGAGTCCGTAAATATTGTACAATCTGACCCATTGAACATTCGCCGTAGAACAATGGACGATTTGTCAAATCGATTTATGCCTGTTGTAAGAACCTCTGCGAAAGGCAAGAAATGGCATCCGGGAGGAAATAAGCCTTACTTAGAAATATTGCTATCATTGATGAAGCTGCCGGACCTCGTCGTACCTTTTGATAAGGTACTCAGCGTCGTACCTGAACGACGTAGGCCCGGGATAAAAGCCGTAAGGGGTCGAATTCGAGAAGTGATATTCGATCCAGATAAGAAGGTCGATTTGAGAAAGCGACTCTCATTTGAAGATGCAGGGTTTTCTATTGAGGACCCACTTTTTCGCTACTTCTTATCAAACCTGAACCCCGGCGACATATTTAAAGATCTTGGTGTTGATCCAAGTTCGATGGATCAATCGTCAATATACGCATACGATGTTGGCTTCTCATTTCCAGGTGAGGTTAGAACGATCGTAGAGTTTATCAACAATGAGCTTAAATCGGAGGATGTATTACGTTCTACGATTTCGATTCTCAGGCTTTTTTGCTTGCGGAAAACCTTGAATCTACTCTTCGCAGCGTATATTCTGAGTCATGTAAATATTATCTTGTATTTCTGGGGGAGAGCTATCTTGGCAAGGTCTGGACCAGTTATGAGCGCGATATCATGACGGCAGGCTCTAGATCAAAACATATAATCCCTGTATTTCTGGAAAGCCCCTCAGCACTCAAAGCAGTTGGTATCCCGAGCACAACCGGTATGATCAATCTCTCCGACATCTGGCGTCAAATAAAAAACGAGAGACGAATCAGCGATAGTGCGCGGACAGCTATACGAAAGCGGCTAGTCCTGCCTCTTCTCGAAAAAATCGATACAGTCTTTCAAGAGGTGTAGCGGAATCTGGCATGTTGTGTATATGTCGGTGAGTGGGGAATTGTAGCAGCCCGTTGACGAAGTGAGCGCGGTCTGACTCGATCTAGCGAGAGAGCGGGTCGGAGTCTGGCTATGGCGATGGGTCGGCAGGGCGATCGTCAGGGCGACCTGATGGTGATGTGGTCCGAGATGCCGCACTCGCCGGGTCACGTGTTCTACGATCGGCTGCAAGAGGTGCTGGTCGGAGCCGGGTTCGACGGCTTCGTGGAAGAAGCCTGCCGAGCGTACTACGCCAAGACCATGGGCGCACCCTCAGTACCGCCGGGTCGGTACTTCCGCATGGACATGGTCGGGTATTTCGAGGGGATCGACAGCGAGCGCGGGATCGAGTGGCGCTGCTCGGACTCATTCTCGTTGCGCGAGTTCCTCCGCCTGGAGACGACTGACCGGGTTCCGGACCTCCTGGCTGTCGAAGACGCGGAGCCGTCTGCCCCATGAGGTGCACGAGCGTGCCTTCGGCTGGGTTCTGGCCTTGATCGCCGAACGCGGGCTGGTGCGGGGCGAGCGCATCGGCGTGGATGCCTCAACCATGGAGGCCAATGCGGCCCTGCGGGCGATCGTGCGCCGGGATACCGGCGAGGGCTACCGCGAGATGCTGACCCGGATGGCCCAGGAAAGCGGCATCGAGACACCAACAGCCGAGGACCTGATCCGCCTGGACCGGCAGCGCAGGGGGTAATTACCCAGGGGGTAGAAAGAGGCGATCGGCAGTGGTCAGGCCGTGATCGTGCTGAGCACGGTTCCGAAGGTGCTCGGGCCGGCCTTGAGGCGGGCTGTCGCCACCACGGTGCGAACCGCGGCCTCGCCTTGGGCCGACCACATGGCTCGGTAGCCGTTCGTGTTCTTGCGCTGGATCACACACCGCACATCATTCCGCATACCGTTTAGGGTTCGCGCGCATCGCCTACCCGTGGCATCCACTTTATGGGCGTCGCCTGCGGGTCGGACAGCGCACGACGCGCAGAGCGGCTGATCTTCTGCTCGTCGAAGAGCGCATCGGCGTTCTTCGCGAACTGCCCGCCTGGATGTGCGACGAGGCCGCCTGCGCGGCGATGACGCCCGGACCACCAGCCGTCAGCATCGCCGCTCTCAATGACCTCACGCTCGTGCTGGCGGACCTCACGGCCAAGCCCCCCTCTCCCTCATCATCAAGCTCCCCTGTCACGCTGGAGAGCCCGTATGAGACGAGCGGCACGACCCAACCCCACCCAACTCACGTTGCGCCTCGCGCCCGAGCCGGAACCGCCCCCCGTGACGACCGAGGAGCCGACGCTCCTCCAGGCGCTGGCCGACCTTCTCCTCGAGGCCCTCGCTCAGCCGACCCCAGGCCGAAAGACCAAAGCCGCAACCATGGAGGCAGCCGATGAACCCGAAGATCGCGCCTGACCATCTCGGCCGCGCGGCCGTCGTCTATATCCGCCAGTCGACCCTGGCGCAGGTGGTCGGCAATCTCGAGAGCCAGAGGCGGCAGTACGCCCTGGTCGAGGCCGCCAAGGCGGCCGGCTTTGCCTCCATCAGTGTCATCGACGATGATCTCGGCCGTTCAGGATCCGGACTGACCGTGCGCCCGGGCTTCCAGAAGCTCGTCGCCCTGGTCTGCGCCGGCAAAGTGGGCGCCGTCTACTGCCTGGAGGCCTCGCGCCTCGCCCGCAACGGGCGCGACTGGCACCACCTCATTGACCTCTGCGCCCTCGCCGGCACTCTGGTGATCGACCTGGACGGGGTCTGCGATCCCCGTCACGTCAACGACCGCCTGCTGCTGGGGCTCAAAGGCACAATGTCCGAGTACGAACTCAGCCTCATGCGCCAGCGCGGCCTCGCCGCCCGCGACGCCAAGGCCGGTCGCGGTGAACTGCGCTTCACCTTGCCGCCCGGCTACTGCTGGAGCGAAGCGGGGCAGGTCGAGATCGACCCCGATGAGCACGTCGCCGAGGCGATCCGGCTCGTCTTCCGCAAGTTCCGCGAACTCGGCAGTGCGCGCCAGGTCTTCCTGTGGGCCCGCGCGGCGGCGGTGAAGCTCCCGGTCGTGCAGCGCAACCTGACCCTGTGCCGGATCGCCTGGCGGGCGCCCGCTTACCACAGCATCATGCAGATCCTGCAGAACCCGATTTACGCCGGAGCTTACGCGTTCGGGCGCCGCGGCGATCGCACAAGCGTGGTTGAGGGGCGCGCTCACAAGACAAGTGGCCACCGCCGCCCGATGGCGGCCTGGAACGTGCTGATCCGCGATCACCACCCAGGCTATCTGACCTGGGCGCAGTTCGAGGAGCACCAGACCATGTTGCGGGAGAATGCGCATATGCAGAAGCGCGCCGCGCGCAAGGCCGCCCGCGGTGGGCGGGCGCTGCTGACCGGCCTGGTGCGCTGCGGGCAGTGCGGGCGCATGATGCGGGTGTTCTACGGCATGCGCTCGGGCCACGCGCACCGCTATCAGTGCCGTGGCGATGACGCTCACGTCGGATCGGGCCTGTGCATCGGGATCGGCGGCCTGCGTGTCGATCGCGCGATTGCGGCCGCGATCCTGGAGGCGGTGTCGGACCGGGCTATCGAGGCGGCGATGCTGGCCGCCGATCAGGCGGCCCGCGCGACGGACGACGTTCGGCAGGCCGTGTCGCGTGAACTGGAGGCGGCGCGCTACGAGGCCGCGCTCGCTGCCCGGCGTCATGAGCTCGTCGACCCGGCCAAGCGCCATGTGGCCCGTGAACTCGAGGCGCGCTGGAACGCGGCCCTGGAGCGGGTCGACGAATTGGAGCATCGCCTCGCCGATCTGGCGGCGAGGGCCGCAGCAGGCCCGACCATCGACCGGGCCGCGCTGATGCAGCTGGCCCATGATCTGCCCGCAGCCTGGAATGCCCCAACGACCGACGCGCGCACGAAGCAGCGCCTGACCCACCTGTTGATCCAGGAGGTGATCATCAGCCTCGATGCCGCGACGCATGAGGCCGTGCTCGTCGTGCACTGGACGGGCGGACGTCACACCGAGCTGCGGGTCGCGCGGGTGCGCACCGGCCGCTATCCCGTCGATCACGATCACGCCCCGAACGCCGTCGAGGTCATGCGCAAGCTCGGCGGGCAGTGGCCTGACCGCGAGGTGGCAGTGACGATGAACCGGATGCGGTGCCGCAGCCCTGACGGGCAATCCTGGACGATGGTACGGGTCAAGGCGCTGCGCGAGCGGCTCGGGATCGCGCCCTTCGACCCGACTGTGGCGCGAGAGGAAACGATCAGCGTCGATGCAACGGCGCAGCGGCTGGGCATCTGCGTGGGCTCAGTTCATCGGCTGATCCGCCAAGGCGTGCTGCCGGCCCAGCAGATCATGCCCTCGGCGCCCTGGCAGGTGCCGGTCGCGGCGCTTGCCACGGAGACGGTGCAGATAGGCGTCCGGGACGTAATCGCGCGTCGGCCGAAGAACTTCAAGGCTTTGCAGGATGTTAGCACACTCAGGCTGCCCGGGATCTGACAGGAGAGATGCACTATGAC
>CAVSLO010000020.1:0-21721 GCA_963728675.1 uncultured Alphaproteobacteria bacterium | reverse complement strand
CTTGCCTTTCCGTCGTTTCGTCCTAAACTGGACTCATGAGTTCAAATTGCCATGAGGCCGTGGGTGGAAGCACGAACAGGCCCGTGTTCGTCAAGCGGCGGCAGCGCATCAGCCAAGCCGCTGTCCGCCTGTTCACGGAACACGCCTATGCCGACGTTCACATGGACGCCATTGCGGCGGCGGCGGGCGTCGCCAAGCCGACGCTCTACCGCTACTTCGCCACCAAAGAGGCTCTGTTTATCGAGGCGCTCGAATGCGCGCTCGAAGAGCTTCGGCATGAGATCCGCGCCCTGCGAGCCGGCACAGGCTCGGTCGAGAGCCGCCTGCGCCGGGTCATGGCCTGCGTACTCGACCGGGTCGGCCGTCTGACTCCAGCCATCCGTGCCGTCGAGGGGCGAAGCAGCGACCTCGGCGAACGCAGCCGCACCGTGCTGCGGCAGGGTTTCTCGGCTCTCAAAGAAGAGATTGGCGCGCTTCTGGTCGACGGGACCGAGATGGGCGTCTTCGGCCGCTTCGATCTGGACGTTGCGGTTTTGGTCGTGCTCGGGGGCGTCCGCATGGCGGCCCATTCCAACGCCGGCGGCCGGAATGTGGCCGACGCTGTCGCCGACTTTCTTCTGAACGGCTTGCGCGCACGCGGCGACAGGCCCGCGCCCGCGCTGGGCCGCGCGTCCGGTCTCGGAGTTTTGGCATGAAGCGGTTCGCCTTTCTCGTCGTGGTCGTGGCCGCTCTGGCGGGCGCGTTCTATTGGGTCCGCACGCGCTACGACGGCGACGTTTCGCTCGCCTGGGTATCGCTGCGGTCGTCCGCCCTCGCCCTGGTGGGCCAGGCGCCCAGGACGGACAGCGCTCCCGGCGCGGCGCCCGCGAGCGGCCAGGCGGGCCGCCCCGGCGGCCAGGGCCAGAACCCCCGTATTCCCGTCGTCACGGCGATGGCGCAGAACGCCGACCTGCCGATCACGCGCGCCAGCGTCGGCTGGGTCGAGCCGATCGCGACCGTGACGATCCGCGCCCGGATCGAGGGCGAAATGGTCGAGCGGCGCGTCCAGGACGGCCAGATCGTCAAGGAGGGCGACGTCCTGTTCCGGCTCGACGACCGCGAGATCCAAGCGCAGATCGCCCGCGACGAGGCGACGCTTGTCAAGGATCAGGCGACGGCCACGAAAACCCAGAACGATATCCGGCGCATCGGGGAGTTGCTCGGCAAGGGCGCGGCGTCGCAGCAGCAGTTCGATGTCGTGACGGCCGACTCGAAAGTCGCGGCGGCGAACGTAGCGGCGGATCAGGCCTCGCTCCAGGCCGACCGCATCAAGCTCGGCTATACGGTCATTCGGGCGCCGATTTCCGGCCGCGTCGGCGTCGTGCGGGTGACGGAAGGCAACCTGGTGCGGGCGAACGACAGCGGCGACGGCCTCGTCACCATCACGCAAATGCAGCCGCTCAGGGTCTCCTTCACATTGCCCGAGCGCGATCTCGACCTGCTGCGCGCGGCGCTCGCGCGAAAGGAGCCCACGTCCGTTCGCGCCTATGCGGGCAATGACACGGAGCCGCTCGCCACGGGTCGGCTCAACTTCGTTGACTCGGCGGTGGACACCTTGTCCGGCACGGTCACGGCCAAGGCGTTGTTCGACAACAAGGACGGCCGGCTCTGGCCCGGCCAGTACGTGCGGGTCGAGGTGGACCTCGGCCTGCGCCCCAACGTCACGACGGCGCCGCTCGTCGCCGTCCAGCCGAGCCAGGACGGGCCGTTCGTGTTCGTGGTCAAGCCCGACATGACCGTGGAGCGCCGTCCGGTCGAGGTCGCCGAGGCGCGGGGGACCGTCGCGGCGATCGCCTCGGGCCTGAAACCCGGCGAGAAGGTCGTCGTCGAGGGCCAGCAGCGCCTCAAGAACGGCACTTCCGTGATTGAGAAGGCGCCCCAGGCCGCCGGCGCCGACGCAAGCCGCACGGCGCAAGCCGCGTCGAGGTGAGCCCTATGAACGTCTCCGAAACCTTCATCCGCCGCCCGGTCGCCACGATTCTTCTGTCGCTGGCGCTGACGTTCGCCGGCCTTTTCGCCTACCGCTTTCTGCCCGTCGCCGCCCTGCCGACGGTGGATTTCCCCACCATCTCCGTGTCGGCGCAGTTGCCGGGCGCCTCGCCCGAGACGATGTCGACCTCGGTCGCCACGCCGCTGATCAAGGAGTTCTCGACCATCCCGGCGATCAGCACGATCAGCGCCACCAACTACCAGTCCTTCACCTCGATCACGATCGAGTTCGACCTCAACCGCAACATCGATCAGGCCGCCGCCGACGTGCAGTCGGCGATCGCGCGCACCTTGCGGCGCCTGCCGGCCGAGATGACCACCCCGCCGAGCTACCGCAAGCTCAACCCGGCCGACGCGCCGGTGCTGCTGCTGGCCCTGCAGAGCGACACGCAGCCGCTCTCGAAGCTTGACGCCTTCGCGCAGACCGTGATCTCGCCGGCGCTCTCCACCATCAACGGCGTCGGCCAGGTGCAAATCTACGGCACCCAAAAATACGCCGTGCGCATCCAGCTCGACCCGAATGCGCTCGCCGCGCGCGGCATCGGCGTCGACGAAATCCAGACTGCAGTCGCGTCCGCCAACGCCAACACACCCGTCGGCACGGTGACGGGCAACGCCCAAAACCTCACCATCCAAGCCAACACGCAGCTGCGCAACGCCGACGCCTTCCGCGACATCATCGTGGCGGTGCGCAACAACAACCCGGTGCGGCTCGGCGACGTGGCGCGCGTGATCGATTCGGTCGAGAACACCGAGATCGCGAGCTGGTACGACGGCAAGCGCGCGCTCGTGCTCGCCGTTCAGCGCCAGCCGGACGCCAATACGGTCGATGTGGTCGACCGGGTCAAGGCGATGCTGCCGAAGTTCCAGGAGGAATTGGGGCCGACCGCCGACATCCATGTCATGCTCGACCGCTCGGCTTCGATCCGCGAGGCGGTGCATGACGTCCAGCTCACCCTCGGGCTGACCATCGTGCTGGTCGTGCTCGTGATCTACCTCTTCCTTGGGCGGCTCGCCGCAACCCTCATTCCGGGCGTCGCCGTGCCGATCTCGATCATCGCGACCTTCGGGGCGATGTACTTGCTCGGGTACTCGATCGACAACATTTCGCTGCTGGGCCTGACGTTGGCGGTCGGCCTCGTGGTCGACGACGCCATCGTGATGCTCGAAAACATCATCCGCCACGTCGAGGAAGGGATGACGCCCTTCGAGGCGGCGCTCACGGGCTCAGCCGAGATCGGCTTCACCATCGTCTCGATCACGATCTCGCTCGTCGCCGTGTTCATTCCCGTGCTGCTGATGGGCGGCGTGGTCGGGCGCATCTTCAACGAGTTCGCCATGGTGGTGACGATCTCGATCGCCGCCTCGGCGCTGATCTCGCTCACGCTCACCCCGATGCTGGCCGCGCGGCTGCCGGCCGGTCCCGCCCATGGGCAGGGCAAGAAAAACCTGTTCGAGCGCGGCTTCGACCGGGTCCAGGCGGGCTACCGCGTCCTGCTCGACCTCTGCCTGCGCTTCCGCTTCACGACGTTCCTGATCTTCGCTGCGAGCGTGGGCTTGACGGCCTGGATGTTCGCCGCGATCCCGAAGGGCTTCTTCCCGACCGAAGACATCGGGCAGCTCTCGATCTCGACCGAAGCCCGTCAGGACGTGTCGTTTCCCGCCATGACCGGACTGCAGCGCCAGGCCGAAGAGATTCTGAAACGCGCGCCCTACGTGGCGCATGTCGTCAGCCGCGTCGGCTCGAACGGGTTTACGGGCACTGCGAATGCAGGCTCCTTCTTCGTGGAGCTGAAGCCCAAGGACCAGCGTCCGCCCCTGCCGCAGGTTCTGGCCGACTTGCGCCGACAGCTTGCCGGGGTGCCGGGCCTATCGTCCTTCATCACGCCGGTGCAGAACCTGCGTCTCGGCGGGCGTCAGTCGAAGAGCCAGTATCAATTCGTGGTGCAGGGTCTCAACAAGGAGGAGTTGGACACTTGGTCGGTCCGGCTCGCCGACGCCATGAGCCGCGATGGTTCGACCTACACGGGTGTCGCCACCGACCTCCAGAACACCGCGCTTCAGGCTACGGTCAAGATCGATCGCGACAAGGCGCGCGCGCTCGGCATCTCGGCCGACCAGATCCGGTCGACGCTCTACACGGGCTTTGGAACCCGGCAGGTCTCGACCATCTATGAGACCGCGGACAGTTACCAGGTCATCACCGAGTTCGACCCGCGCCTGGGATGGACGGCCGACCGGCTCGACCTCATCCGCATCCGGGCGCCGGCGAACGGCAAGCTCGTGCCGCTCTCGACCATCGCGCAAGTCGTGCGGACGGCGGGGCCGCTGTCCATCAATCAGCTCGGGCAGCTGCCGGCGGTGACCATCTCCTTCGATACGCCGGCCGGCATCTCGCTCGGCGACGCGGTCAGCCGCATCAACGCCATCAAGGCCGAACTGAACGTGCCGACCACGATTTCGACCACCTTCGCCGGAACGGCCAAGGTGTTCCAGGACGCGCTCGCCAACCAGGGCCTGCTGCTCGCGGCGGCGATCGTCACGATCTACATCGTGCTCGGCATCCTTTACGAGAGCTTCGTGCATCCGCTGACCATCCTGACCGGGTTGCCGGCGGCGGCGGTCGGGGCGCTCGGGGCGCTCGAACTCTTCGGGCTGGACCTCTCGGTCATCGCCATCATCGGCATTCTGATGCTGATCGGCATCGTGAAGAAGAACGCGATCATGATGATCGACGTGGCGCTCGTGAAACAGCGCGAGGAGAGCGCCGCGCCGTATGACGCGATTCGCGAGGCGTGCCTGCTCCGCTTCCGCCCGATCATGATGACGACGCTCGCAGCCCTGATGGGCACGATCCCGATTGCGGTCGGCGCAGGGGCCGGCTCGGAGCTGCGCCAGCCGCTCGGCATCGCGGTCGTGGGCGGCCTGCTCGTCTCACAGCTGCTGACGCTGTTCATCACGCCGGTGCTCTACCTCTACATGGACCAGCTCTCGCAAGGGACGGGGCGGCTCGTGCGCCGCTTGGGCGGAAAGGGCAAAGCCGCAACGCCCGCAGCCCCGCAGGCCGAGCCGCAGCCCGCGTTCCGCGAGGCCGCAGAGTGAGGCAGGCAGGAGCCGCCACGCCCGCGCCGAGGCGTCTCGTGTTTGGCGGCTCGCGCCGAACGTGATCCGTCGCGAACCGCGCGACCGATCAGAGGCAAATAGCCGAGGTCAGGCCATCCCCGCTCGGCGGGCTGTCGGGACCTGACGCTCGAGGGCTTTGATGTGTTTACCGGCCCTCCCCGAGCACCCAGTTTCCCATCTCGTCCAGGGCGTCGAAGGCGCGGTTCGTCAAGCGGCGTGCGCCTGAAAGCAGCCCCTCGTCCTCTCGCTCGACCACACGGGAGGAAGCCTGCCGTGACGCCTGACGATCAACCGGGCGCTCCCGGCGCATGGCCTCGGCCGGCATAGGGTGCACGCGCTCCTCACGCCGGGCCTCAACGGGCGGGCGTTCCCGGCGCTCATCGAGTCTCGCCGCATCGGGTCGAGACTCCGAACGTTCCCCCCGGCTTGCCTCATCTGGCGCACGCTCACTCGAGTCGCCAGCCATGGTGATGACGTCCTCGGCCCGCTTCAGCGGCAGGAGCTTGGATTGAGAAAGCGCCACGCGGTAGCCATGGCTCTGGGCCACGCCCGCGAGGTTGTGAACCGCCGCCTTCCCGGCCTCCCGGCCATGGCAGATCGTGAAGTACAGGGCATGGAAGTTGGCGTTCTGGCGCACGCGCTCCCGGCTCTCTTGAGTCGCAAACGGAGCCAGGAAGAAGGCCATCGTCTGCCCGTTCTGCTCGGCCATGATGGAGGGCCGGGTCGGCGAGCAATAGACGTAGCCGTTCTCCTCACCTCGGTCCTGGCGGCCCGTGTAGCTGGCGTGGAAGGTCTTCAGCCGCGTCTTGAACAGCGTGCCTTCTTCGGTGGTCTTGACGCGGTCGGCGGCCAGGATCGTGAACTCGTCGCAGCCGTCCTTCTGGCACAGGCCCCGGACGAGGCTTTCACGATTGTAGTCTTGCGACAGAGCCGAGGTCGTGGAGAGGGCGAGGGCAAACGCGGCGACGAGGGTGCGGGTCATTGGAGTTCCAGGCTCTTCGACAGATTGGCGCGGCGGCAGCGGCCGCTGAGCGCAAGGCAGGAACAGCCTGAAGACGGCAAAATCGCGGCCTCCCCACAGGTGGAGCCCGGTGCACTTCGAAATGCCGCCCCGAAGAACTCGGGAATCAGGTCGGTTGCGACGGCGCGTTTTGTCTTGGCGTTCTCGGGACGCCGCTCCCCACCGATTCGGGCGAACGATGAACCAGACGGCGCTTCTATCCACGGCCGATACCGCGTTGGCCAACCTCCCAAGCATCCTGCGGCCTAAGCCAATGCATCGAGCAGTCGCGTCCATCGCAAGATGGATGAGGTTGTTCCCAAGAGGCCCGCCCGCTCTGTACTACGACAGAGCTATGGCAGGACCAGCGTAAGGCCGAGGTGAGGAGCCGAGACGGCGAAAGCCCGGTAGGCGATGCGCCGAGGCAGGAGTGCGGGGCCGGGGCGAACGGAAACCGCCGCGCGGGACGCCAGGAACTGGCATCCTATACCTCCAGATGAGCTGGCGACCTGGCGTCCCGCTCCCCTCTCGCTCTTTGACCCACAGCCCTCGAAAAACCTCGCGCCACACGGACGCGGGGCGATGATGCGCGGCCGCTTCGATCGCTTCGAGCGCGTTCATCCTGGCCGCCTCGCCTTCAAAACCTCGGGGTTCGCCACGTTGATCGGCGGCCGGCCGCAAAGGCGAGGATCTGGTCAACCGCTGCGCCGAAGAGGGCCTCATAATAATCCCGCTCGACATAGCCGAGATGCGGCGTGCAGAGCGCGTTCTTCATCCCGATCAGCGGGTGCTTCGCGCCCAGCACCGGCTCATCCTCGTAGACGTCCACCGCCGCGAAGCCCGGCCGGCCTCTTGTGAGGGCTGCCGCCAGCGCACCGCTCTGATGATCTGCGCCCGGCTGGTATTGACGAGAAGCGCCGTCGGCTTCATGCGCGCCAAGATCGTCCGCCGTCACGATGCCATGCGTCTCGGCGTTCAGCGGGAGGTGCAAGCTGAGCACGTCTGCCGTGGCGAAAAACTCTTCGCGGCTTGGAGCAACCTCAAACCCCGCCTCGCGCGCCCGCGCCGTCGAGCCTTCCCGGCCCCAGCACAGGACGCGCATCTCAAATGCCCGCCCGACCCGCGCGACAAGGCTGCCGATCCGGCCGAAAGCGTAGATGCCGAGTGTCTTGCCCGCCACCCCGGTCCCCAGCGAGCCGAGCCACAGGCCGGCCTTGAGCCGCTCCACCTCCTGCGGAATATGGCGCAAGGCAGCAAGGATCAGCCCCCAGGTGAGTTCGGCGGTGGCGTTGGGCGAACCCGCTCCACCTGCCGAGACCACGATGCCGCGCTCGGTGCAGGCGGCAGATCAATGTGGCTGACGTTGCGTCCGGTCTGGCTGATCAGCTTAAGCCCCGGCAGTTGCTCAATGACGGCCCGTGGCAAGGCCGAACGCTGCTGGATCAGCACGGCTGCTTCAGCGTCGCCTAAGCGCGCGGCGAGAGCCTCGGGCTCCTTCACGGTGTCGTGGAAGACCTGGACCTCATGGCCGGCCAGCCGTGCGAAGCAGGACAGCGTGCGGAACGCATCCTGGTAGTCGTCCAGCACGACGATCTTCATCGATCCCTCCCGATGCGGCTTTACGCCGGTCAAGCTTTTTCGCGGACGGGCTGAAGCTGCGCTGCCCGGTCGCGCCCAGTGCGATCGGCCTCCCGCGCACTGGGCCAATCCATGACGCAGCATGCCATGCATGGCGCCCGCGCATGGCGCCGAAGGCGCTCTTCCGGAACCGCAGGAATGACTATCTCGGCCAGGGGCGTACTTCCAGAGGCCGACCAGGGAGACCCCCAACCGTGATTACGCCAGCGCAGTGCCGCGCCGCGCGCGCCCTTCTTGCCTGGTCGGCGATCAGTTGGCCGCGCGGGCGGGTCTCACGAGACGAACATCCCCGCTTCGAGTCCGGCGACCCCGCGCTGCCGCCGGACGGCCGCGCCGCGATCCGGCGGGCGCTGGAGAAGGGCGGCGCCGTGTTCTTCGAACAGGACGGAACGCTCGATGGCGGCCCAGGCGTGGGCTGCGCAAGACAAGGCACGACGAAGGCTTGCGGCCGGACCAGTTGACGGCGGAGAACGACGGCTGAAGGGCTGACGGTTCGGCGCGGAGGACGCGCTTTGTCATTTCCGCTGTTCTTGGGGCTGACCGACCCCCCGTGCGAATGCTGGCGAACAGCTCCTGCATTCGTTCGGCTTGCTGCGGGAAGACCGTCAGCCATTGTTTCATCAGCGATTCCGGCGAAAACCGGTCGATCTCGCCGAGCATCTTCTCCTGCATCCGATCCATGACGGCGGTTTGAATCGGCTTAAGATTGGGCAGACCCAGGAAATGCCGGGCCTCGGCCGGCGTGCAAACGATGTCGATGGTGACCTTCATCTTCGCTTCCCTTCCTGGGGCTGGCGTCGCGAAGCGGGGTCGAACCGCGCACTACTACCCTCGGGATAGGACCATCTTCGCGCTGGTCGCAATCGGCGTCCTGCTGGTCACGTTCAACGCCGTCCGTCCGATCTCGGGCGCAACCGCATCCGATCTGACCTTCCTATTCGCGGCCCTGGCCATCGGCGTAGCCTTTCTGGATTCGGATTGGAGACTTGGGCGGATCGCGCCCGCCCCGCTGCTGGGGGTGGCGCCGGCCTGGCCCCGCGCTGCTAGTCGGCATCTTCCCGGCTCGACCGTCTCGGATCCCTCTGCTGGATCCATCCGGATTGTTCGGTGGCGGGACGCCCGCGGCTCCGCAACAGAATCTGTCAAGGACGGGCGCCGCGGTTCGATTCGTGGGTGCCCTGGGCGCTCGTTCCGACTCTCCTCATCGCAGCTGCTGCGAACTCACCCCGGCGAATCAGGGTCGTTGCCGAGATGTGGATCGCCGGAGCCGCGCTCGGGGCCCTGGTAAGGTTGCTTGGAATATGCGGGCGTGATCAGCCTCAACGACCCGTACCGCATCTACGCGGGCAATCGCGTCATCGGGCTAACTGACCACCCCATACGCTGGGCTTGGTGAGTGCGATGGCCCTTCCCGTTGCCTGCGACCAGGCTGGGTGCGAGCAAGGGCCTCACTCGCGTCTACTACTCGGCTGCGGTTGCGAGCATGATCGCGGCGATAGCGGTCAGCGGGTCAAGAGCTGCAGTCATCGGCGGAGTCCCGGGGTTCGTGCTCGTCAGTGCCCTTAACCGAGAAGGACGCCGGGGCACTCGATGAGAGCCGCCGGGGCATCGCAGCACTGCTCGTCGCGGTAGCCGTGGTCGCGCTCTCGCCGCCGCCGGCGGTTGAGCGAATCATTGGCGGTTCGAATCCAACGGTTGCTATATCCACACAGGAGCGAGCGCAGGCTTACCCCGCGGTTTGGCATGAGATTCTGCAGAGGCCCGTTGTGGGCCACGGGTTTGAATACGTGAGAGGCGCGCACGACATCTATCTCCAACTCCCGCACGCCGGCGGGATCGTCGCATTAGCGGGGTTCCTCTCGTTCGCGGTTGGGATCACGGTAACGGGAGTTCGTCTCGGCCGGTCTGCCGCAGTGCCGGAGCACCTGCAAGGCCTCGCCAGAGCGTCCGTGGCCTCGCTGGCCGTATGGCTTGCAGCGGGAGGCGTAGTTTCTACCCCTTATTCTACGTTACCTCTATATTCCCGCCGGTCTCGTCATTGCGATCTGGGTTCTTCGGAGAGAGTCAGAAGCTGAGGAGGCGCCCCCCACGTCCGTGTCGAGCTAACAGAGCGGGCACTAGAAGATGAATGCGGCCGGTCAGTTGCGCGGATTTAGAGTACCGGTGCTGACTTATACGACGGCCGCCCGGCCTCCCCGCTCGGAGTCCGGACGACAGGCTCCTAACTGTCTCCGGAATAGGAGCCCGACCCTCGGGGTTGCCAGCGATGCAGGTCGACAAGCACTCTACTGATCCTTAACCGTCCCAACATACGCGCCGTGCGGGAGACATTTGATCCGGCCTGCGGGGATTACGGTCGCGCTGGGGACTCAATCTCCTGGGAAGACTCGTGGCCCAGACCACGCTGGCGGTCACCGGGGTCATCATAGCCCGGCTTCTCGGCCCTGAGGACCGTGGCCACTTGGCGCTTATTACCCTCGTCGTGGTGGTCGTCTCGACGATCGGTTCCCTGGGGATTCCAATCGCCGTGGGGTATAGCATCGCTCGGGTCCCCGGGCGCGCAGGCCGACGTTATCCGGCGGGTGTAGAGACGCCGACGACGAATCTGCTCGTCGCGGCGACCGTCATCGCAGCCGCTCTGCTTATTGTGCTAACGGTTGGGCGCCCAGGCTACGTTCTGACGGGTGCACTGGTGGCGATCGCCACTGTCCCGGCGGGAATCGTCCAGCAGTTCGGCTTGAACACATTTCTGGGACTCCGGCGTTTCGGACTGGCGAACTTCTATGGCGTTGTACCCAACGTGGCCTTCGCACTCGCCGCGCCCGCTCTGCTCTTGGCCCCCAGGCCAGTTTCGTCGAGCTTACGGTTGCATACACGATAAGTCATTCCGTGTTCACCCCGCTCACCCTGCGCAGTGCATGGCGACATGCGAAGACTGCACAGACAGGGGTGGGTGAGGCCCCATCCACCTCGTGGATGCTGCGCTTCGGCAGAAGGGCCGCTTTTGAAGAAGAAGCTCCATCTGGAGAGGATTGCGCGGTCGACGCGGTAGCTCTCCAGAATCGGTTGGCCCCCGAAACAGCCCTCTCGCCCAGGCGCAGCATCCACGAGGTCGATGGGGCCTCACCCACCCCTGTCTGTGCAGTCTTCGCATGTCGCCATGCACTGCGCAGGGTGAGCGGGGTGAACACGGAATGACTTATCGTGTATGCAACCGTAAGCTCGACGAAACTCGCCCTACCGGCCGAGAGCAGAGCGGGCGCGGCGAGTGCGAAGGCCACGTTGGGTACAACGCCATAGAAGTTCGCCAGTCCGAAACGCCGGAGTCCCAGAAATGTGTTCAAGCCGAACTGCTGGACGATCCCCGCCCGGACAGTGGCGATCGCCACCAGTGCACCCGTCAGAACGTAGCCTGGGCGCCCAACCGTTAGCACAATAAGCAGAGCGGCTGCGATGACGGTCGCCGCGACGAGCAGATTCATAGTCGGCGTTCCCCACCCGCCGGATAACGTCGCTGGCGCGCCCGGGGACCCGAGCGATGCTATACCCCACGGCGATTGGAATCCCCAGGGGAACTGATTGTCGAGACGACCACCACGACGAGGGTAATAAGCGCCAAGTGGCCACGGTCCTCAGGGCCGAGAAGCCCGGCTATGATGACCCCGGTGACCGCCAGCGTGGTCTGGGCCACGAGTCTTCCCAGGAGATTGAGGCCCAGCGCGACCGTAATCCCGCCCGCCGGGATCGAAATGTCTCCCGCACGGCGCGTATGTTGGGACGGTTAAGGATCAGTAGAGTGCTTGTCTGAACTGCATCGCTGGCAACCCCAGGCTCGGGCTCCTATTCCGGAGACAGTTAGGAGCCTGTTGTCCGGACTCCGAGCGGGGAGGCCGGGCGGCCGTCGTATAAGTCAGCACCGGTACTCTTCTCTCCGCGCAACTGACCGGCCGCATTCAACTTCTAGTGCCCGCTCTGTTAGCTCGACACGGACGTGGGGGGCGCCTCCTCAGCTTCTGACTTTCTCCGAAGAACCCAGATCGCAATGACGAGACCGGCGGGAATATAGAGGTAACGGTCGAATATCGGGGTAGAAACTACGCCTCCCGCTGCAAGCCATACGGCCAGCGAGGCCACGGACGCTCTGGCGAGGCCTTGCAGGTGCTCCGGCACTGCGGCAGACCGGCCGAGACGAACTCCCGTTACCGTGATCCCAACCGCGAACGAGAGGAACCCCGCTAATGCGACGATCCCGCCGGCGTGCAGGAGTTGGAGATAGATGTCGTGCGCGCCTCTCACGTATTCAAACCCGTGGCCCACAACGGGCCTCTGCAGAATCTCATGCCAAACCGCGGGGTAAGCCTGCGCTCGCTCCTGTGTGGATATAGCAACCGTTGGATTCGAACCGCCAATGATTCCCCCAACCGCCGGCGGCGGCGAGAGCGCGACCACGGCTACCGCGACGAGCAGTGCTGCGATGCCCCGGCGGCTCTCATGAGTCCCCGGCGTCCTTCTCGGTTAAGGGCACTGACGAGCACCAACCCCAGGACTCCGCCGATGACTGCAGCTCTTGACCCGCTGACCGCTATCGCCGCGATCATGCTCGCAACCGCAGCCGAGTAGTAGACGCGAGTGAGGCCCTTGCTCGCACCCAGCCTGGTCGCAGGCGACGGGAAGGGCCATCGCACTCACCAAGCCCAGCGTATTCGGGTGGTCAGTTAGCCCGATGACGCGATTGCCCGCGTAGATGCGGTACGGGTCGTTGAGGCTGATCACGCCCGCATATTCCAAGCAACCTCATTAGGGCCCCGAGCGCGGCTCCGGCGATCCACATCTCGGCAACGACCCTGATTCGCCGGGGCGAATTGGGAGCAGCTGCGATGAGGATCGTCGGAAACGAGCACCAGGGCACCCACAAATCGAACCGCGGCGCCCGTATTTGAACAGATTCTGTTGCGGAGCCGCGGGCGTCCCGCCACCGAACAATCCGGATGGATCCAGCAGAGGGATCCGAGACGGTCGAGCCGGGAATATTCCGACCAGCAGCGCAGCCACCAGGAGCAGGCCGCCAGCAGCGAGCAACCAGGTGGGCGCGATCCGCCCAAGTCTCCAATCCGAATCCAGAAAGGCTACGCCGATGGCCAGGGCCGCGAATAGGAAGGTCAGATCGGATGCGGTTGCGCCCGAGATCGGACGGACGGCGTTGAACGTGACCAGCAGGAGGCCAATTGCGACCAGCGCGAAGATGGTCCTGTCCGAGGGTAGTAGTGCGCGGTTCGATCCCGCTTCTCGACGCCAGCCCCAGGAAGGGAAGCGAAGATGAAGGTCACCATCGACATCGATTGCACGCCGGCCGAGGCCCGGCATTTCCTGGGCTTGCCCAATCTTGAGCCGATTCAAACCGCCGTCATGGATCGGATGCAGGAGAAGATGCTCGGCGAGATCGACCGGTTTTCGCCGGAATCGCTGATGAAACAATGGCTGACGGTCTTCCCGCAGCAAGCCGAACGAATGCAGGAGCTGTTCGCCGGCGATCGGAACACCGGGGATCGGTCAGCCCCAAGAACAGCGGAAATGACAAAGCGCGTCCTCCGCGCCGAACCGTCAGCCCTTCAGCCGTCGTTCTCCGCCGTCAACTGGTCCGGCCGCAAGCCTTCGTCGTGCCTTGTCTTGCGCAGCCGCACGCCTGGGCCGCCATTGACGGTTTCGTCCTCTTCGAAGAACACGGCGCCGCCCTTCTCCAGCGCCCGCCGGATCGCGGCGCGGCCGTCCGGCGGCAGCGCGGGGTCGCCGGACTCGAAGCGGGGATGTTCGTCTCGTCGAGACCCGCCCGCGCGGCCAACTGATCGCCCGACCAGGCAAGAAGGGCGCGCGCGGCGCGGCACTGCGCTGGCGTAATCACGGTTGGGGGTCTCCCTGGTCGGCCTCTGGAAGTACGCTCCGGCCCGAGATAGTCATTCCTGCGGGCCTCCGGAAGAGCGCCTTCGGCGCCATGCGCAGTGCTCATGCATGGCGTGCTGCGTCATGAATTGGCCCAGTGCGCGGGAGGCCGATCGCACTGGGCGCGGACCGGGCAGCGCAGCTTCAGCCCGTCCGCGAAAAAGCTTGACCGGCGTAAAGCCGCATCGGGAGGGGTCGATGAAGATCGTCGTGCTCGACGACTATCAGGACGCGTTTCGAACGCTCTCCCGCTTCCCGCGGCTGGCCGGCCACGAGGTCCTCGTGTTCCATGACGCCGTGAAGCAGCCGGAGGCGCTGGCCGCGCGCTTGGGCGACGCCGAAGCCGCCGTGCTGATCCAGCAGCGTTCGGCCTTGCCGCGGGCGGTCCGCGAGCGGCTGCCGGGAGTTAAGGTGCTCGTCAGCCAGACCGGGCGCAACGTCGGACACATCGACCTCGCCGCCTGCACCGAGCGCGGCATCGTCGTCTCGGCGGGGGGAGCGAGTTCGCCCAATGCGACCGCCGAACTCGCCTGGGGGCTGATCCTCGCCGCCTTGCGCCAGATTCCGCAGGAGGCGGAGCGGCTGAAGGCTGGCTTGTGGCTCGGCTCGCTCGGGAGCTGGGCGTCGCGGGCAAGACGCTCGGCGTTTACGCCTTCGGCCGGATCGGCAGCCTCGTCGCCGAGGTCGGGCGAGCGTTCGGCATGCGCGTCGCCGTGCTGGGGCCGCGCGGGGCTCGACGGCGCGGGCGCGCGCGGCCGGGTTCCGCCGTGGCGGGAGAGCCGCGAAGTGTTTTTCGCCACGGCGGACGTGCTCAGCCTCCACGTCCCGCTGAGCGCCGAAACGCATGGCCTCGTGACCGCGGACGATCTTTCCGCGCATGAAGCCGACGGCGCTTCTCGTCAATACGAGCCGGGCGCAGGTCATTCAGAGCGGTGCGCTCGTCACCGGCCCTCCCCAAGACGGCCCGCCCCGGCTTCCGCGGCGGTGGACGTCTATGAGGATGAGCCGGTGCTGGGCGCGAACCACCCGCTGATCGGGATGAGAGAACGCGCTCTGCACGCCGCATCTCGGCTATGTCGAGCGTGATTCCTACGAAGCCCTCTTCGACGCGGCGGTCGACCAGATCCTCGCCTTTGCGGCCGGCCGGCCGACCAACGTGGCGAACCCCGAGGTTTTGAAGGCGAGGCGGCCAGGATGAACGCGCTCGAAGCGATCGAAGCGGCCGCGCATCATCGCCCGCGGCGTCCGTGTGGCGCGAGGTTTTTCGAGGGCTGTGGGTCAAAGAGCGAGAGGGGAGCGGGACGCCCGGTCGCCGGCTCATCTGGAGGTAGGCTGCCAGTTCCTGGCGTCCCGCGCGGCGGGTTCCGTCCGGCTCCGCCCTCGCACTCCTGCCTCGGCGCATCGCCTACCGGGCTTTCGCCGTCTCGGCTCCGCGCCTCGCCTTTGGATAGTCCTGCCATAGCGCCGTCGTCGTGCGGAGCGGGCAGGCCTCTTGGGAACAACCTCATCCATCTTGCGATGGACGCGACTGCTCGATGCATTGGCTTAGGCCGCAGGATGCTTGGGAAGTTGGCCAACGCGGTATCGGCCGTGGATAGAAGCGCCGTCTGGTTCATCGTTCGCCCGAATCGGTGGGGAGCGGCGTCCCGAGAACGCCAAGACAAAACGCGCCGTCGCAACCGACCTGATTCCCGAGTTCTTCGGGGCGGCATTTCGAAGTGCACCGGGCTCCACCTGTGGGGAGGTCGCGATTTTGCCGTCTTCAGGCTGTTCCTGCCTTGCGCTCAGTCGGCCGCTGCCGCCGCGCCAATCTGTCGAAGAGCCTGGAACTCCAATGACCCGCACCTTCACTGCCCTTGCCCTCGCTCTGTCCGCCACCTCCGCTTTGGCGCAGGATTACAATCGCCAGGACCTCGTGCGCGGCCTGTGCCAAAAAGACGGTTGCGACGAGTTCACGATCCTGGCTGCCGACCGGATCCGGGCGACTGACGAAGGCGCGCTGTTCAAGACGCGGCTGAAGACTTTCCACGCCAGTCACGCGGGGCGAAACGACCAAGGTGAGGAGAACGGTTACGTGTTCTGTTCGCCAACCCGGCCGACCATCATGGCCGAGCAGAACGGGCAGACCGTGGCCTTCTTTCTCGCTCCGTTTGCGACCCACGAGAGCCGCGAGAGCGTGCGTAAGAACGCCAACTTCCATGCGCTGTATTTTGCGATCTGCCATGGCCGAGAGGCCGGAAAGGCGGCAGTGCACAACCTCGCGGGCGTGGCCCAGAGCCAAGGCTATCGTGTGACGCTGGGTCATTCCAAACTCGTGCTGCTGAAGCAAGCCGAAGATGTCCTCACAATGGCTGGCGACTCGAGTGAGCGTGCGCCAGATGAGGCAAGCCGGGGGGAACGTTCGGAGTCTCGACCCGATGCGGCGAGACTCGATGAGCGCCGGGAGCGCCCGCCCGTTGAGGCCCGGCGTGAGGAGCGCGTGCACCCTATGCCGGCCGAGGCCATGCGCCGGGAGCGCCCGGTTGATCGTCAGGCGTCACGGCAGGCTTCCTCCCGTGTGGTCGAGCGAGAGGACGAGGGGCTGCTTTCAGGCGCACGCCGCTTGACGAACCGCGCCTTCGACGCCCTGGACGAGATGGGAAACTGGGTGCTCGGGGAGGGCCGGTAAACACATCAAAGCCCTCGATCGTCAGGTCCCGACCAGCCCGCCGAGCGGGGATGGCCTGACCTCGGCTATTTGCCTCTGATCGGTCGCGCGGTTCGCGACGGATCACGTTCGGCGCGAGCCGCCAAACACGAGACGCCTCGGCGCGGGCGTGGCGGCTCCTGCCTGCCTCACTCTGCGGCCTCGCGGAACGCGGGCTGCGGCTCGGCCTGCGGGGCTGCGGGCGTTGCGGCTTTGCCCTTTCCGCCCAAGCGACGCACCAGCCGTAGCCCAGCCTGCGACAGCCGGTCCATGTAGAGGTAGAGCACCGGCGTGAT
Source organism: uncultured Alphaproteobacteria bacterium (assembly GCA_963728675.1). Classification (GTDB taxonomy): domain Bacteria; phylum Pseudomonadota; class Alphaproteobacteria; order Rhizobiales; family Beijerinckiaceae; genus JAJKJG01. The sequence continues at coordinate 5,013 of CAVSLO010000020.1, read as the reverse complement.
GAACAGCGTCAGCAGCTGCGACACCACGAGGCCGCCGACGACCGCGACGCCGAGCGGCTGGCGCAGCTCGGCGCTCGGCGCCGGCGCCGAGCGCGATCGGCAGCGTGCCCATCGATCGCGGCGAGCGTCGTCATCATGATCGGGCGGAAGCGCAGCAGGCACGCCTCGCGGATCGCCTCGAAGGCGCGACGCGCCCTCCTCGCGCTGACGCACGAGCGCCACGTCGATCATCATGATCGCGTTCTTCTTGACGATGCCGATCAGCATCAGGATGCCGATGATCGCGATGACCGAGAGGTCGAGCCCGAACAGCTCGAGCGCGCCGAGCGCGCCGACCGCCGCCGCCGGCAGGCCGGTCAGGATGGTCAGCGGGTGGACGAAGCTCTCGTAGAGGATGCCGAGCACGATGTAGATCGTGATCGATCGGCCGCGGCGAGCAGCAGGCCCTGGTTGGCGAGCGCCTCCTGGAACACCTCGGCCGTGCCGGCGAAGGTGGTCGAGATCGTCGTCGGCAGCCCACCTGCGCCTTGATGGCGTCGATCGCGCTGACCGCGTCGCCGAGCGACACGCCGGCCGGCAGGTTGAAGGAGATCGTCACCGCCGGCAGCTGGCCGAGCTGGTTGACCGAGAGCGGCCCGGCGTGCGCTCGACCGTGCGCGAAGGCGGAGAGCGGCACCAGCTTGCCGTTGCCGGCGCGGATGCGCACGAGGTCGAGCCGGTCGGCCGTCCAGTCCAAGGCGCGGGTCGAACTCGATGATCACCTGGTAGCTGTCGGCGGTCGCGTAGATGGTCGAGACCTGCCGCGTGCCGAAGCCGGTGTAGAGCGTCGAGCGCAGCTGGTCGGCCGTGATGCCGAGCGCGCTGGCCTTGTCGCGGTCGATCTTCGACCGTCGCCTGCAGGGCGGTGTTCTGGAGGTCGGTGGTGACGTCGGTGAAGGTCGCGGCGTCGCGGCCCATGGCGTCGGCAGCCGCACCGCCCAGCGGTCGAGCTCGGTCTGGTCCAGGCCCTGCACGACGAACTGGTACTGGCTCTTCGACGGCCCGCCCGCCGAGGCGCAGGTTCTGCACCGGCGTGATGAAGACCGATGATGCCGGGCACCTGGGCAAGCTGGCGCCGCAGGTCGGCGAGCACCTTCGGCAGCGCGGGCGCTGGTCCTTCGGCTTCAGCTCGACGAAGAACGAGCCGGCGTTCATCGTGCCGGAAAACCCGGTCGAGCCGACGCGGCTGACGACATGCGCGACATAGCGGCGAGCGTCTCGAGGATCTGCTCGGGCCTCGCGCTGCAGGTCCGACCATCGCCGGGAAGGAGATGTCCTGGCGCGCCTCGGTCGAGACCGAGAGCTGGCCGATGTCCTCGTGCGGGAAGAAGCCCTTCGGGATCGCGGCGAACAGGCTGACGGTCGCCACGACCGAGGCGAGGAAGATCAGGAACATCGGTGAAGCGGAAGCGCAGGCAGAGGTCGAGGCAGCACGCGGTAGCCCGCCTGCACCCGGTCGAAGCCGCGCTCGAACAGGTTCTTCCTCGCGCCGGCGCCGTGGGCGTGGACCGGCCGGCAGGCGCGCCGCGAGCATCGGCGTCAGCGTCAGCGAGACGAACGCCGAGGCGACGATCGCGATCGTCACCACCACGGCGAACTCGTTGAAGATGCGCCCGATGACGCCGCCCATCAGCAGCACCGGGATGAACACGGCGACCAGCGAGACGGTGATCGAGATGATGGTGAAGCCGATCTCGCGCTGACCCTTGAGCGCCGCCTCGAACGGCGTCATGCCCTCCTCGACGTGGCGGACGATGTTCTCCAGCATGACGATGGCGTCGTCGACGACGAGGCCGACGGCCAGCGTCAGGCCGAGCAGCGAGATGTTGTCGATCGAGAAGCCGAACAGCGTACATCGCCCCGAAGGTCGCGATGAGCGAGATCGGCACGGCGACGCCGGGGATGAGGGTCGCGGTCAGAGCCGGCCGAGGAACAGGAAGATCACCAGGATCACGAGCACGATGGTCAGCCCGAGCGTGAACTGCACGTCGTGCACCGCGTCGCGGATCGAGGCCGAGCGGTCGTGCATGACGTGGATGCTGCGCGTTCGGCCCAAGCTCCTCCTGGAACTTCGGCAGCATCGCCTTGACCTGGTCGACGACCTCGACCGTGTTGGCGTCCGGGCTGGCGCTGCACGGCGAGCACGAGCGCGCGCTTGCCGTCGTACCAGCTCGCGGTCTGGGTGTTCTCGACCGAGTCGATGACCGTCGCGACCTCGCCGAGCCGCACCGGGTTGCCGTTGCGCACGGCGACGATGATGTCGCGGAAGGCGTCGGCGTTGCGCAGCTGCGTGTTGGCCTGGATGGTCAGGTTCTGGGCGTTGCCCTCGACCGTGCCGACCGGCGTGTTGGCGTTGGCGGCCGCGACCGCGGTCTGGATCTCGTCGACGCCGATGCCGCGCGCCGCCAGCGCGTTCGGGTCGAGCTGGACGCGGACGGCGTATTTCTGGCTGCCGAAGATCTGCACCTGGCCGACGCCGTCGATCGTCGACAGCGCCGGCGAGATCACCTTCTGCGCGAAGGCGTCGAGCTCCGACAGCGGCTCGGTGTCGCTCTGCAGCGCCAGCAGCAGGATCGGCGCGTCGGCCGGGTTGACCTTGCGGTAGCTCGGCGGCGTCGTCATCTCGGCCGGCAGCTGCCGCTGCGTGCGCGCGATCGCCGCCTGCACGTCGGCGGCCGCCTGGTCGATGTCGCGGTTGAGGTCGAACTCGATCGCGATCGAGGTCGAGCCCTGGGAGTTCGTGGCGCTGATCGTCTGGATCGCCGGGATCGTCGAGAACTGCTTGATCAGCGGCGTCGCGACCGAGGTCGCCATCGTCTCGGGCGACGGCGCCGGGCAGCTGCGCCGAGACCGAGACCGTCGGGAAATCCACGCGTCGGCAGCGCCGCCACCGGCAGGAACCCGTAGGCGAAGAGCCCGCCGAGCGTCAGCGCGACCGACATCAGGATCGTGGCGACCGGGCGCCGGATGAAGAATTCGGAGATGTTCATCGTCGATCAACGCCCGTACTGCGCCTGCGCGGTGCGATCCGTGCCGGCCGCGGCCGGCGCGCCGGGCGCCGGCTTCTCGACCACGGGCGAGCCGTCACTGAGCCGCGCCTGGCCCTCGATCACGACCTTCTCGCCGGGCCTGATGCCGGAGGCGATGACGGCGATCTCGTTGCGGCTGTCGGCGATCTCGACCTTGCGCCGCTCGACCGTGCCGTCGGCCTTCACCACGAAGGCGAAGGTGCCGCCCTGGCCCGGGCGATACCGCGACGAGCGGCACCGTGGTGACGTTCGGGCGCACCCCGAGGTCGACCTCGATGCGCACATACTGGCCGGGCCAGAGCTGGTCGCCCTCGTTGTCGAACATCGCCTTGGCCGTGATCGTGCCGGAGAGGGTGTCGACGGCGGAGTCGACGAAGAACAGCTTGCCCGTCGCGGACGCCTGCGTGCGCGCCGCTGGCGTAGGCCCGCACCGGCGCGGCGCCGTTGCGGGCGAGCGCCGCGCGGACGAGGTCGAGCTCGCGCTCGGGCAGCGAGAACGAGATCCGCAACGGCTTGAGCTGGGTGATCGTCACGAGGCCGTCGCCGGTGTCGTTCGCGCGCACGAGGTTGCCGGGCGTCACGCGCACGACGCCGACGCGGCCGGCGATCGGCGCCTTGATGACCGTGTAGTCGAGCTTGATCCGGTCGGCCTGGAGCGTCGCCTGGTCGGCGGCGACGTTTGCGGCCGCGACCTTCGAGTCGGCGGTGACGACGTCGAACTGCTGGCGCGACGCCGAGCCCTTGGACAGGAGCTCCTCGACCCGGCGCAAGTCGGCCTGGGTGCGGGCGAGCGTCGCCTGGTCCTTGGCCAGCATCGCCTCGTCGCGGGCGATCTGGGCCTGGATCTCGCGGTCGTCGATGCGGAACAGCACGTCGCCGGCCTTGACGACCTCGCCGTCCCGGACCTTCTGCTCGACGACCTGTCCGTCGATGCGGGCCCGCACCGTCACGGTCGCGTCCGGCTCGACCCAGCCGACGCTCGAGCGGGTGATCGGCAGGTCGACGCTCTCGGCAACCGCGGTCACGACCGCGACGCGGGGGTCCCGCTTGGCGGCCGGCTGCGGCGGCAGGGCCTGTTCCTTCTGCGCCCCCTCCCCGGCCGACGCCTGCTGGCCCGGCTTGGCCCGCTTCGCCGGGCGCGAACCGCTTGGCGTATTCGGACCGCGCGAGGGCCACGACGTCGGGACGCCCGTCATAGTGCCACGCGCCGAACCCGGCGGCGGCGATCAGGACTGTCGTGACCAGAAAACTGCCTCGGCTCATGAAGTAACCACCGTCTCGTCCAGAAATGCAGGTTCGGCGCCGTCGAAGGGCGCCTCGGGCGCGAGCCCGTTCTCGATAAGGTCGGCCAGCATGCGGGCCGCGCCGGCCTGCTGGCGTTCCGACGTGTGCGCGGCGGTCATCCGCATGGCGCCCAGCAGCGCCACGGCGACCATGTCGGGCTCCAGCGCCCGAAACTCGCCGGAGGCCGCGCCCCGCCGATGAGGGCGGCGATCGACTTGCGGATCTGCTTGACGCGCCGGCGAACTACGGCGCGGCCGCGCTCGCCCAGCCGCGTGTGGCCCCATCAAACGCGCGAATAGCGGCCGTGCAGCGGCCCAGCGACGTGATGACGCAGCGGATGACGATGGCGAGCCCCTCGCGGGCGGTCGCGGCGCGGCTTGCGGCCTCCTCGGTCTCGGTCTCCAGTCCCCGAGGGCCTTCTCCAGCCCTTCCAGGAACAGCTCTTCCTTGGTGTGGAAGTAGCGATACAGGGTCGGCTTGGCGACGCCGGCCGCACGCGCGACGTCGTCCATCTGGACCGCCTCATAGGCGTGCTCCGTGAACAGGCGGACGGCGGCACGGACTGATGCGCCGCCGCCGCTTGACGAACACGGGCCTGTTCGTGCTTCCACCCACGGCCTCATGGCAATTTGAACTCATAGTCCAGTTTAGGACGAAACGA
>CAVSLO010000019.1:0-89290 GCA_963728675.1 uncultured Alphaproteobacteria bacterium | reverse complement strand
CCAGGAACTCAACCCCCGCATGATCGTGGCCTCCGTCAAAGGCTTCGGTCCAGGACCTTATGAGGACTGCAAAGTTTACGAGAACGTGGCGCAATGCGCCGGCGGATCGGCGTCGACGACGGGCTTCCGTGACGGCCTGCCGCTTGTGACCGGCGCGCAAATCGGCGACTCCGGCACGGGCCTGCACCTCGCGCTGGGCATCGTGACGGCGCTGTTTCACCGCGAAAAGTCGGGCCGCGGACAAAGGGTCGACTGCGCGATGCAGGACGGCGTGCTCAACCTGTGCCGGGTCAAGATGCGCGATCAGCAGCGTCTCGCGCACGGGCCCCTGAAAGAATACAGCCAGTTCGGCGAAGGCATCCCGTTCGGCGACGCGGTGCCCCGCGCCGGCAACGACTCGGGCGGTGGTCAGCCGGGCCGAATCCTCAAGTGCAAGGGCTGGGAGACCGACCCCAACGCCTATATCTATTTCATCACCCAGGCGCCGGTCTGGCAGGCGGTCTGCGACGTGATCGGCAAGCCCGAATGGAAGACGCACCCGGATTACGCGAAGCCCGAAGCCCGCCTGCCGCGACTGAACGAGGTGTTCGAGACGATCGAGCAATGGACCATGACCAAGGACAAGTTCGAGGCCATGGAAATCCTCAATCAGTACGACATCCCCTGCGGCCCGATCCTGTCCATGAAAGAGATCATGGAGGACAAGTCTCTTTACGCGACGGGCACGCTTGTCGAGGTCGATCACCCGACGCGCGGCAAGTACGTCACCGTCGGGAATCCGATCAAACTGTCGGACTCGCCGGCCGAGGTGGGGCGGTCTCCGCTGCTGGGCGAGCACACGCAGGAAATCCTGCGCCAAGTGCTGGGCTTCTCGGACTCCCAGGTTGAGGAAATCGAAGGCTCGGGCGCGCTCGGCGGGGGCGTTCACCGCGTCGCGGCTGAATGATTTGAGCTTACGAGAGGGCCGCCGCGGCCACCGCGGCGCCGGCAAAAGAACAGCCTCGCCCCGCATCAGGTCGGAACGGCGCAGGCATGAGGGTCGGGCCTGACCGCCCGATCTCTGGAAGGAACGTCGAAAGAGGTCCTCAAGGACCGCGGAGGAGGGATTACAATGGCCAATGCAGCACTGAAAACCCAAGGATCGTCTCAGCAGAGGGCCGACGGCGCGAAGGGCGCTGTTCGCGACGTTCTCGATCGCGTCAAGGCCGAAGGCCGCACGAGCCTTACGGCGCCCGAAGGCAAGCTCGTCTGCGACGCCTATGGCATTCCGGTGCCGAAGGAAGGCGTCGCCAATTCGGCCCAGGACGCCGCCAAGCTCGCCGACGGGATGGGCTTATCCGGTGGTGCTCAAGATCGTGTCGCCGGACATCCTTCACAAGACGGAGGCGGGCGGCGTGCTGGTCGGCCTGAAAAGCGCCGACGAGGTCTCAAAGGGTTATGAGACCATCCTGGCCAACGCCAAGAAATACAAGGCCGACGCGAAGATCGACGGCGTTCAGGTCCAGCAGATGCTCAAGGGCGGCACCGAGGTGATCGTCGGATCGATCACGGACGGCTCGTTCGGCAAGCTGGTGGCGTTCGGCCTCGGCGGCGTGCTCGTGGAGGTCCTGAAGGACATCACCTTCCGCCTCGCGCCGGCCACGCGCGACGATGCGTTCTCGATGCTCGACGGCATCCAGGCTGCGGAAATGCTCCACGGCGTGCGCGGCGGCGATCCGGTGAACCGCGAGGCGCTCGCCGACGTGATCGTCAAGGTCTCGCAGCTCGTCAGCGACTTCCCCGAGATCTCCGAACTCGACCTCAACCCTGTTTTCGCGACGAAGCAGGACGCGACCGCGGCCGACGTGCGCATCGTGGTCGATTTCGACGCCAAGCCCCGGCCCGCCACGCGCTCGAACGACGAGATCGTGACGGCGATGAACCGGATCATGCGTCCGAAGGCGGTCGCGGTGATCGGCGCCTCCGCCGAAGCCGGCAAGATCGGCAACTCCGTGATGAAGAACCTCATCAACGGCGGCTACAAGGGCGAGATCTATCCGATCCACCCCAAGGCCGACGAGATCATGGGCTACAAGGCCTATAAATCCGTCAAGGACGTTCCGGGCGTGATCGACACGGCCGTTTTCGCGATCCCGGCGAAGTTCGTCGCCGCCGCGCTCACCGAATGCGGCGAGAAGAAGATTCCCGGCGCCGTCCTCATTCCGTCGGGCTTCGCCGAAGCCAACGAGCCGGAACTGCAGGAGGAGATCGTCGAGATCGGCAAGAAGTACAATGTCCGGCTGATGGGGCCGAACATCTACGGCTTCTATTACACGCCGGAAAACCTCTGCGCGACCTTCTGCACGGCCTATGACGTCAAGGGCTCGGCCGCCCTGTCGTCGCAGTCCGGCGGCATCGGCATGGCCATCATCGGCTTCTCGCGCTCGGCCAAGATGGGCGTGTCGGCGATCGTCGGCCTCGGCAACAAGTCGGACATCGACGAGGACGATCTGCTCGCCTTCTTCGAGCAGGACCCGAACACCACCATCATCGCGCAGCATTGCGAGGACTCTGAAGGACGGCCGCGCCTTCGCGGAAGCCGCCAAGCGCGTTTCCAAGAAGAAGCCCGTCGTGGTGCTCAAGGCCGGCCGCACCTCGGCTGGCGCCAAGGCGGCTGCGTCCCACACGGGCGCGCTCGCCGGCAACGACAAGATCTACGAGGACGTGTTCAAGCAATCGGGCGTCATCCGCGCCCGGTCGCTGCGCCAGCTCCTCGAGTTCGCCCGCGGCATCCCGGTCCTGCCGACGCCCAAAGGGCGAGAACGTCGTCATCATCACGGGCGCCGGCGGCTCGGGCGTGCTCCTGTCCGATGCGGTCGTCGACAACGGGCTGTCGCTGATGTCCTTCCCGCCCGATCTCGACGAGGCGTTCAAGAAGTTCATCCCGCCCTTCGGCGCCTCCGGCAACCCGGTCGACATCACCGGCGGCGAGCCGCCGAAGACCTATCAGAACACGGTCCGGCTCGGGCTCGAGGACGACCGCATCCACGCGCTCATCCTCGGCTACTGGCACACGATCGTCACCCCGCCGATGGTGTTCGCCAAGCTGATGGTCGAGGTCTTCGAGGAGATGAAGGCCAAGGGCAAGAACAAGCCGGTCGTCGCCTCGCTGGCGGGCGACGTCGAGGTCGAGGAAGCCGCGGAGTACCTCTACCAGCACGGCATCCCGGCCTACGCCTACTCGACCGAGCTCCCGGTCGAGGTGCTCGGCGCGAAGTACAAGTGGGCGCGCGGCGCGGGCCTGCTCTAAGCGCCTCCGGCACGCGGCGGACGCGAAGCGCGGAGAACGGGACCCGATCGGCTCCTTGTCGGCGATCGCGGTCCGCGATCCCTCCGCCCTTCACGGAACCGGCCGAGCGCGACGTAACGTACGACTTGCCCGTCTGACGCCATGGACGAACTATGAACATTCATCATCCACCTGGCGGCAAACCGAACGGCGGCGCTCAGCCGGCCCGCAGCGTTCACCCCGGCTCCGGACGCCGCCGGACGCGCGAGTTTCCGAAGGGCCGTCAAGTCGACCCTCGCGCGCAGGACGAGGTGCGGGCGCTTCTCGGCGACCGCCCGCGGCAGCGCGACCTTCTGATCGAGCACCTGCATCTCCTGCAGGACCATTACGGGTGCCTGCACGCACGCCATCTCGCGGCGCTCGCCGCCGAGATGCGCCTGGCGATGGCCGAGGTGTATGAGGTCGCCTCCTTCTACGCCCATTTCGACATCGTCATGGAGGACGAGACGCCGCCTCCGCCCTTGACGGTCCGGGTTTGCGACAGCCTGACGTGCGCGATGATGGGCGCCGAAGCCTTGCTCGCCGCCTTGCCGGCCGAGTTGGGGCCGGGCGTGCGCGTGATGCGGGCGCCCTGCATGGGCGGTTGCCACCATGCGCCCGTCACGGCGATCGGTCATGCGCTGCACGAGCGCGCGAGCGTCGAGAGCGTGGCGGAGGCCGTCCGCAACGGCGACACGCATCCGCACGTCCCCACTTTCATCGACTTGGAAACCTACCAGGTTCGGGGCGGCTACACGCTGCTCGCCGCATGTCTCGACGGAACCCGGTCGGTCGAAGATGTCGTCAAGACGCTCGAAGATTCGAACCTGCGCGGCCTCGGCGGCGCGGGCTTCCCGACCGGGCGCAAGTGGCGCTTCGTGCGCGCCGAACCCGGCCCGCGCTTCATGGCCGTCAACGCCGACGAGGGCGAGCCCGGCACGTTCAAGGACCGCATCTATCTTGAAACCGATCCCCACCGCTTCCTGGAAGGCATGCTGATCGGCGCCTGGGCGGTGGAGGCCGAGGCGGTCTACGTCTATCTGCGCGACGAGTACCCGCAGTGCCGCGAAATCCTTCTGCGCGAGATCGCGAAGGTTGAGGCCGCGGGGCTGGCGCGCCACACCGAAATCCATCTCCGTCGCGGCGCGGGCGCCTACATTTGCGGCGAAGAATCCGCGATGCTGGAATCGATCGAGGGCAAGCGCGGCTGGCCGCGGCACAAGCCTCCGTTTCCCAGCCAAGTCGGCCTCTTCGGCCGGCCGACGCTCATCAACAACGTCGAGACCCTCTTCTGGGTGCGCGACATCGTCGAGCGGGGCCCGTCCTGGTTCACGGAGCAGGGCCGCAACGGCCGAAAAGGCTTGCGCACGTTCTCGGTCTCGGGCCGCGTGCGCAGCCCCGGGGTCAAGCTCGCGCCGGCCGGGATCACCATCCGCGAACTGATCGACGAGTACTGCGGCGGCATGCCGGACGGGCATGCGTTCAAGGGGTATCTCCCCGGCGGCGCCTCGGGCGGCATCCTGCCGGCCTCGATGGGCGACATCCCGCTCGATTTCGGCACGCTTGAGCCGCACGGCTGCTTCATCGGGTCGGCGGCGGTGATCGTTCTGTCCGACCAGGACGACATGCGCGAGGTCGCTCTCAACCTTTTGAAGTTCTTCCAGGACGAGAGCTGCGGCCAATGCACGCCCTGCCGGGTCGGCACCGAAAAGGCGGTGACGCTGATGGAACGGCCGCAATGGGACGAGACGCTCTTGAACGAGTTGACGAAGGTGATGACCGACGCCTCGATCTGCGGGCTCGGCCAAGCCGCCATGAACCCGGCCAAGCAGGTTTTGAAGCACTTCCGGGACGACCTCGCCGTCGCTCCGGCGCCTCCTGCGGCGCAGGCGCCCGATCCGGGCAAGCCGGCGCGCTACTAATCAGAAGGTCTTAAACCCATGTCCGACGGCATCAGGTTCGTTCTGGACGGAGAAGACGTCGAGGCGCGTCCTGGCGAGACCATCTGGCAGGTGGCGAACCGGCGCGGCGTCGAGATCCCGCATCTGTGCTACCTGCCCGCGCCCGGTTACCGGCCGGACGGCAACTGCCGCGCCTGCATGGTCGAGATCGAGGGCGAGCGCGTGCTCGCCGCGTCCTGCGTGCGCCGCCCCGCGCCCGGCATGAAGGTTCAAACCGCGTCCGAGCGCGCCAGAACCTCGCGCAAGCTCGTCTTCGAGCTTCTCGCGACCGACCAGCCCGAACGAGCGGTCGCCCACGATCCGAACTCCGCCTTCTGGACCTGGGCGGATCGGGTCGCCGTCGCAGACAGCCGCTTTCCCGTCGTGCGCCGCTCGTCGGACACCACGGACCTCAGCCATCCGGCGATGGCGGTGCAGCTCGACGCCTGCATCCATTGCACGCTCTGCGTGCGCGCCTGCCGCGAGGTGCAGGTCAACGACGTGATCGGCATGGCGTCGCGGGGACCGTTCGAAAAGATCGTCTTCGACTTCGACGACCCCATGGGCGGCCTCGACCTGCGTTGCCTGCGGCGAGTGCGTGCAGGCCTGCCCGACCGGCGCGCTGATGGAGAAGAGCCTCGTCGATGAGCGCGGCGTCTACGCCAACGCGCCCGACCGCGAGGTCGACAGCGTCTGCCCGTATTGCGGCGTCGGCTGCCAGCTCACCTATCAGATCAAGGACGACCGCATCGTCGCCGTCCAGGGCCGCGACGGCCCCTCGAACCAGAACCGGCTCTGCGTCAAGGGCCGCTTCGGCTTCGACTACGTGCACCACCAGGACCGCCTCACCGTACCCCGATGATCCGCAAGGAGGGCGTCTCGAAGCACGACGCCGCGATCGATCCGGAAAATCCTTGGACGCATTTCCGCGAGGCGACCTGGGAGGAGGCGCTCGACCGCGCGGCGGGCGGACTTGCGCGCATTCGCGACCAGCATGGCGGCAACGCGCTGGCGGGCTTCGGCTCGGCCAAGGGCTCCAACGAAGAAGCCTATCTTTTCCAGAAGCTCGTGCGGGCCGGCTTCGGCACCAACAACGTCGACCATTGCACGCGGCTGTGCCACGCGTCCTCCGTGGCGGGCCTGCTCGAAGGCGTCGGCTCGGGCGCGGTCTCGGCCCCGTTCATGGCCGTCGAGGACGCCGACGTGATCGTGGTGATCGGCGCCAACCCGACCGAGAACCATCCCGGTCGCCGCAACCTTCTTCAAGCAGGCGGTCGAGCGCGGGGCGAAGCTCATCGTCATGGACCCGCGCGGCACGACCCTGATGGAGCACGCGACCCACATGCTGCAGTTCAAGCCGGGCCGCGACGTAGCGATGCTCAACGCCATCCTCAACGTCATCGTCGAAGAAGGGCTCTACGACCGGCAATACGTGCAGGCGAACACCGACGATTTCGACAAGCTCGTCGAGAACGTCAAGGACTATGCGCCGGAGGCGATGGCGCGAAGTCTGCGGCATTCCGGCCGCGATGCTGCGCGAGGTCGCGCGCGTGTACGCCCGCGCCGAAGCGGCGATCATCTTCTGGGGCATGGGCGTCAGCCAGCACATCCACGGCACCGACAACACCCGCTGCCTGATCGCGCTGGCGCTCTCGACCGGGCAGATCGGCCGTCCGGGCACGGGCCTTCATCCGCTGCGCGGCCAGAACAACGTGCAGGGCGCGTCCGACGCCGGCCTGATCCCGATGTTCTTCCCCGATTACAAGCCGGTCGAGGACCCGCAGACGCGCGCCGCCTACGAGGCGGCGTGGGGCGTGACGCTCGATCCCAAGCGCGGCCTCACCGTCGTCGAGATCATGGACGCGGTCCATGCCGACACGATTCGGGGCATGTACATCATGGGCGAGAACCCCGCGATGTCGGACCCGGACGTGCAGCACGCCCGCGAGGCGCTGGCGAAGCTGGAGCATCTCGTCGTGCAGGACATCTTCCTGACCGAGACGGCGAAATACGCCGACGTGGTCCTGCCGGCGTCCGCCTGGCCCGAGAAGGACGGCACTGTCACCAACACCAACCGCCAAGTCCAGATCGGCCGCAAGGCCCTGCCGCTGCCCGGCGAGGCTCGACAAGATCTCGATCATCATCGTCGAGCTCGCCAAACGCCTTGGGCTCGGTTGGAATTACCAGCACGTCAGCGAGGTTTTCGCCGAGATGGCAAGCCTCATGCCTTCGCTCGCCAACATCAGTTGGGAGCGGCTGGAGCGCGAAAGCTCGGTCACCTACCCGGTCGACGCGCCTGACAAGCCTGGCCACGACATCGTCTTCGGCAACGGTTTCCCGACGGCGAGCGGGCGCGGCAAGTTCGTGCCGGCCAAGCTTGTTTCTCCCGCCGAGGAGCCCGACGCCGAGTACCCGATGGTGCTCACCACGGGACGGCAGCTTGAACACTGGCATACGGGTTCGATGACCCGGCGCGCCAGCGTGCTCGACGACCTCGAACCGGAGGCGGTCGCTTATGTTTCGGCGCGGGATCTCGAGCGCCTCGGGTTGCGCTCCGGCGAGAGCTTGCAGGTTTCGACCCGACGCGGCGCGATCACCCTGAAGGCGCGCGTGGACGCCGCGATTCCGCCCGGTCTGATCTTCATTCCGTTCGCCTACGCGGAAGCTGCAGCCAATGTCCTGACGAATCCGCAACTCGATCCGTTTGGAAAGATACCGGAATTCAAGTATTGCGCAGCCCGAATGGAACCAGCGACAGCGCTGGCGGACGCTTAGATAAAGTTCGACATACTTCGTGTATACCGAATAGCTGAGCTGCCGGGAATCCGTCAGCAGAATGCATCCAAGGAGGCTAAGACCTTCGGGATTGTTTTGTGAAAACGAGGAAAACGTTGGAGAGGGCTATGGACACGATAAGAGAAGCAACAACGACGGAACCAGCCGGAAAGCCAAACTCATTCCGCTGGATGCAGTTGATCTTCGGCGTCATCTGCATGTGCATGATCGCCAACATGCAGTACGGCTGGACATTCTTCGTAAATCCCATGCAGGAGAAGCATGGCTGGGAGCGCGCCGCCATCCAGGTCGCGTTCACGATCTTCATCGTCACGGAAACGTGGCTTGTGCCGGTCGAGGGCTGGTTCGTCGACAAGTACGGCCCGCGCGTCGTCACGCTCTTTGGCGGCCTCCTGTGCGCGATCGCCTGGGTGATGAACTCCTATGCGACCTCGCTGTTCATGCTCTACGTCGCCGCGGCTATCGGCGGAACGGGCGCAGGCGCGGTGTACGGCACGGCGGTCGGAAACTCGCTGAAGTGGTTCCCGGACCGGCGTGGACTCGCGGCCGGCATCACCGCCGCCGGCTTCGGCGCGGGCTCGGCCCTGACTGTGGTTCCGATCGCGGCCATGATCAAGTCGAGCGGCTACGAAGCAGCATTCTTCTGGTTCGGCATCGGCCAGGGTCTGATCGTGATCATTATGGGCCTCTTCTTGGTCGCACCAAAAATGGGCGATGTCCCGCAGGTCGCCAAGGTCAGCCTGAGCCGGCGCGACTATACCCCAGGCGAAATGGTCCGCACGCCCGTGTTCTGGGTCATGTACGCCATGTTCGTCATGATGGCGGCGGGCGGCCTGATGGCGACGGCCCAGCTTGGCCCGATCGCCAAAGACTTCAAGATCGCCGATGTTCCCGTGAGCCTGCTCGGCATCACGCTGCCGGCGCTGACCTTCGCGGCAGCGATCGACCGCGTGCTGAACGGCCTGACGCGTCCGTTCTTCGGCTGGGTGTCGGACCACATCGGCCGCGAGAACACGATGTTCCTGTCCTTCATGATCGAGGGTGTCGGCATCTACGCGCTGAGCGCATTTGGGCAGGATCCGATTCTGTTCGTGATCCTGACAGGCCTCGTGTTCTTCGCTTGGGGCGAGATCTATAGTCTGTTTCCCGCGACCTGTGGCGACACGTTCGGGACCAAATACGCCACGACGAACGCCGGCCTGCTCTACACGGCTAAGGGAACGGCGGCCTTGATCGTGCCCTACACCAGTATCGTGCAGACGATGACGGGGAGTTGGCACGCCGTATTTGTTGCAGCTGCGGCGCTCAACATCATTGCGGGCCTCATGGCCTTATTCCTCCTCAAGCCGATGCGCGCGTCGTTCGTCAGCAAGGCCAAAGCTCCAGGCATCGCGCCGGTACAGGCCCCGGTGATCGCCGAGAGCCGCCATTGAACGCAAGGCAGATGAGGGTGCGCGCTCGTCTGCCTCATCAGTCGCTTCGGATCGCATTCCGCCAGGTCAACCCGCCTCACGGCATGCGCTTCCGACCGCAACTCCAAACGAGGTGCGTCCATAGGATCGCTTCGACCGACATGGGTTTAAGCGCCGAGGAGCGTGGCGCTGAACTCTGCCGACAACAACAGGAGGAATGCCATGAAGGTGCAAGATATAATGAGAAAAAAGGGCACGCGCATCGTCATGATCCGCATGAACGAGACGGTTGAAATGGCGGCTCGCCTCCTCAGGCGAGAGAACATCGGCGCGCTGGTCGTGAAAGACGTTGTTCGGACCGAGGGGAATACGGCAGTCGGTGTATTCTCCGAGCGCGACGTGCTGCAAGCCATCGTCGATCATGGCGCGGCGGCGCTCAAGATCCCAGTATCGAAACTTATGTCGACGAACATCATCTCGTGCAGCCCTGACGACGAGATCGACCATGTCTTCGATCTGATGGACCGTCATCATATCCGGCATGTGCCGGTATTCGAGGGTGGAACGCTGATCGGCGTCATCAGCATCAGGGACATTCTCGCGCTTCGCCCTGCCATCACCGGCCACCCATCAGACGCAGCCGCACGCGAACTGCACGATGGTGCGCGGTGAGGCGCTCCGGCCCTCTCGATAACGTAAGGAGCAGCGCCGACCACACATTCTGCACCTGTGAGGCGTCGGCATCTTTCCAGGGGCTCGGGAGTGGGAGGCAGGGCTCGTCTGGACACTCAGGCATGGTGAGAAGGACAGAGAGCCGGGCTATTGGTTAGAGGCGGTTCGTTCTGCGCCCGCTCTGGCGGCTACCCTTGGCTTTGGGTTCGCAGCGAGGGAGGCGAATGCGCAGGTCCCCGCTCCGCAGTAGAGGCGTTTGGGGCCTCGCTGACCCAAGCGCCTGGACGCGCAAGCTCGCTCGGGTCCGACACGGCCTGGCAGTCCAATTACGAACGAATCGACGCTGACCCGAGGGCAAGGAGGACATCATGGCTAAGATGAGAGCAGCGGAGGCTGCGGTTCGGGTGTTGGAAGCCGAGGGGGTGACGACCGCGTTCGGCGTTCCGGGCGCGGCGATCAATCCGCTGTACGCGGCGATCCGGCCCCGCAACTCCATCCAGCACTTTCTCGCGCGCCACGTCGAGGGCGCCTCGCACATGGCGGAGGGCTACACGCGCGCCAAGGCGGGCAACATTGGGGTGTGCATCGGCACCTCCGGACCTGCGGGCACGGACATGATCACCGGCCTGTACTCGGCCTTAGCCGACTCCATCCCGATCCTATGCATCACGGGCCAGGCCCCACGGGCGCGGATGCACAAGGAAGACTTCCAGGCCGTCGACATCGAATCGATCGCAAAGCCCGTCACGAAGTGGGCCGTCACGGTGCTCGAACCGGCTCTCGTGCCGCGCGTGTTCCAGCAGGCTTTCCACGTGATGCGGTCGGGACGGCCCGGCCCGGTCCTCATCGACCTTCCGTTCGACGTGCAGATGGCCGAAATCGAGTTCGACCCTGAGACCTACGAGCCGCTGCCCGTATACAAGCCGCGCGCGACCCGCGCCCAGGTCGAAAAAGCGCTCTCGATGCTAAACGAGGCCGAGCAGCCGCTGATCGTTTCGGGTGGCGGCGTCATCAACGCGAACGCTTCGGATCTCTTGGTCGAGTTTGCGGAACTAACCGGCGTTCCGGTGATTCCGACGCTGATGGGTTGGGGCACGATCCCGGACGACCACGCCCTGATGGCCGGCATGGTGGGCCTGCAAACCAGCCACCGCTACGGCAATGCGACGCTGCTCGCCTCCGACTTCGTGCTCGGCATCGGCAACCGCTGGGCCAACCGGCACACCGGCAGCGTCGATGTCTACACGAAAGGTCGCAAGTTCGTGCACGTGGACATCGAGCCGACCCAGATCGGCCGGGTGTTCGATCCCGACTACGGCATCGTGTCGGACGCCGAGCGCGGCGCTCGAACTCTTCGTCGAAGCCGCCAGGGAGTGGAAGTCCGCGGGCAAGCTGAAGGACCGATCGGCGTGGGCGCGGGAGTGCCGCGAGCGCAAGCGCACGATGCTGCGCAAGACCAATTACGAAAACGTGCCGATGAAGCCGCAGCGCGTATATCAATGCATGAACAACGCGTTCGGCCGGGATACCTGCTACGTTTCGACGATCGGCTTGTCGCAGATCGCGGGCGGCGCAATTCCTGCATGTTTATAAGCCGCGCAACTGGATCAACTGCGGCCAGGCCGGCCCGCTCGGCTGGACGCTGCCGGCGGCGCTCGGCGTGCGGGCCGCCGACCCGGACCGACGGATCGTGGCGCTGTCCGGCGACTACGATTTCCAGTTCATGATCGAGGAACTCGCGGTCGGAGCCCAGTTCAAGCTGCCCTATCTTCATATCGTGGTGAACAACTCGTACCTCGGTCTGATCCGCCAGGCCCAGCGCGGCTTTGAGATGGATTACGCCGTCCAGCTGTCGTTCGACAACGTCAATGCGCCTGACCTGGCCGGCTATGGGGTGGACCACGTCAAGGTCGTGGAGGGCCTTGGGTGCAAGGCCATCCGGGTTCAGAAGCAGGAGGAGATCGATCCGGCGATCGAGCAGGCGGAGAAGTGGATGGCGGAGTATCAAGGTGCCGGTCGTCATCGAGATCATCCTGGAGCGCGTGACCAACATCGCGATGGGAACCGAGATCGACAACATCATGGAATTCGAGGAGCTGGCGGCAGGTCCCGAGGACGCGCCGAGCGCCGTCGGGCTGTTGGATTGAGCGGACGGGAGGACGATCGGATGCCCAAGTTCTGCGCCAATCTCACCATGCTCTACAACGAGCACGGCTTCCTGGATCGCTTCGCGGCCGCCCGCGCCGACGGCTTCGCAGGGGTCGAGTTCATGTTTCCCTACCCGTTCCCGAAGGAGCAGCTTGCGGACGCTCTCCGCGGGAATGGGCTGACCCAGGTGCTTCACAACCTGCCCGCGGGCAACTGGGAGGCCGGCGAGCGGGGCATCGCCTGTTTGCCCGACCGGACGGGCGAGTTTCAGGACGGGGTCGGCCTTGCGATCGACTACGCGCGTGCGCTCGGCTGCCCGCAGGTGAACTGCCTAGTGGGCCTCACGCCGCAAGGCGTCGATGCGGATCGCGTGCGGCGGACCCTCGTCGACAACCTCCGCTTCGCGGCCGGGCGTCTCAGGGATGCCGGCATCCGCCTGCTGGTCGAGCCGGTGAACTCGAAAGACATTCCCGGTTTCCACCTTGACCGCGTCGAGAAGGCGGTCGCAATCTTGGACGAGGTCGGCTCGGACAACGTGCTTCTCCAGTACGATTTCTACCACCAGCAGCGCATGGCCGGCGAGCTTCTCGCGACGTTCCGCGCGCTCAAGGACCGGATCGCGCACGTCCAGATCGCCGACAACCCCGGCCGTCACGAGCCGGGCACGGGGGAGATCAACTATCCCGTCCTGTTCGCGGCGCTTGACGGGGCGGGCTACGCGGGCTGGATTGGGTGCGAGTACAAGCCGAAGGCCGCGACCTCGGCGGGTCTGGGGTGGTTTGCGCCCTACCGCGCCGCGCGCGCATCCGCCGTTTGAGGGAGGTCACGCCATGAAGGTCGGTTTCATTGGGCTCGGCATCATGGGCGCCCCGATGGCGGGGCACCTGATCCGGGGCGGGCACGAGCTGTTCCTCAACACCCGCCGGGACGTTCCGGCCGATCTGGTCGCGGCCGGGGGACGCGCGTGCGCGTCGCCGGCCGCGGCGGCCGAGAAGGCCGACGTGATCATCACCATGGTTCCGGACACGCCGGATGTGGAGACGGTGCTGTTCGGGCCCGGCGGCGTGGCCGAGGGTCTCGCCCCCGGCAAGACGGTGGTGGACATGAGTTCGATCTCGCCGGTGGCCACCAAGGAGTTCGCCCGGCGCATCGGCGAGCGCGGCTGCGGCTACCTGGACGCGCCGGTGTCGGGCGGGGAGGTCGGGGCCAAGGCGGCGAGCCTGACCATCATGGTGGGCGGGCCGCCGGCAGGCGTTCGAGCGGGTGCGGCCCTTGTTCGACCTGATGGGCCAGAACGTGACGCTTGTGGGCGAGACCGGGGCCGGGCAGACCACCAAGGTGGCCAACCAGATCATCGTGGCGCTGACCATCGAGGCGGTGGCGGAGGGGCTTGTGTTCGCCGCCAAGGCCGGGGCCGACCCGGCCAAGGTGCGCCAGGCGCTGATGGGGGGTCTGGCGACCTCGCGCATCCTGGAGGTGCACGGCGAGCGCATGATCCGGCGCAGCTTCGATCCGGGCTTCCGGATCGCGCTGCACCAGAAGGACCTCAATCTGGCGCTGACGAGCGCGCGCCAGCTGGGGGTGTCGCTGCCGAACACGGCGACCTGTCAGGAGCTGTTCAACGCCTGCGTGGCGCAGGGCGGCGCGGCCTGGGACCACTCCGCCCTCGTGCGCGCCTTGGAGACCCTGGCCAACCACCCGGTCGCAAACCACAGACACTAAAACAACAGGATAAAACGTAGCGCGGGCCGACAAAGCTCGGCTGCGATGGCCAAAGCCGTGGAGAACCACTGGGATGGACCGCTGAGCCGTCTGCCCGCAGGGTTGATGGGGGAGAGTTGGCTGGCGCTCGCGCACCGCCAGCAGACGTGAACGCGACAGATCGGCCCGCTTCCTGCGAGGCCCGCGGCAATCGCTCATCCTGCGCGGACGAATGGGGTAAAGTCGGCGCGAATTCACGTTGCCCCGTCCAGGAGCGCTCGCCATGTCCCGTCCCGATGCGATGACCGCCATCGAGATCAGAGAGCCCGGTCCACCCGAGGTCCTCAGGCCGACGCAGCGGCCCGTGCCTGAGCCGGGCGAGGGCGAGGTTCTGATCGAAGTCGCGGCGGCGGGCGTGAACCGGCCCGACGTGCTCCAGCGCCAGGGCCACTACGCCCCGCCGCCCGGCGTCACCGACATTCCAGGGCTGGAAGTCGCCGGACGCATCGTGGCGGTGGGCTCTGACGTGAGCGAATGGCGCGTGGGCGACGCGGTCTGCGCTCTCGTGGCCGGCGGCGGCTACGCCGCGTACTGCGTCGCGCCGGCCGGCCAGTGCCTGCCGCTGCCGAGGGGCTACTCGATGGTCCAGGGAGCGGTCCTGCCCGAAACCTTTTTTACGGTCTGGAGCAACGTGTTCGACCGCGCCGGGCTGCGCTCCGGCGAAACGTTTCTGGTGCACGGCGGATCGTCCGGGATCGGCACCACCGCCATCCAGTTGGCCAAGGCGTTCGGGGCGCGGGTGTTCGCGACCGCCGGCAGCGCCGAGAAGTGCAAGGCTTGCGAGGAACTCGGCGCCGAGCGGGCGATCAACTATCGCGAGGAGGATTTCGTCGCCGTCCTCAAGGACCTCACGGGAGGGAAGGGCGTCGACGTCGTGCTCGACATGGTGGGGGGCGATTACATCGCCCGCGACATCCAGGCGATGGCGCTGGAGGGCCGGCACGTCAGCATCGCCTTTTTGCAAAGCCCCAAGGTGACGCTCAACCTGTTTCCGGTGATGCTGAAGCGCTTGACGCTGACGGGCTCGACCCTGCGCGCGCGCCCGGCGGCCGACAAGGCGGCGATCGCGGCCCGGCTGAAGGAGCAGGTCTGGCCGCGCCTAGAAGAGGGCTCGATCCGGCCGCTCGTCCATCGCACGTTCCCGCTCGCTGAGGCCGCCGCCAGCCATGCCCTTATGGAGAGCAGCGCCCATATCGGAAAAATCGCCCTCATCGTGCGGAACGACGGAGGATAGAGAGTCGGACCTTGGCGATCGCGATCCCTCCTCGCGGTAGCGAATTCATCCGCCCCGCGAGCGTGCTTTCGCCGGGTCAGCACGCTGCTCGGAGCCGGCGCATGCCTCAGTAAAGCGGCGCAAGACGAACGCCAGGGACGGCGAACGGGCCGAAGGAGACGCGTCCATTGTCCAGGCGCAGGGGCGGAAGCGGGGACAGCTTGGGCTGTGCAGCCGGCGCGCTTTGCGATGGTCCCAGCGCACGGGAGCGCGCGGGCTGGCCGGCGAGCGCGCCCAACACCGCGCCGACGCCATTCGCGCGTCCCCCGCCCATGAGCGCTCCAACCAAATCCTGAAGTCCGGCGGCGGCGAGATCGAGATGACCGGCCGGCCGGCGCAAATCGTCGAGCCGCAACACCCCCTTGGCTTCGAGGCGCCGTGCGCCCTGGGCCAGCGTCCACTGCTCGACCTCAATGGCGCCGCCCGCCTCCCGCCAGCGCTCAAGTCCGCCTACGAGGCGGCGGCCGGTCAGGCCCCGCGCCTGGGTCACGGTCGTGTCGAGGCTCATATCGGCAGGATCGTCGCTGCCGGTCCATGCGTTCAGGACCGGAATCGTCATCGTTCGAGCGCTGAGAGCGACGTCATAGGCGCCTTCCGCGCCAAGGCGCGCGGGATCGGGGCGCACATGCGCCTCAAGATGTCCCGCGCCGCCGGCAAGTTCGGTGGGAGCCAGCCCGACGAGCCGAACCTTCGGCTCTTCGACGACAAGCGAAGCCCTTTGAAAGGCGTCGGACGCGCTCTGAACGCTGACTTGCAGCAGCCGCCAGTCGGCTTCGGCCACGGCGCCCTCTCCGTCGCTTGCGCGCAAGGGGCCGCCGACCTCGGCGATGACGTGACGCGGCCGATAGACCTGGGCGATGGCGAGAAGCCGCCCGAGCGAGGCGACCGCCTCGCCGCGCCGAACGCTTAACGTCCCGCAGGACACCTCGATCCGGAACGGGGTATCCGCCGACCGCCCGGTCGGCGCAGGTCCATTGCCGCCCCATGGCGGCCTCGCTGGCGAGCCAAACGTCAAGCCCGTCGGCCGTCCTCTGGCGGATCACGAACCAAGCGACGCTCCAGCCGGCCGCGGCGAGCCCAAGGAGGACGAAGGGGGCGAAGAGCCAAAAGCGGCTGTGACGTGCTGGCAAGATGTCCACGGCCTCCGCCATCGGTTTCTCCCGTTGAGTTGGACCGCGCCGCCTGCTACCCGCAAGCAGAGTTCGGCCAGGCGCTTCACAGCCGATGACAGCGGATTTCGACGATCTTTGGGTGTTCGGCTACGGCTCGCTGATGTGGCGGCCGGATTTTTCCTACCAGGAGCGTCACCTCGCCCATCTGCATGGGTACCACCGCTCGCTGTGCATCTTCTCGCATGTCCACCGCGGCACGCCGGAGGCGCCGGGCCTCGTGCTGGGGCTTGACCGGGGCGGACGATGCCGGGGCGTGGCCTTCCGCGTCGCCGCCGAGGACCGAGAGGCGACGATCGCGTACTTGCGGGCGCGCGAGCAGGTCACGGCGGTTTATCTGGAGCGCCACGTTCGGATCATGCTGGAGGACGGGCGGCGCGTGCGCGCCCTGACCTACGTGGCGAACCGCCGTCACCCGCAATACGCCGGGCGCTTGCCGCAGGGCGATCTCCTGCGCCTCGTGAGGCAGGGCGTTGGGATTTCCGGAGCCAATCCCGATTACGTGCGCTCGACGCATGCCCACCTGATCGAGATCGGCGTGAGCGACCCAACGCTGGCCCAGATCGCGGCGGCTTTGGCTTGAGGCATTCTTGTCGTTCAAACGGAATTTCCGATAAGAGCTGATCGCCAGAGTCGCTTTTCAGGGCGCGGCTTTCAAGCAGAACCCGATTTGGCCGCCAGCTTCCGTCTCAGATCCTTCATCTCCTGAAAGCGTGCCGTCACATCGCGCAGGACCGCCGCCATGCCGGCCATCCGGCCGTTCTCATCCTTGAGCGGCACGATCGTGAACTCCACCGAAATCGGGGCGCCGTCCTTGCGCATGCTTGGCACACTCAACAAGTCCCCATGCCCATATCGGCTCTCGCCCGTCCGCATCACCTCGGCGTAGCCTGCCCAATGGCGGCCCCGCAGACGTTCCGGAATGATCAGGTCAAGAGACCGGCCCACGGCTTCGGAATCCGCGTAGCCGAAGACGCGCTCGGCGCCGGGGTTCCAAAACGAGATCACGCCATCCCGGTCCGTCGCAATGATGGCGTCGGATTCGGTTTCGAGGATGGCGCGGGCCAGTTTTGCGGATAAATCCATGATCTCGGCCCCTGCCGCCCAACGCGGAAGTCTCCGGCATCCGGGCGGCCCTCGTGCCCTTATCGCGATCGGCTCATCAAGACGCCCGGACTTCCTCATCGCGCAAATCGTCGATGATGGCGCGCCGCTCCGCATCGGTCGCGGCGAGGCGGTGGACGTGCATCTCCGTCGCGCCTTGCGCGCAAACTGCGGCAACCCATGCGGCGCGCGAACGCCCGCGCGGGCGCTCGCCTACGGTCGCGAGGTCGATCAGACGAGCGGCGCCGTCGCCGTCGCGCCGGACCGCGAGGATGACGGCGTTCGCCAGCTCGAAAATCTCCGACGCGCTCAGGGGATGCACCCCGACGACGTAACGCCGACCGGACCGGCCCCGCCAGGAACTCAACTCCAAAGCTCCGCGTATGCCCGCCGTCGTCCTCAGCCGCTCTTCCCGCACGCCCGCCCTCCGAGTCCGGTCGTTTCGCAAATCGCGCATAGCGGTCGACCAGGAGATCGTTCTTCTGTTCGCCATTTGTTCCAATCCATACGAGTCGGGGACATCCGTCAAGCGTCAGACGGACGGTCGATCGACGACCGACGCCGCTTCGTCGAGTCCCGCGCCGAACTGGGTTCGCCCCTCTGCGAGAAGCCGCTGCGAGGCGGCCTCGATCCGGTTCTGAACCTCTTGGAAGAAGTGGTTGCGCGGCAGGCCGGGCGCAAGGGGTTCGAGGAACTCGACCATTATCGTGCCGGGCCGGCGGATGAAGCGGCGGCGCGGCCAGAACAGCCCCGAATTCAAGGCCACGGGCAGGCAAGGCACGCCGAGGGTCATGTAGAGATGAGCGATGCCGAACTTGTAGACCGGCTCGGCGCCGGGCGGACGGCGTGTGCCTTCCGGAAAGATCAGGACCTGCCGCCCGCGCCGAACCTCCTCGCGCGCGCGCCGGTTCATCTCGACGAGGGCAAGCGACCCGGCTTTGCGGTTTACGGGCACCATACGGGCCTTCCAGAGGTACCAACCGAAGAAGGGAATCCACATCAGTTCGCGCTTCAGGATGAAAACCGGGTCGTCGAACAGGGTCGCGAGCGCAAACGTCTCCCAGAACGATTGATGCTTGGCGGCCACCAGCAGCCCTCCGGGCGGGATGCGCTCGCGGCCCCGGAACTCGACCTTCGTCCCGACGATCGCCCGCATGAGCCAGAGGTTCGAGCGCGCCCAGGCTTGGGCGGCACGGATGACCGCCTTGCGCGGCATGACGAGCGTCGGAACGATCGCCAGCAGCCATACGATCAGGTTGGCGTAGAAGGCGACGTTGAACAGCAGCGAGCGAAAGACGAGCATGGCGGTCGCGGGCGGGTCAGGGGGCAGGCTCAGCGGCTCACGAGCCGGACCTCATGCTGTAGCGTCTGGATCTGGAAAGGGGAACCAGGGGCCCTAGCCTGGGGGCGGCTCATGGCGGAGGGCCGGACCGCTGGCCAGCCCCGCAGCACGCTCGACATGATGCTCGCTGCGATCGTGGAGGCGAGCGCCTGCGTCGTGGCCACCGACAACGAGCGGCACTTCCGGTCGGTGGTCGCCTTCGCGAACCCCCTGCGGGCGGACGAGGCGTGAGATGCGGCCTTCCCCTATCGCTGCAATCAGCTCGGGCTGCTCTGGCGCAGCAATCCCTTGCCCACGCGGGGGCGTCGTAGTGCCGCCTGCTCACATCGAAGCGCAAGCCGGCGTCACCGTGACGTAGCCCGCGTCGAGGAGCGAGTGGAAGTCGCGCCGCAGCGGCGGGCCGTTCGGAGGCGTTGATCGAGTCCGGCCTACCCGTCCTTTGACGTTATCGCTTTGAAAACAGCGGATGCTCGATCCGATCGCCCGGCTTGATCCCGAGCCGAGCCGCCGTGCCGCCCGCTACTTCTAGCACGGCCGAGAACCGGCTCGCCCGATGAGATGGTGCGGGTCGAGAGCGGCTCGGCGTTCTCGGCGATGCGCGCGATGGCGCCGTCCGGCCGAATGAAGATCATGTCGAGCGGGATGTACGTGTTCTTCATCCACATCACGGTCGGCTGGGTTTGCCGACCGAAATCGAACAGCATGCCGCGATCGGGCGCGAGGCTGCGGCGGAACATCAGGCCTTGCGCGCGGTCGGCGTCGTTGCGCGCCACCTCGACCGAAAACGGGTGGCGGCCGTTGCGCGTCACGATGGCCAGCGGCTCGATGGTTTGGGCGAGAGCGCCCACGAC
This sequence comes from uncultured Alphaproteobacteria bacterium, assembly GCA_963728675.1. Classification (GTDB taxonomy): domain Bacteria; phylum Pseudomonadota; class Alphaproteobacteria; order Rhizobiales; family Beijerinckiaceae; genus JAJKJG01. The sequence goes on along the minus strand of CAVSLO010000019.1, from coordinate 69,515 downwards.
GAGCGCCAGCAGGATGACGAACGCCGCCGGCCGCGCGCGCGCGCAAGGCCGCCATGGCCATCAATGGGAGGCGGGCAGAGCCGAGCCGTCGGCCAGCCGCACTTCGGCTGCCATCAGGCCCTTTGAGCCATCGCCGTAACGGACGAGGACGCGGTCGCCGGGCTTCAGTTCGGCGATGCCATAGCGGCGCAAGGTTTCCATGTGGACGAAGATGTCCGGCGTGCCTTCGCCGCGGGTCAGGAAGCCGAAGCCGCGCAGCCGGTTGAACCACTTCACCGTCGCCTGTTCGAGCCCGCTCGTCGGCATCACCGTGCACATGCGTGCGCGGCAGCGGCAGTTCGGAGGGGTGGAGCGCGGTCGATTGGTCGAGCGACAGAATGCGGAACGCCTGCAAACCGCGAGGGCGCTGAACCGCCTCGACGACGATGCGGGCGCCCTCGTTGGCGGCTTGATGACCGTCGCGCCGCAGGCAGGTTACATGGAGAAGCACGTCCGGCATTCCGTTGTCGGGGACGATGAAGCCGAACCCCTTCGCCACGTCGAACCACTTGATGCGGCCGCTGACCTGAATGAGATCGAGCGCTGCCCCTTCATCGGGAAATCCGGTCGCCGCTACGGTGCGCCCCGTGTCAATCGACGAAGGCGCTTTCCCCGCGCCAAAGGGACCGGAACTGAAAGCATCAGACATGGACAGCCAACTCGAATCACGCCGCACGATTCATCGCGGAACATAGCACCGCCGTGAATCTGGGGAAGCCTGAAAGGAGAGCTTGCCCAACTTAGCTCACGTTAATCCCGTTAAGCGCGATCAGCGGCTCGAACACCGGGCCGATCTCGGCGCGAACCACGAGATCGGCGATGTCGTCGAGTTCGGTCGGCTCCCGGTTGACGATGACGAGCTTGGCGCCGTTGCGCTTTGCGAGAATCGGGAGCCCCGCCGCCGGGTAGACCACGAGCGAAGACCCGATAGCCAGGAACAGGTCGCAGGCGAGCGTCAGTTCCTGCGCCCGCCGCATCGCCGTTTCGGGCATCGACTGACCGAAAGAGATCGTGGCCGACTTGACGATCCCGCCGCAGGCCGCGCAACTCGGGGGCTCTCCGGTCGTCTCGAACCGGGACCGGACCCAATCAAGCTCGTGGCGTTGCCCGCACGAAAGGCAGGCCGCATAGGTGCCGTTGCCGTGCAACTCGATGACGCGGTCGGCGGGTACGCCGGCTTCCTGATGCAGCCCATCGATGTTCTGCGTGACGACGGCCGGCATCTTGCCTTGCGCCACCAGCGCCGCCAACGCCCGATGACCGCGGCTCGGGCGCGCGTCCTGGTACAGATCGTCCATGGCGAACTTGCGCCGCCACGCCTCGCGCCGCGCCTCCGCGCTGCTCAGGAAAGCCTCGAACGGAATGGGCTTGTTCCGCATCCACGGGCTGCCGGGCGAGCGGAAGTCAGGCACGCCGCTTTCGGTCGAGATGCCAGCGCCCGTGAACCCGACGACGGTCCTCGCCTCCGCGATCAAGGAGCGAAGATCGATGGCGGACCCAGATGGAACATTCATGCGGATCGTTGTCATGGACGCCATATTGGGCGACGAACGATGCGCGAAAAGACGTGCGTCAGCACGCGCGCCTCTCTGGCGCAACCCAAAGCCTCAAGCGGTCAAATCAATGGCGCTCGAACTGGCGGTCGATGGCGGAGCCCGGAGAGGACGATGGCAAGCCATCGACGTGGGGCGCGGGGCCGCCATCGCGGCGATGATCGTTTATCATTTCGCATGGGACCTCAGCTACTTCCACCTGATCGCAGCGAACATCGTCGGGCACCCATTCTGGCAGGCGTTCGCGCGGACCATCGCGGGCTCGTTCCTCACGCTCGTCGGAATCGGGCTGGTGCTGGCTCACGGCCAAGAGCTTCGCGGGCGGGCGTTCCTGCGTCGCCTTGTCCTCATCGCCGGCGCGGCGGTCGGCGTGACGCTCGCGACGTGGTTCGCGTTTCCCGACAGCTACATCTTCTTCGGCATCCTGCACTGCATCGCCCTGTCGAGCGTGCTGGCGCTGCCGTTTCTGCGCGCGCGCCTTCGGCTCGTGATCGCCGCCGCCCTCCTCTGCCTCGTCGCGCCGCTCGTCCTCACCGGGCCGGCGTTCGACGCCCCGCCGTTGGCCTTTCTCGGGCTTGGGACGCGCATGCCCGTCACCAACGACTTCGTGCCCGTATTTCCCTGGTTCGGGCTGGCGCTGTCGGGTGTGGCGCTGGCGCGGGCGGCGCAGCCTTGGGCGATCCGGGCGGGGTTGCCGGAGTGGCGGGCGAAAGGCGTCCTGTTCCGGGCGCTGGCGTGGAGCGGACGGCGCAGCCTTCCGATCTATCTCACGCACCAGCCGATCCTGCTCGGGGCGCTGTTCCTCGTCGCACAGATCGCAGGATCTGATCCGGCAGCGGACAGCGCCCCCTTTCTCGCCCACTGCCGGACAACCTGCCGCGAGGCGGACAAAGCAGAGAGCTTATGCCGGGCTGCTTGCGTGTGCGTGGTCGAAAGGTTGATTGCCGAAAGCCTCTGGCGCGATGCGGTCGCAAGCCGTCTCACGCCGCGCGACCAAGCGCGCATCGGTCCTATGGCCCAAAGGTGCTTCGAAGAGGTCGAGCCGGCGTTGCGCGATCCTCATTCGCCTGACGTAGATCCAAGTGAGACCCAGCCCTGAAGACCGGGTCTTCGCGGGTATCCCGTGGACAACGTCGCAGCGGCGTCGGTTAGGCTCCGCCCATCTCCTCGTTGACCTTGCCGGTTCCGCCGCAGGTCGGGCACTCGACAGCGCCGATTTTTCCCGTCCCCTTGCATTCGCGGCACACATTCTCAGCCATTCCGGGCGTTCCCGGCTCGCCCTGATCGCCCGGATTCAACTTCGTCCCTTCCTGATGAACCGTGGACGATTGGTTTGTGCTGCCAGGATTGTTGCCCATTGTGCTTTTCCTCCGCTGCGCGGTCCGGCGCTGAATCGAGCGCGCTCTCCTGTTTGCGCCCTCCCCGCACCAACGCCATCAGGCGAGCGGAGTTGCATGCGCGCGCCAGCAGGGTTGCGATTGACTTGCCGCCAAGCCGTCTGCCACCTATGCGATCATAAGCGGCGGCCGCCCAGACGCTTGGGGAACGGCTTGCCAGCCCGTCGAGGGACTCACGAATTCTGATAGGGAGCGAAACATGAAACGCCGTCAGTTCCTTCTATCCGCAAGCTCTGGGTTGGCCGTCGGAACGGTCGCCAAGCCCGCCATCGCGCAATCCATGCCGGAGGTGAAGTGGCGCTTGACGTCCGGCTTCCCGAAGTCGCTCGATGCGCTCTATGGAGCTGCGGAACTCTTCGCGAAGTACGTTTCCGAAGCGACCGACGGCAAGTTTCAGGTCCAACCCTTCGCGGCGGGGGAGATCGTCGGGACGTTTCAGGCGCTCGATGCTGTCGGCAATGCGACTGTCGAGATGGCGCACACCGCCTCCTATTACTACGTCGGCAAGGATCCGACCTTCGCCTTCGGCACCGCTGCCCCGTTCGGTTTGAATGCACGCCAGATGAACGCCTGGATGTATCAGGGCGGCGGCATGGATCTCATGAACGAATTCTATGAGAAATTCGGCGTTTACGCGATTCCGGGGGGCAACACGGGAACTCAGATGGGCGGCTGGTTCCGTAAGGAGGTGAAGACGCTCGATGACCTGAAAGGGCTCAAGTTCCGCATTGCCGGCCTCGCAGGCCAAGTCGTGGCCAAGCTCGGCGTCGTGGCGCAACAGGTAGCGGGCGGCGACATCTACCCAGCGCTGGAACGCGGCACGATCGACGCCGCCGAGTGGGTCGGTCCTTATGACGACGAAAAGCTCGGCTTCAACAAGGTCGCGCCATACTACTACTATCCCGGCTGGTGGGAAGGCGGCGCCATGCTCCACTTCTGGTTTAACAAAGGGAAATGGGACGAGCTTCCGAAAGCCTACAAGGCGACCGCGACGGCGGCGGCGGCCTACGCCAACGCTGACATGCTCGCTAAATACGACGCCCGCAACCCGGCGGCATTGCGCCGACTCGTTGGCGCGGGTGCTCAGCTCAGACCCTTCCCGCAGGAGGTCATGGAGGCGTCTTATAAGGCTGCCAATGAGCTTTATGATGAAACCTCGGCCAAGAACGTCGAATTTAAGAAGGTTTATGAAACGTATCGCGCCTTTCGCAACGAGGAATACCTCTGGTTCCAGGTGGCCGAATACACCTATGACAACTTCATGATCCGCGCCCGCGCACGAGGGTAAGACGCGGCGCGGGACCACTCTCGATAATCCTATGGAGAACGGGCTGACGTTGCGGCCAGCCCGCATAAAAGCGTACTGAGGCAAGCTGCCACCGGTCGCGCCCAGCTCTGCCGGCGCGTGGACGGCGAGAACTTATTCGGCGCCGCCGCCGCCGCGCCGCCCGCTCCGCCCGTTCCAGTCTGGGGAACTCTGCGGCCCGGCATCGAGACATTGCTGCCCGTGCTGCTTCGCATTGGCGCCATGCCTCCGCGACGCATCTTCCGGCGCGTCATCCGCTTTTTCTTCATCATGCGCGCCTGTTCGACCCCGCTGTCCGGAGAGGCCACCTGGGCAGGCCCCGCGGGAGCGGCGGATGTCGGACTAGCGCCATAGGCTAAGCCGAGCAGAGCAGCCGCGAAGCTTGCGAACAACAATTTTTTCATGGTCGGACCTCATTGAGGAGCTTTGAGACTCGGACAACCAGTGCTTGAGAAAATCGTTCCTCTTCCTGCGCCATCATCATCTCTTTGTGAACACATCACTCTAGATCCTTGAGGGCGAAAGCAGCTTCACACCCGCACCGGGCTCGCAGCATCATCGCTTGCGCCGCGACAGGCGACGGTTGTTCGCCTTGACGTGCGTTCGGTACCTGCGGATCACCTTGTCGGCGGAACCGCCGGTCGCGAGGGTCCCTGCGGCTTCTCCCAAGGCCGCGATTTTCTCAGTGACCATGCGTTCCGTCTCGAAGCGAGCGCCTTTCCCGCCGGCCGCGATCCGCATCAGCCGCTGGCCGATCACTTGTTGAGCCTCAAAGCCCAACAGAACGGCGTCGCTCGTCAACTTCATCCAGTTCTTGAACAATTTCGTCTCCATTCGGAATGCGGTCTCGTCGTCGGCGCGTCGGCCCTGGTGTCAGGCGCGCTCGCCTGTCCAGCCTGCCGAGAACCCATTCAAGCCTGCGATGAAGAGGAAACAGCAGACGGCGAGCCCTGTTCCGTGCGCTCAGTCCTGATCTTGAATTGACGCGCCCCGTGGAAACCCTCCTGTCCGTCGCGCCGGGCAGGCCACGGCCGCCGTCCATGAGTGCACCGTTGCGATGAACGCCTTGATCCTCAAGCCGCTGGGCGGTTCTGCGATCCCAGCCGTCCCTTCCCGATCGTATCGAGAACGATGCGCGCCGCGCGTTCGCTCGGATTTTCCGCGCCGAGGTCCATCAATCTGTCCAGCCGCCGGAACGCTTCGACTTGCGCCCGGCGCTCCGGGGAGTCCGAGAGCAGCGGCAGGAGCGCCTCGGCGAGCTTTTCGGGCGTGCAGTCCCACTGGATCCGAACTCGGGGACGACGTTCGCGCCGAGGACGAGATTCGCCAGAACGATCGAGGGCACCTTGATGAAGTATTTGAGCTGCTCCTCGACCTTCGAGACCTTGTAGGCCACGACCATGGGCACGCCGGACAGCGCCAGTTCGAGCGTGACGGTGCCGGAGGCCGCGAGCGCGGCCTGCGCGCTGCGGAAGGCGGCGAACTTCGCCTCTTCGCCGCGGACGATACGCGCCGGCACGGGCCAGCGCCCGACGCCGCGCGCGACCTCGTCCGCGAGATGCGCGACCGCCGGCACCGTGACCGTGAGCGGCCGCCCGCTGCGGGCCTGAACAAGGCCGAGCGCCGCGCCGAACGGCTCCATGAGGCGGTCGATCTCGGATCGGCGGCTGCCTGGCAGGACGAGGAGGTTGACCGGCTCGTCGCCGATGCCGCGCCTGTCGCCCGGACCCGGGCGCAGGGCATCCAGGCGTTCGATCAGGGGATGGCCCACATAGGTGCAGGGCGGGCCCCCGAGACGCCGGTGCGCCTCCGGTTCGAACGGCTTCAGCGCCAGAACGTGATCCACGTAGGCGCGCATCTTCTTGCGCGCGTCCCGGCCGCCAGGCCCAGACGCTCGGACTGACGTAATTGATGATTGGAACGCCGGGCAGCCGTCGCCGCACCCGCTTGGCGACGGCGTGGGTGAAATCCGGGCTGTCGATGATGACCACGGCGTCCGGGCGGCTCGCCGCGATGGCGTCCACGGTGCGCATAGACGCGCCGCAGGATGGTCGGCAGCCGCGCGACCACGGCCGTGATGCCCATGACGGCGATGTCGGCAAGCGGAAACAGGCTCCGCAATCCCTCCCCTGCCATCGCGTGCCCGCCGACGCCCTCGAAGGCGACCGCGCCGTGGCGCGCCTGCAAGGCCCGCATCAGCTTGGCGCCGAGCTGATCCCCGGATTCCTCGCCGGCGACGAGACAGATCTTGAGCATCGCGTCCATCATCCGCTCGCTCCGGCGGGCGCAAGCGGAGATTGTCGGGACGCCAAGCAGAAACAGCCCGTAACGGCCGCACGATCGGACGGTCTCGTCCCGGTCGACGATGAGGGTGCGGCCGCTCGCCACGGCGATGCCGCTCAAGCCCGCTTGTCGCAGCCCGCACGACCGTGCGCGGGCCGATGGCCGGCAGGTCGACCCGGAGATCCTGTCCCTCCTTCGGCGCCTTGACGAGCACGCCGCCTTCGGCGGGCTGCCGCAGGATCCAGGACCGGCCGAGGCTTTGAACGCGGGCCAGCATGTGATCCGTGCCCTCCGGCCCCTCGACCGCAAGCACGCGCTCGCCCGAGACGACCGCCGCCTGTCCGATGTCGTAGGGGGAGAGATCGCGGAGCAACCGCAGACCGACCATGATCGAGCGCTGGTCTTCCGCTTCGGGCGCGCGCGCGGTCTGGACGCCGGCGGGCGCCAGAAGCTCCGGCGCGAGGTCAAGCGCGCCGACGACGGGCATGCCCTTCTCCTCCAGCAGCCGCACGGCGCCGCGCAGAAGCTGGTCGTCGCCGCGGCCCATGAGGTCGCTCAGCTCCTGCCGGTTGCGAAAGGCCGAGAAGGCGTTGAGCACGGCGCCCGCCTTCGGGCGCTGAAGACCGCCCGCCAGCGTCACGGCGCTGGGACGCCAAGTCTGCAAGCAGGCGAGCGCGCGCTTCACGTCCAGCAGATCGACGACCGCGTCGGCTCTTCTGCGCAAGGTCGCGTCGGCGAAGCCGCGGAACGCCAGAACGCGGCAATCGCGTCCGCCGCGCCGCAGGCGGTCGGCGATGAGTTCGGGCAGCCGCCCCGACCCCGCCAGGATGGCGACCGGGCCGGCGATCGGCCGGCATCACGCCGGCGCCCGGCGCGCTCGCGCGGCGTGCAGATCGCCCGGTCCCCGCCGTCGCGGATGAAGTCGAGGATCTCGTGCACGATCGGATGCGTCGCGAACTCTTCCGCGACGTCCTCGACCCGCTCCGCCAGCGTGCCTTCATCGGCGAAGAGCAGGCGGTAGGCGCGGCGGATATCGTGGATCTGCTCGCGGGTGAAGCCGCGCCGCCGCAGGCCGATGATGTTGAGGCCGGCGAGGTGCGCCCGGTTGCCGATGCGCCATGCCGTAGGGGATGACGTCGTTCTCGACGCCGGACAGCCCGCCGACGAAGGCGTGCGCGCCGACGCGCACGAACTGGATGCACGCCGGCGCCGCCGCCGATGATGGCGAAATCGCCGATCTTGCAGTGGCCCGCCGAGCATGACGTTGTTGGACAGGATCACGTTGTTGCCGACGCGGCAGTCGTGCGCCACATGCGAGTTGCGCGAGGAAAGAGCAGCGGTCGCCGACGACGGTCTTCCAGGCCGCCGCCCTGCGCGTGCCGGGGTTCATGGTCACGCCTTCGCGGATGATGCAGTCCGACGCCGATCGTGAGCGTCGTCGGCTCGCCGCGTGTATTTCAGGTCCTGCGGCGCATGGCCGATGGAGGCGAACGGGAAGATCCTCGTGCGCGCGCCGATCGTGCGTGTGCCCGGCGACGACCACGTGGCTGACGAGTTCGCAGCCGTCGCCGAGCTCGACATCCGGCGCCGACGATGCAGAACGGTCCGATCCGGACGCCCGCGCCGAGCCGGGCGCCCGTCCTCGACGACGGCGGTCGGATGAATCGAAGGGGTCCATGCTCATTCCGTCACCAGCATGGCGCTGACTTCGGCCTCGGCAGACCAGCACGCCGTCGACCTTCGCCTCGCCGCTGGTACCACCACATGTTGCGGCGGTTGTTCAGCTTGCGCATGTGGTACTCGACCCGGTCGCCGGGCTCGACGGGCTTGCGGAACTTCGCCTTGTCGATCGTCATGAAGAAGACCTGCTTCGGGGCTTGCGCTGGCTCGGCATTGTCGATGCACGCAGATCGCGCCGGCCGTCTGCGCCATGCCCTCGATCAGCAAGACGCCGGGAAAGACCGGCCGCGCCGGGAAATGGCCCGTGAATTGCGGCTCGTTGAAGGTGACGTTCTTGATGCCGATGCAGGACTTGTCGCCGTCGATCTCGATGATCCTGTCGACGAGCAGAAACGGATAGCGGTGCGGCAGCAGCTCGAGGATTCTGCAGGATGTCGGCGGCCTGCAAGCGTGGTCGGCGTCTCGGTCATGTCACGAACTCCGAAGCAGTCCGTCGGCAGCGCCCGCCGCTCAATCGTCGCCGGGCGTTTCGCCGTCTTTGGCGGAAACGCGATCGCGATGCAAGCGTTTTTCAGGGTCGTCATCTCGCGGAACCACTCCCGCATCGGCTTGGCGGGCGTGCCGCCCCAGCGCGCGCCGGGCGGCACGTCGCTCGTTGACGTTGCTCGACGCCGGCGATCTGCGCGCCCGTCCCGATCCGGACATGCCCGACGACGCCGACCTGCCCGCCGAGGACGACGAAATCCTCGAGCGTCGTCGAGCCCGGAGATGCCGACCTGGGCGACGATGACGCAATGGCGGCCGATGACGACGTTGTGGCCGATCTGAACGAGATTGTCGATCTTGGTGCCCTCGCCGATCACGGTGTCGCGGCTGGCGCCGCGGTCGATCGTGGTGTTGGCGCCGATCTCGACGTCGTCCTGGATGATGACCCGGCCGATCTGCGGCACCTTGAGGTGGCCTTGCGGGCCCATGGCGAAGCCGAAGCCGTCCTGCCCGATGCGCACGCCCGGATGGAGGATGACGCGGTTGCCGAGGAAGGCGTTCGAGACGCGTCGCGTTGGCGCCGATCGAGCAATCGCGGCCGATCCGGACCTGCGGGCCGATCACGGCGTGGGCGCCGATCGACGGTGCCCGCGCCGATCTCGGCGCTGCGGGCCGATCGACCGCGCCCGGATCGACCGTCACGCCGTGCTCGAGCCGCGCCGTCGGATGGACGAAGGAGCCGGGCGAAATGCCGGTGGCGCCGAAGCACGATCCGGGCCGCATCGCCGAAGGGAAAGAGCACGCGCCAAGACCTGGGCGAAGACGCGGTAGGGCTGCGGCGTGACGAGCGCGACGGTGCCCGCCGGAACTTTCGGCCGGCGAAGCGCGGCGAGACCAGGCAGGCGCCGGCGCGCGTCGCGCCGAGCGCCTCGGCGTAGCTGGCGTTGTCCATGTAGGCGAGATCGTCCGGCCCGGCGGTCTCAAGAGGGGCAACGCCGCGACGATCGCGCGGGTGCGCGTCGGCGCCAGTCGGGCAGATCGACGCGTCGGCGAGCTGCGGCGATTTCGTCGAGCGAAAGCGGCGCCGCGCTGCGGGAAGAAGACTCGGTTCCGACATGGCGACTGCAGATGTCGCACGGCAGGCCGCCGCCGGGCGGTCCGCGCCCGTCAGAACCGGGTGCCGCCGGAGAAGCGGAAGGCCTGCGTCTGGTCGCCGCCGACCCGGACGCCCGTCGGCGGGTCGATGACGCCCTCATCCTTGGTCAGGGCGAAGGCGTAGTCGAAGCGGATCGGACCGAGCGGCGACTTCCACAGGATCGAGGCGCCGACCGACGAGCGGATGTCGTTGTTGTCGCGCACCGGGATGCATTCCGGCTGCACGTGCGCGCGGCGGTGACGTCGCAGCCGGTGCGGCCGTGCAAAGCCGAAGCTCGAGGATACCGTTCGCCGTTCACGTCGAAGCCGCGTCGGGCCCTTGTAGCCGAACAGCGTGCCGGCATCGGCGAAGACCGCGCCCTTCAGGCCGAGCTCGCGCGGAAGTCCCCAGATCGGGAACTGCACCTCGAGCGATCCGCCGAAGTAGGTCGTGCCGCCGATGGCGTTGGCGTGCGTGTCGCGCGATCGAGATGTCGCGCGGGCCGATGCCCGAGGGGCGAAGCCGCGCACGAGCGTCGGGCCGAGGAAGAACTGGTCGACGATGCGCAGTCGCCGCCATGGACCGTTGCTCGTCGCCGCCCAAGCCCTGGATCTGGCCGCCCTGGACGCGCGCGATGCCGACGATGTCCTCGCAACAGCTCGTGGTAGTAGCGCGCGTCGCCGGTGACGCGGAAGAACTTCGAGTCGCCGCCGAGACCGGCGAAGTCCGGCTTGACCTCGGCATAGAAGCCGTTGCGCGGGTTCTTCGATGTTGTCGAGCGTGTTGTAGTTGAGCGTCAGGCCGGCCAGCGAAGTCATGGTCTTGCCCGTCGACTCCTTGATCGCGATCGACGCTTCGCCGTTGTAGGCGCAGTTCGGATAGAGCGGTTCGGCGTGCCGTCTGGGCGTTCAGCGAGCCGTGTAGCCCGGCGATCGGAACGAGCAGTCGTTGTACGGCTGCTTGATAGTGTTCGGGATCTTCAGCTCCGTGCTGGTACAGCGAGTAGCGCAGCGTGACGCCGAACTCTTCGGTGATCGGCAAACCGAGGCGCAGCTGGCCGCCGGTCATCCGGTTCTCGTAGCGGGCGTACTGGGTCTGGTCGCTGTACTTCGAGAACAGGTCGATGCCGGCCGCCAGGCGGTAGCCGAGGAAATACGGCTCGGTGAACGAGAAATCGACGCCCTTGCGCGCGCTGGCCGAACTGGCCGGCGACGCGCACGAACTGGCCGCGGCCGAGGAAGTTCGACTCGCTGACCGAGACCTCGCCGATGAAGCCGTCCGCCGTCGAGTAGCCGCCCGAGACCGAGAACGCGCCGGTCGGCTGATCCTCCACGTCCACGTTGACGATGACGCGGTCGGGCGCGGAGCCCGGCTCGTTGGAGATGCGGACCTTCTTGAAGTAGCCGAGATTGTTCAGGCGGCGCTCGGCGCGATCGATCAGCACCCTGTTGTAGGCGTCGCCCTCGCCGAGGTCGAACTCGCGGCGGATGACGTAGTCGCGGGTGCGGGTGTTGCCGCGGACGTTGATGCGCTCGATGTAGACGCGCGGGCCTTCCTCGACCACGTAGCCGAGGTCGATGGTGCTGGGTCGCCGGATCGCGCGTGCCGGTCGGGCGGACCTGGGCGAAGGCGTAGCCGCGGCGCGCCACCTCGGTGGTCACGTCCGGTGAGCGACCTCTCGACCGCCTCGGCGTTGTAGACCTCGCCGGCCGAGGTCGCGATGCTGCCGGCGCAGCACGTCTCGGGGTCGATTTCGCGGAATGCGCGATTCGACGTTGACGGCGCCGACCCGGTACTGCTGGCCCTCTTCGACCGCGATCGTGACGATGTAGCCGCCGCGCGCGGCGTCGAACTGCACGTCGGTCGAGACGACGCGGAAATCGGCGTAGCCGTTCTTGAGGTAGTAGCGGCGGATCAGCTCCAGGTCGGCGGCGATCCGGTCGGGATCGTAGACGTCGGTGTCTTGAGGAAGCTCAGGAAGTTCGATCTCGGTCGAGGTCGTCATGAGCCGCGCAGGCGGCTTCGACGAGACCGCGTGGTTGCCGACGAACCGATCTCCTTGACGCCGGTCTTGTCGCCTTCGTTGATCGTGTAGACCACGTCGACGCGGCCGTTCGGCAGGTCGACGACGCGCGGCGTGACGCTCGCGAGGCCGCGGCCCGTGCGGCGGTAGATCTCGAGGATGCGCTGCACGTCGGCATCGACCGATCGCCTGGCTGATACGGCGCCGCGCGCCTTGGTCTGGACCTCGGCTTCGAGAGCCGCCTGCTCGACCTTGCGTGTTGCCCTCGAACACGACCCGGTTGATGATCGTGTTCTCGCGAACGGTGACGACGATGCTGCCGCCGCTGCGGGTGACGCGGACGTCGGAGAACATGCCGGTCGCGAGGAGGTTGCGGCGGGCCTCCTCGAGCGAGCCGGAGCCGGTGCCGGTGACGTAGGAGCGGATCGTTTCCGCATCGACGCGCTGTTGCCCTGGACGACGATCTGCTGCGCCTGAGCGGCGCCGGCCATCGAAGCGCCGCCAGCAAGGTCGCGCAGCGACAGTCGCGGTCCTCGCCGATCTGCGGCGGCGCTTCGTCGTCGTCGACATCATCAACTGGCCCGTCTCTTTCTTTTGTTCGTCGCGAGTTCGCGCACGCCAGGTCGGCGCACGCGTACTCCGACCCTACCTGGTCCGCAACCGCTTGTACAAATTTCGGCCTCGATGCAAACGCCGGATGCCCGCACGCCAGGCGGCATTTTGGCCGGGCGTGGCCTCCGTGTCACGTTCTTGCTCACGTCCCTCGGGCGGCGAACGACGCGCCCAAGATGAACGATGTCGTTCCATGTGGCGAACAGCATCAGCATCACCACGATGGCAAGCCCGATGCGGAACCCGATCTCCTGGGCCCGCTCGCTCAAAGGACGGCCGCGCAGGCCTCGATCGCATAGAACAGCAGGTGGCCGCCATCGAGCAGCGGGATCGGGAACAGGTTGATGAGGCCGATCGAGACCGAAAGCACCGCGACCAGGCCGACAAGGCCGCCGATGCCGCCGAGATCGCGACCTGACCGGAGACCTGCGCGATCCGGATCGGGCCCGAGAGCTGGTCGGTCGATTCGCGCCCGACGACGAGCTTGCCGAGGTAAGTCGAAGGTCCGCTCGACGACGTACCAGGTCTCCATGCACGCCGGCCTGAAGGGCTCCGAGCGGAGCCGTAGGTGACGAGCTTGATGTCGGCCGGTCGCGCGAGGCCTGGAGCCCGAGGAGGCCGATGCGCTGCTTGCCGAACGGGCGTCTCGGTGCTCCTTGAGGTCCGGCGTCGGCGGTCAGCGGTCACCTCGCCGGCCGTCGACGTTCGATCGACGACGCTCAGCGTCTCGTCCGGCGCTCGCGCTGACGATGCGCTGCATGTCGGCGAAGCTGGAGATCGGCCGGCCGTTGATGGAGAGGACGAGGTCGCCCGGCTGGAATCCGGCCCGCTCGGCGGCGCTGCCCGCCTGGACGGCTTCGATGCGCGGCACGAGGATCTGTGCGGCCGTCGACATAGTTGATCCCGGCGAAGATCGCGATCGCGAGGAGGAAATTGGCGATAGGGCCGGCCGCGACGATAGCGGCGCGCTTGGCGACGGTTTTGGTGGTGGAAGCTGACGGCGCGCTCGGCCGCGCTCATCGTGCGAAAGGCGCGTCCGGGTCCGGCACGCTCGCGCCGTTCACGTCGCCGACGAACTTGACGTAGCCGCCGAGCGGAATCGCGGAGAGCTTCCAGCGCGTGCCGTGGCGGTCGGTCCAGCCGATCAGCTCGCGGCCGAAGCCGATCGAGAAGGCCGTGACCCCGACGCCGCACCAGCGGCCGACCAAGAAATGCCCGAATTCGTGGATGAAGACCACGACGGTGAGCACGAACAGGAAGGAGAGCAGCGTGACGGGCAGCGACGTCAGGGCTTGGCCCATCGCAGTCAGGAAGCTCCATTGTCATCTCCTCTCGATGCGCTCTTATGTATTCAGGGCGAAGCCGAAGCGGCCTGCGGCAGACGCGCGCGCGCGATCCCGCGCGCATCCCGTGTCTATCGCCAGCGCGTCCTCGACCGTGGCGGGCGCATCGCGATGCCGCGCCGCGCTCGCATCGCAGGTCGCCTCGACCAGGCGCGCAATGTCAAAGAACCCGATCCGGCCCGCCATGAATGCCTCCACCGCGACCTCGTTGGCGGCGTTGAGAATGGTCGGCATCGCTCCGCCTTCCTGCAAGGCTGCTTCGCCAGCGCGAGGCAGGGAAACCGCTCCTCGTCCGCCGGCTCGAAGGTTAAGCTCCCGATCGCCGCAAGATCGAGGGCTCGAACGGGAGGCGTGAGGCGCGCCTCGAAGCTCAGGCTGTGGGCGATCGGGATCTTCATGTCCGGGCACCGCCAGGCCCGCCGTCACCGCTCCGTCGCGCCATTGGACGAGGCCGTGGACGATCGATTGCGGATGGACCAGCACGTCGAGCTGATCGGCTCGCAGGCCGAAAAGGTGATGCGCCTCGATCAATTCCAGCCCTTTGTTCATCAGGGTCGCAGAATCGATGTTGATCTTCGATCCCATCGACCAGACCGGATGGGCCGCCGCCTGCGGCCGGCGTCGCGGCGGCGATCCTTTCGCGCGGCCAGGTCCGGAACGGCCCGCCGGAGGCGGTCAGCGTCATCGAGACCACGTCCTCGGCCCGCCCGGCCGCCGAGCGCCTGGTACAGCGCGTTGTGCTCCGAATCGACCGGCAGGATCTGGCGCCGAGCGCCGGCGCGTTCGCGCATGAAGGCCTGCCCGGCGCAGACTAGGCTTTCCTTGTTGGCGAGCGCGATGCGGCGGCCCGGCTTGAGAGCCGCGTAGGTCGGCGCGAGGCCCGCCGTGCCGCTGATCGCCGCCACGACGATATCCGCGTCGCGCGCCGCTGCCTCCAGCACGGCTCCTGCGCCGGCCCCGCAGGCGATGCCCGAGCCGGACAGCTCCGCCCTCAGCTCAGCCCCACCGCCATCGTGCGCCAGCGCCGCGAACCGGGCGCCGAGCCGCCGCGCGACCCCGGCCAGCGCGCTGCGCATCCCGGCCGCCGACGACCGCGGCGACCTCGAACCGGCCCGCGTCCGCGAGCACGACATCCGCCGTCGAGCGCCCGATCGAGCCTGTCGCCCCCAGAATGGTGATCCTTCGTCTCATGCCGATCCGCTTCAACCCGCGCCGGTTGCGCGGCCAACGCCAGCATCAACGCGGCAAAGAGCGCGACGGGCCAGAAGCCGTCGAGGCGATCCATCACGCCGCCATGGCCGGGGATGAGCTAGCCCGAAGTCCTTGATGTCGAAGTGCCGCTTCAGGGCGGACTCGGCAAGATCGCCCAGTTGGCCCGCAACCGAGGCGACGGCGGAGACCAGCAGGACGAGCGCAAAGACTCACCGGCTGACGGTCCGCCCCAGCGCTGGCCGAGAACGACCACCAGCTCCCCGGCCAGCGCCGCGGCCGTCAGGCCGCCGAGAAAGCCGGACCAGGTCTTTTTGGGGCTGACCCTCGGCCACAGCTTGGGGCCGCCGAAGCGCCGGCCGGTGAAATAGGCGGCGATGTCGGTGGTCCAGACCACGGCGAACATCCACAGGACGCCCACGACGCCCAGCCTGCGGGTGCTCGCGCACCAGCGGCGGCGCGAGCGCGATCACCGCAGCGTAGGCGAAGCCGGCGGCGGCCCACCATCGATCGCGCGGACTCGCGCCGGCCATGAAGCCCGCGCCCGCCGCCGCGGCCGCGGCGAGACGCGCCAACCCAGAGCGGAAACCGCAGCAAGTAGGCGAGGACAAGGGCGATCGAGGCCGGCGCCGAGCAAGCCTTGCAGGATCCGCCGCGGTTCGACGCGGGTCATCGCCGTCCACTCGAGGAGGATCACGAGGCCGGCGGCAAGCCAGAACAGGGCGAACGCCCAGCCGCCGAGCCATGTCACGAGCAGGGCGACGACGCCGAGGACCGCCGCCGAAGCGGTTCTCGCGCTCAGCTCCGACGAAACCTTCCCGTGCGGCGGGACGTGCTGAGCGTCCGGGGCGGTTCGTTCCGACGATGCCTTTCCGCGCGGCAGATGCTGAGGGTCCGGAGATCTCTCCGCGCCGGCCATGTCAGCCGGCCTTGGCGCTCAAGCCGCCGAAGCGGCGGTCGCGCCGGCAATACTCGTCGATGGCGGCCCGGAACGTCGTCGTCGATCGAAGTCGGGCCAGATAGTCCGGGATGAAGACGAATTCGGCGTAGGCCGTCTGCCAGGTCAGAAAATTCGAGACCCGCTGCTCGCCCGAGGTGCGGATGACGAGGTCGGGGTCCGGGATGCCGCACGTGTCGAGCAGGCCGCTCGATCGTCTCCGTGTCGATGCGTCGCGGGATCGAGGACGCCGGCCTTGACCTTCTCGGCGAGGGCCTGCACGGCCCGCACGATCTCCTGCCGGCCGCCGTAGTTGAAGGCGACCACCAGGGTCAGGCCGGTGTTGCGGCGGGTCAGATCCTCGGCCTCGTCGAGAAGCGCGCGGATATCGGGCGCGAGCCCGTGACGCTCGCCGATGATGCGGCACCTGCACGTTGCTGGCGTGCAGTCGGCGAGGTCGTTGCGGATGAAGCGCTTCAGCAGGCCCATGAGGTCGGAGACCTCCTGGGCCGGCCGGCGCCAGTTCTCGGACGAGAAGCTGTAGATCGTGAGATAGCGGATGCCGAGCTCGATCGCCGACGCGGACGGCGCGCCGGATCGCCTCGACGCCCCGCCGATGGCCCTCGACGCGCGGCAGCCCGCGCCGCGCCGCCCAGCGGCCGTTGCCGTCCATGATGATCGCGACATGGCGCGGCACGCCGTCGCCGGTTGCGACCGGACGGAGCGGCTGCGGCCGCAGATTTCGGCTTCATCGCACATGTCGCGCTTGGCTCATGCGGGCCGGTCAGACCTGCATGATCTCCTTTTCCTTGCGCGGCGAGCAGCGAGTCGATCTCGGCAATCGATTGGTCGGTCGCCTTCTGGACCTGCTCGGCCTGGCGGCTGCTCGTCGTCCTCGCTCGATGGCGCCGTCCTTCTCGAGCTTCTTCAGGAGGTCGAGCCCGTCGCGGCGAACGTGGCGGACCGCGACGCGCGCCTCCTCGGCGTATTTGTGCGCGACCTTGACCATCTCCTTGCGGCGCTGCTCGTTCATCTCGGGAATGCGCAGGCGGATGATCTGGCCCTCGGTCAGCGGGTTGAGGCCGAGGTCGGAGTCGCGGATCGCCTTCTCGACCGCGTGCACCATGCCGCGGTCCCAGACCTGGACGCTGAGCAGCCGCGGCTCCGGCACGCTGACCGTCGCGACCTGGTTGATCGGCATCGAGCGAGCCGTAGGCGTCGACCTGGATGCGGATCGAGCAGGTTCGGCGGAGGCGCGGCCCGTGCGCAGGCTGCCGAGATCGTGCTTCAAGGCGTTGACCGCGCCCTGCATGCGGCGCTTGACATCGCCGAGATCGAAGGTCGTGACGGCCATCGTGATCGTCCATACTCCGACTGCGAACCAAGATCGGGCTTACGCCTCGCGCACGGCTCGGTCATCAAGGGGCGACGACGGTCGCCTGTGCGCTGCCCGTCGAGGATCGCCGTGACCGAGCTCGGCGCATGGACCGAGCCGACGATGATCGGCAGGCGGTTCTCGCGCGCCAGCGCGAAGGCCGCGGTGTCCATGACCTTGAGATCGCGCGCGATCGCCTCGTCGTGGGTGAGGCGGTCGTAGCGGATCGGCGTCCGGGTCCGTCTTCGGGTCGGCGGAATAGACGCCGTCGACCTGCGTCGCCTTCAGGACGGCGTCGCAGCGCAATTCGGCGGCGCGCAGCACGGCGGCGGTATCGGTGGTGAAGAACGGATTGCCGGTGCCGCCGGCGAGCACGACGCACCTGGCCCTTGCTCGAGGTGGTGCAGCGCCGGCTGGCGGGCGTAGGTCTCGCAGATCGTCGGCATCGACACCGCCGACATGGTGCGCGCCGAGACGCCCGGCCGCGTTCAGCGCCGTCTCGAGCGCGAGCGAGTTCATCACCGTGGCCAGCATGCCCATGGAATCGGCGGTGGCGCGGTCGATCCAGCCGGCGGCGCTCATGCGCGCGCCGCGGATGATGTTGCCGCCGCCGATCACCACCGCGATCTCGAAGCCGGCTTTGGCCGCGTCGGCCAGGTCGCTGGGCGAGCGCGGCGAGGGTCTGCGGGTCGAGCCAATAGCCGTCCGGCGCGATCAGGGCCTCGCCGGACAGCTTCACGAGCACGCGCCGGTAGCGGGTTCGACATCGAGCGTACTCCGCCGTTGAAGCCACCACGCCCGTCATTCCGGGTCCGAGCGCAGCGAGGAGCGCCGCTTCGCGGCGACCGGAATCGACGTGCGCGTCAGCCCTGCGCCCGCCGCCGCCGCGACTTCGGCCGCGAAGTCCGGGCCGTCGTCCTTCTCGATGCCCTCGCCGAGCGCGTAGCGGACGAAGGCCGGCGAGCTCGACCGGCGCGCCGGCCTTCGCCTCCGCTTCCTTCAGCACCTGGGCGACCGTCTTCGAGGGATCGTGCACGAAGGCCTGCTCGAGAAGCGTGACCTCCTTGTAGTAGTCTTCAGGCCGCTCTCGACGAT
The DNA here is from genome assembly GCA_963728675.1 of uncultured Alphaproteobacteria bacterium. Classification (GTDB taxonomy): domain Bacteria; phylum Pseudomonadota; class Alphaproteobacteria; order Rhizobiales; family Beijerinckiaceae; genus JAJKJG01. The sequence goes on along the minus strand of CAVSLO010000019.1, from coordinate 51,042 downwards.
CTTCTGCAGCACGTGGTCGGGCTTGCCGGCGTTCTTGTCGCGCAGGATCGCGCTCTCGCGCTCGACCGTCGCCGCGTCGACGCCGGAGGCGTCGAGCGCCACCGGGTTCGTCGCCGCGACGTGCATCGCGATCTGGCGCCCGAGCGTCGCCGAGCTGCGTCACGTCGCCCTCGGATCTCCAGCGCCACGAGCACGCCGATCTTGCCGAGGCCGTCGGCTGACCGCGTTGTGGACGTAGGTCGCGATCACGCCCTGGCCGACCGTCGAGCTTCGGCGACGCGGCGCAGGGTCATGTTCTCGCCGATGGTGGCGATCAGCTCCTGCAGGCGGTCCTTGACGGTGGTCTGCGAGCCCGGGAAAGTGCGCGGCCTCGAGCGCCTCCACCGTGCCGTCGGCTCATGAGCGCGATCTTGGCGGCTTCGCGGGCGAAGGCCTGGAACTGGTCGTTGCGGGCGACGAAGTCGGTCTCGGAGTTGACCTCGACGATGGCGGCGCGGTGGCCGCGACGACTCGACTGCGACCAGGCCCTCGGCCGCGACGCGGCCGGCCTTCTTGGCGGCCTTGGAGAGGCCCTTCTTGCGCAGCCAGTCGATCGGCGGCTTCGATGTCGCCGCTGGTCTCGTTGAGCGCGGCCTTGCAGTCCATCATGCCGGCGCCGGTCTTCTCGCGCAGTTCCTTCACCATCGCGGCGGTGATGTTCGCCATGGCTCGTCCTTTCCGTCATCATGATGCGGAGACGCCCGGCGCTCGCGGCGAACGCCGGGCCAGAAGGTCTTGACTTGAGATCGGCGCCGCTTGCCGCCGGCGCCGCGCCGCTTGATCGCCGCTCAGGCGGCCTCGATCATCGCGCGGGCCTGGTCGACCCAGCCGTCGCGCTCGATGCGGCCGTTCAGCTTGAGGTCGGCGTCGAGCTTGGCCGACGTCGCTCGGGCTTCATCGCGGCGAGCTGCCAGTAGTGGAAGATGCCGGCGTCGTTCAGCTTCTTCTCGAGCTGCGGGCCGACGCCCGTGAGCTTGGTCAGATCGTCCGGGGCGCCGCGCGGAGCGGCGAGCAGCTCGAACCGCTCGCTCGGCTCGGCCGGCGCGTCGACGTTGGCGCTGGCCGGCAGCTCCTCGACGATCGGGCTCTCCGCCGCGCCGATGTCGATGCCCATCTCGCCGTGGCCGCGCGAGATGCCGTCGATGGCGGCGCGGGCGACGAGGTCGCAGTAGAGCGCGATGGCGCGGCCGGCGTCGTCGTTGGCCGGGACCGGGAAGGTGATGCCGTCCGGATCGCAGTTGGTGTCGACGATGGCCGCGACCGGGATGCCGAGGCGCTGGGCCTCCTTGATCGCGAGCTGCTCCTTGTTGGTGTCGATCACGAACATCAGGTCGGGCATGCCGCCCATGTCCTTGATGCCGCCGAGCGCGCGCTCGAGCTTGTCCTTCTCGCGGGCGAGCATCAGGCGCTCCTTCTTGGTGAGGCCCTGCGCCGCCGCCGGTCGAGCGTCTCGTCGAGCTTGCGCAGGCGCTGGATCGAGGCCGAGATGGTCTTCCAGTTGGTCAGCATGCCGCCGAGCCAGCGGGAGTTGACGTAGTACTGCGCCGAGCGCTTGGCGGCGTCGGCGATCGCGTCGGACGCCTGGCGCTTGGTGCCGACGAACAGCACGCGGCCGCCCTTGGCGACGGTGTCGCTCACGGCCTGGAGGGCGCGGTGCAGCATCGGCACGGTCTGGGCGAGGTCGATGATGTGGATGTTGTTGCGCGTGCCGAAGATGTAGGGCGCCATCTTCGGGTTCCAGCGGTGGGACTGGTGGCCGAAGTGGGCGCCAGCCTCGAGCAGCTGGCGCATGGAAAAATCAGGAAGCGCCATGGGTTCTCTCCGGTTCAAGCCGCCGCGGAGCGAATGGGCCGGCTTTTTGGGAGAGCCGACCACCGGGATGGCCTCATTCAGGCATGAGACCGGCTCCGCGTGTGGGATGTGGGGGCATATACGGGGTGAGGCGTGGGGATGCAAGGTGGGGTCGAGGTGAGATCGTGGATGCTTTTTTGATGTCACATCGGCCACCGTTCCGCTCCCGCTGGTCGCGTGCCGCGTCACTGGTGAAACCGGGCGTGAGGCGGTTCTTGTGCTCCCACACGCGCCGGGAAAGGTCGGTGGTGGAGCCGACGTAGAGCGTGCCGTTGCGCGGCTGGCGAGGATTTAGGTCCAGGCGTGGGGGCAGCATCGATCCGGGAGGCCATCGAGCTGTGAGGATAAGGGCTTCGCCGGTTTTTGCGCTGAGTCCCGGATCGCCTTCTTCGTTTCAGGCTTCCGGGGAAAGGGCGGGCTCACGCGCCCTCACGAACGAAGCAGGCTCAGCGCGTGCAGCGTTAATGCAGCGTGACGTGGGGCTTCAGCATGTGGAGCGTGTTGAGCAGGTCCACCAAGTCGTCGGCGTCGTCGAACGGCAGGCCGACCGAGACGAGCCCTTCGATGACGGCGGGCCGGCCCGTGGCCCGGTCGAAGATGGTCCAGCCGTTTTGGTCGGGTCGGATGTCGAAACGCACGATCATCCGCGCAGGATAGCGGTTCGCCCCGCTGTCTGACAACGCGATCCTGCGTCCGGCGCGGCCGTTCACTGGAAAAAGGGCCTGAAGTTCTCCAGCCACCCCCGCAGCCACGCCTCGAACCCGAGCTTGGCGCTGCGCTCGGTTGGCGCATGGCCCCAGGCGTCGTCAGCCAGAGGGCTCGACCATGTCCAGAGGCGGTTCGATCCGTCCCATTCAACGGCGGCGACCTCGATCGCGCCGACGCGACCGACGAAACGCCGGAGCGGCACGTCGGCGACGCTGTCCTGCGTCCAGGCGATCGGACCTTCGGCGATCGGGCCTTCCCGCCGGGTCCCCGGTCCGCCCGGCGGCTCGTTCCTCTCCATGGACGCCCCCTCCTCCAAGACACCGGACAACGCCCGAGGCGGCGGCATGGCTCGTCCCGCCCCGGCGTTGCGGAAAGAGCGCGCGCCGGAAAACGTCGCCGCCTCGGTTAACGTCGGCTTTACGAGTCTCGATCAGCGTGCGTGGTTTCAGCCCGGAGACCCCGACATGGACGGATGGAACCATGCGCTCTTTCTCCTGCTCAACGCCGGCCCCGAGCCGTCGGCTCCCGTGGCGTTTCTGGCGATAGTCGCCGCCAAGCTTCTGATCGCCGCCGCGCCCTTGCACATCGCCCTGGTCTGGTTCGGCGGAACGCGCGCCATGCGCTTCGTCGCGCTGACGGGCGTGCTCGCCCTCGCCGTCGCGCTCGGTCTCAACCTGCTGATCGGGCTCGTGGCCTACACGCCGCGTCCATTCGTGATCGGGCTCGGCCACGCCCTGATCGACCACCGCCCGAGCGCGTCGTTTCCGAGCAACCACGCCACCGTGCTCTTCGTCTGGGCGGCGACGCTCGCCCTGTGCGGCCTGCGCCGGCTGGCGCTCGCGTTCGCCGGACTTGGCGCGCTCGTCGCGTGGTCGCGCGTCTACCTCGGCGTCCACTTCCCGCTCGACATGGCGGGCGCGGCGCTCGTCAGCGGTGCGAGCGCCGTCTTGGCGCTACAAATCATGTTGCGCCAAGGTCCGGCTTGGCTTAGCGCGCTGGAGCGCTTGGCGACCCGTTTCGCCCCGGCGAGCAAGGCTTGACGCCGCACGCCAGGGGGCCTGGACCGCGAAAGCGCCGCCCCGCGCGAATCCCAACCCGCTCATTGAACATTGCGGGCGGTCTGCGCATTGACGAGCGTGTTGGGCGCGCTCCCTATGCAGATAATGCGCCGATCCGTGCACGGCATCGTTCTCGCCTCGGCTTTCAGCCTTTCGGCGGCTTTTCCGGCGCCCGCGCAGGAGATCGACGCGCGCATCAAGGAGGCCGGCCGCGCGTTCGCCCTCACCCGCGCCCCGGCCGGGCCTCTCGACGAGCGGCAGCGTGAGCGGGTCGTCGAGTTCGTGGCCGGCAACGCGCTGTTCACGCTCGGCCATGAACTCGGCCACGCGGTCGTCAGCGAGTTCAACCTGCCCGTGCTCGGCCGCGAGGAGGACGCCGCCGATTCGTTCGCCACGCTGGCCCTGCTCCATGTCGGAACCGACTTCACGCATCGCGTTCTGGTCGACGCCGCCCGTGGCCTGCTCTTGATCGGGAAGCGCGACGCCCAGATGGGCGTGGAGCCCGCCTTTTACGGCGAGCATGGCCTCGATCAGCAGAGGGCCTACAAGATCGTCTGCCTCATGGTCGGCTCCAATCCGGCCGCGTTCAGGGACCTTGCCCAGCGGGCGAACCTGCCGGAGGAGCGCCGGGAAACATGCCAGGGCGACTTCGAACAGGCGAAGACCTCTTGGATGCGGCTGCTGGAGCCGCATTTTCGCGCGTCGTCCCGGCCCTCGTTTTGGGAGCGCCTTATCACGCCCCGCGCCCGCCTGCTGGGGAAGCCCGAATCGTCGGTGGCGATCGACTACGGCGATGCGCCGGACACTTTGGCTCCGTACCGCGCCATGCTGAAGACCATCGGACTTCTCGAGGAGGTCAGGGATTTTACGGCCAAGAACTTTGTGTTTCCGCGGCTCATCACGATCGAAGCCAAAACCTGCGGCGAGCCGAATGCGTACTGGGATCCCGAGGAGCGCCGCCTCGCCCTCTGCTACGAGTTCCTCGCCTTCTACGCCGATCTGGCGCTTCAGCCCTGATGATGCGGGCGCGCGGCGTGCGGCGTTATGCGTCTACGGACCGTTCGACGAGCGCGCGGCCTTCAGGCGTGATTTGCCAAACGGCGAACGTGCCGCCGATGTGCGGCCCCATGCTCTCGCCCAGCGTCATCACATGCCCGCGATCGGCGAGAGCCTGGAGATGGTCGCGGTCCCCATGCCAGGAGCCGTTCGGGTTGCGCTTGACTGCAATCTGGCCCCTGGGGTCAGCCGCCGCTTTATGCAACAAGGCCAATTCTTCCGTCGTCATGGTCCACCCCTCGTGAGTCGCACCCGTGGCCAAGCGGCCCCTTCCATGTGCATCCCCTGACAGGCTGCGCAGGCTCAAGCCGCCCGGGAAAGGCGTCGGCTGTTGACCCGGACATGCTTGCGGTAGCCCTTGACCACCTTGCGGGCGGCGATATGGCCCGCGTTGCCCGACGCCAGACTCGCACCCGCGACCAGCGCCGCCTCGATGAGCGCCAGTTGCTTTTCCGCGACCATCCGGTGCGCCTCGAACGGCGCATCAGGTCCGCCTGCGGCGAGACGGGCCAAGCGCAACTCGATCACCTTCTGGGCTTCGGCCCCAAGGCGAGCGGCATCCAGCGCCAGCGAGAACCAGGGTGCGAACATGATGTCACCGTGCATCTAGAGGAACAGGGCGCCTGCATTCCAGCGTCGGCCGTAGGCAAGCTGCTCCGCCCGAGCGTTCTTCGCCGGAGAAAAGGGGCCGCTCACGCAGGGTGAGCGGCCCAAGTCTAGGGAGGAAACGCCCAAGGAGGGCAGCAACACCGCACGGAATGCGATGTTGCAATGCACAATCTATTGTGCGATGCACAAAAAAGCAAGCAGCAGCACGCGGCAACCCTATGCGTGGAGTGCATAACAGGAGTGAACCAGCATGCTCCCTTGCTCCAGGCGGGTTGACCTTGTTCGCGCCCTGCAAAACCCTCAGATGATCCTCGCGCCAGAAACCCACACTTTCAAGGATACCCTTGGATGCAGCCGTCTCCTGGAAAGGATCCGAAGCCGACCCGCTCCGAGGCCGAAGAGGCTGTTCGCACGCTCATCCGCTGGGCCGGCGACGATCCTGGCCGAGAAGGGCTCAAGGATACGCCGGTCCGCGTCGTGCGCGCCTATGAGGAATGGTTCTCCGGCTACGCCGAAGAGCCGGGCGCCTTGCTGCAACGCACGTTCGAGGAGGTCGGCGGCTACGACGAGATCGTGATCCTTCGCGACATCGCATTCCACTCCTACTGCGAACACCACATGGCTCCGATCAGCGGCAAGGCGCATATCGGATATCTTCCGAATAACCGCGTGGTCGGGATTTCAAAACTCGCCCGGCTGGTGAACGCCTTCGCTCGGCGCCTTCAGGTGCAGGAGCGGCTCACGGCGGAAATCGCCGATACGCTCGACACCGTCCTCCAGCCGCACGGCGTCGGCGTCGTCATTCAGGCGACGCACCAGTGCATGACCACGCGCGGGGTCCATAAGCACGGCGCCTCGATGGTCACCAGCCGCATGCTCGGCGCCTTCCGCACGAACCCGGCGACCCGCCACGAGTTCCTGTCCGGGCTCGGCCTTTAGCGGCGCGAGTGGCTGGACCGCGGAATCTCGGCGAGGCCGCCTTCGAGCGGGCGATTAGGCGGTGATCTTCAGGGCTGACTTCACCCCGCCCGACTGATCACGCGTGCGACGCGGCGTGAGCCGGGCTCAATCACGACCACTTTGTTGTCCGGCGAAACAAAGTAGCCATAGAAGCCGCCAGGCCGGAGCCGGCGAATAGAGACGTTCCGCATGGGCGCGGCATCAATCCACTCCGGAATCACGCTCCCGCGGCCCACACGCACTCCGCTGCGCTCCGTATAGCGCGGCCCCGTCGTGAACAAGGCTCGTGCAGGAACGCGGTCATACACTACGCCGTTGATGACGACGACGCGTTCGCCGCGTGGGGTCACGTTCACGACAAGCGGGCCGCCCGCCGGCGCCCCCACAACGGTTCCCACGGCGCCCACGGTTCCGGCGGCCGCACCGGCTGCCGCGCCCAGCGGAGCGCCCACAAGCGCGCCCACGGGGCCTGCGGCGGCTGCGCCTTGAGCCGCGCCTACGGCTGCGCCGGTGGCGGCTCCTGTGACTGGATTGGTGGCAACCACTTGCTGAGCGGCTGCGCTGCCCACAATAGTGAAGGACAACAGAGTTGCTGCAATCGCTACGCGTCGCATGATAGCGCCTCCGATTTCCGTGCGTCTGATGGTGAGCCGCATCTAAGCTAAGAAACGCACGCTCGGGACAAATGGTTCAACCGGGACAAGGGCATCGTCCGCACTTTGGCCGCGTTGTACCTCGGAGGGGGTGTGCCGCGGCGAGCCGAGAACTCGGCGTTAAAGAGCGTGATGCTCGCCGCGCTGTCGAGGTCGCGTCTTTGGTCGCCAGAGGCAAAGCAGACCGCGCGAGACCGGGCTTGCGGACAACCAGACGGCCTTGCTTAACCTCGCGGCATGTGCAAAACGCCCCGTGCTTTGGTGCGGGGGCCACGCATGAGGTTTGGGGCTGTCATAGCGACCACGCTGCTCGCGGCGATACTGGTTTCCTGCTCCTATATCAAAGATTTCGTTGATGATCCGACTGCATCAGGTGAGTTTAACGTCAGCAGGGATTACGAGGCTGTTTTCAAGGATGTAAAATCATATGCCCTGCAGTGCTACCAAGAAAAAGACTATCATCACAAAACCACGATCAATGCTCAGCTTTCCAACGGCAGCAAATCTGCCGAGATTTCTGTTGTGATGAGAGGCATCGATGTGACTAAGTACGAGATGCATATCCGCCTGAAAGCTCTTGGACCGAATGAAACTGCCGTGAAGGTCAGAGACCTATATGTTCGTGAGGCCGAGCACAGGCTTCAGAGACTTGAGACCGCAGCCAAAACCGGCTCAGCTTCCTGCTAGGCCTCGCTTCGTGGTCGCCGAAAATGGCGTGGCGCCCGCCGACTCTGCATCCCCCGCGCGTCCCCAAGCGGAAAATCTCACAATTCCGGTCGGGACGTAGATGACAAATCTAAAAGTGCTTTGAAGGATTTAGGCAATGGTGCCCAGGGGCGGAATCGAACCACCGACACCGTGATTTTCAGTCACGTGCTCTACCAACTGAGCTACCTGGGCGTCCAGCATCGGGGGCTCGCCGCCCCAGCGCCGGAGCCGGGTGTATAGTCAGCGGCGCATCCCCTGTCCAGCGTCTCCGAAGCCCCTTTTTCAAGCGCGTGCCGCTCAAGGTCCGCGGCCGCCCTCGCCGGACGGGTCGTCAGGACCGTCATCCTCGTCCGCTGCCGGGATGGCGTAGGCGCCGACGAGCCAGCGCTGCAAATCGACGTCCGCGCAGCGCTTTGAACAGAACGGCCGGCTGCCCTCCATGGCCGGCTTGCCGCAGACGGGACATGCGCCGCCCGCCGGCGGCCGCCCCTTTTCGTGGGCGCGGTCGTCGCTCAAGCGGCGTCCTCCCCGCGCCTGCGATCACTGTCGCGCGACTCTTTCTTGAGGCCTTTTCCGTGGCGGCTCCTCGGCGGCTTCATCCCTACGCCGCAGGTCAGGACGGTCACCGATCCGAGCGGCGGCCGGTGCGGGTCGGCCCTGCCCGACCGTTTGAGCTGGAGCGCTGGCTTCATGGCGCCTCACGCGGCATTGAGCCAAGTGGACCGCACCGGGAAGCCCTCGCCGTCGAGCAGCGCGATGGCTTCATAAAGCGGCAGGCCCACTACGTTGGTGTACGACCCGACAAGCTTGACGGCGAACGCGCCGGCAAGGCCCTGGATCGCATAGCCGCCCGCCTTGCCCCGCCACTCGCCCGAGGCGAGATAGCCCTCGAACTCGCTTCGCGACAGGCGCTTGAACCGAAGGCGCGTCTCGACGAGCCGTTCGCGAACGTGATCTTTCGGCGAGACCACGCAAACGGCGGTATAGACGCGGTGCGTCCGCCCCGACAGCAGCCGCAGACAAGCGGCGGCTTCGTCGATGATTTCCGCCTTGGGGAGGATGCGGCGTCCGACCGTCACGACGGTGTCGGCCGCGAGGATGAAGGCGTCCTTGAGATCGTCCCGGTTCCGCGCCGTCTTGCGGGCGACCTCGGCCTTCGTACGGGCCAGGCGCTTGACGACTTCGCGCGGCGATTCCGACCGCAGCGGCGTCTCGTCGACGTCCGCCGGCAAGAGCGCGTCGGGTTCGATCCCAGCCTGCTGCAAGAGGGCCAATCGGCGCGGCGAGCCGGACGCCAATATGAGCTTAGGACGCGAGCCCTGGGTCGCCATCTCGGTCGCAGACGCCACGATATTCTCCAATGCGGCAAGGCTTAAGCGGGTGGACGGCCCAGCCCGAACCGGTCGATGACGCCCCGGCCTTGGCCGGATCATCAGGGAAGGCCGTCTCGGCAGCCGAAACAGGCTCGCCGGGACGCGGCGATGCGCTTTTCGCGCATCTTGCCCGCCCAACGCAACGATTTCATGCGCATTGCGTGCGAAACGAGCCGACGAAGCGCGGTGTGTTTCGCAGCGGTCAAGCCATGCGCGCGCAAGCTAAACGGCCGAGGTCGGCGGCGATGCGCTCGGCTCCGCCAGGGTCCGAGCCTGGCTCGTGTCCGCTCGCTCCAGGTGGCGGTAGCGCGCGACGCCGAACGGGATCGCGGCGAGGTAAAGGAACGTGCCTGTCGCCAGCACCTCGAACGGGAAGCTCACCAGGAGACCGAAAAAAGCGACCGTGACCACGAACAACGGCAAGCACCCATTCACGGGGCACGCGCTTGCCGATCGTCTTGCCGGAAAAGGTCGGGATCGTGCTCACCATCAGAAAGCGCGATCAGCAGCAGGTAGAGGAACGACAGCGCCGGGCCCGGCGTCGTCCGCATCGGCACGCCGAGGAACTGGAGATAGATCGGCAGCAGCGCCGTGATCGCGCCGGCCGGCGCCGGCATGCCGACGAAGAAATTCTTCTTCCATTCCGGCCGGCTGGGATCGTCGATCATGGCGTTGAAGCGAGCGAGCCGCAGGCCCGCCGCGATGGCGAACACGAGCGCGGCGATCCAGCCGAGCGGCTTTGAGCTGGTGCAGGACGAAGCTGTAGAGGATCAGCGCCGGGGCCACGCCGAAATTGACGAAGTCGGCCAGCGAGTCGAGTTCGGCGCCGAAGCGCGACGTGCCCTTGAGCAGCCGCGCGATCCGCCCGTCGACCCCGTCGAGCAAGGCCGCGACCACGATGGCGTAGACGGCCGGCTCGATGCGGCCCTCATAGGCGAGCCGGATCGCCGTCAGGCCGAGGCAGAGCGCCAACAGCGTGATCATGTTCGGCGCGATCACCCGGAACGGCACCGGCTTGAAGCGGCGCCGGCGCGGCTCGAGCGGGTCGGGCGCGAAGGGCGGAAACAAGATCGCTCATGGCGAGCCGAGAATAGGAAGCGGAGCCAGCGGGCGGCAAGCGAAGCTCGAGGACGAGACCGGACGGCTCAATTCCGCCTGAAACTGCCGCGGCGGCTCGTTCGCCTTGAGATCCGCCAGCACCGTCTCGCCCGCGATGGCGGTCTGCCCGAGCGCCGACGAGACCATTGCGTCGTGACGCGGCAGGTAGACGTCGACCCGCGAGCCGAAGCGGATCAGGCCGAAGCGCTCGCCGGCGCTCAGATCGTGTCCCCCTCGCGCGACGAAGCCGACGATGCGCCGCGCCACCAGGCCGGCGATCTGCACGACGCCGATCTGCGCGCCGCCGGTCTCGATCACGAGGGCGTTGCGCTCGTTGTCCTCGCTGGCCTTGTCGAGTTCGGCGTTGAGGAACAGGCCCGGCGTGTAGACGATCTGCGCGATCGTCGGCCGGTGACCGGCGACGCGGTTCACGTGGCAGTCGAACACGTTCATGAAGACCGAGACGCGGGTCATCGGCTCCGCCGGCAGATCCAGTCTCGGCCGGCGGCACCGCCGTGGTGATCAGGCTGACGCGCCCGTCGGCCGGCGAGACCACGAGCCCGTCGCGCACCGGCGTGACGCGCGGCGGGATCGCGGAAGAAGTAGCAGACCCACAGCGTGAGGATGCGAGCGATCCAGCCGAGCGGCGCCCAGAGTACAGGCCGAGATAAGCGCCGCGACCAGCCGCGATGGCGATGAAGGGATAGCCCTCCTTGTGGATCGGCACGAACATGCCGCGGATCGATTCGTAGATGTCGGTCATACGTTCTTGAGCCTTTGGATCTCGCGGGCGCTCGCGGGATGGCAGGGCGCAGCGCTGACCGTCAACCCGCGACCTTCACCGCGGTACCGACGGACTCCTCTTCGTCCTCGGCCCGCTTGAGCGCCTCGCGGGCCTTCGTCGGCCTCGCGCTGGCGGTTCCACATCGCGGCATAGACGCCGCCTGCGGCCAGCAGCGCCGCGTGGGTGCCGCGCTCGACGATGACGCCCTTGTCGAGCACGATGATCTCGTCGGCGCCGATCACGGTCGAGAGGCGGTGCGCGATGACGAGCGTGGTGCGGCCGCGGCTGACCCGGTCGAGCGCGTCCTGGATCTCCTTCTCGGTGAAGGTATCGAGCGCCGAGGTCGCCTCGTCGAGGACGAGGATCGGCGGCCCCTTGAGGATCGTGCGGGCGATGGCGACGCGCTGCTTCTCGCCGCCCGAAAGCTTGAGGCCGCGCTCGCCGACCGAGGTCTCGTAGCCGTCCGGCAGAGTGGCCGATGAAGCGGTCGATCTGGGCGAGGCGCGCCGCCTCCTTGACCTCCTCGGTCGCAGGCGTCCCAGCGGCCGTACTGGACGTTGTAGCCGATGGTGTCGTTGAACAGCACCGTGTCCTGCGGAACCATGCCGATCGCCGCGCGCAAGGACGCCTGCGTGCACGTCGGCGATGTCCTGGCCGTCGATCAGGATGCGCCCGCTCGTCGGCTCGTAGAAGCGGAACAGCAGCCGCGAGATCGTCGACTTGCCGGCGCCCGACGGGCCGACGATGGCGACGGTCTTGCCCGGCCGGCACCTCGAAGCGTGACGCCCTTCAGGATCGGGCGCTCCGGGATGTAGGCGAAGTGCACGTCCTCGAAGCGCACGCGCGCCCTCGCGTGACGACGAGCGGCTTCGCGCCCGGCCGGTCCTCGATCTCCGGGTTGCTGCTCGAGGATCCTGAACATGTCGTCGATGTCGATCAGCGCCTGCTTGATCTCGCGGTAGAGCATGCCCATGAAGTTCAGCGGGATGTAGAGCTGGACCAGCATGGCGTTGACCAGCACGAAGCTGCCGATCGACGCGCGCCCCGCCATGATGTCCCGCGCCGCCAGCACCATCACGATGCGTCATGCCGATGGTGAAGATCACCGCCTGGCCGGAATTGAGCACCGCGAGCGAGGTGTAGGTCTGGGTCGAGGCGCGCTCGTAGCGCTCCATCGAGCGGTCGTAGCGCGCCGTCTCGCGCGCCTCGGCGCCGAAATATTTCACCGTCTCGTAGTTGAGGAGCGAGTCGACCGCCTTGGTGTTGGCGTCCGTGTCGGACTCGTTCATCCGCTGCGGATCGCGATCCGCCACTCGGTCGCCTTGTAGGTGTAGACGAGATAGACGACGACCATCGCCAGCACGACGGCCGAATAGAGCCAGTCGAACTGCCAGGCGAGGATGCCGATCACGAGCACGAACTCGACGATCGTCGGGATGAGCTGCAGCACGAACAGGCGCGACAGTTCCTCGATGCCGTTGCGCCCGCGCTCGAGCACGCGGGTCAGGCCGCCGGTCTTGCGCTCGAGGTGGAAGCGCAGCGACAGGCGGTGCATGTGCTCGAAGGTCTTGAAGCGCGAGCTGCCGGACGGCGTGCATCGCGACCTTGGCGAAGAGCCCGTCGCGCACCTGCGTCAGGAGCGCCATGGCGACCCGCGCAGACCCCGTAGAGGACGGTGAGCAGGATCGGCGCCCCCCAGAGCCAGTGCCCGGCGTGGCGGCCGCGCTGGCCTGCTCGGCCCGGCTTGCCGAACCCCCGACCGCCGCACGAGCGCGTCGGTCGCCCATTTGTAGGTGAAGGGCGTCAGCACGGTCACGAGCTTGGCGACGAGCAGCAGGCCGAAGGCGAGGAAGACGCGCCGCTGAAGATCAGCGCGGCCCTGCGGCCAGAGATAGGGCCAGAGCCTTCGGAACGTGGTCAAGAGCCCGGAGCCTTCGGGGGCGGGCGCGCCCGCCGGAGGCGGAGCAGGAACAAACAGCATCGGGTGGGTCCGCGTAGTTTGGGACGCCATATAGGCCATCCGGCCCCGCCTTGCAGCATCGGCTTGGCCGCCGAGGGTTCGCGCGTTAACCTTATTGTCCCGTTTCCGGGCACTTTCCACGGTTCTGGCCGTTTTCCTTGGGATGCGCGGCCGATCAAGGGCGACCAAACTATGCGCTTCGACCCGTCCTGGGACGCCCCTCTCCCACCCTCCGCCATGACAGGCCTGAAAACGATCTGCGTCTACTGCGGCTCAGGCCCCGGCACCGACCCGGCCTTCCTGGAAGCGGCGCGGGCGCTCGGGCGCGACATGGCCGAAAACGGCGTCGGCCTCGTGTACGGCGGCGGCAACATCGGCCTCATGGGTGCTCTGGCGCGCTCCGTGCTCGATCACGGCGGCCAGGTCACCGGCATCATCCCGGATTTCCTGAAGGCGCGCGAGCGGATGCTCGACGACGTGCAGGAAACGATCAGCGTGCCCGACATGCACACCCGCAAGCGGCTGATGTTCGAGCGCGCCGACGCCTTCGTCGCCCTGCCGGGGGGCATCGGCACCCTGGAGGAACTGGTCGAGCAGATGACGTGGGCCCAGCTCGGCCGCCACACTAAGCCGATCCTGCTCCTGAGCATCAGGGATTTCTGGAAGCCGCTCCTGGTCCTGATCGCCCACATGCGCGAACTCGGCTTCATCCGTCCGGGCCTTGAACTGAACTATCTCGTCGCCGAGCGGGTCGAGGAGGTGCTGCCGATGCTCGCCGCTTCGGCCCGGCGCTTGGGCCTGAGCAGCGGCGGTGCGCAACTGCTCGAGCAGCGGTTCTGATGTTGTTCAGGCCGAGCGTTGGCGGCGCTGTCGGCGGTCGCTAGGCGAGGCGCAATTCTTGTCGCTGTAGCGGGCGTGGATGCCGCTGCAGCCAATCTGTGGAGGACGGGATGTCTCTCTGTGGAGGACGGGATATCTCTCAAGAACGGGCGGGCTTATCTCTGGATGCTTACGGGCCTAGTCGGACTCTTCGCCGCCGCTCCCGCCGAAGCGCTGACATGCGGGCCGGGCACTCATTACTGCCGGTACAACAGGCGGACCATCTGCTGCCCCAATAGAGGGGCGGCGGCCCCGGCTCCAAAGCCCGTCCACGCGTGCAGGCCGCCCATCTGCAAGAAGCCGGGTTTCCCGCTGTGGGACAGCCCACGCTTCCGCCCATAGTCGCGAGCGGGGAAAACCGCCGCGGGCGACCGGTGCGCCCGGAGCGGGCGCGCGTCAGGGCGCGCCGGCCGAACCCACGGGCGCGGACGCCTTCGCCCACATCTGGCCACGCCGCGCGGGAAGAATGACGAGAGAGCCGAAACGATCCACGAGGATGCGGATGACGACAATGCGCTCTTCTCTTGCCGCCGGACTCGCCGGCGCGGCCCTTCTCGCCGGGCTTGCCGGCGCCGCCGCGCAGGTTGCGCCGGGCGCCCCGTCCCCGACCGCACCCGCGCCGGCCGACGCGGGAGCCGCGCCGGATGCGGCGGCGGCCCCCAAGCCGAAACCCAAGCCGAAGCCCAAACCGGCGGGGCCGACGCCCGCGCAGGCCCTGACCGTCGTGAACGCCAGCCCGAACACGGCGCTCGACGTCATCGTCTCGGGCGAGGACCAGACCGCGCGGCTCGGCAAGCCCCTCGCGCCCAAGGCGCAGGCGAGCCTCAAGCTGCCGAAGCTGAAGCGCTGCACGGTGTCGGTCACGGCGATGTTCCAGGGCGGCGGGCAGGCCGAGGTCGAGGAGTTCGACATCTGCAAGGAAAAATCGATCCGCTTCACGGAGTGAGGCGCTTTTCCATCGTCGTGTTGCCGAGCCATTCGCCGCCGAGCGCCACGGTCCCGCGGCGCTGGGCTTCAAAGCCGCGCTTTTCGAAAAACGGTCTGGCCGTATCGCTCGCGTCCACGGTCAGGCGCTTTGCGCCGCGCGCGCGCGCGAGCTTTTCGAGCGCGTCGATGAGCAGCGCCGCCACCCCCTGCCCCGCAGCGGCGGGGTGGACGTAGAGCCTGTCGATGCGGTCGGTCCCTTCGAGCGACGCGAAGCCGACGGGCGACCCGGCCTGCGTCGCCACCAACGTGAGATTTTGCGCGAGCCGCGCGCCGAAGGCGTCCTCGTCGTCCGCGATCGCGATCCAGGCCGCCTGCTGCGCCTCACTGTAATCCTCGCCCGTGAGTTCCTCGATGCTGGCGCGGAATATTTCCGCCAGCGCAGCGGCGTCGGCGGGCAGATAGGGCCGCAGCGCGGGTTTTGGGACGGCGCGGGCCATCAGCAGGCGGGCTCCCACCTCTCCCCTGGGGAGAGGTCGAGACCGCGGCAGCCGTCCGGGTGAGGGGGAGCGCCCTCTCCGGGGAGGGCGCTGCTCTGAGCGGACACGCCCTCTCCGGTTAGGGCTCGCCCCTCATCCGGCCGCTCCGCGGCCACCCTCTCCCCCTGGGAGAGGGGAAGCGCGCCCAGCCCCGCGCTCACCGCGCGACCTCCCAGGTGGTGGTGCCATCCTTGTTGTCCTTGAGTTTTACGCCCATCGCGGCGAGTTCGTTGCGGATGCGGTCGGACTCGGCGAAGTTTTTGGCGGCGCGGGCGGCGGAGCGGGCGAGAATGCGTTTTTGAATCTCAGCCTCCGCGATTGTGAGGCCAGATCGCTTGCGCCGCTCCCAATCCGTCGGATCGGATTGAAGCAAGCCAAGAACCCGGGCGGACGCCACGGCGATGGCGGCGTGCTCAGGGTTATAAAAGTCCCAGCCCAGCGGTGAGAGGCCAAGTTCCATCAAGCCTCCCTGCGAGCTTGAGAAGAGTGAGTGCAACTCGCTCAACGCCGCGGGCGTATTCAGGTCGTCCAACAAAGGATCGAGAAAGAACTCGCTCGGCCGCCCATCCGGGAGGGGGCCGACATCCGCCAGCATCTTGTACCAGCGATCAAGCGTCCGCTCCGCCTCCTCCAACGCCCGCACCGTCCAATCAATCGGCTGCCGATAGTGCGTCCGCAGCATCGCGAGCCGCAGCACCTCGCCCGGCCAGGAGCGCCCGCCGAACTTCTCGGTCGCCAGCAACTCCCGGATCGTCACGAAATTCCCCGCCGACTTGGCCATCTTCTCCCCCTCGACCTGCAGAAAACCGTTGTGGAGCCAGACGTTGGCCATCACGGGTGTGCCGAAGCAGCAGCGGGATTGGGCGATTTCGTTTTCGTGGTGCGGGAAGACGAGGTCGATGCCGCCGGCGTGGATATCAAAAACCTCGCCGAGGTGCCGCCACGACATGGCCGAGCACTCGATATGCCAGCCGGGCCGCCCCGGCGCGGCGATGCCGCAGGGCGAGGGCCACGCCGGCTCGCCGGGCTTTGACGGCTTCCACAGCACGAAGTCGAGCGGCGAGCGCTTGTAGGGCGCGACATCGACGCGGGCGCCCGCCTCCATCTCGTCGAGCGGGCGCTTCGACAGTGCGCCGTAG
Organism: uncultured Alphaproteobacteria bacterium; assembly: GCA_963728675.1. Taxonomy (GTDB): domain Bacteria; phylum Pseudomonadota; class Alphaproteobacteria; order Rhizobiales; family Beijerinckiaceae; genus JAJKJG01. The sequence goes on along the minus strand of CAVSLO010000019.1, from coordinate 34,704 downwards.
TCGGCCATCGACGGCACATGAAAGAGCACGTTGTCCTCGGCCACATAGGCGTGGCCGTTGGCGACGAGGCGCTCGATCAGCGCCTTCATCTCAACGATATGCTCGGTGGCGCGCGGCTCGATGAAGCGCGGCGGCTGTCCCGGCTCGTTCACGTCCTCGGGCATCAGAACGCCGAGCGCGCGGATGTCCGCGTGGAACTGCTTCAGCGTCCCTTCGGTGAGTTCGCGGATCGAGACGCCCCGCTCCGCCGACCGCGCGTTGATCTTGTCGTCCACGTCGGTGACGTTGCGGACGTAGGTGACGTGGTCCGGCCCGTAGAGATGACGCAGCAGCCGGAACAGCAGGTCGAAAACGATGACCGGCCGCGCGTTGCCGATATGGGCGTAGTCGTAAACCGTCGGCCCGCAGACGTACATGCGCACGTTGGCCGGATCGATGGGCGCGAAGATTTCCTTCGTGCGGGTTAACGTGTTGTAAAGGCGCAACATCGCCATCGAAATGGCTCCCCCCACGCGCGGGCCCGCGGACGGCGGTTATCGCGAGCGATGCTGAAAGCGAAATATTTCAGAGGCTTGCGCGAGATTCAAAAAGCAGTCCCGCATGAACGCGCGGCCCTCGTCATGGGCCGGGATGATTGCCCCGCGGGCTCAAATCCGTCAAGACGCGATGCCTTTTCGCACCTGCGGTGAACCAGACGGGCGCTGCCGCGTTTAAAGGTTTGTTCAAGCCTCGCTCACAAGAGTGAACCCGCCTCACCGTCCTCATCGCCCACGAGGTTTTCACCATGCGTCGCACCCTCACGGTCCTCGGACTGACGACCCTGCTCGCCGCCGCGGCGGCATCGTTCGTGGTGCTGCCGAACGGAACGTCCCGCGCCGCCGCGACGGACATCAGACTCGACCTTCGTCATCTCGGCCAACGACGGCTATGGGCTGGGCGATTGCCTGGCCTCGGGCAACGACTGCGGCAGGATCGTCGCCAACGCCTGGTGCGAGACGCAGGGCTTCGCCCGCGCCGCATCGTTCGGCCTCGCCCAAGCCGAGGAGTTCACCGGCGCGCTGGAAATCTCGTTCACGGAGACGGCGCGCCCGATCTCGATCACCTGCGCCAAGTAGCGCCTTACTACGCCAAACAACCGCTCACTTCGTCACCCAATCCCCGCACCGGGGCGGAGCGTCGCTTCCGCCCCAAGGCATGATGGGCACGCTCGACGTCGAGTTCTTGGGCGAGCCCTCGATCGGGCGATCCGAAAACACCATGTAGACCAAGTGTTGCGCTTCTCGTCGCAGCCGCGGACGATGTGCATGCGCTTGAAGATCAGCGACCGGCGCTCGCTGAACACGACCGCGCCCTGCTCGAACTTCTCCTTGAACCGCACCGGGCCGATCTGCCGGCAGGCGAGCGAGATGTCCGAGACCTCCTCGGCGACGCCGAGCGTGCCCTTGATGCCGCCCCGCTCGGGCGTGGTGTAATGGCAGGCGACCCCTTCGACGGCCGGATCGTCGATGCCGTAGACGACGAGCTTGTCGTCCGGCGTCAGGGGCCGCCACACGGTCGATTTGCTGAAAATCCGGTCCGGCTCCTGCGCGGCGGCCGGGCACGCCAGGGCGGCCAGGCTCAACGCCGAGGCTGTCAGCAGCTGCCATTCGGGTCATCGTTCCTCTCCGATTGCCGACTGAATGTAGGGACTGCTCCGGCGTCGCGCGATGGCTGGCTGCAACTCGCGCGCGGGGCGCCTGACCGCTATGCGGCGGCCAAGCCGAAAATCGGTCAATCTTGGCGGTGGAACCGAGGGTAAGCCTTACCGTTCTCCTTAACGAATGACCTTTCGCTCGATCCTGGCGCTTTGCGTGCCGCTGGCGGGTCTCGTGGCGGCCGAGACCGCCCAGGCGCAATCGGCTGCGTGCCAGCGCTACCGAGCCGAACTCGCCGCCCTCGAACGCGGGGGCGGCTGGCGAGCGGCGGGCGCCGCGCAACGGCAGCGCGTCGAGATCGCCCGCATGATCGGCTATTTTCACTCGATCGGCTGCCGCCAGGGATGGTTCGTCGCCGGCGCGGCGTACCAGTGCGCCGCCATCGCGGACCGCATCCGGGCGATGCAGTCGACCTACGCCCAGCTCAGACAGGTTCAGCCCTACGACTCGGGGGCGCGCCGACGCCAGCTCATGGCCGCCATCCAGGACGCGTGCCAGCCCCAGCGCGAGGCGCGCGCGGAACGCGATGACGACGACCGGCCGAGGGGTAGCCTTGGCGGCAGCCGCATCGTGTGCGTGCGGTCCTGCGACGGCTTCTTTTTTCCGCTGAGCCATGCGCCGGGCGGACGCTCCGGCGCCGACGAGATGTGCCAGGCGCTCTGCCCCGGCGCCGAAACGGCCGCCTATTCGATGCCGGGCGGCGAGACCACGGAGCTTGACCGGGCCCTGTCCCTCAAGGGCAAGCCCTACACGCGCCTGGTCGGGGCGTTCAAGTTCCAGAAGGCGTTCGATCCCTCCTGTTTCTGCAAGAAGGACGGTCAGACCTGGGCGCAGGTGCTCGCCCGCGCCGAGACCATGCTCGGGCGCCGGCCGGGCGACATCATCGTGACGGCGCAAAAGGCCGAAGAACTGTCCCGTCCGAAGATCGCGATGGCGGCACGGCGCGGCCGTGACAAGAAGAAGCCGGCGGATGTCGAGTCCACGGGGTCCGTGCCGATCGTGGCGCATGCGTCCGCAGCGGTCCCGACCGCCAGCCAGGCGTCGGCCGGCATTGGACCGAAGTCGATCGAGGGCGCCAAGGTACTTGACCGGACCGATGGTCCGAAGCGGGAACTCACGGACGACCAGGGCGCGAAGCGCACGGTCCGCATCGTCGCGCCGACCATCATACCCGTGCCGGCGCAGGCGCCGAGCGAGCCGTAAGCGGGCGCGCGGGCTGCTCAGGCCGTTTGGCCGCTCAGCCGCGCCTTGGCGCGCTCAGAGCCGATCAGCGGCAGAAGGCCAGCCAGCTCCGGCCCGTCCTCGCGCCCCGTGAGCGCCAGACGCAGCGGCATGAACAGCGCCCGCCCTTTCGCGCCCGTCGCGCCTTTCACGGCGTCGGTCCAGGTCTTCCAGGTCGAGCCGTCCCAGGGCTCGGGCGGCAGCAGGTTCGCGGCCTTCTCCGTGAAGTCGCGGTCCGCGATCACGGGCGTCGCCGGACCTTGCACGACGAGCCACCACGCAGCGGCGTCGGACACCGTGGCCAGATTGGCGCGGACCGCGTTCCAGAACGCCTCCCCGCCACAGAATGCCGAACCCGACCAGGCGGTCGCGAACCGCCTCGTAGCTCATTCCGTGGACGAGCCTGGCGTTGAGGTGCATCAGTTCGCTCTCGTCGAACCGCGCCGGCGCGCGCGAGATGTGGGCGAAGTCGATGAGGCCGGCCAATTCATCCAGGGATGAGACCGGCCGCACGGCTTCCGCCGAACCGACGAGCACGGCCAGCGAGGCGACCGCCTGCGGCTCCAGACCCTCTTCGCGCAGGCTGGCGAGCGACAGGTGCCCGAGGCGCTTCGACAGCCCCTCCCCGCTCGCGGCGGTGAGCAGGTTATGGTGGGCGAAGGCCGGCGCCGACGCGCCCAGGGCTTCAAAGATCTGGACCTGCACCGCCGTGTTGGTGACGTGATCCTCGCCGCGGATCACATGCGTGATCGCGAGGTCGATGTCGTCGGCGACGGAGGGCAGCGTGTAGAGGTAGGTGCCATCGGCGCGCACCAGCACGGGATCGGACAGCGAGGCGCAATCGACGTGGCACTCGCCGCGGACGAGATCGGTCCAGGCGATAGTCCGGTGGTCGAGGCGGAAGCGCCAGTGCGGCCGCCGCCCTTCCGCTTCCAGCCGGCGCTTGTCCTCCTCCGCAAGGGACAGGGCGGCCCGGTCGTAGATCGGCGGCAGGCCGCGCGCGAGCTGGCGCTTGCGCCGGCGCTCCAATTCGTCCGGCGTCTCGTAGCAGGCGTAAAGCCGTCCCATCGTCTTCAGGCGCTCGGCCACCGCATGATAGAGGTCGAACCGCTCGGATTGGCGCACGATCCTGTCCGGCGGGATGCCGAGCCACTTGAGATCGGTCTCGATGGCGGTGGCGTATTTGCGCGTCGAGCGCTCCAGATCGGTGTCGTCGAAGCGCAGGATGAACGTGCCGCCCTCGCGCCGGGCATAGAGCGCATTGAGGAGCGCCGTGCGGGCGTTGCCGATGTGGATCAGCCCCGTGGGCGACGGCGCGAAGCGGACGATGGGCGCGGGCATGTTCCGCTTATGGCGGACCCTTTGGACCCGCGCAACGCCGGCTAAACGTCGAACTCGCCGCTACGGGATTGGCCTGCCGCCTTGGCCGGCGCCTTGGCGGACTTGAGAGCCGCCCGCCCCTCGTCTCGGAAGCGGTTGACGATCGGGATGCGATGGTCGCGCCCGAAGCTCCGTTTCGTCAGCTTGACGCCCGGCGCGGCTTGGCGGCGCTTGGGTTCAGCGCGATAGGACAGCCGCTCCACCATCGTCACGGTCTCGGGGTCATGCCCGCGCGCGACGATGTCGGACACGCGCATATCCCGCTCGACGAGGCACCGCAGAATATCGTCCAGCACGTCGCCAGGCGGGAGGGAGCCCCGGCCCGTCCGGCTCTCGCGCTGTTCGAAGGCCGATGCCGTGCGAAAGGTTTCGGAGATGACCGGCCCGTCCGGCCCCAGCGCCCCGGCGGGTTTCCAGAGGTTGCGCAGCGCCGCGAGGCGATCGACCTCCGTTGTGCAGCAATCTTTGATCGGGTTGTAGCCGCTCATGCCGTCGGAGAGCGTCGCGGAGCCGATCGCCCGATCGGACTTGTTGCCGCTTGCGACCGGCATCAACCCAAACGTGTTCGCGACCGACAGGAGAACCGCGCCGCGGATGCGGGTCTGGATGTGCTCGTCCGCCGCATCGCGCGCCCGGCCCTGGAACATCGGTTTGAGGCACGCTTCCAAGCCCCCAAGCGCCTCGGCGACCGGCACGACGTCAAAGCGTACGCCGAGGTTTTGGGCGCACGCGGCCGCGCCAGCAAGCGCCTCGGCCGAAGCGGAGCGGTCGGCGGGCAGCGCAATGGCGCGGACGCGGGCCGGCCCGAGCGCATCGACGGCCATAGCGGCGCACAGCGCCGAGTCGAGGTCGCCCGAGAGCGCCAGCGCCACGCCGGGAGCCCCGGTCTTGTCGACGTAGTCGCGAAGTCCGAGCACGCAAGCGGCGTAATCGGCCTCGTCCCCTTCCTCCGCGATTGCGCGCGGGGCCTGGGCGCAGCGCCAGCCGTCCTCGTCCTTCTCCCAGACGGTCAGCGCCACGCTCTCGCGGAACGCCGGCACTTGCCCGGCGAGCGATGCATCGGCATTGAGGACGAAGGACGCGCCGTCGAAAACAGCCTCGTCCTGTCCACCGATCTGGTTGAGATAGACCAGCGGCAAGCCGCTCTCGGTGACGCGGCCGACGGCGATGTTGAGTCGCTCCTCGGCGTTGCCCCGCCAATAAGGGGAGCCGTTCGGGGTAAGCAGCAACTCGGCCCCGGTCTCGGCGAGGCACTCGACCACGTCGCCCGCCCCGATGTCGTCACCGATCGGAATGCCCAGCCGCACGCCGCGGACGACGATCGGACCCGGCAGCAGGCCGGGCTCGAACACGCGCCTTTCGTTGAATACGCCGCCGTTCGGCAGATCAACCTTGAAACGCACCGCCGCGACCGCGCCTTCATCGAGCAGCGCATAGGCGTTATGGAGAAGGCTCCCCTCCACCCAAGGCAGCCCGACGAGAACGGCCGGCCCGCCATCTGCGGTCTCACGCGCGAGCGTTTCGCACGCCTCGCGGCAGGCGTCCTGGAACGCCGGCTTGAGCACGAGGCCCTGCGGCGGATAGCCGGCCAGGAAAAGCTCCGGCAGCATGACAAGGTCCGCGCCGAACCGCGCGGCCTCGGCGCGCGCCGCCCGAACTTTGGCGGCGTTGCCGGCGACGCCGCCGACCGTCGGGTTCAGCTGGGCGAGCGCGATCCGGATGGTATTGGGAGCCATCCAGCCGGTTTACTGTGCTGATCCTCCAGCGGCAACGCACCGCGATGCTGAACGAGCGCAAACGCCGCGGCGGCCCGCAAAACCGGAGCCCGCATCGAGTTTCGCGATCGCTCCAGCATCCAGAGGACCTGTGGAACTCGTGAAAGGTTCCACCGTTGTCAGGTTACGGCGAAACGGAGGTCGACTATGGGCCGCGGGCTTCTGCTTTGGTTGATCGGCATCCCTATACCGATCATCCTTCTTCTCTATCTATTCGGCTTCATGCATTGAGCTTGCCAGGAGTAAGCGCCCTGCACGAAAAGCCATGTCCTCAGCTTTGAGGACTCTTGACATGGGGGCGGCCGATCTCGGTCGCCCTTTTCATTTGAGCATTATTCCGCCGCCGCGATGCGGGGCCGTTCGCGGCCTTGCCGCTCGCGTTTGATGAGTTCAGCGGTGAGAAAGGCAAGCTCCAGCGCCTGCTCGGCGTTGAGGCGCGGATCGCAGTAGGTGTGATAGCGGTCGTGCAGGTCGGCGTCGGTCAAGGCCCGCGCGCCGCCCGTGCATTCCGTGACGTTCTTGCCCGTCATTTCAAGGTGCAGCCCGCCGGCATGCGTGCCCTCCGCCTGATGCACGGCGAAGAAGTTTTGAACCTCCCGCACGATCAGATCGAACGGCCGCGTCTTGTAGCCGCTCGCAGCTTTGACGGTGTTGCCGTGCATGGGATCGCACGACCACACGACCGCACGGCCGTCCTGCGCGACGGCGCGCACGAGCGGCGGCAGGCAGTCGGACACCTTGTCCGCCCCGAAGCGGCAGATCAGCGTCAGCCGTCCCGGCTCGTTCTCGGGATTGAGCGCGTCGATGAGGCGCAGAAGGCCGTCGGGCGTCAGCGACGGTCCGCACTTGAGCCCGATCGGATTCTTGATCCCGCGCGCGTATTCGACATGGGCGTGGTCAGGCTGGCGCGTACGGTCGCCGATCCACAGGAGATGGCCTGAGGTCGCATACCAATCGCCCGTCGTCGAATCGATGCGCGTCATCGCCTGCTCGAAGCCGAGCAGAAGGGCCTCGTGGCTGGTGTAGAAATCCGTGATCCGCATCTCCGGATGAACCTCCGGGTCGATGCCGATCGCGCGCATGAAGTCGAGCGTCTCGGAGATGCGGCCGGCCAACTCGCGGTAGCGCGACGACTGCGGGCTGTCGGCCACGAAGCCGAGCGTCCAGCGATGCACGTTCTCCAGGTTGGCGTAGCCGCCGGTCGCGAAGGCGCGCAAGAGGTTCAGGGTCGCGGCCGATTGCCGGTAGGCCTCGATCTGCCGGCGAGGGTCCGGCTGGCGGGCCGCCTCGGTCGGGTCGAGATCGTTGACGATGTCGCCGCGGTAGCTCGGCAGTTCCACCCCATCCACCGTTTCCGTCGGAGCGGAGCGGGGCTTGGCGAATTGGCCGGCGATGCGCCCGACCTTCACCACGGGACACGAGCCCGCGAAAGTGAGCACGACCGCCATTTGCAAAAACACGCGGAAGAAATCGCGAATGTTGTCGGCGGAGTGCTCGGCGAAACTTTCCGCGCAGTCGCCGCCCTGGAGCAGGAACGCCTCGCCTGCCGCGACCTTCCCGAGCGCCCGCTTCAGCTTGCGCGCCTCGCCCGCGAAGACAAGCGGCGGGAACCCGGCGAGCTGCTTCTCGACGGTCTCCAGCGCGGCTGGATCCGGGTAGGCCGGAACCTGCTGGACGGGTTTTCCCCGCCAGCTTTCGGGCGTCCACCGGTTGTTCATGAGCCTGCTCCAAATGTCTCCGCGCGATCCGGCGTCGCGCCGGTCCGCCCCAATCAGGCGCGGCTTATATCCGAGGATGGGCGCGGATGGCGAGAGCGCGCTAGCCGCGGGGGCCCTGGCGGCCCCATTGACTTGACATGCGCCGCGTTGCCGCTCGGGTGAGCGGCGTCAGCCGACTCCCTCTCCGAATATCATCCCTCCCGTGCCTGCGACGACGTGATGACGCCCAAGACGTTGTTGGCGGACCGCCGGCATTGCTCTTTGTGCGGCGCCGCTCGCCGTGACGCCGCAGGCGGCCGCGCCAATCGCCGACGCTCTCGCCCAGCAAGGCTTATTTCGGCCAAGACACGCCCGGAGACGCGCTCGGAGGGGTGCGCTCAGGGCGAAACGAGAACGGAGAAGCGTGTCCACTCGCGCGGAACCGGCTCTCCGTTCTTTTTTACTGCATGCTTGATGCGAACCGGCGGCCACTCCGCCTGAGCAAGCTCCTAAGCCCACTCGGTCTGGATGCGTCGCTCCAAAGCCGCCAGTTGTTGAACGTAGGGGCTCCGGCGCTCGCGGTGCCGCTCCTGGAGCCTGGCCAACAGATGCGTCTTCACGCCGGATTCGGTCGAGGACTTTCTCACCCTGCTGATCTCGTGCTCGTACTCGAAATCGATGTTGGCCAGCGTCGCCAACAGGGATTGCATGAGAGGCTGGAGATTGGGGGAGTACATGCGGGGTCGCAGTCCGCCGCTCGGGGAATGCTGCTCGCGCGCTTTCTCATCAACCATGCCGTAACCTCCCAATCGTCTTATTGATTGACTATGGCGCGGATGTAACAGGGCTGAGTTGGCGCTGTCAGTCGGGTATCCGACCAAGTGGCGCAACGCGCTATGCGATATTTGCAAATCAGCCTTGCGGTTTTTGGGGAGTCCGGCCGGCCTCAAGCGTCCGAGTAGGTTAGCGGCAGAAGGCGTTCGAAGCTGCGCCGAATCCTGCCGTAGCATTCGCATGAGGCGTGTTCGAGGCCGGCCCGGTCCTTCACCGTGATCATGCCCCGGTGCTGGCTGATCAAGCCCGCCTTTTGCAGCGATCGCGCGACAAGGCTGAGCGTGGACCGCTGCACGCCCAGCATCTCGGCTAGGAACTCGTGCGTCAGGGGCAGGTCGTCCTGCCTCAGCCGATCATGCGTGCTCAGAATCCAGCGGCAGCAACGTGCTTCGACACCATGCACGGCGTTGCAGGCGACGCTCTGAAGCGTCTGCGCGAGCAGGGCTTCCACGAAGCGGCGCAGCAGCTGGCGCAGGGCCGGGCTGGCGTCCGCCGCTGCGCGCAACTGCTCGACGGGGAGCCGCGAGGCCGTGCCCGCCGCCTGCACGACATAACGCCCGAACGCTTCGTGGCTGACGAGTGAGCTGGCGTAGCCGACTACGCCTTCGCAGCCGAAGGTCGCAACCTCGGCTGAGCCGCCGTTCTGGAGAACGGCGACGAGCGAGATCATGCATCGATGAGGAAAGTAGGCGTGCCAGATCATGTCTCCGGCCTCATAGAGGATTGCGCCGGCGGAGAGGCTCGCCAGCTCCAGGCATGGCTCAAGGCGCTGGAAGTCGTCCGGCTCAAGGGCGGCGAGGAGCCGGTTCGCGCAGTGATCCCGCGCGATCGCGAAGTCCGATGCCTCGTGCGCCGGACGAGCTTTCCTCGGATTCTGCGGGATTTTCTCCAGCCGTTTGGAGGCTTGCCGATGCCGTCCGGACATCGCGCCCACTTCTTTTACCCGCGCCCGATGAACGGCATCTTGGTCGCCATGACGGTCATGAACAGCACGTTGGCGTCGAGCGGCAGGCTCGCCATGTAGGCGACGGCGCTGCCGACGTGCGCCACGTCCATGACCGGCTTCGGCCCTGATCGAGCCGTCGGCCTGCGGCACGCCGTCCTTCATTCGCCCGCCCATCGCGGTGTCGGCGTTGCCGATGTCGATCTGCCCGCAGGCGATGTCGTATTTCCGGCCGTCGAGCGCGGTCGATTTGGTCAGGCCCGTGATGGCGTGCTTGGTGGCCGTGTAGGGGGCCGAGTTCGGCCGCGGCGCATGGGCCGAGATCGAGCCGTTGTTGATGATGCGGCCGCCGCGCGGGTCCTGGGCCTTCATCATCCTGAACGCTTCCTGCGTGCACAGGAAGACGCCGGTCAGGTTGATGTCGACCACCGCCTTCCACTGCTCGAAGGAGAGGTCCTCCAGCGGCACGGCCGGCGCGCCGACGCCGGCGTTGTTGAACAGCAAGTCGAGGCGGCCGAACGCCTCCTTGACCTCCGCGAACAGCGCTCGCACCGAGGCCGGGTCGGCGACGTCGGTCGGGACGGCGAGGGCTCGCGCGCCGAGGCCCGAGAGTTCGGCCGCCGTCTCGTCGAGCGGCTCGCGGCGTCGGCCCGCGAGCGCGACCGCCAATCCGTCCCGCGCGAGGGCCAGCGACACGGCCTTGCCGATCCCGGTGCCCGCGCCGGTCACGAGCGCAATTTTGCCGACCGCAGCCATCCCGCTCTCCTCCATGCAGCGCTTCGAGCCTTCATTGCACGATAGAGCGGCGGACCATCCCCCGCCAGAGGCGTGATGGCGCGCTTCGCAAGAGGTCGGGCCCGGCGGCTGCCGCCAGGGTCGCGCTCCCCGCGGCTCCGGCCCGTATGCTCTATGCTCTGAAAGGCGATCGTCAGGCCGCGAGGGCGACCGCGACAAAGGCCAGAATGGTGGCGATCACGCCCCACCCCAAAACCTCGCGGACGTGGTGCCCGGTGACGCCCTGGCGGGCTTCATCGCAACTCCGGGATGTCGATGTATTCTGCTCCATAGCCGATCTCCTTCAGGCGAATGCGGCGACCCGGACCCTGGCTAACCGTTCGCAATCAGGGCCGGCTTCTGCATGATACGCCAACGCTGCAGAATGTAGAGCGGTTTCTGGCGACGGGTCTCGATCAGCTCGGTTGCGGCGTGGGCGTGCGCATCGTGACCAGTTCTTCCGCGGCCGTCGGGTGGACCGCGATGGTGCGGTCGAAATCGGCCTTGGTGGCGCCCATGGTCACGGCGATGCCGGCGAGCTGGATCATCTCGCCCGCTCCGTGGCCCATGATGTGGACGCCCACCACCTTATCGGTCGCCTTCTCGACGACGACCTTCATCAGCACGCGCTCGTCCCGCCCCGACAGCGTCGCCTTCATGGCGCGGAACCCGGCCTTGTAGACGTCGACCTCGCCGCAAAGGGCGCGCGCCGCAGCCTCGGAATGGCCGATGACGCCGATCTCCGGCGTCGAGAACACGGCCGTCGGAATCAGCTCGTAATCGACCATGGTCGGCTTGCCGCCGAACACCGTGTCGGCGAAGGCATGGCCTTCCCGGATCGCGACGGGGGTCAAATTGGCCCGGTTCGTCACGTCGCCGACCGCGTAGATCGACGGCGTGAGCGTGCGCGAATAGCCGTCGACCGGGATTGCGCCGACCTCGTCGACCGTGATCCCCGCCGCCGCAAGCCCAAGACCCGACGTGTTCGGCCGCCGCCCCGTGGCGACCAGGACCTGGTCGACGGCGAGCACGCCGCCATCGGACAGCGTGACGTCGAGCGCGCCGTCTTGGCGCTTTTCGATGCGAGCGGCCGTCCGGTTCAGAGCGAGGCTGATGCCGCGCTTGGCGTAGGCCTCGGCCAGGGCGACGCGAACATCGTCGTCGAAGCCGCGCAGGAGCTTGTCGCCCCGGTGCAGCAGCGTGACCGCGCTGCCGAGGCCGGCGAAGATGCCGGCGAACTCCACCGCGATGTAGCCCGCCCCGACGACCAGGATGCGTTGCGGCAAGCGTTCGAGATGGAACACCTCGTTCGAGGTGATGCCATGCTCGCCGCCGGGGATGGGCGGCTCCAGGGTCGGATGCGCGCCGACCGCGACCAAGACGACGCGCGCCCGCACGCGAGCGCCGGTCGCGAGCCGCACCGTCTGCGCGTCCTCGATCACGGCGCGGACATCGGCGATGTCCACCCCGGCCTTTTCCAGATTGGCGCGGTAGACGCCCTCGAGGCGGGCGATCTCGGCGTCCTTGTTCTTGATCAGCGTCGCCCAGTCGAAGCGCGCCTCGGGCACGGACCAGCCGAAACCGGCCGCGTCCTCGAACTCGTCCCGGAAGCGGCTGGCGTAGACCATCAGCTTCTTCGGCACGCAGCCGCGGATCACGCAGGTGCCGCCCAGGCGGTGCTCCTCGGCGAGCATCACCTTCGCCCCGTAGCCCGCCGCGATGCGGGCGGCCCGCACGCCGCCGGAGCCTCCGCCGATGACGAAAAGATCCACGTCAAACGCGCCCATGCGAGTCCATCCTTGCTCCCGAGCCCGGCTCCGGCCGCGTCGCTTCGCCGATCTTGAACCATTGCTCGGCGACCCGGAACCATACCACGGCGGCTCCGATCGCCGCGGGCCACCAGCCCTGCCAGGCGCCGTGCCCAACCAGCGAGACCGCGAAGACGGCCGCGAACAACGCAAGCCGCGGCGCCAAGCGCTCCCTCGGCAGTCGGGCGAGCGCACGCAGCGTCAGGAGCACGACGAGCAGCGCCAACACGGCTCCCACCGCGCCAAGCTCGGCCCAGACCTGGATCGCAACGTTGTGCGGATGGCCGATGTCCAAGAACGGACGGTACTCCGGCGCGACGCGCGCGGCGGCCGAGGTTTCGGCGAAGCGGGCGCTCGTGCCGAAGCCGGCGCCGGCGACCGGCTGCTCACGGATCGCCGCGCCAAAACTCTGCCAGATATCGACCCTGTCGCGCGAATGGGTCGCCTCCAGCTGGGCGTGCATGCCTGCCGGCAAGAAGCGGTCCGCGATGTCGCCCCAAACGGGCGCGAGGGCGAACACGACCACCGGCCCGAGCGCCATGACGGCGAGCGCCAGCCGGCGCGAGAGGCGCGCGGCCGCGTAGGCCGCGGCGCCGGCAAGAAGGCCGAGCTTCGCCGCCCCGCTGTAAGAGACGAGGATGGTCCCGGTCACGAGGGCGACGGCGGCCAACGCGCCCGCCAAAGCAAGGCTCCTGGGCCGCAGCCGCAGCGCCATCTCGACGATCGGAGCCAGAAGCACGAGAAGCGTGAGCGTCGGCCGGTTGAAGAGGAAGGCGTGCGCACGCAAGCCCAAGGCGCCGCGGGCGCCGACGCCCGTGCGAAGCTCAAGACCGATCAGGATGCAGGCAAGCGCAGCCGCAGCCCCGAACATCCATCCAACCGGCCGCGGCGGCATGCGCCGCGGCAGCGCCAAAACCAGAACGAAGGCGGCGGCGACCGGCAGGAGCAGTTCTCCGAGCGCATGAAGCGACGTCGCCTTGGCAGGGCTCCAGACGACCGACAGCGCCGCCCAGGCCAGGAAACCGAGCGCCGCCGCGCCTAACGGCCGCCTCAGATGCCGCGCGGCATCGTGCAGAAGATCACGGATGCGTCCCTCGGCGGCCGCAGCCGCCAGCGCCGCCGCCGCCGCGAGCGTGATGGCCAGAGGGCTCGAACGATCCGCAACCACCATGGCGAGGGGGATCAGCCCAAGGCAAATCATCGCCGCGAGCCAGAACCTGTTGGCGAGACGGCGTCGGTCGGTGCTGAGATGCGTGGATAAGGCGTCCATGATGTGCGGCGCGGCTCCGGAGTCTTAAGCGAACCCGGCCAACCGACAAAGCGCCGGCTTGCCGCGCCTGTGAGGGGCGGATACGTTCATCGCGCGAGGGATCGTTATTTAAAGCGCTCTGAGGAAAGCAGGCGTCGCGATTGTTCCGAGATTTCTGGCGCGGGCTCATCGCCGCAGCGGCGGCCGCCGGGTTCGCAGCGGCTGCGCTGGCCGAAAGCGATATCAGGATCACGGCGCCATCCTCGCCCGGAAGCGGCTGGGACCAGGTTGCGCGCCTCATGAAGCCTGCGCTCTTGGCCGCAGGCGTCTCACAGGACGTTGAAATCATCAACGCGCCGGGCGCCGGCGGAACGGTGGGGCTGGCCGAGTTCGTCGCCAGCGCGAGGAGCGATGAGAATCAGCTTCTGGTTACGGGGTTCGCCATGGTCAGCGCGACCCTGATCAACAGACCGCCCGCCAGCCTCGATGACGTCACGCCGATCGCACGGCTGACGGGCGAGTACCTCGCCATCGTGGTTCCCGTCGAGTCCCCGATCAAGACGATCCAGGATCTTGGGGCCGCCATGCAGGCCGACACCGCCAAGGTCACATGCGCCGGCGGCCCGACCGGCAGCGTCGATCACATTGCGGCCGCTTTGTTCGCCGCGGCGGTCAACGCCGATCCGGCCAGGATCGGCTACGTCGCATTCCTCAGCAGCGCCGAAGCGGTCGCCGCCCTCCTCGAGGGCAAAGTGGCCGTCGGCCTCACGGCGAGCGGCGAGTTCGAGGAACAGCTCAAGGCGGGCAAGCTTCGGGCTCTCGCCGTCACCGGACCGAAACGCCTCGACGGAATCGATGCGCCGACCTTGAAGGAGGCCGGGATTGCGGTCGAGATCGGAAACTGGCGCGGCGTCGTCGCTCCCCCAAGCATCACGCCGGAGCAGCGTTCGGCCCTGACGGAAGCCATGGAGGCGATGAGGCGATCGCCGGTTTGGATCGAGGCGATCCGGCAGAAGGGCTGGGAAGACGCCTATCTCGCGGGCGAGGCGTTTGACGCGTTCCTCAAAGAGGAGCAGGCGCGCGTGGCGAGCGTACTGAGGTCCCTCGGTCTCCTGAAGTGAGTTTCTCGAGCCGAATTCCCCTTGCCTGGAAGCGGCGCAAGCTTCTTTCCAATCGAACTTCAACGGCAAACCGGCGTTGACCTCGCCTGGAGGCCCCAGGCGCCCCGGCGCCGTTCCCGACGCGCGGTCCCGAGATGCTCGGGTCGGCCTTCACATCTGATGACCGCGCTTGCTCATCTCCGCGCGGACGCGAACCATGACGTATTCGGCGAGCTGCTTCGTCCAGGTCTGGATTTCCAGAACCATGGTGTCGAGGATCTGCGGCTGCGTCTCGACGTATTTCTTGCCGACCGGAGATTTGAAGAAAGCGGCGATCTCCTTGAGGTCCGCCTCGCTGACTCGGCTCGCGTAAACCCGCGCCGCGGCATTCACCATCTGCTGCTTCTGCAACTCCATCTCGGGCTTCAGGCTTTCGATGACCTGATCGAGGTCCTTGGCGAGGTCCGGACGCGTGACCGCATTTTTTTTGATCTGCTCGTTCATCTCCGGCGGGATCACGTCGAAGGTGCGCGTCATGCCCGAGAGCACGACGACATCTCGCGCCACCGCGAGATGACTCGGGCTGGGCGGCGGCGCTGGCGGTTGCGTTTGGGCGGGCTGCTGCTGGGCGGGTTGCGTCGGACGGGCCGGCTGCTGCGCCAGCGCGGCGCCTCCGGCGACCATGACGGCGAGCGAAGCCGCCGCCAGGCAGGACAAAGTGCGAGTCATTCGATCAAAGCTCCAGAATGAGGTGAACGCCTTCAGACGGCGCCGACCTCGATCAACCCGTCATCGGTCGCGAGGATGGCGCCCGTCGCGAGGCCGAGAAAGAGCCCATGCTCAACGACGCCGGGGATCGTCGCGAGCGCGGCGGCGAGCGCCTCCGGTGCGTCGATGCGGCCGAGATGCGCATCGAGAATGAAGTGGCCCCCGTCGGTCGCGAATGGCCCGCCGTTTGCGGCGCTTCTGAGGCGAAGGTCGCCGCGGCTGCCGTTTCGATCGAGGGCGCGCGCGATTGCGCGCCGGGTCGCCTCGAGCCCGAACGGGACGACCTCGATCGGCAACGGAAAGCGGCCGAGCCGCTCGACGCGCTTCGAACCGTCGGCGATCACGACCATGCGCCGGCTCGCGGCGGCGACGATCTTTTCCCGCAAAAGCGCGCCGCCGCCGCCCTTGATGAGGCGCAGCGAACCGTCGATCTCATCGGCGCCGTCGACGGTCAGATCGAGTTCGGGCGTTTCGTCCAACGTAGTGAGCCGAATGCCCTCGCGTTCCGCTTGGCCCCGCGTCGCCTCGGAAGTCGGGACGCCGACGACGTCAAGCCCGCCCCGCACCCGCTCGCCCACAGCCGCGACGAAATGCGCGGCCGTCGAGCCGGTTCCGAGGCCGAGCCGCATGCCGTTCGCGACAAGCGCCGCCGCGCGCTCGGCGGCGGCGCGTTTCAGATCCTCGGCGTTCACCGATCGAGCCCGGCCAGCAGCATGTATTTGAGTTCGGTGTACTCCTCGATGCCGTGGCGGGAGCCCTCGCGGCCGATGCCGGATTCCTTGACGCCGCCGAACGGCGCGACCTCGGTCGAGATCAGGCCCGTGTTGATGCCCGACCATGCCGTACTCGAGCGCCTCGGCCACCCGGAACACGCGGCCGAGGTCGCGGGCGTAGAAGTAGGCGGCGAGGCCGTATTGCGTGGCGTTCGCCTGCGCGATCACGTCGGCCTCGTCCGTGAAGCGATAGACGGGCGCGACGGGCCAAAGGTCTCCTCGCGCGTGACCAGCATCTTCGTGGACACGTTCGCCAGCACGGTCGGCTCGAAGAAGGTGCGCCCGAGCGAATGGCGATGGCCGCCGACCACCACGCGCGCGCCCTGCCCCACCGCGTCGGCGATATGGCGCTCGACCTTCTCGACCGCATCCGGGTTGATGAGCGGTCCTTGGTTCACCCCGACCTCGACGCCGTTGCCGACCTTCAACTCCATGACTTTTTGGGCGAGCCGCGACGACGAAGTCGTCGTAGACGCGCTCCTGCGCGTAGATGCGGTTGGCGCAGACGCAGGTCTGGCCCATGTTGCGGAACTTCGACACCATCGCGCCTTCGACCGCGGCGTCGAGATCGGCGTCGTCGAAGACGATGAACGGCGCGTTGCCGCCGAGTTCCATCCCGACCTTCTTGACCGTCGAGGCCGCTTGGCGCATGAGGATCTTGCCGGTTTCGGTCGAGCCCGTGAAGGTGATGAGGCGCACCGCCGGGTGCTCGGTCATGACCTTGCCGATCTCGGACCCCTTGCCGGTGACGAGGTTGAGAACGCCCGGCGGGATGCCGGCGCGTTCGGCCAGAGCGGCGAGGGCCAGCGCGGTCAAAGGCGTCTCCGTCGCAGGCTTGACGACCACCGTGCAGCCGACCGAGAGCGCGGGTCCGACCTTGCGGGTGATCATCGCCGCCGGGAAATTCCAGGGCGTGATCGCCGCCACGACCCCGATCGGCTGGCGGATCACCATGATGCGGGCGTCGGGGCGGTGCGTCGGGATGGTCTCGCCGTAAATGCGCTTCGCCTCCTCGGCGTAGTACTCGATGAACGAGGCGGCGTATTCGACCTCGCCCCGCGACTCGGCGAGCGGCTTGCCCTGCTCGCTCGTCATGATCAGCGCGATGTCCTCCTTGTTGGCCAGCATGAGGTCGAACCAGCGGCGAAGGAGGACCGAGCGTTCCTTGGCGGTCTTCCGCGACCAACTCGGGAAAGCCGCTTCGGCCTTCTCGATGGCGTCGGTGGTTTCCGCCGCGCCGAAACGCGGCACGCGGGCGAGGACCTCGCCGGTGGCCGGATCGTTGACCGCCTGGGTCGACTCGCCAACCCACTCGCCGCCGACGTAGCAACGCTCCTTGAGAAGAGTCGGATCATTGAGCTTCATTGGAGGGCCTTCCAAAAAGGTTCAGGATTGCAAAGGTTCAGGATTGCTTGCGTTTTATCACGCGAGCGGCCCGTCGCGGAAGGCTGCCTTGGAGCCGGCCGACCCGCTCTCAGGGACGTTGACCGGGCGTCCGGGTCACGACCGTGGGGGCCGGGAGCGCCGGCGCTCCCGACGTGGCGACGGGCGGGCTGGTCTGCGGCGTGCAGACGACCTTTTCGTCGAAGACGTAGCAGACGCTCATCTCGCCTGTGCGGAAATTGACGCGGAACACGCCGCCCTCGCGCTCGTGGCGGGACGCGACGAGGCCGTATTCGCCTGGCGGCTGCGGGCCGGCCCCCTCGCCGCCCCCGAAGCAAAGCGTGGCCCCCACCGTCCCCTCCTGGAGACCATACTGGCATGAACTCACTTCGCCGGTGATCCGGTCGATGCGGTAGATCCGGTTGAGGTCCGTCTGCGGCGCGGGCACGAAATCATACGACGCCGCAGATGCAGGCATTGTTGCCGCAACGACACAGGCTAGACCCGGCGCTAACCTGACCCTGGATTTTCCCCTTTCGAACATCGTCAACTCCGTCTTAAGCCAAAACGAATCATTTCTGACACGATAGCATCCTGCTCACGCCCGGCAGCCGGACCGTCAGCAGCCAGCCGAGGCCCCATGCAGACCAGTTTCGCCCCCATTGTGGTCTTCGATCTCGACGGCACGCTCGCCGACACGGCGCCCGACCTCGTGACAACCCTGAACGTGATCCTGGCTCAGGAAGGCTTGCCGCCTCTGCCGCTGAAGAAGGCGCGCAACCTGATCGGCGCGGGCGCGCGCGCGCTGATCGAGCGCGGCTTCGAGGCCGTCGGCCGGGAATTGACCCCGGCGCATCTCGACGAACTCTACCGCGACTTCCTCGCCTACTACGCAAAAAATCTCTGCGTCGAGACCCGGCTTTACCCCGGCGTCGTCGAGGCGCTCGACCGGCTCGACGCCGAGGGGTTCAGGCTCGCGGTCTGCACCAACAAGGTCGAGCGGCATTCGGTGCGGCTGCTGGAGGCGCTCGGCATCGGGGAGCGCTTCGCCGCCATCTGCGGCCGCGACACCTTCCCTTACATCAAGCCCGATCCGCGCCATCTCACGCTGACCATCGACAAGGCGGACGGCGACCCCCGCCAAGCCGTCATGGTCGGCGATTCGCGCGCGGACATCACGACCGCGAAAGCGGCCGGCGTTCCGGCCGTGGCGGTGAGCTTCGGCTACACGGACATCCCCGTGCGGGCGCTGGACCCGGACGTGGTGATCGATCGGTTCGACCAGTTGTTTGAAGCCGTGCAGGACCTGAGCCCGATCCGCGTCGGCTGAGCGGCAAATCGCCCGCCTCCGGCCCAGCTTCGCAAGGATTTGTCCGCCTTCACGGGGCTGGTGGGCGCGACAGGGATTGAACCTGTGACCCTTCGCGTGTGAAGCGAATGCTCTCCCGCTGAGCTACGCGCCCAAGCCGAAGGCGGCTGGCATTCCCGACCCCTTCCGACGATGCGGAAACGGCGGAACGGCTCCTGATCACCTTGCGGCCAGCGCCATATAGGCCGGGTCTGCGACGGCGTAAAGCTCTGCGATGGCGGTTCGGGACCGCCCGTCGGCGGAAAGGACCTGGATTCTTCCGCCTCGCACAATGCCGCTTTGCGCGAGACAAGCCTCGGCCGCGGGCGTATGCTCGGGCGATCGCCGCACGTCCCGCGGCTTGGCCCTGAGCGGCAGCGTCGCACGCCGTCGCCGGAGGTTGCGGCCGCTGGGCCCGAGCGTTCCAGGGAGGGATGGTCATGGCAAGTTTCCATGCGATCGCCGGCGCGAGTGAAACCCCGGAATTCCCGATCGTGCGCAGGATCGGCCCGGCGGACCTCAAGGGCGCGCTGGCGGAGGGACTCGACGATTTCTGGGCGATGCCGACCCAGGTCGCCTTCATCGGCTTGGTCTACCCCGTCGCCGGCCTGGTCCTGGGCGGATTGGCGTTCGGCTACAACGTGCTGCCGCTCCTGTTTCCGCTCCTGTCCGGCTTCGCGCTGGTCGGCCCGCTTGTGGCGATCGGGCTCTACGAGCTGAGCCGACGGCGTGAGCAGGGACTTCCGACCGACTGGAAATACGCCTTCGAGGTGCTTCGCTCGCCCGCGATCGGTTCGATCGCAACGCTCGGGGTGCTGCTGTTCGTCATTTTTATCGGCTGGCTCCTGGCCGCGCAGACCCTTTACGAGTGGCTCTATGGTTACAGGCCGGTGGGGTCGCTCCCGACTTTCCTTTACGAGGTCCTCACCACCGCGCGAGGCTGGACGTTGATCATCGTGGGCGACCTCATCGGCTTCGTGCTGGCTGCGGTGGTGCTCGCCATCAGCGTCGTTTCGTTCCCGCTCCTGCTGGATCGGGACGTAGGCGCCGCCGTGGCGATCCAGACCTCGGTTCGGGCCGTGCTGGCGAATCCGTGGACGATGGCGCTGTGGGGATTGATTGTCGCCGGTCTTCTGGCGCTCGGCTCCGCGGTGTTGTTCGTCGGTCTTGCGGTCGTGGTGCCGGTGCTCGGCCATGCCACATGGCACCTGTATCGCAGGGTGGTCGCCGGCCCAGCGGCCTGACGGCGCGCAAGAGCCTGACGCTTGCCCGCCCGCACGACCGGACGCTGCGGCGAAGCTATGTCTCGACGAGGACTGCGGCTATGATGTCGCCGCTTCCGTCAGGCCAACGATGCGGTCCCCATGAGCCAAGCGTCTAAGGCGCCTCCCTCCGCGACCCGTTCTTGGGCGCGCATCCGGACGCTCGCCGATGCCCGCGTCGTCCTGATGCTGGCGCTCGGCTTTTCATCGGGTTTGCCGCTCCTCCTGGTGCTCGGCACCTTCTCCGCCCGGCTCGCCTTCTCCGACATCGACGTGAAGACGATCGGGCTCTTCAGCTATCTGGCTCTGCCTTACAGCTTGAAATTCCTGTGGTCGCCTGTGGTGGACAGGTTCGACCTGCCGATCCTGGCGCCCTGGCTCGGGCGGCGGCGGGCCTGGATGGTGTTTTCTCAGCTTTGCGTCGCGGCGGCCTTGACGCTCATGGCCTTCGCGGACCCCGGGCGTCACCTCGCGCTCCTCGGCCTCGGCGCCTTCCTGGTCGCCTTCTCGGCCGCGACGCAGGATGTCGTCATCGACGGCTGGCGCATCGACGCAGTCGGCACCGAGATGCAGGGCGTCATGGCCGCAACCTCGAATCTCGGCTATCGCCTCGCTCTGATCACGTCGGGGGCCGGCGCGCTCGTCCTGGGGCACTGGGCAGGCTGGACCGCCGCCTATCTCGCGATGGCGGCTCTGATGAGCGTCGGAATCCTAGCCGCTCTCGCCGCCCCCGTCATCGACCGCAAGGCTCGGGTCGCCCGGCCGGACGATGGCGCCGGGGCCATGCTCCCCGCCGGCTGGTCGTTCCGGCGCGCGATCGTCGAGCCGGTCGCCGAACTGCATGGCCGGATCGGACCGCGGCTCTGGGCGATCCTTCTCATGGTGGCGCTCTACCGGATGCCGGACTTCGTCTCGGGCGTGATGGCCAATCCCCTCTACCGGACCGTCGGCTACTCGCTGCCGGAGATCGCGGCCGTCACGAAGCTCTATGGCATCTGGGTCGGCATCTTCGCTTCGTTCGTGGCCGGATGGGCGATCGCGCGCTTCGGCCTCTATCCGACCTTCGTGGTCGGCGGAGCCCTCGCGGCTGCCGTGCATCTCAGCCTGTCGTGGCTGTCCTTCGGCCCACCCGAACTGTGGCGGCTGACGATCGCCATTTCGGTCGACAACTTCGGCGGAGGCTTCGCCGGCACGGCGCTCATCGCCTACATGTCGGGCCTCACGGGAGCCGGCTTCGCGGCGAGCCAGTACGCGCTGCTCTCGTCGCTTTACGCCTTGCCCGGCAAGCTCGCGGCCGGCAGCGCCGGCTTCGTGGTCGCGGCGTTCGGCTTTCCGGTTTTCTTCGCGCTCACCGCGGCGATCGGCATTCCGGTCGTGCTGCTCTGCCTGACCGTCGGACGGGTCGCACCGGACGACGCATCGAAGCGGCTCGACTCCGCAACCGCCGCCGAACCGGACGCCAAGGCGAAGCCCGCGTGAGGACCGGCTGGCGGCTCGCGTTCAGGCGCGCGATCCCGGCTTGATCGTGACGTGATAGGGGGATGGCGGGGCAAGGCGGAATGCGGCCTGCCGCGAAAGGGGGCGTCCGATGCTTTCGCGGCTGATAGGTTTGCGTGCCCGCCCGCTCGCCCTCAGTCCGCGATCGAACCGGATCGAATGCGGACCGAGAAGCGGGCTGAGCCGTCCGCCCACCGTACCCTGTGTTGCATCAGGTCTCCACCGGAGCACCGCGAGCAGAAACGCGGCGCCGTCCGGATCGGTCTCCAGCGCCGAGGCGTCCAGGAACGGCATGACAGCGAGCCTTCTCCGAGCCACCGAACGCGGGGCTCTCAAGCTTGGCGCACCAAAGCAACGAAAGGATCGATCGTAAGTTCCACGCTGCGACTGCAACGCGCTTCCGAACGGCTCGGCACGACCATGCGGCGATCAGCGCCTATGCGGTAAGCACGATCTGGCATTATTTTGGACAAGCGCGCGGCCAGGATGTTAAGAGGGCGCTTTCAACCGCCCGGAGAGGCGAGCGGCATCATGCAAGGTCAAGAGAGTTCCGGCGGGGGCGTCGATCTCGCGGAGCGGCCGCGATCCGTCGCGGCCATGCCGCCGACGGATGTTGGGCATCCGGATTACTTCCACAAGGTGGTCGATTGCCAGTGGGCCTGCCCGGCCCACACGCCGGTGCCCGAGTACATCCGGCTCATCGCGGCGGGCCGCTACAGCGACGCCTATATGGTCAATTGGACGTCCAACGTCTTTCCGGGCATCCTCGGCCGCACCTGCGACCGGCCCTGCGAGCCGGCCTGCCGCCGCGGGCGCGTCGAGGCGGAGCCCGTCGCGATCTGCCGCCTGAAGCGCGTCGCCGCCGACAACAAGGACGACATCCGCCCTGCCCTGCCGAAAGCGCCGGTCGCGCGCAACGGCAAGCGTATCGCGCTGATCGGCGCCGGCCCGTCCTCGCTCACCGTCGCGCGCGACCTCGCGCCGCTCGGCTACGACATCGTGCTGTTCGACGGCGAAGCTAAGGGCGGCGGCATGATCCGCAGCCAGATCCCGCGCTTCCGCCTGCCCGAAGAGGTGATCGACGAGGAGGTCGGCTACATCGTCGGCATCGGCGGGATCGAGACCCGCTACGGGGAGCGCATCGACAGCTTGCGGGCGCTGCTCGGCCAGGGATTCGACGCGGTTTTCGTCGGCACCGGCGCGCCGCGCGGGCGCGACCTTGACGTGCCCGGCCGGCAGGACGGCGCGGCCAACATCCACATCGGCATCGACTGGCTGGCGAACGTCTCGTTCGGCCACATCGACCGCATCGGAAAGCGCGTGGTCGTGCTCGGCGGCGGCAACACCGCGATGGACTGCTGCCGCACCGCCCGCCGCCTTGGCGGCGCGGATGTCAAGGTCGTCGTCCGCTCCGGCTTCGAGGAGATGAAGGCGTCCCCCTGGGAGAAAGAGGACGCCATGCACGAGGGCATCCCGATCCTCAACTATCTAGCGCCCAAGGCGTTCACGCATGAAGGGGGCCGCCTCACCGGCGTCGTGTTCGAGAAGGTGGCGGCGCAACGCGACGACAGGGGCCGCCGCCAGCTTCTCCCGACCGGCGAGCCCGACGTGCACATGGAATGCGACGACGTGCTCGTCGCCATCGGCCAGGAGAACGCCTTTCCGTGGATCGAGCGCGACCTCGGCTTGGAGTTCGACGCTCACGGCCTGCCGAAGGTCGATCCCAAGACCATGCAATCGACGCTGCCGAACGTGTTTTTCGGCGGCGACGCGGCTTTCGGTCCGAAAAACATCATCTGGGCGGTCGCACACGGGCATGACGCGGCGATCTCGATCGACCAGTTCTGCCGCGGCGAGGACGTGCGGGAGCGTCCGGCTCCGCGCACGAACCTCGTCAGCCAGAAAATGGGCATCCACGAGTGGTCGTACGACAACGCCATCTCGCTGGACGCCCGCCGCAAGGTGCCGCTCGCCGATCCGGGCGTTGCGCTCAAGAACATCAGGACCGAGGTCGAACTCGGCTTCGACCGCGCCCTCGCCTACGCCGAGACGCAGCGCTGCCTGAACTGCGACGTGGAGACGGTGTTCACGCGCGATCTCTGCATCGAATGCGATGCCTGCGTCGACATCTGCCCAACGGACTGCATCACCTTCACGGTGAACGGGCCCGAGGAGGAGTTGCGCCCGCGGCTGCGCGCGCCGGCGGTCAACCTGACGCAAGACCTCTACGTCTCGGACACGCTCAAGACGGGCCGCGTCATGGTGAAGGATGAGGACGTCTGCCTGCACTGCGGCCTCTGCGCCGAGCGCTGTCCCACCGGAGCCTGGGACATGCAGAAGTTCACGCTCGATATGGCTCATGCATCAGGGACGAGCGCATGTCTTCGGGCGTGAATCGCAATCATGGCGAGCCGGTCGGGAACCCGGACACGAAGCCGATCGAGGCGCCGAACCCTAACGATCCGGCTCCGCGCCGGCATCCTGCAAGGCGCGACGGCCCTGCCGCTCCGCTCCGGCTCGAGCGGACGAACGACTTCGTCATCCAGTTCGCCAACGTGAACGGGTCAGGGTCGGCCTCCGCCAACCGCCTGTTCGCCCGCTCGATCCTGCGCATGGGCGTCCCGATCGCCTCGCGCAACATCTTTCCCTCGAACATCCAGGGCCTGCCGACCTGGTACGAGGTGCGGGTCTCCGAGGCGGGGCACCAGGGGCGGCGCGGCGGCGTCGACTTCATGGTGGCCATGAACCCGCAGACCTGGGACAAGGACGTCGCCTCGATCGAGCCGGGCGGCTACCTGTTCTACGACTCGACGCGGCCGATGCCGCTCTCGAAATTCCGGGGCGACATCAACGTCGTCGGCATGCCGCTGACCGAGCTGACCAACGCCCGCTACACGGACCCGCGCCAGCGCCAGCTTTTTAAAAACATCATCTACGTCGGCGCGCTCGCGCAATTGCTCGGCATCGAGATCACGGAAGTCGAGCGCCTCATCGCCGAGCAGTTCCGCGGCAAGGACAAGCTGATCCCGCCGAACCTCGAGGCGCTGCACATGGGCCGCGACTATGCGGCCGAGCACCTCGCCGACATCGGCCTAAAGGTCCGGCGCGCCGACGCGGTCGGAGACCGCGTCTTCATCGACGGCAACGACGCCTCGGCGCTCGGCGCGGTCTACGGCGGCGCGACGGTCTGCGCCTGGTATCCGATCACGCCCTCGACCTCGGTCGCGGAGGCGTTCGCCAAGTGGGGCCGCAAGCTCCGGGTCGATCCCGAAACCGGCCGAAATCGTTACGTCAGCATCCAGGCCGAGGACGAACTCGCCTCCATCGGCATGGTGATCGGCGCGGCCTGGAACGGCGCGCGCGCGTTCACGGCCACCTCCGGCCCCGGCATTTCGTTGATGCAGGAGTTCATCGGGCTCGCCTATTTCGCCGAGGTTCCGGCCGTAATCTTCGACGTGCAGCGCGGCGGCCCCTCGACCGGCATGCCGACGCGCACGCAGCAATCCGACATCCTGATCTCGGCCTACGCTTCGCACGGCGACACCAAGCACGTTCTGTTGTTCCCCGAGGACCCGCGCGAGTGCTTCGAGTTCGGCGCGCTCGCCTTCGATCTCGCCGATCGGCTGCAAACGCCGGTGTTCGTCCTGCTCGATCTCGACATCGGCATGAACGAGTGGCTGTGCGAACCGCTCGCCTGGAACGACGGGCGCCGCTTCGACCGCGGCAAGGTCCTGACCGCCGGCGACCTCGAGGCGGGCCGGGAATTCGGCCGCTATCTCGACGTGGACGGCGACGGCATCGCCTACCGGACCTACCCCGGCACGCATTCGTCGCGCGGCGCCTTCTTCACCCGCGGCACCTCGCGCGACCGCTATGCGCGCTACACCGAGGAGGGGAGCGCGTACGTCGACAACATGCAGCGGCTGCTGCGAAAATTCGAGACCGCGAAAGCGCTCGCGCCGAAGCCGGTGCGGACGGACGCCAAAAACCCGACCCGCTGCGGAGTCATCTACTTCGGCTCGACCGCGCCAGCGATGCGCGAGGCGATGGCCGCGCTTGAGGCGCAAGGCGTCGCTCTCGATACGCTGCGGGTGCGGGCGTTCCCATTCGCGGAGGAGGCGATCGATTTCATCCTCGATCACGACCAGGTGTTCGTGATCGAGCAGAACCGGGATGGGCAGTTGCGCACCCTTCTCATCAACGAGGGCGCGATCGACCCGGCCCGGCTGATCTCGATCCTGCACTACGACGGCACGCCGATCACGGCGCGCTTCATCGTGGGCGAAATCGTGCGGCTCTGGCCGGCGCTCGCGGGCGCCACGCGCCGGGAGGCGGCGGAATGACCTATCTCACCAAGCCCAAGCTCCACCACCCGAAGCTGCCGGCGAACGAACTCGGTTTCACGCGCCGCGACTACGAGGGCGCGGTCTCGACCCTGTGCGCCGGCTGCGGCCACGACTCCATCTCGGGCGCGATCATCCAGGCGTGCTACGAACTCTCCCTCCCGCCGCACCGGGTGGCGAAACTCTCCGGCATCGGCTGCTCCTCGAAGACGCCCACCTACTTTCTTGGGGCCAGCCATGGCTTCAACAGCGTGCACGGCCGCATGCCCTCCGTGCTCACCGGCGCCGCCCTCGCCAACCGCGACCTGATCTACCTCGGCGTATCCGGCGACGGCGACTCGGCCTCCATCGGACTCGGCCAGTTCGCGCATTGCCTGCGCCGCGGCGTCGATATGGTCTACATCGTCGAGAACAACGGCGTGTACGGTCTGACCAAGGGCCAGTTCTCGGCCACCGCCGACAAGGGCTCGAAATCGAAAAAAGGCGTCGGCAACCAGGACTCGCCGATCGACCTCGTCAGCATGGCGCTGCTTCTCGGCGCGACCTTCGTGGCCCGCAGCTTTTCGGGCGACAAGACGCAGCTCGTGCCGCTCATCAAGGCGGCGATCCAGCACCGCGGCGCGGCGTTCATCGACTGCCTCAGCCCGTGCGTCGCCTTCAACAACCATCCGGACTCGACCAAGAGCTACGACTACGTGCGCGCCCACAACGAAGCGGTGAACTTCCTCGACGTGATCGAGGGCCGCGACGAGATCACGGCCGACTACGCGCCGGGCGCCGTCGAGCGCGTCACGCAGCACGACGGCTCGGTCTTGACCTTGCGCAAGCTCGCGCCCGACTACGACCCGACCGACCGCCTAGGCGCCCTCGCCTATTTGCAGGAGCGGCAAGCGGCGGGCGAGATCGTCACGGGCCTGCTCTACGTCGATCCCGACACCGAGGATCTGCACGACCGGATGAACACGGTCGAAGCGCCGCTCAACCGCCTCGGAGAAGCGGAGCTTTGTCCCGGCGGCGCGGCGCTCGCCAAGGTGAACGCCGGGCTGCGTTGACGCCCTCTGCCCGCCCAAGGCGAGCGTTACGCGTTCGGCGGCTCGATCCGGACCGGGCGCCACTTGGTATCATTCCGGGGCCGAGCGCAGCGAGGAGACCGGAACCCATGAACACCTGCCTCTTAGAACAGAGCGGCACGGATTCATGCCTTTTTTGAACCGCCCGTGTTCATGGGTTCCGGGCTCGGCCTTTCGGGCCGCCCCGGAATGACGCCCCCGGGCCGGCCATTCAACCCGAGTTAACCCGGTTCGTTGAATTATTGCCTTAGCTCGGCCACACTGGAGCCGAAGGACACCTGGACAGTGGCTGGTCACGCACTCCTCTTGAATCTGTTGGGAGGCATCGCGCTGCTCGTATGGGCGACGCGGATGGTGAGGACCGGCGTCCTGCGCGCGTTCGGCGAACGGTTCCGGCTTGCCGTCGCGCGGGCGACGGCGAGCCCGGTCCGGGCCTGCCTGACCGGGATCGCGATCGCCACGGCCGTGCAAAGTTCCGCCGCCACCGGGCTCATCGTCGTCGCATTCGCCGAACGCGGCCTGATCGCGCTGGGCGCCGCGCTGGCCGTGATGCTCGGCGCCGACATCGGCTCGACGCTGGTCGTCCAGGCTTTATCCTTCAATCTTTCCGCCCTGACCCCGATCCTGCTGATTGCCGGCGTCGCCGTTTTCATGCTGTCGGGCTCGTCGTTCGCGCAGCAGATCGGGCGCATCGTCATCGGCCTCGCGCTCATGATCCTGTCGCTCGGCATGGTGGTCGGGGCCTCGCAGACGCTGCGCGACAGTCCCGTGCTCGCCCTGGTGCTGCAACGCTTGGCCGACGATCCCATTCTGGCGGCCCTGATCGGCGTGGCGCTGACGTGGCTCGTGCACTCGAGCGTCGCCGTCGTGCTGCTGATCATCTCGCTGGCCGGGGCCGGCGTCCTTGGGCTTCCGCTCGCCATGGCCCTCACGCTCGGGGCCAATGTCGGCTCGGGCCTGATCCCGCTCGGCCTCTCCGTCAAGGCGTCCGCGCCGGCGTTGCGCGTCCTGGTCGGAAACCTGGCTTTTCGCCTGATCGGCGCTGTCCTCGTTCTTCCGCTGCTCGGCCTGGCGGAGCAGTTCGTGACGTGGATCGAGGCGGATGCGGCCCGCCAGATCGCAGATTTCCACACCGCGTTCAATCTTGTTCTGGCTCTGGCCTTCCTGCCGCTCGCCGGGCTTGCGGCCAAGCTTCTCGAACGGTTCCTGCCCGAGCCCCAGACGCCCCGCCAGCCGACGATCGGGCACCTGGACGACTCGCTCCTGGATCGGCCGGCGCTTGCGCTCGGATGCGCCACGCGCGAAGTCATGCGCCTCGCCGATATGGTCGAGATCATGCTGCGCGAGACCATTCTGGCGTTCGGCGAGGACAGCGGTCAGCGCCGGCAGGCCACCGCGGCCCTGGATGACGGGGTCGACCGGCTGCAAGAAGAAATCAAGCTCTATCTGACGCGCCTGACGCGCCAGCCGCTGTCCGAGGAGGAAAGCCGGCGCGCCTTCGACCTTATCCTGTTCACGACCAACCTCGAGCACACCGGCGACATCATCGTCAAAAGCCTGCTGGAGCTTGCGGCCAAGAAGAGCCGCCTTCATGTGGCGTTCTCGCCGGAGGGTTGGGACGAGATCACGGCGCTGCACCGGCGCGTCGTCGACCAAATGCGGCTCGCCATGACCGTGTTCGTCACCCGCGACTCGAAAATGGCGCGGGAACTCGTCGTCGAGAAGCAGCGCGTTCGCCTCGCCGAGCGCAGCGCCACCGAGAGCCACCTGAAGCGGCTGCGCGCGGGCACCGTCGCCTCGATCGAGACGAGCGCGCTCCATCTCGACATCCTGCGCGATCTCAAGCGCATCAACGCCCACATCACCTCGGTCGCCTATCCGATCCTGGAGGCCGCGGGCGAGTTGCAGGAAAGCCGCCTGCGGGTGGCCGCCGAGTAGGCTGCGGCCGCCGCGGGCAAGCGCGGCTCCCGCCGGCGGGGCGTCAGGCCGCCTGCTTCAACTCCTCGGCCTGGTGCACGACCGGCACGGCCGGCGCGCCCTCCCATTCGCTGTGGCTCGGGATCGACTCGCCCTTCATGACGATCGTGAGGGGCCGCAGACGCGCGAAGTCGCCGACTTTGGTGTCGTAGAGCACGGTCGCGTTCGCGCCGACGGTCACGCCCCGGCCCAGTTCCACCCGCCCCACCTTCATGACCCGGTCCTCGTAAAGGTGGGTCTGAAGCGCGGACGCCGAGTTGATGACGCAGAAGTCGCCGACCGTCACGCAATCGAACTCGGTGATGTCGGTGGTGTTCATGCACACGCCGCGTCCGAACCGCGAGCCGAACAGCGCCAACACCCAGGGCAGGAACGGCGTGCCGCGCAGGTGCTCGAGCAGCACCTTGCCGGCAAGGCCCCAGTACATCACGGCGACCGCTTCGGTGCGCATGGCCCAGAAGGACCACATCGGCTTCATGACCGGCTTGTAGACGCCCATGAGCAGCCATTTGATGCCGGCGACGATCAGGGTCTGGGTGACGGCGATGATCACGCCCGCGGCGATGAACATGACGACCAGGCTCGCCCATTCGCGTTGCAGGATCGCCGGATAGAAGATGAGATCGACCGTGATGATGCCCATGGTGATGAACAGCATGGTCGAGAACGAGGTGTGGAACGCCTCGAACACGCCGCGGCCGATGCGCGGCAACGGGCCGGGCTCGTAGGTCCAGTTCGAACCGATATCGACCCTTTGCCGGGTCGGAAGCTTGATCGGCGGCGAGCCGAACCAGGTCTCATTGGGCGCGATGCGGTCGTTGGCCGGCGGCTTGGACTTGATGCCGATCAGGCAGCCTTCCGGAACGTCGGCGCCGGGCGGCACGACGCCGTCGTTGCCGATGAAAACGCGCGGCCCGGTGCGCACGGGCTCAAGATGCATCCAGCCGCGGCGGATTTCCTCGTCGCCGAACAGCACCTCGTCGGCGATGAAGTTCTTTTCGCCGATCTCGGTCAGGTCGTAGCGCCCGGCCAGGTTGGTGGAGATCTCGGCGCCCTTGCCGATCTTGGCGCCCATGAGCCGGTACCAGGCGCGCATGTAGATCGTGGCGTAGAGCGAGGACAGGGTTTCGAGCGTGACTTCGGTCGCGAGCGCGACGATCCACTTTCGCATGTAGAAGCTGCGGAAGATCGACCACGTGCCCGACCGCACCACCGGCAGCACCATCCAGCGCACGAGCGCGATCAGCAGCACGGTCCCCGCCACCATCAGCATCGCCGTGGGCCAGGCCAGCACCGGCAGGTACCAATAGTAGGGCACCTCCAGCCAGGCCGAGAGCGCATCGTCGATCTGGTCGAAGATGTAGAAGGCCGGGAAGATCGGAAGCAGGCTGACCGGCGGCACGATCACGAGCATCACGGCGTAGATGAATCCGAACCACCGCCGGCGCGACTCCGGCGCGTCGGCCGGAGGCGGCAAGGCGGCGACGTCGACCATGCCGACTTTCCGTCCAGGCGATCCGTCCCACTTCTCGGCCGTACCGACGATCGTTCCGGGCGGGATCGTGGTCAGGTCGGCGATTTCCGCATGGTCGGCGATCTTGGTGTCGTAGGAGACCACGCAGGAGGAGCCGACCGCGACGTCGTCGCCGATCTCGACCGGACCGATGATCAGCTCGTTGCCCACGAGTTCCGCGTTCGCCACCACGAACTTCCCGCCAAGCGTGACGTGATCGCCGATGGTGATGAGGTCCACGGCGCCGGCGTCGATGTCGCCGATGACGGCGTCGCGCCCCACCTTCGCGCCGAGCGCGCGCAGGTACAGGCTGATCGCCGGCGAGTTCTGGAGCCATTTGATATGGGCGAGCGTCATGAAGCGGCCCGCCAGCCACCAGCGGAAGTAGTAGGAGCCCCACAGCGGATAGCGGCCCGGCTTGATGCGGCCGATGATCAGCCACTTCGCCGCGATGGCGACCGCCGCCGTCACGACATTGATGCCGGCGTAAACGGCGAGGAGCATCGCCATCTCGGCCCAGAAGCCGAAGCCCTCGCCGGCGATCAGCAGGTAGGTGGTGAAGATGCCGAGCCACTGCGCCGTCACGAAGGCGAGGACGATCGGCAGCGAAAGGGCCTGGGCGAGGCCGCAGAGGAAGCGACGCCGGAACGGCGGCGGCTCGAACGAGAGATCGCGCACCACGGCTGCCGCGCCCGCCCCGCCCGTGCGCTCGATCAGGTGGTCCGCGAGCGCCCGCAAGGTCCGTTTGCCGTAAACGTCCTGCAGGGTGATGGAGGCGAGCACCGGGATTTCCCGCACCGCCGAGACGAAGCGGGCGGCGAGCAGCGAATGCCCGCCGAGATCGGTGAAGAAGTCGGCGTCGAACGGCAGCGCCTGGTTGCCGAAGACGCGCTTGGCCGCGACGAGCAGCGCGGCTTCCGTTTCGTTGCGCGGCTCCTCCTGCTCGCCCGGCGCATCGCCGGCGGCGAGCGTGACGGCGCGCAGGGCCTTGCGGTCGACCTTGCCGGAGGTCAGGCGCGGCAGCGACTCCAGGATCTCGAAGTGGCTCGGGATCATGTAGGGCGGCAGCTGCTCGCGCAGGTCCGCGCGCAAGGTCGCGCGGTCGAGCGCGGCCCCGCGCTCCAGCACCAGGAACGCGACGAGGCGGTCCATGCCCTCGTCCTGGCGCAGCACCACGGCCGCCTGGGCGACGCCCGGCAAATGCGAAATCTTCGTCTCGATCTCGCCGAGTTCGACGCGGAAGCCGCGAATCTTGACCTGGTCGTCAATGCGGCCGTGGAAGGCGATGTTGCCGTTCTCGTCGAGGCTCACGGCGTCGCCCGAGCGATAGAGAATCGGATCGCGGCCGTCGCTCGGGAACGGGTTTTTGATGAACTTCTCGGCGGTCAGCTCAGGGCGTTTGAGGTAGCCCGGCGCGACGCCCGGCCCGCCGATCAGAAGCTCTCCCTGCACCCCCGGCGGCAGCAGGTTCAGGGCCTCGTCGACCACATAGCAGGTATAGTTCGGGATGGGCCGTCCGATCGTGACGGGCTCGCCCGGCCGAACGTCCGCGACGGTCGCCACGACCGTCGCCTCGGTCGGGCCGTAGGTGTTGAAGATGCGTCGTCCCGGCTTGGCCCAGCGGCCGACGAGCGGCGGCGGCAGCGCCTCGCCGCCGAGCAGGATCAGACGGAGCGAGGGCACATCCTTCGTCAGCAGCGTCAGCAGCGTCGGCACGGTGTCGATCACCGTGATGCCGGCCTCGGTCAGGAGATCGGGCAGCTTCTCGGCGTCGCCCATCATGGCCGGACTCGCGACGAACAGCGTCGCGCCGACCAGATACGGCGCCCAGATCTCCTCCATCGAGAGATCGAAGGCGACGGACGCGCCTTGGAACACCACGTCGTCGGGCCGGAAGCCGTAGACCTCGTTGGCGGAGCGCAGGAAGTGGCAGATGTTGCGATGGCTGATGACGATGCCCTTGGGCGTCCCGGTCGAGCCCGACGTGTAGATCATGTAGGCGGGATGATCCGGCGTCAGTCCGCGCGCGCGCGCGTCAACCGGGCCGCCGTTCAGACCGTCGACCAGGGACTGCGGCGTCAGGACCGGGAAGCCGGCTTCCTCGGCCTTGCCGGCCAGCGCTGCGCTGGTGAGGAGGCCCTTGGCCTCGGCGTCGCCAAGACAGACGGCGATGCGATCGGTCGGCGCGTCGGCGTCGAACGGCAGCCAGGCCGCGCCGGACTTGGTGATGGCGATCTGGCTCATCAGGAGTTCGACGCCGCGCGGCATCCACAGGCCCACGACATCGCCCGGCCCGACGCCGCGGCTCGCGAGGCCGCGCGCCATGGCGTCCGTGCGCGCACTCCACGTCGGCGTAGGTGAACCGCTCGGCGCCGAAAATCATCGCCGGGTGATCCGGCCGCGCTCGGGCGGCCATCGTGAAAATCTCCGGCAGGAGCTCGTCCCGAATCAGGTCTTCGCGAACCTCGCCGTACAGCACGGCTTGTTCGACGCGCTGGGTCTGGCTGACGCGAACGCCAACGTCTTCAATCACGTTCATCCTGAGCTCCGCCCTTGCCTCCCAACCGTGCGTTCAGGGCGCGCGCCGTCGGGCACGCGCCTCTAACCGCCGGGGTCGCGCAGCCATGATAGTTCACTTTTGTCGAGGTTTCATTCGGCTGCGCCTCCAATCTGATCAACGGCGCTGGATTGAAACGGTTCGCACCCGATTGGCGCTTCAAGGTTTTCAGGCTTGGACCAGCAGCCGCTCCATCAACCGCATGCGCGGCGCGATCGAGGAGACCAGGCCGTATTCGTGCAGCGTGTGCGCGCCGTCGCCGTCGATGCCGAGGCCGTCGAGCGTCGGCACGCCCAGGGCGGCGGTGAAGTTGCCGTCCGAGCCGCCGCCCACCTTCGGCACGTCCTGGAGGTCGAAGCCGAGTTCGGCCGCGAGCGCGCGGGCGTGCTCGAACAGCCGCGCCGTGCCGTCGGTGCGCTCGTAGGGCGGGCGGTTCATGCCGCCGGTCACGCTGATCCGCACGTCGGGATCGTGCGGCGTCAAGCCGAGGATCGCCGCCGCCATAGGCCTCGCCGTCGGAGGCCGTCTCGACCCGCAGGTCGACCACGAAGCGGCAATGCTGCGGCACGACGTTCACCGCCGTGCCGCCCGAGATCAGGCCGACGGTCGTCGTCACGCCGCGGGCGTAGTCGGTCATGGCCTCGATGCGCGAGGATCTGGCGCGCCGCCTCGCGGATCGCGTTGCGGCCGTCCTCATGGCGCGAGCCCGCATGGGCGGGACGGCCTTCCACATGCACCTCGAAGCGGCCGACGCCCTTGCGCGCGGTGACGACCTTGCCGCCGTCGCGCGCCGGCTCGGTGACGAGCGCACAGGCTGCGCGGCGGGCGAAATCCTCGATCAGCGGCCGCGTCGTCGGGCTGCCGATCTCCTCGTCCGGCGTCATCAGGAACACGAGCGGCCGCGCCGCGGAGCCCTGGCGCGCGACCGTCTTTGAAGGCTTGCAGCGCCAGGTACGCGCCGCCCTTCATGTCGTAGACGCCGGGCCCGTAGAGCCGGTCGCCCTCGAGCCGCACCGGCAGGTCGCGCTCAACGGTGCCGATCGGATGCACGGTGTCGAGATGCGACAGCACGAGCACGCAGGGCGCATCGCTGCGCGGCCCGGCGCGCAGGATCAGCTTGTCGCCGAGCCCGTCCCGGCCCGGCACGCGCTCGACCGCGACCGGCGCCTCCGCGACCTCGGCGGCCACGAGGTCCATCATCCGGTTGACGCCGGCCGGGCGCGTCGGTCGGGCTCTCGACGCGCGCCCAGGCCGCAATGGCCTCAACCATGCGGGACTGCTCGACCGGCTCGGCATCGGACGGGACAGGGATGACAGGAGCAGGCATGATTTCCGACGTGGATGGCGCCGCAGTGAAGGCCGGTCATACGGCAAGCCGTGCGGCGACAAAAGGCGGGCGGTTCGTGGGCCTCCCGCCATTGAGGGCCGGGACCAGCCCGCCTAAGATCGCGATCGTCAGGAGGAACGCGATGTCGCGCACGGCCGAACTCGCCAGACCCATGACTTTCGAGGATTTCCTGGCTTGTGTCGAGGAGCGTCCCGATGGCGGGCGGTGGGAGCTTGTCAACGGAGTTCCGGTCTTGAACGCATGGCCGACTGACGTTCATCAAGTGATCGTCAGGAACATCAACACGCTTCTTTTGAATCATAAAAACGCGCACGACTCGCCTTGGATTCCCCTATCCGGCCATACCGTCCCGGCCCCGTCCTCCATGAATTCGGCCGCCATTCCCGACAT
>CAVSLO010000018.1:0-68318 GCA_963728675.1 uncultured Alphaproteobacteria bacterium | reverse complement strand
GCTCGCGAGCCTGGTCGGTGCCAGGAATATTCTACGTGGTGCTGTTCTTCGCCGAGCAGATTGAGCGGAAGGGCCAGAGAGTGACACCGCGTCGTCGGGGACCCAAACTGGCGGGCCCCGTCCTGGAGTCACGCGCCCGAGAGCACTCATCGGCCAGCGATGGTTCGCGGCCACGCATGAGAGTTGAGTTCCGGTGACGGCCGGCCTTCTCAGGCCGTGCGGTGGAGGGGCCGCACCGCCCCCATCGTCCGCACACGAGCGGGCTCGGCCTCGTCGCGGCCGGGCTCGCGGCGGCCGGGAGATCTCTGTGCTCGCCCGCGACTATCGGCCCGTCGCCGACGACGACTACCTGCCTGACCCCTCGGTCTGCGCGATGATGGGCACCGAGGCGATCGGCAAGGCGCTCCGAGTGGGCGCTGCGGGACAGGGTCACGCTCTTTCATATCCACACGCACGGCGGAAGGGGCATCCCGGGATTTAGCGGCGTCGATCTTCGCGAAAACCGAAAGTTCTTCCCGGACTTCTTCAAGGTCGCCCCACAATGGTGCCCATGGCGCGCTGGTGCTGAGTGTACACCGCGGCGCGCCGCGAAGTCTCGTCCTGGGATCTTCCGATCGATGCGTTTCGCGTGGCGGATGCCGATCGTGAGATGGGAGGTCCTGGGGATGAGCTCCGCGACTTGACCGGCAGAGCTTCCTCGGTCCGAAGGGCCACAGCAGGGCCACGCCACCCCCGCTGGGCGCTGCTTCGGCTGCACGCGCGCCAGCGCATGGCGCATCCAATGAACTCGACAGCGCTGATGAGAGGCGTGGAAGACCTTCGTGGCCGCGGCCCGGAGCCCCTTGTGGTCATCGGCAATAACGAGCTTCACGCCCCGCAAGCCCCGATCCGCCAGGGAGCGCAGGAACGCCGTCCAGAACGGTTCGGCTTCCGACGCGCCGGTGGCCACCCCCAGCACTTCGCGCCGCCCATCCGTGTTCACGCCCACCGCGATTATCACAGCGACCGAGACGATCCGGCCCGCCTGGCGCGACTTCAGGTACGTTGCGTCAATCCACAGATAGGGCCAAGCGCCCTCGATCGGCCGGGCGAGAAAGGCATTCACCCGCTCATCGATCTCTGCGCACAGCCGCGAGACCTGGCTCTTTGAGATGCCGGACGCGCCCATGGCCTTGACCAGGTCATCGACGGCCCGGGTCGAGACCCCGTGCACGTAGGCCTCCTGGATCACCGCCGTGAGCGCCTTCTCGGCCGTGCGCCGGGGCTCCAGAAAGGACGGCAGGTAGCTGCCCTTGCGCAGCTTGGGAATGGCGAGATCAATCCGACCCACGCGCGTGTCCCAGGCGCGCTCGCGATAGCCGTTTCGGTGATTGAGCCGCTCGGGGCTGCGCGCGCCG
The DNA here is from genome assembly GCA_963728675.1 of uncultured Alphaproteobacteria bacterium. Lineage (GTDB taxonomy): Bacteria > Pseudomonadota > Alphaproteobacteria > Rhizobiales > Beijerinckiaceae > JAJKJG01. Next base: position 66,921 of record CAVSLO010000018.1, on the reverse strand, counting down.
GCTGGCACGCCGGTCCTGGCCTCAACCTCCAGGTCCATCAGCCGCTCGGCCGCAAAGGCCAGCATCTCCCGCACGAGGTCGGTATCTGCCCGCTTCTCGATCAGCTCGAGAAGCGCCATTCTGTCGTCGGTCATCGTCGTCGTCCTGTCAGGTTCAAGCGTCGCAACTCGAACCCTAACCGAAGACCGGCGGTGACCGCCCCGGGCGTGCGCTGCGCTCGTGAGGGGCTTCGCGCACGCCCTCAGCGGATCCGTCCTACACCACGCCCAGGGAAATCAACGCGGAGGCAGCCCAGGCCGTGATGCACCGCGTCGCTAGACACCGCAAATGGGCTGCCGAAGCTGCGCAATGACGCAGCGGGTCAAATACATTGGAGGGGTTCAGATCAGCCGCACGGCCAGCCCTCGCTCGAGCTCGGCCTCGTTGTAGTAGCGCGGCTGCCTGCTGCACCGAGCGGTGCTGGGACAGGCGCATGGCCTCGGGGAGCGGCACCCCGCGTCGGCCGGCCTCGGTCATGAACCCGGAGCGCAGGCCGTGGGCGAGAACAGGAGGGGTCGAGCCGGCGCGCTGGCATCGCTTCTTCAGCACGGCGTTGACGCTTTGCGGGTCGAGGGCCCGCTCGCCCAGCTGCCCCCCAGCGGTCGATGCGCCGGAACACGGGACCTTTGTCGATCTTGGCGGCCTCCAGCCAATCGATCACGGCCTGGGCCGCCCGCCCGATCACGACCACGCGGGCGTCGTCCTCGGCGGCGGTGGTCTTGGTGCGCCCGAGCCGGATGGCGAGCTTTGGCACGAGCGGGCTGTCCGGGTCCTTGGGATCGAGCGGGATCGGCGCCTCGCGGATCACGTCGTCGACCCACAGCCGCGCCACCTCCGAGCGGCGCCGCCCGCCGGAGGCGAAGGCGATGAGGAGGAGGGCGCGATCGCGAAGGTCGGCAACCCGATGGTCGAACGGGCAGGCGGCGAGGAGTTCTTGACCACGTCCGCGGTCACGGCCCGTTCGCTCTTGCTGCCACGCGGGCGGCGGCTGGCCCGGCGGCGGCGACAGCGCCGTGCGCAGGCGGGGTCCTTGAGGTCCCTCGAGGCCGCGGAAGCGATGCAGGGTCGACCAATGGGCGAGGCGGCGCCGCGGTGGAACCCATGCGGGCCCTCGACCCGCAGGACTCCAGCCCGCGCAGCTCGTCGACCACGGCCTGCGGCATGCCGTGGTTCGGGTCGGTCTCGCGCTCCGCCGGGTCCCAGAGGTGGGCGCGCGAACCAGGGGGAGGTCGACGGGCGCGGGCCAGGGCAGGGCCTCGCCCATGGCCGCACGGCACCAGCTCGACGAGGTCAGAGGCGAGCGCCCGCAGCGTGTTCGCTCCCATCCCGGTGCGGGCCAGGTGCTTGAGGGTGGCGACGTCGTCGTCGGTGAGCAGGGTCGCGAGGCGCTCGCGCGCATCGAAGGGCAGAATGCCCGCCAGCGCATCGAGCTCGCTCTCCCGGTGGAGGAGGGCGTCGGCCATCACGGCGAATTCTCCGGCAGAACGGTCACGCCTTCCGCGACGGCCGCGGCGCGGAGCTTCTCATCCAGGGTGGCGAGCGGCAGGGCTTGGTCCAGCGCCAGGTCGAGATAGGCGGCGTCGTAGGCCGTCAGGCGGTGCGTCAGCGCCCGCTGCGCAATCCGGGCGGACGGCCCGGAGGGCACAAGGCGGATCGGCATCTTCTCGATCCGGGCGAGCTGGGTCCAGAGCAGGTCCTCGGGCATGCGCCGGCGCTGCACGGCCATGACCAGCAGGTTGCGGACTTCGTGCCGGAACAGGTCGGGGGCGACCGCCCCGTTCGCGAGCACGCGCCGCCCCAAGCGGAGTGGCCGCCGCGCTTCGTTCATCGGGCATCAGCCAGGCGCCCGCGATCGACGCATCGACCACGAACGACATCAGTATTGATGGCCCTCATGTTTCCAGGCGATCAGTTCGTCGACCGACACCCGCTTGATCCGCCCGCTGTCGCGGGCGGCGATCATCTCCTCGAATGCCGTCTCTTGAGCAGCCCGCTCGTTCAGGGGAACGAGGCGGGCCGCGGGCTCCTGCCGCGGGCGATGACGAATTCCTCCCCGGCCTCGACGCGGGCGAGGAGTTCGGAGAGGTGGGTCTTGGCGTCGCTCACCTTGACGGTCTCGGCCAACGGGGCTCCTGGGGGAGGGCGGCCGCGCAGGCCGCCCTGATCGAGCGGTTAGCACGCCGGACCGGACCTGGTCAACCACTTGGTCTCGATGACCATCGATAAACACTACTTATCGATGGCTACCGCCATCTGCTCCGGCCTATACCGGTGACGGAAGTTTTATGGCGTTTAGCTTCCGTTACGCGCTTCGGCCCTTTGTCTGCCAATGACTTACGTGCTCCCCGTCCGCTGCCCTGGACGGCGCTCGCGAGCCCGCTCGCGGCCGCCGAGGACGCCCTGGCGCGCCTCGACGAGCGCCTCGGCGCAAGCCCGATCCGGGAGGGGTGGATCAGCCGGACGCATTTCCTGGACGCCTGCGCCAGCCTGTGGCTCCAGGGCGAGCTGGTGCATCTCGAAGACCTTGTCCTGCACGACGCCGAGATGGACCAGCGCGCGCCCACCCACGAACTCACGCGCGCGCACGCCGTGCTGCGCACCCGGCGCCGGATCGCCGCGGCCGAGCCCGGCTGGGCAACCAGTCCGTCCGGCCTCGCGGACTTGAGCCAAGGCCGGACGGAGAGGGGAGGCGGCGTTCGGGCGCGGGAAGCGCCGCGATTCACGAGCCGACCGAGGAGAGGGCCGGGGAGGGCGCCTTCGACGATGACGCCTTCGCGGCCGAGCTCGCCGCAATCGACGCCGTGCTGGAGCGCTCCAGCCGCGTGCTCGCCGGCGCCGTCCCGCCCCGCGCGCAGGACCCGCTCGCACTCGTCTACGATCTGGATTGGGACGAGGGCGCCCGCCTTCGAGCTTGGCGTCGCGTGGTCGAGGACACCCGCGCGCTGCCGCCTCTCCTTGCGGCCGCGCTCGCCTTCGACGCCTGGACACCATCGAGCCGCTGCAGCACCGGCCCTGGCTCGGGGCGCTGGTGGTTTCGGGGCTGCTGCGGGCGCGGGGTAAAGCGCGCCACCACCTGCCCTGCCTGACCTTCGCCCTGCGCCAGCTGCCGCGTGACCGCCGGCGCGCTCGGGATCAGCCGACAAGGTTGGTAGCCTTCCTGGAAGCCGTCACGCTCGGGGCCGGGCAGGGCCTCAAGGACCACGATCGCTGGCGGCTCGCCCGCGGCTGCTCGAACGCAAGCTCTCCGGGCGCAGAAGCACTCGAAGCTGCCGGCCCTCGTCGATCTGTGCTGGCGCGGCCGTTGGTGCGCCGGCATGATCGCGCCGAGCTCGGCGTGACAGCCCGGGCCGCACAGGACCTTGTCGCCGCGCTGGGCTTACGCGAAATAACCGGGCGCGGTAGCGCTATCGCGCCCGGTTATTTCGCGTAAACCCAGCGCGGCGACAAGGTCCTGGGCGGCCCGGGTCGTCACCCCGAGCTCGGCGGCGATCATGCCGGCCAGCACCAACGGCCGCGCCAGCACAAAATCAACGAGGGCTGGCAGCTTCGAGTGCAATTCCGCGCCCGGAGAGCTTGCGTTCGAGCACATCCCGCGGAGAGCCGCCAGCGATCGTGGTCCTTGATCCCCTGCCCGGCCCCGAGCCTGACAGCTTCCAGGAAGGCTGCCAACCGGTGTCGGCTGATCCCGCGCGCGCCGGCGGTCATGCGGCAGCTGGCGCAGCCGCTACATTCAGGCAGGGCAGACGCAGGTGTGCCTCGCCCCGCGCCCGCAGCAGCCCCGAAACCACCAGCGCCCCGAGCCAAGGCCGGTGCTGCAGCGGCTCGATCGTGGCCCACGCGTCGAAGGCGAGCGCGGCCGCGAGGGAGAGGCGGCAGCGCGCGGGTGTCCTCGGCCACGCCAAGCCACTGCTGAAGGCGGGCGCCCTCGTCCCAGTCCAGATCGTAGACGAGTGCGAGCGGGTCCTGCGCGCGGGGCGGCACGGCGCCGGCGAGCGCGCGGCTGGAGCGCTCCAGCACGGCATCGATGGCGGCGAGCTCGGCCGCGAAGGCATCATCGTCGCAGGCGCCCTCCCCGGCCTTTTCCTCGGCTCGGCTCGTGAATCCACGGCGATTCCAGCGCCCGAAGCGCCGCCTCCCCTCTCCCGTCCGGCCTCGGCTCAAGTCGGCGAGGCCGGCCGGGCTCGTTGCCCAGCTGGGCTCAGCCGCGGCGATGCTGCGCCGCGTCCGCAGCACGGCGTGCGCGCGCGTGAGGTCGTGGATGGGCGCGCGCAGGTCCATGGCGGCGTCGTGCCGGACAAGGTCTTCGAGGGGCATCAGCGCGCCCTGGAGCCCCAGGCTGGCGCAGGCGTCCAGGACGTGCGTGCGGCTGATCCACCTCTCCCGGATCAGGCTTGCGCCGAGGCGCTCGTCGCGGCGCGCCACGGCAATCCTCGGCGGCCGCGAGCGGGCTCGCGAGCGCCGTCCAGGGCAGCGGATCGGGGATCACATAAGTCATTGGGAGCCAAAGGGCCGAAGCGCGTAACGAAAGCTAAACGCCATAAAACTTCCGTCACCGGTACAGGCCGGAGAGATCCGATAGACACCGCTAACGGGTAGCGTTTATCGATGGTCATCGAACCAAGTGGCTGGCCAGGTCCGGTCCGGCGTGCTAAACCGCTCGATTAAGGGCGGCCTGCACGGCCGCCCTCCCCCAGGAGCCCCGTCATGGCCGAGACCGTCAAGGTGAGCGACGCCAAGACCCACCTCTCCGAGCTTTTGGCCCGCGTCGAGGCCGGGGAAGAATTCGTCATCGCCCGCGGCCAGGAGCCCGTGGCGCCGCCTCGTCCCGCTCAACGAGCGGGCCGCTCAAGAGACGGCGTTCGACGAGATGATCGCCGCTCGCGACAGCGGCCGGATCAAGCGAGTGTCGGTCGACGAACTGATCGCCTGGAAGCACGAGGGCCATCAATACTGATGTCCTTCGTGGTCGATGCCTCGATCGCGGGCGCCTGGCTGATGCCCGACGAGCGCAGCGCGGCGGCCACTCCGTTGGGGCGGCGCGTGCTCGCGAACGGGGCGGTCGCGCCCGACCTGTTCCGGCACGAAGTCCGCAACCTGCTGGTCATGGCCGTGCAGCGCCGGCGCATGCCCGAGGACCTGCTCTGGACCCAGCTCGCCCGGATCGAGAAGATGCCGATCCGCCTTGTGCCCTCCGGGCCGTCCGCCCGCATCGCGCAGCGGGCGCTGACGCACCGCCTGACGGCCTACGACGCCGCCTATCTCGACCTGGCGCTGGACCAAGCCCTGCCGCTCGCCACCCTGGATGAGAAGCTCCGCGCCGCGGCCGTCGCGGAAGGCGTGACCGTTCTGCCGGAGAATTCGCCGTGATGGCCGACGCCCTCCTCCACCGGGAGAGCGAGCTCGATGCGCTGGCGGGCATTCTGCCCTTCGATGCGCGCGAGCGCCTCGCGACCCTGCTCACCGACGACGACGACGTCGCCACCCTCAAGCACCTGGCCCGCACCGGGATGGGAGCGAACACGCTGCGGGCGCTCGCCTCTGACCTCGGCTATCTCGAGGCTTGGTGCCGTGCGGCCATGGGCGAGGCCCTGCCCTGGCCCGCGCCGGTCGCCCTCCCCCTGAAATTTGTGGCGCACCACCTCTGGGACCCGGCGGAGCGCGAGACCGACCCGAACCACGGCTTGCCGCAGGCCGTGATCGACGAGCTGCGCGGGCTGAAGCTCCTGCGGGTCGAGGGCCCGCATGCGGTTGCGACCGTGCGGCGCCGCCTCGCCCATTGGTCGACCCTGCATCGCTTCCGCGGCCTCGACGGACCGTTCAAGGACCCGCGCCTGCGCACGGCGCTGTCGCTCACCGCCCGGGCCAGCCGCCGCCCGCGTGGCAGCAAGAGCGAACCGGCCGTGACCGCGGACGTGGTCGAAGAACTCCTCGCCGCCTGCCCGTTCGACCATCGGCTTGCCGACCTTCGCGATCGCGCCCTCCTCCTCATCGCCTTCGCCTCCGGCGGGCGGCGCCGCTCGGAGGTGGCGCGGCTGTGGGTCGACGACGTGATCCGCGAGGCGCCGATCCCGCTCGATCCCAAGGACCCGGACAGCCCGCTCGTGCCAAAGCTCGCCATCCGGCTCGGGCGCACCAAGACCACCGCCGCCGAGGACGACGCCCGCGTGGTCGTGATCGGGCGGGCGGCCCAGGCCGTGATCGATTGGCTGGAGGCCGCCAAGATCGACAAAGGTCCCGTGTTCCGGCGCATCGACCGCTGGGGGCAGCTGGGCGAGCGGGCCCTCGACCCGCAAAGCGTCAACGCCGTGCTGAAGAAGCGATGCCAGCGCGCCGGGCTCGACCCCCTCCTGTTCTCGGCCCACGGCCTGCGCTCCGGGTTCATGACCGAGGCCGGCCGACGCGGGGTGCCGCTCCCCGAGGCCATGCGCCTGTCCCAGCACCGCTCGGTGCAGCAGGCAGCCCGCTACTACAACGAGGCCGAGCTCGAGCGAGGGCTGGCCGTGCGGCTGATCTGAACCCCTCCGAATGTATTTGACCCGCTGCGTCATTGCGCAGCTTCGGCAGCCCATTTGCGGTGTCTAGCGACGCGGTGCATCACGGCCTGGGCTGCCTCCGCGTTGATTTCCCTGGGCGTGGTGTAGGACGGATCCGCTGAGGGCGTGCGCGAAGCCCCTCACGAGCGCAGCGCACGCCTGGGGCGGTCACCGCCGGTCTTCGGTTAGGGTTCGAGTTGCGACGCTTGAACCTGACAGGACGACGACGATGACCGACGACAGAATGGCGCTTCCGAGCTGATCGAGAAGCGGGCAGATACCGACCTCGTGCGGGAGATGCTGGCCTTTGCGGCCGAGCGGCTGATGGACCTGGGAGGTTGAGGCCAGGACCGGCGTGCCAGCCGGCGCGCGCAGCCCCGAGCGGCTCAATCACCGAAACGGCTATCGCGAGCGCGCCTGGGACACGCGCGTGGGTCGGATTGATCTCGCCATTCCCAAGCTGCGCAAGGGCAGCTACCTGCCGTCCTTTCTGGAGCCCCGGCGCACGGCCGAGAAGGCGCTCACGGCGGTGATCCAGGAGGCCTACGTCCACGGGGTCTCGACCCGGGCCGTCGATGACCTGGTCAAGGCCATGGGCGCGTCCGGCATCTCGAGCCAGGTCTCGCGGCTGTGCGCAGAGATCGATGAGCGGGTGAATGCCTTTCTCGCCCGGCCGATCGAGGGCGTCGGCCCTATCTGTGGATCGACGCGACGTACCTGAAGTCGCGCCAGGCGGGCCGGATCGTCTCGGTCGCTGTGATAATCGCGGTGGGCGTGAACACGGATGGGCGGCGCGAAGTGCTGGCGTGGCCACCGGCGCGTCGGAAGCCGAACCGTTCTGGACGGCGTTCCTGCGCTCCCTGGCGGATCGGGGCGTGAAGCTCGTTATTGCCGATGACCACAAGGGGCTCCGGGCCGCGGCCACGAAGGTCTTCCACGCCTCTCATCAGCGCTGTCGAGTTCATTGGATGCGCAATGCGCTGGCGCGCGTGCAGCCGAAGCAGCGCCCGGCGGTTCCCGTGGCCCTGCTGTGGCCCTTCGGACCGAGGAAGCTCTGCCGGTCAAGTCGCGAAGCTCATCCCGAGGACCTCCCATCTCACGATCGGCATCCCCACCACGCGAAACGCATCGATCGGAAGGTCCCGGGAGCCCTTCTGGAGCCAGACTTCGCGGCGCGCCGCGGTGTCGCCGCTCAGCACCAGCGCGCCATGGGCACATTGTGGGGCGACCTTGAAGAAGTCCGGGAAGAACTTTGGGTTTTCGCGAAGATCGACGCCGCTGAATCCCGGGATGCCCCTTCCGCCGTGCGTGTGGATATGAAAGAGCGTGACCCTGTCCCGCAGCGCCCACTGGAGCGCCTTGCCGATCGCCTCGGGGTCCCATCATCGCGCAGACCGAGGGGTCAGGCAGGTAGTCGTCGTCGGCGACGGGCCGATAGTCGCGGGCAAGCACGAGGAGATCTCCCGGCCGCCGCGAGCCCGGCCGCGACGAAGCCGAACCCGCTCGTGTGCGAACGGATGGGGGCGGTGCAGTTCCTCCCCCGCACCGCCCTGAGAAGGCCGGCCGTCGCCCGGAACTCGACTCTCATGCGTGGGCGCAAAGCATCGCTGGCCAATCCATGCTCTCGGGCACGTAATTCCAGGACGGGGCCACCAGTTGCGCCCCGACGACGCGGTGCTGGTTCCAGTTCTGGCCCTTCCGCTCAATCTGCTCGGCGAAGAACAGCCCCGCGTAGGATACCCTGGCGCCGACCAGGCTCGCGAGCTGGCCGAGCTGCGCGCTGTCATCGGCCCGGACTATGGCCGTATCCACGACCACGAGCTCGTCGCGGCCGCGATGCGAATCGCCGGAAACGGCACCGGCGACACACCGCTGAAGGTGCCGGGCGTGCTCGACTGGGGCACCATGGTCCACAACCCGCACGTCGACGATCACCAAGGAAACGACCACCCTCTACGCCTCGCGACCGCGACGTCTTTCTGTTCCTCGTCGACGACATGCACCCGATCGAGGCCGGCCTGCTCGCCGACTGGATCGCCCGACGTCTACTTCCGCGGCTTCTATTGCTGGAACTCGGAGGTGGGCTCACGGACGCTCGGCATCGCGAGCTCTTTTTCCGGGCGGTGTGCCAGAACCGGAACATCTGGGGCGCCGAGCAGCTTCGAGGAGATCACGATCCGGCACTCCAACTACGCGGCCTCGCGCTTTGCCCAGGAGGCCGCGCCGGCCCTGGAGAGCTTCGCCGACTCAGCGCGGCCTCTGTCTTCGTCTCCGGCATCCACGCGCGGCCGGGCCCAGATCGTCGCCCGCACGGACGAAGAACGGTCAGCAGCTTCCTGCGTAAGCGCGGCTTCTCGAAGACCGATACGGCGAAGATCATCGACACGGTGATGATCGAGGAGGGTCATCCCACCCGGAATTCGAGTGTATCGATTTCGTGCAGGGCATCACGGCCTTGGCGCGGACCGAGAAGCACCAGGATGCGCGGCTCGACCTCGAGCTGAAGGCGAAGCGGCTTCTCGAGCAGGTCGCCGAACACTGGCCGGGTGCCCTCGGCGACCGGCGCTCGGCGAGGCAAGAGGGAGAGAAGGTCAGGGGGCTCCGTGACGGATCGGAGGGTCAAGAGAGAGGCTCTCGGCCGGTCCGTCGCGGAGGTCCCTCCATGACGAATATCCCCTCCCCTACTCGCGTAGCGATGACCGTGTCCGATGCGCTCGACATCGTGCACGAACTCGCCTGCCTGAACCAGCTCGACGAGCTCGCAACGTCAGGGGACGCGTCCCTCGCCGCACATGCGCGCTGGCAGCAGGACGCCCTCGACCGGCTCGGCGGTTTGCTGTTCGAGCATGGCGAGGCGATCGACACGACTCTGGCGCTTCCCTCCCGTCGGCTTGCGCGCCGGTTCCGGACTGGGTCTGCCAGTCGGTGCGCGACATGGCCGATCGTGCCGTCGAACGCGGTGCGCGGATTTGCCTCGACCTTGCCCAGGATACCGCATTGGACGCGGTCGAGTGCGGCGCGGACCCAACGCTGCTCGCCGGCCGCGCCCGCCAGCAGCGGGCATTCGCCATCACGCGCGCTTTCCTGAACCTGCGCGCCGAAGCCTTCGACGCCGCTCTCCAGGATCCAGAGCCGACTGCGGGAGACGATCCTGAGGCCCGGCGACCTCGCCGAATGACTTGGTTCGGGCGCGGAGGCCCCCGCCCAGGTCGAAAGCCGCTTGATAAGCCGTCCCTTATGCCCGCACACTGCCCGGCGTCGGAGGCGACCCAACAATTCTTCGGGAGGAAACGAACATGTCCCTGGCACGATACGCGGCGGCCGGTCTCGCCGTCCTTCTCTGTCCGCTGGCCGCCCGCGCAGATATCGGACAACGTGGTCAAGATCGGCATCCTGAACGATCAATCCGGCGTCTACGCCGACTTCGGCGGCAAGTGGTCGGTCGAGGCCGCGCGAATGGCGGTCGAGGACGCTCAAAAGGGCAAGATCATCGGGAATGGGATGGTGGTCGAACTCGTCAACGCCGACCACCAGAACAAGCCGGACATCGCGTCCAACATCGCACGGCAGTGGTACGACGTCGACAAAGTCGACGCCATCATGGAGCTGACCACCTCCTCGGTCGCGCTCGCCGTGCAGCAGCTTTCGCGGGAAAAGAAAAAGATCGACATCGTCACCGGCGCGGCGACGACGGACCTCACGGGCAAGCAGTGCTCCCCTTACGGATTCCATTGGGCCTATGATACGCGGGCGCTCGCCGTCGGCACCGGCGGCGCGCTCGTCGAGCAAGGCGGCGACACCTGGTTCTTCCTGACCGCCGACTACGCCTTCGGCTACTCGCTGGAGGAGGAAACCGCCCGCTACGTGAAGTCGAAGGGCGGCAAGGTGCTCGGCGCCGTGCACCATCCCCTGAGCGCCAGCGATTTCTCGTCCTTCCTGCTCCAGGCGCAAGGGTCCAAGGCGAAGGTGATCGGATTGGCCAACGCCGGACTCGACACCTCGAACGCCATCAAGTCCGCCTCCGAGTTCGGCGTGGTGCAGGGCGGGCAGCGCCTCGCGGCGCTCCTCTTCACCCTCGCCGAAGTCCATGGCCTCGGCCTCAAGGCCGCGCAGGGCCTCGTGCTCACGGAGGGTTATTACTGGGACCTCGACGACCAGAGCCGCGGGTTCGCCAAGCGTTTCATGGAGCGCACCGGACGCATGCCGAATATGGTTCAGGCCGGAACGTATTCAGCGGTCCTGCAGTATCTCAAGGCCGTGCAGGCGGCCGGAACGGACGAGACCGTGGCGGTTGCGAAGAAATTGAAGGAACTGCCGGTCGACGACTTCTTCGCCCGCAACGGCAAGGTTCTGGCGAACGGCCGCATGGCCCACGAGATGTACCTGTTCGAGGTCAAGACTCCGGCCGAGAGCAAGGCTCCCTGGGATTACTACAAGCACCTCTCCACGATTCCGGGCGACCAAGCCTTCGCCACCGTGCAGGAGAGCGGCTGCAACCTAACGCAGTAGGCCTCATATGTTCCGGTGCGCTCTGTCCTGAGACGCCCCCTCACCCGGACGGCTGACGCCGTCTCAGCCCCTCCCCGCAAGACGGGGAGAGGTGAAAGCTCTCAGTCCTTCGCGCGCTCCACGTAGGAGCCGTCCGCGGTCATGATGACGACGCGCGTGCCGGCCGTGATATGGGGCGGCACCATGGTGCGCGCGCCGTTCGAGAGCATCGCCGGCTTGTAGGAGGAGGAGGCCGTCTGGCCCTTCATGACCGGCTCGGTCTCGACCACCTCGAGCGTCACGCGCTGCGGCAGCTCGATGGCGATCGGCACGCCGTCGTGCGGTCGAGAGCATCACGGCCATGCCCTCCTGCAGATAGACCGCCTGATCGCCGATGATGTCCTTCGGCACCGTGACCTGGTCGTAGGTCTCGGGGTTCATGAAGTGGAAGCCTTCGCCGTCCTGGTAGAGGAAGGTGTGCTCCCGGTCCTCGACGTAGGCGCGCTCGACCTGCTCGGTGGTGCGGTAGCGCTCGGACACCTTCACGCCGTCGGAGATGCGGCGCATGTCGAGCTGCGTCACCGGCGTGCCCTTGCCGGGATGGATGTTCTCGGCCGAGAGGATCACGTAGAGCTTGCCGTCCATGTCGACGACGTTGCCCTTGCGCAGCGAGCTAGGCGATGACCTTCACGGAGTGCGTTCCTTCTGTGATAAGCGACGGCGGCGCGGGCCGGTCGCCGCGCGCTCCGCCAGAAAGCTTCGAGGCGCACCTAGCTCATCTTGCGGTGGTTCGCCAGTCTCTGCGTCCTCGCGCCCGGCCAAAGCCCGATGCCTCGCCCCTGCCCTTGACGCATCCCCCTGGTGGGCGCCCGCACGTCCACGCCGACCGGCGGCCGTTCCTGCATCGCCCGCAACCGCATCCTGGCGGCCGTGCGCGGCTGGTTTCGCCGCGCGCGACTTCGTCGAGGTCGAAGCGGCGGCGCTGCAGGTCTCGCCCGGCAACGAGGCGCATCTGCACGCCTTCGCGACCGAGCTTGTTCGGGCCGGACGGGGCGCGCGCGCCGCTCTATCTGCACACCTCGCCGGAGTTCGCCTGCAAGAAGCTGCTTGCGGCCGGCGAACGGCGCATCTTCGATGTTCGCCCGCGTGTTCCGCAACCGCGAGCGCGGCCCCCTGCACCACCCGGAGTTCACGCTGCTCGAATGGTATCGGGCGGATGAGCCCTACGAAGTGGTGATGCGGGACTGCGCCGAGCTCCTGGCGCTGGCCGCCGAGGCCGCCGGGGCGCGCACGCTGACATGGCGGGGGCGCAGCGCCGATCCCTTCGTCGCGCCGGAGCGCCTGACCGTGGCCGAGGCGTTCGAGCGCTTCGCCGGCATCGACCTCCTCGCCACCATTGATCGTGCAGGCGAGACCGACCGCGACGCGCTCGCCGCGGCGGCCGTCTCCGCAGGGGTGCGCGTGGCCGCGGACGACACCTGGTCGGACGTGTTCAGCCGCGTCCTCGTCGAGCGCATCGAGCCGAACCTCGGCCATGGGCCGCGCCACGATCCTGTGCGAGTACCCGTCGCCGAGGCGGCGCTGGCGCGGCCCGAAGGCGGGCGACCCGCGCGTCGCCGAGCGGTTCGAGCTCTATGCCTGCGGCGTCGAGCTCGCCAACGGCTTCGGCGAGCTGACCGATCCGGCCGAACAGCGCCGGCGCTTCGAGGCCGAGATGGACGAGAAGCAGCGGGTCTATGGCGAGCGCTATCCCATCGACGAGGATTTCCTGGCCGCCCTTGCCAAGATGCCCGCGGCGAGCGGCGTCGCGCTCGGCCTCGACCGCCTGGTGATGCTAGCGACCGGCGCAAGGAGGATCGAGGACGTGCTATGGACCCCGCTCGCCGGTCCGAGATATTAAGTGGCCCAACGGCTCGAGGCATGCGGGTGATCGACTACAACGGGGCGGGCCGATGGGCGGCCGACGCCGTTGAGCAGCGTTATCGCTCGTATTGCGCGCGCCTGAAATGCAGCCCGGGTGATGTCGAGCCGCGCCGCCACTCCGCGGAGGGAATCGTGTGGGTCTACCCGGTGATGGATCGTATGATCCAGCGGATCGAGGCGGATGACCCGGCCGCCGTCCTCATCGGCGTCGAGTTCGTGGAGGAGGACCAGAGTTTCGCGTTTGGTAAGATCCTCAAATCCAACACCGCGCGAGCCCTGCGGCGCGCCACGCTCACCGCAGCCCAGCAGGAGCAGCTTCGAGCCCGGTTTACGGACATGCTGCTGCGCGGCTATCTGCCTCGCGAGTACAAAGAATACGCGAAGCTGTTCAGGAAGATCGGCTTGGGCGGGCACCGGGAGGAAATCGCCACGCGGGCCGACCTATCGAATTCTTTCGTGAGCCGCTACTATCATTACTTGATGGCCGCGGATGCAGGGCGCCAGCCAAGTCGCCATCGGGATCGACCCTGAGGACGACAGCCGCATGCGGAGCGAGGGCCTCAAGTCCGCGCGGGAGGTTGTCTCAGCCGGCCTTGCGCCGCCAGCGCAGTTGACCGATTTGGAGCAGGTCGCAGCGCGCTACGCCGTCGCCGTCACGCCGGACATCGCCGCTCTGATCGACCCCGCCGACCCGAACGACCCGATCGCCCGGCAGTTCGTCCCCGATGTGCGCGAACTGGACACGCAGCCCGGCGAGAGCGCCGACCCCATCGGCGACCGGGTGCACGAGCCGGTCGAGGGGCTCGTGCACCGCTATCCCGACCGCGTGCTGTTGAAACCCGTCCACGTCTGCGCGGTTTATTGCCGGTTCTGCTTCCGCCGGGCGATGGTCGGACCGGGCGGCGTCAAGGCGCTCTCGCCGAAAGCTCTCGCGGCGGCCCTCGCCTACATCCATGAGCGCCCGGAGATTTGGGAAGTCATTTTGACGGGCGGCGACCCGCTCGTCTTGTCGCCGCGTCGCCTCGGCGCACTTGTCCGCGACATCGCAGCCATCGAGCACGTCAAGGTCGTCCGCATCCACACCCGCGCGCCGGTCGCGGACCCGGACCGGATCGGTCCCGCCATGGTGCGCGCCCTGAAAGCCAAGGGCAAAGCGGTCTATGTCGCGCTCCACGCCAACCATCCGCGCGAACTGCACGACCGCGCCCGCGCCGCCTGCGCCCGGCTGATCGACGCCGGCATCCCGATGCTGAGCCAGTCGGTGCTGCTGCGCGGCGTCAACGACGATCCCGATACCCTCGGGCAACTCATGCGCGCCTTCGTCGAGAGCCGGATCAAGCCCTATTACCTGCACCATGGCGACCTCGCGCCCGGCACGGGCCACCTCCGCACCACGATCGCCGAGGGCCAAGCGCTGATGCGCGCCCTGCGCGGGCGTCTCTCGGGCCTGTGCCAGCCGGCCTACGTGCTCGACATTCCGGGCGGATACGGCAAAGCGCCGATCGGCCCCACGGCCGTCGTTGCGGCCGATGGTTCGGAGGCTGAGATCGAGGATTTTCGGGGCCGACGCCACCGCTACCCGCCCCTGATGGTTCCGGGAGATCGGTCGGCGCCGGAAGCGCTCGACGGAGCCGGCGCGTTTGCCTCTCCCCGCAGAACTGCTGGCGCAGCTAGCCAGCGGGGAGAAGGCCTTGCGCCGGAGGCGCGAGGCGAGCGCAGCGAGGGTGAGGGGGCGCATCCGGAAGAGCCTCCTCCTGCACCGCCCTCTCACCCGGACGGCTGACGCCGTCTCGGCCTCTCCCCGCGTGCGGGGAGACGAGACCCCCCTGCCGGCGTCGGTGCGAGCCACCCATCGCGCCCGAACCATTCACCCAGCGATTGCGTGCGCCCGGCCATCCGGCTATCGCGGCATGGCGAGGCCACGCTCATGCGCAGCTTTCTCCTAGAGTTCCGTGACGGCTCACGCGCGCTCGCGCCCGGCCGGTTCCCTTATCTCCGCTTCGCCGCCGCGCTGACGCTCGGGACCGCGGGCGGATGGACGTTTGCGCAGCTCAACCTGCCCCTGCCCTGGATGCTGGGCGCCATGACGGTCTGCACGCTCGCAGCCCTCGTTCATGCCCCCATCGCGGCGCCCGCCGTCGTGCGCCCGCCGATGACGATGGTGATCGGCGTATTGCTCGGCGCGGGCTTCAACCCCGCGATCGTCGCCCAACTCCCGACCTGGATTCCGACCATTCTGGGACTTGCCGGCTTCGTGGCGGCCTGCGCGGCGGCGTGCGTGACCTACTTTCGAATTGTCGGCGGTTTCGACCGGACCACGGCCTTTTTCGCCGGCATGCCGGGCGGACTCGTCGAGATGACGGTTTTGGGCGATGAGAAGGGCGGCGACGCGCGCATCATCGCCCTCGTCCATTCGGCCCGCATCCTGCTCATCGTGTTTACGCTGCCGTTCATCGTGCAGTGGATTCAGGGCGCATGGGTCGGCAGCCGCTCCCGGCTCGGCGTGTCGATCTTGGAAGCCCCGTGGACGAGCGATCTCTGGCTCATCGGCGCGGGCATCCTTGGGGCGATCGTGGGGCACTACCTGCGCTTTCCCGCCAAGAATCTCCTAGGCCCGATGGTGGTCAGCGCGGTCGTCCATGTGCTGGGGTTGAGCGACTTCACGCCCCCGCGCGAAATCGTCAACGCGGCCCAGACCGTGCTCGGAACCGTGATCGGGTGCCGGTTTCTCGGCGCGCCGCCGCGCGAAATCCTCCGCATCCTCGGGCTCTCGGTCGGCGCGACGGTCATCCTGCTGACGATCACGGTCATCTTCGCGGTCCTGGTCAGCCGCGTCGCGCCGCACGGCGTCGTGCCGCTGCTCCTCGCCTACTCGCCCGGCGGGCTCGCCGAGATGAGCCTCGTCGCGCTGGCGCTTCAGATCGAGGTCGCCTTCGTGGCGGCCCACCACATCTTCCGCATCCTGTTCGTGATGATGAGCGCCGGGCCGATCTTCGCATTGATGCCCGAGGACGAAAGCTGAGCCGTTCGCACGCGGCCCCTTGGAGCCGAGGGTCGATTGGCGTTAGCGTAGAACTCCTTGGCATGCGGCGAACGCGGCCGAACCCGCCCTGCGGAGGATCGCTGTCATGAAAGCCATTCTCGTTCCCGTCGAGACTCACGACTTGATCCCGTCGATGCTGCAAACGGCGCTGCTGTTCGGACGGCGCTTCGGCAGCCTCGTCGAAGGCTTCGCCCTTCGCCCGGTCTTGACCGAGTTCGTCCCCGTCGACATGGTCGGCGGCCTGACCTGGACGCAGAACGACCTTGTGGATCAGACCGAGGCGACCCGCGCGCGCGAGACGTTCGAGGCGTTCATGCGCGAGCGCCAGGTGCCGCTCTTCGCCGAGCCGGGGGGCGGCCTGGCCTGTCGCTGGTACGATACGGACTCCGCGGGCGATGCGCTCGTTGGCGAGTATGGCCGCGTCTTCGACGTGACCGTCGTGGGCCGGCCCGTGTCGGGTCAGATCGCCCCGCGCATGTCGACGCTCGAAGCGGCCCTGTTCGAGAGCGGGCGGCCCATCCTGATCGCGCCGCCGACGGCCCCGCGCACGCTCGGCGAAACCATCGTCATCGCCTGGAACGGCAGCACCGAGACGGCGCGCGCGATTGCTTTCGCCCTGCCCTTGCTTCATCAGGCGACGCGCGTCGTCGTCCTCACCGTCGAGGGCGGCATGGCGCCGGGACCCGGTGGCGGCCAGCTTGTGTCCTATCTCCAGCAGAACGGGATCGGAGCCGAATTGATGGACGCGAAACCGGGCCGGCGCAGCATCGGCGAGACGATCCTGGCGACCGCCGCGTCGTTGCAGAGCGACCTGCTCATCAAAGGGGCTTACACCCAGAGCCGGCTGCGTCAGATGATTTTCGGCGGCGCGACGAGCCACATTCTCGCCGCGGCGGCGCTGCCGGTGTTCATGGCCCATTGAAATCGGTTTGAGGGAGACCGGCCATGCGGATGCGCGCCAGCCTGTTTCGGTCGATGGCGGCGGCCATCGCGGCCCTCTGTCTGACGCCGCCTATCGCCTTGAGCTTTGCGTCCGACTCCTGCCCCGGCCACGTCGCCGGATCGCCGCCACGGGTGATTCCGGCCGCTGTCCGGGAGGCGGCGCTCCAGGCCGATCAGGTCGGCATCACCTTCGTCGGCCACGCGACCTTCCTGATCGAGAGCCCTGGCGGCGTGCGGATCGCGACCGACTACAACGATTTCATCCGCCCGGCGGCGACGCCGGATGTCGCCACCATGAACCGCGCCCACGCGACCCATCACAGCTACGCGCCCGATCCCGGCATCCGGCATGTGCTGCGCGGCTGGGACGCCCCCGGCAAGGCGGCGCGTCATGATCTCCAAGTGGGCGATGTACGCATCCGCAACATCCCGACCAACATTCGCGACGAGGACGGCGGCACGCGGCTCTATGGCAACTCGATCTTCGTGTTCGAGACGGCAGGGCTCTGCATCGCCCACCTCGGTCACCTCCATCACCCGCTCGAACCCGAGCATTTGAAGGAACTCGGCCGCATCGATGTCGTCCTGGTCCCCGTGGACGGAAGCTGGACGCTCAACCTCGACGACATGATGGGCGTGTTGACGGCGCTCAACCCGCCCCTGGCGCTGCCGATGCACTATTTCGGGCCGGCGACCCTCGGCCGATTTCTCGATAAGGCGCGTGAGCGCTTCACGGTGACGTTCAACGAAACGCCGACGGTCGTGGTTTCCCGCGCGACGCTGCCGCCCCGGCCCAGAGTCGTCGTTTTGCCGGGCCGTTAGGGAACGCAGGGCCGGGACTTTCATTTTCTTGTCGTCGCAACCCCCGAATCACAGATTCGACGTGGGGACGCGCTTGATTTTCCAACGGTCTTTTGACACTACTCATATCGCAACGTTACAGGCCGAGCGTGTGTCGGCGGAGGTTTCCTCGAACCCTACATAAGCCGTTTCAGAGTCCTTGACCGAGCGCATGGACTGTCGGCGCCTGACGTTGCCTTGCCGTGTTGGGTCCAGCCGATATCAATCGCTCGTCGCGAACCTGAAGCCTGTTCACGATCGCACCACCAGAGCACCACCCTAGCAGCTGCACCCTGAGCGAGTTTTCCTCCAATGAGCCGATCCCGAGACTTCCGTGAGCCGCGCCGTCGCGGCTTTGGCGACGACTTCATGAGCGAGCCGCCGCGCTCGATGCCGGACATGGGCCGAGGCCCATCCTCCTTCCAACAGTCGCAGTCCGGCCCCGAGATGGACGCGACGGTCAAATGGTTCAACCCGGAGAAAGGGTTCGGCTTCGTCGAGTTGTCCGATGGTTCGGGCGACGCTTTTCTGCACATCCGCGCCGTCGAGGCGGCCGGCCACAGCGAGCTTCAGCCGGGCACGAAGCTGACGGCCCGCGTGTCGCAGGGCCAGAAAGGCCCGCAAGTCACTGAAATCAGCAACATCGACACCAGCACCGCCCAGCCCGCGGCGCCGCGGGGCGGCGGCGGCGGTTATGGCGGCGGAGGCGGTTATAGCGGCGGTGGAGGCGGCTATGGCGGCGGTGGAGGAGGAGGCTACGGCGGCGGGGGCGGTGGCTACGGCCAGCGCCCGCCGCGGCGCGCGCCCTACCAGAGCGAGCCGCGCTCCAGCGGACCGGCCGAAGAAATGTCCGGCACGGTGAAGTGGTACAATCCCGCCAAGGGGTTCGGCTTCGTCGCCGTGGAGAGCGGCGGCAAGGACGTGTTCGTCCATCGCTCGGCGCTGATGCGCGCCGGCCTGCCGGATTTGATCGAAGGCCAGCGCGTCGTCGTTCAGGTCGTCGAAGGCCAGAAGGGCCGCGAGGCGGCATCCATCTCCCTCGCCTGATTTCTTCGGTTATACGATGCGCCGCCATCAGCGGCGCATCGCTTCTCGCTCACTCAGGGGCTCCGAGCAGCGCTCGGACGAAGATCGCGGTCGCCTCAGTGATGAATGCGGCACCGTTTCGGCTCCGCTTGTGCGGTCTGGGCGGTTCGAGCCGAGCTCGGTCGGCTACGGCGGGCCAACCAGAAAACCGAAGTCGCAGCCCTGCTCCGCCTGAAGGACTTGGTCGCGGTAGAGGCGGCGGTAGCCGCGCTCCGCGCCGACGCCGTTCGGCGGCGCCCAGGCCGCGCGCCGCTCAGCCAGCTCCGCTTCTCCAAGAACAAGATCAAGCCGCCGCCCGCGCACGCTCAGGCGGATGCGGTCGCCGGTCCGCACGAGCGCGAGCGGCCCGCCGACGGCCGCCTCCGGCGAGACATGGAGCACGACCGTGCCGAACGCGGTGCCGCTCATGCGCGCGTCGGAGATGCGCACCATATCCTTGACGCCCGCGCGCGCGAGTTTGGCCGGGATCGGCAGGTAGCCCGCCTCCGGCATGCCCGCCCCAATCGGTCCGGCGTTCTTCAGCACCAGAAAATCGTCCGGCTCGACATCGAGATCGGGCGCATCGATGCGGGCGGCGAGATCCTCCAAGTCCTCGAACACGACGGCGCGGCCCTCGCGCTCGAACAGGGATGGGTCGGCGGCCGCCCGCTTCAGGATGGCGCCGTTCGGCGCCAGGCTCCCGAACAGGGCGACAAGACCGCCATCGCGCGCGATCGGATCGTCCTTCGGACGCACGACGCCGCGATCGACGTCGTCCGTGTCGCCGGCGAGGCGCTCGCCCAGGGTCTCGCCCGTGACGGCGAGGCAATCGAGATGCAGCGAGTCCCTTAGCTCGCGTAAAACTGCGCCGAGCCCGCCGGCGGCGAAAAAATCCTCCATGTAGTGGTCGCCTGTCGGCTTCAGGTCGACCAGGACCGGCGTCGTGTCGCTCAATTCATTGAGGCGGGCGAGCGAGAGCGGGAGTCCCGCACGGCCCGCGATGGCCGCAAGGTGGATGACCGCGTTCGTCGAACCGCCGAGCGCCAGCAAGACGCGCAGCGCATTCTCGACGGCCTCCCGCGTCAGGATGCGCCTTGGCGTCAATCCCGAACCGACGAGCGCAACGGCCCGCGCCCCGGTCGCCTCGGCGGCGCGGAGCCGGTCGGCGTGAACCGCCGGGATCGCAGCGGTTCCCGGAAGGCTCATCCCAAGCGCCTCGGCGAGGCAGGCCATGGTGCTCGCCGTGCCCATCACGGCGCAAGTGCCGGCCGTGACGGCAAGCCGCCCTTCCACGGCGTCGATCTCAGCGCGATCGATTGCGCCGGCCCGGTAGCGCGCCCAGAACCGGCGGCAGTCGGTGCAGGCCCCGAGACGCTCGCCCCGGAAGCGCCCGGTCATCATCGGCCCCGTCACAAGCTGAATCGCCGGCTTGCCGGCCGAGATCGCGCCCATAAGCTGCGCCGGGACGGTCTTGTCGCATCCGCCGATGAGCGCCACCGCATCCATGGGCTGCGCCCGGATCATCTCCTCGACATCCATCGCCATCAGGTTGCGGTACATCAGGCTCGTCGGATTCAAAAAAACTTCGCCGAGCGAAATGGTCGGGAAATCGAGCGGCAGCCCTCCGGCCGCCAGGACGCCGCGCTTCACCGCGTCGACCAGTTCGGGCATCAAGCGATGGCAATTGTTGAAGTCCCCGCCCGAAGTGGCGACGCCAATCACCGGGCGGTCCAGCATCTCCGTCGAAAAGCCCATCGAGCGGGCGAACGAGCGGCGCAGGTAGAGCGCGAAATCGGGATCGCCGTAGTTCGTCAGCCCGCCGGCCAGACCCTGCTTCGCCATGCCGTCCGTCATTCCGACACCTTACCCTCGTCCGGCGCCATCGTCGCGGGCAGTCCCGGAATCAACCGGGCCAAGACACGATCGACCGCGCTCGCGCCCGATCGGCTCAAACACGTTTCCGCACCTGCGGAAAGGGCTCTCCATTCGGTGGCGAACCAGCGCCCGCTTCGCCGGCAAATGCTCCGGAATCGGCATGCTGGATATCGAAAAGGTCGATCGCTCCAGAGGGAACGAAGCGCGCCGGCGCGCATTCGTACCCCGAGAGGTTTGAGCCATGAAAGTCATCGGCCTGTCCGGCAGCTTGCGCCGGGGTTCGTTCAACACGGCAGCGCTTCGTGCGGCTCAGGAGTTGGCGCCGGAGGGAATGACGATCGAGACCGGCGAGATCGGCGATTTTCCGCTCTACAACGACGATGTACGGGCGGCGGGCTACCCGCTCCCGGTCGAGCGGCTCCGCTCGCAACTCGCCGCCGCCGACGCGGTGCTTTTCGTCACGCCCGAGTATAACTACTCGGTGCCGGGCGTCCTCAAGAACGCCATCGATTGGGCGTCGCGACCGCCGAACCAGCCGTTCGACGGCAAGCCCGTCGCCATCATGGGCGCGAGCCCCGGCCTGCTCGGGACGGCGCGTGCGCAATATCACTTGCGCCAGATGCTCGTTTTTCTGAACGCCCTGCCCGTCAACAAGCCCGAGGTGATGATCGGACAGGCTGCGACTCGATTCGCGGACACCGGGCGACTCACCGACGAGACGACGCGGGATCTCATCCGCAAGCTTCTACAGTCGTTGGCTGATTGGACGCGGCGACTTCAAGGCTCGGCGGCAGGCGGTCCTCACGCCTGATCGAGCCGACGGAAGGGTGTCCGCAGCCGAACGGACGGCGCTCGCTTAACACACAGCTTGGACGCGAATGCGTCGATCCCGGGCGTGGCTGACCCGGCTGCGGTGGCGTTTCGGAGCGGCCGCGCGGAGCCGCTGAGCCGAGCCAAGCGCAGCCTCGGCCGGATGATCGCCTTGGGCGGTCGGCTCGATCACTGATCGCAGAAACGCCATGCCGGCAGGATCAGTCTTAAGCGCATCCGCATCGAGAAAAGGCATGATGGACCTCGGTGGGCGCCCGGAAAGCTTGGCCGGATTAATGCGCCGCTAAGTCAACGAAGATCGTATGGTTTAGTTGCAGCCGATCTGCGGCGAATTTCGGCGCTGATGGCTTGCCCATGTTTCACTGGCGGCGACATCGCGCCGGCGATCGCATAAGCTCGAACATGATGTCCTCCGTTTTCCTGTCGTCGATGCCGGGAACATGGCGGGGTAGGCGTGGCGTTACCGTGCGCTGGCGCACATGACGTGCTTATGGGCGCACGCTGATCCAAATATCTCGCAGGTTCGCAGGATGAGATCGGAGGCGAGACCATTTCGCCAAAGCGACATCGACGGCCTGTGCGGCCTGCACGCGCTGTTCAACGCCGTGCATTATCTGTTTCCAAAAAAGTTCCCTCTCTGGGGCGAGTCCGCCTACGAACTCGCCCACGCAATCGCCGACGACATGAGCGACGCCGAATTCAAGGCCGCCTGGAAGCACGGCCAGGAGCGGTCCGACATGGAGCGGATGCTCGTTGCCGCTTCCGATCACCTCCGCAAGGAGGGACATGCGCTCGCCTGGACGGCTCCGTTCGACATGGAACCGCCCAAGCGCATCGACGCCTTCTGGAACCGACTCAAGGAGGCGGTCGGCGCAGATCTCGGCCGGAGCGCGCTCGCCATCGTCGGCTTCGAGGAGCCCGATCCCCATTGGAGCTGCGTCATCGGCATCGCACCCTCGACCGTCCGCCTGTTCGACAGTTCGATTTACAAGCGCATCCGCCGGAGCGACACCACGCTCGGCGCGAGCGCGCCGTCTGAACGCTGGGTGATCAAACCGGATGACGCGTTGATCGTGCGGCGGGTTGCTTAGCGGCGAATGGCGAGTAGCGGATAGAATGCCGTCCAATCCCCAATCGCTCTTCACCCCATGTCGCCGTTCCGGAACCTTGGCTGCGAGCGTTCGTTGTCCTCGCGCTCCCAGGAGGCGACCATGGCACGTCCTATCCCTTGTTCCGGTTTGCTCGCGTTGGGTCTGATCGCCGCGATGCCGTCGAGCGCGATGGCGCAGAATCTCCCGCGCATCCTGTCTCCAGGCTGTCCGCTGGTGGCCCTCCCTGATCCCGAACGTTTCTGCCAAACACTGGACCGGACATCCGCGCCCGGGGGCATGACGCTGCGTTGGATCAGGCGGCCGCTCCGAGATGGTCGACAGCGACCGCGTGGCCGCCACGTTCGGCCTGAACGGTCCGACGATCCTCAGGTCGAGTGCGGCCCCTGTCGTCGCCCATGGCCGCGACATTGGGACGACTGGCAGCATCGCCCCCGACGCCAGGAGATGATCGCAGACCAGAGCTTTGCCGGATCGACGCCGGCGCGATCGCAAGCCGGCGCGCTTGGTTGCGACGCGCGGCGATCCGCCGGCGGGACTTCCGGTTCGGCTTATGACAGCGCGCGGAAACGCAGTTCGTTGATCTGCCGCGAGACCAGCCCCGGCTCAAGGACGCAGGGCGGGAAGTGGGGTTGATTCGGACCGTCGGGAAACCGCTGCGGCTCCAAGGCGAGGCCGCCGAAGCGGCCGTAATGTGCGCCGCCGAGGCCGGGAACCGGCATGTCGAGCAGGTGCCCGCCGTAGAACTGCAAGCCCGGCTCAGTCGACCAGACCTCCAACGTCAGGCCGCTCGCCTTGGACGAAAGCGTCGCCGCATGGGCGAGGTCTGCTTCGGTCCCGCGCAGAGGATGAGCGTGCGGGCGATGCGGCGCGTTCCGGCGCAGCACGAAATTGATGTCGTACAGAACGCCGTCGTTCTGCTCAGGCGGGCCGATCGGGCGCGGCTTGCGGAAGTCGAAAGGCGTGCCTGCGACCGGCTCGATCGCGCCGGTTGGAATCAGCGCCCGGTCGGTCGGGGTGACGTAATCGCCCGCGATCATGAGCGCGTGGTCGAGGATCGTCGGCCCGCCATCGAGGTTGTAGTACGCGTGCGTGGTGAGATTGACCGGGGTTGTCCGGTCGCACGTGGCTTCGAGCGCGATGCGCAGGGTGGCGGGCTCCCGCAGCGCGTAGGTGCAGGTCGCGACGAGGCGGCCCGGATAGCCCATGTCGCCGTCGTTTGAGACGAGCGCGAGGGTCGCGCTGGCGTCGCTATGATCGATCAGCGTCCAGACCCGCCGGCCGAAGCCCGCGGGGCCGCCGTGGAGTTGGTTCCTGTTCCTCGTTCGGGACCAATCGGTGGAGTTTGCCGTCGAGGCGGAAGCGCGCGCCCTCGATCCGGTTGGCGTAGCGGCCGACGATGGCTCCGAAATAAGGCGAGTAGGCGACGTAATCCTCGACGCTGTTGAGGCCGAGGATAACCCGCTGCGGTCCGCGCGGTCCCGGCACGACGAGGTCGCGCAGCACCGCGCCCCACGTAATGATCCGCGCCTCGGCGCCCGCCCTCGTAGCGAGCGTGATTTCGAGAATGTCGTCGTCGCCCAGCCGGCCGAAGCGTTCGACCGTCATCTCACCCGCGCGCGAGATAGGCAGGCAGCCCGCGGATGCCCGTCTCGACAGAGAAGAGATGCCCTGCCATGGGGTCGATGTGCGGGTCGCGCCCGATGCCGGCGGTGGCGATGTAAAGCGTGGTCAAGTCCGGGCCGCCGAAGGCGCATTTCGTGACCTGCGCCGTAGGGACCGGCACGACCCGCTCAGGTTCGCCGTCCGGCGCGAAGCGGGTGATGCGCGAGCCGCCCCAGTGGCAGACCCATACATGCCCCTCTGCATCGACGGCCATGCCGTCGGGATGCCCCCACCCTTCCTCGAAGCGGACGAAGGGCCGGGCCGGGCCGGGCCGGCCCTCGTCGAGGTCGTGGGCATAGATGAGGCGTCCGGGGCTGTCGACGGTGTAAATCGTCCGGCCGTCATGGCTCACCGCCGGGCCGTTCGTGACCACGAACGATTTGCCGAATGTTTCCAGTCGCTTGCCGTCCCAGCGGTAGAAACGGCCGGTCGGCTCCTTCTCGTCGTCGTCCATCGTGCCGAAGAACAGGTTGCCGTCCGGTCCGACGTGACCGTCGTTGATGCGGTTGCCCGGCTTGTCGGGCTCCGGCTGCACGAGCGGCTCGCGACGGCCGCTCGGCAGGTGGAGACGAGCGAGCCCGGACTTGAAGCCCGCGATCATCACGTCCGGGTCCTCAGTGAGGGCGATGAAGCCGATCCGCTCCGAGACGGGCAGGCTCGTGGACGCGCCGGTCCCAGGCTCGAAACGCCAGACGGCTTCGCCCTTGATGTCGACCCAGAGCAGCGTGCCGGTGCGCTGATCCCACACCGGGCCCTCGCCAAGCACGCAGCCGGAGGCGACCGCGACACGCGGGGTTTCGGGGTGAACAGTCGGGCGGGTCATGCCAATTCCTTGAAGCTCCAGGTTTGAACGCCAAGCCGGCCTTCGAGTTCACGCCGGACGACCGCGGTGCCTCACGCGAGGGCGTTGGCGATCCGATCCGCCAGCCAGACGAGACTGTGGTCCGAGCCCGCCGGACCCAGGATCGAGAGCCCGAGCGGCGCGCCAAGACGGCTCGCCAGCGGCATCGTGACTTGCGGCACGCCTGACAGCCCAGACAGGCAGAGCAGATCGAAGCGCCCGACCGCGGTAAGCATCGAGCGCGGCCTCGCTCTCATCAAGCAGCGGGGCCGACGTCCGGCATGGTCGGCAGAATGAGCACGCCGTCCCGCCCCAGAAAGCCCGCGAATCGGCCTCGGAAGCGGGCGCGGACGGCCTCGGCCTCAGCGACCTGCTCGTCGGTCACGCTTTTCGCGAAATCAAAACGCTCGGCGACGCCGGGGCCGAGCGGCGGGCGGTAGCGCTCGATCATCGGCCCATGAAGCCGCCACGCCTCGCGGCCTTGCAGAACCCGGAATGCGCCGGGCGAGCGTCTCGACGCCCTCCGGCGCGGGTTCCACCACTTTCGCCTGTCCGAGCAGATCCTCGATGCGTTTGACGATGGGCGCGAGCGCGCCCCGCACGTCGCTGTCGAGAGCGGCGAAAGCCCCGGCAGCGAGAAGCAGGCGCGGCGGGTCCGGCAGAGGAGCAGGATCGTCGCCGAGCAGCACGTCGCCGACGCGCGCGAACGTCTCTCCGTCGCGCGCGAAGAAACCGCAGGTGTCGAAGGACGGCGCGAGGCCGAGCGCAGCCATCGAGGCTCAAGCGGCCATGGCGTCAGGCGGATGCCGAAGAGCCCGCAATGGCTCGCGGGCGCGCGCACGGAACCGCCCGTATCGGTGCCGAGCGCAAAATCGCACAGCCCGTTCGACACGGCCGAAGCCGAGCCCGAGGATGAGCCGCCTGGAAGGCGGTCGGGCGCGCCGCCGTTCACCGGCGTGCCGAAATGGGCGTTCTTGTCCGTTCAGCGAAAAAGCGAGTTCGTCGGTGATGGTCTTGCCGACGAAGCGCGCGCCCGCATCGAGAAGCTTTTGGACGGTGGGAGCCGTCTGCGTCTTGACGGCGGAGATTGCAAGCACATGCGGACGAGCCGCCGCCCGTCGGATAGCCTGCAACGTCGAAGAGATCCTTGACCGCGAAGGTCAGCCCGGCCAGCGGGCCCGATGGAGCATGCGCAAGCTCGACGGCCGGATAGGGCATGAAGGCGCGGGCGGGATCGGCGTCGAGGAGCACGGCGTTTCCGGGTTGAGCCAACTCACAGGAAAGCCTAGCTGTAATAAGCAGGCATCTTCAAGGCGAAACCTGCAATTCGGGTTCAGCCGCAGACGACTCTTGCGAAGCGATTGCCGCGCTCTGCGCCTGTGCTAGCGTTCGCGCCCTTTACGGCGCGCCACACGGATGCGGAAGAATGTTCAGCATGACGGCCACATGCCGGGTCTTGCTTGCAAGCCTTGTCGCGGCGGGGATCGGCCTCAGCGCATCGGCCCAGGATCAAAGCGCCGATCAAGATCGGCGAGCTGAACTCCTACAGCCAGCATGGGCGGCCTTCACCGTGCCCTACCGCAACGGCATGGCAGCTCGCGCGGGACGAGATCAACGCCAAGGGCGGCGTGCTCGGCGGCCGCAAGATCGAGATCATCTCGCGCGACGACGGCGCCACGACGGGCGACGCCACGCGGGTCGCCGACGAACTGGTCACCCGCGAGGGCGTCGTCCTTCCTGTTCGGCTCGTTCCTGTCCAACGTCGGCGTCGCGATGGCGGATTTCGCCAACCAGAAAAAGGTCCTCTACCTCGCCGACCGAGCCGCTGACCGACGCCATCACCATGGCGCAGGGCAACCGCTACACCTTCCGCGTCCGGCCCACAACCTTCATGCAGGTCGGCATGCTGGTCGAGCAGGCGAAGGCTCGCCGGCGTCAAGCGCTGGGCGATCGTGGCGCCGAACTACGAATACGGCCAGTCGGCCGCGGCGAAGTGTTCAAAAAACTCATCAAGGAAGCGACGCCGGACGCCGAGATCGTCGCCGAGCAATATCCGGCGCTCGGCAAGATCGACGCCGGCGCGACCGTCGCGGCGCTCGACCAGGCGAAACCCGACGGCATCTTCAACGTGCTGTTCGGCGCCGACCTGACCCAGTTCGTGCGCGAGGGCAACACGCGCGGCCTGTTCGAGAAGCGCACCGTGCTGAGCCTTCTGACCGGCGAGCCCGAGTAGTCCTGCCCTTGAAGGACGAGGTCGCCGGAGGGCTGGATCGTCACCGGCTATCCGTGGGAACAGATCACCGAGCCGAAGCACAAGGCCTTCGTCGACGCCTACCGGGCCAAATACAACGACACGCCGCGGCTCGGCTCGCTGCTCGGCTACGTCATCGGTCTACATGATCCGCGACACGCTCGAGAAGGCCGGCTCGACCGACACGGAAGCGCTCATCAAGGCGCTGGAGGACGCGCAGTTCGACACCATCGTCGGCCCCGTGACGATGCGCGGCATCGATCATCAGTCGAGCATGGGCGCCTGGGTCGGCAAGCTTGCTTGAAAGGCGGCTCCGCCGCGATGACGAACTGGACCTACCTCGACGGCGCGGCTTTCCTGCCGCCGGCCGAGGAGGTAAGGCGGTGCGGAAGGATTGAGCGCACTCCCCTCTCCCGGATGGGAGTGATCGGACGCAAAGCGTCCGGGGTGAGGGTGACCAGCGCGATAAGGCTGAGAACGCCCGATCCGACGCTGGCGCCGTCGCGATCGGCGCCGCTCACCCTCACCCCTGCCCCTCTCCCATCCGGGAGAGGGAAGGCGGAGCTTCATGGATCCTCCTTTCTCCTCCTCCAGTCCCTGAACGGGCTCGCCAGCGCCTCGTCGCTGTTCATCATCGCCGTGCGGGCTGACCATCGTGTTCGGCGTCACGCGCATCGTGAACTTCGCCCACGGCTCGCTCTACATGCTCGGGCGCCTACTTCGCCGCGACCCTGATCCCGCGCCTGCTCGACATGGTCCCACGGCCCGGCGAGCTTCTGGGCCGGCATCCTCGCCTCGGCGCGTCGCCGTCGGCCTGATCGGCGTCGCCATGGAGGTTCTGCTGCTGCGCCGCATCTACCGCGCGCCGGAGCTGTTCCAGCTGCTCGCCACCTTCGGCGTCGTGCTGGTCGTGCAGGACCTCGTCATACAAGATCTTCGGGCCGCAGGATATCCTGGGGCCCGCGCGCGCCGGGCCTGCGCGCGCCGGTCGAGATCCTCGGCCGGCGCTTCCCGTCCTACGAACTCGTGCTGATCGCCGCCGGGCCGCTGGTGCTCGGCCTCCTCTGGCTGCTTCTCAAGCGCACGCGCTTCGGCGTGCTGGTGCGCGCGGCGACGCAGGACCGCGAGATGGTGGGCGCGCTCGGCGTCAATCAGGCGCTGCTGTTCACCGGCACGCTGTTTCTCGGCGCGTTCCTGGCCGGGCTCGGCGGCGCGCTGCAGATGCCGAAGGCGCCGGCCAACACCGGCATGGACCTCGCCATCATCGCCGAGAGCTTCGTCGTGACGGTGGTGGGCGGCATGGGCATCGGTCGCCGGGCGCGTTCCTGGCCGCGCTCGTCATCGGCCAGTTGCAGGCCTTCGGCATCCTGGTCTTCCCGAAGATCACGCTCGTGCTCGTGTTCCTGCTGATGGCGCTCGTGCTGGTGGTGCGGCCCTACGGCCTGCTCGGCCGCCCCGAGGCGCCGGCCAGGCGCCGCATGCGGCCGCGATCGCGCACGCTGCGGCCCTGGGGCGCGGCCGAGCGCGTGCTTGCGGCCGTCGACGCTCGCAGTCGCTCGTGGCGCTGCCCCTCCTCGGCGACGCCTACGCGCTGAAGGTGCGACCGAAGTCCTGATCTTCGCGCTGTTCGCCTTCAGCCTGAATTTGCTGATCGGCGACCGGCGGCCTCGTGAGCTTCGGCCATGCCGCCTATTTCGGGCTTGGCGCCTATGGGGCGGCGCTGCCGCTGACAAGCCTCGGCGCTGCCCATGGAGGCGGCGCTGCCGCTCGCGCCCGTGGTCGCCGGCGCTCGGGGCGGCGCTGTTCGGCGTTCTTCGTCGTGCGCCTGTCGGGCATCTATCTCGCCATGCTGACGCTGGCGGCGGCGCAGATCCTCTACGCCGTCGCCTTCCAGTGGGTCGAGGTGACGGGCGGCGACAACGGCATCGTCGGCGTCTGGCCGTCGCGCCTGGGCCGTCGGGCCGCATCGCCTATTACTATCTCACGCTCGCGGTCGCGGCCGCGGCCGTCGCTGGCGCTGCGGCACGTCATCTACGCGCCCTTCGGCTACGCGCTTGCGCGCCGCGCGCGATTCCGAATTGCGCGCCGACGCGAT
This sequence comes from uncultured Alphaproteobacteria bacterium, assembly GCA_963728675.1. Taxonomy (GTDB): domain Bacteria; phylum Pseudomonadota; class Alphaproteobacteria; order Rhizobiales; family Beijerinckiaceae; genus JAJKJG01. Next base: position 37,381 of record CAVSLO010000018.1, on the reverse strand, counting down.
CGGCCTCGACGTGCGCGCGCACCGCTGGCTCGCCTTCATGCTCGCCGGCGCCGCGGCGGGGCTCGCCGGCGGGCTCTACGTCTTCTCGAAGGGCTCGGTCGACCCGAGCGCTTTCGGCATCCCGACCTCGGTCGATGCGCTCGCCATGCTGCTTGCTCGGCGGCCTCAAACCGTCATGGGGCCGCTCGTCGGCGCGGCGGCGCTGCACACGCTGCAAGGATCAGGTCATGCCGCTCACCGAACTGTGGCGCATGATGCTGGGCCTCAGCATCATCGCCATGGTGCTGCTGTTCCCGCAGGGGCTCGTCGGCGCGTTCGCGCGGCTGCGCGAGCGCGTCAGGCGCGCCCCCGGCGCCGAGGCGGCGGCCGCATGACCCTGCTGCGCGTCGCAGGGCTTGCACAAATCGTTCGGCGGCGTGGCGGCGGCGCGCGACGTGACGTTTTCGGTCGAGCGCGGCGAGCTGCTCGCCCTCATCGGCCCGAACGGCGCCGGCAAGTCGACCACCTTCAACATGGTCGGCGGCCAGCTCCGGCCCGACGCCGGCGCGGTCGCTCCTCGACGGCGAGGACATCACGCGGCCTGACGCCGCGCGAAAAATTCCGGCGCGGGGTCGGGCGCACCTTCCAGGTGGCGCAGACCTTTCTGTCCATGACGGTGGCCGAGAACGTCCAGATGGCGCTGATCAGCCATGCCGGCCGCGACCCGCGCGCGTTTGGCCCGCCGCGCGCCGCCTCTACCGCGACGAGGCGATCGAGCTCCTGGACGCGCGTCGGCATGGCGAGGCCGCCGACCGGCCGGGCTCGACGCTCGCCTACGGCGACGTGAAGCGGGTCGAGCTCGCGATCGCGCTCGCGAGCGGCCCGAAGCTCCTGCTCATGGACGAGCCGACCGCCGGCATGGCGCCGCGCGAGCGCGCCGCGCTGATGGAGCTCGACCGCGACGGATCGCGCGCGAGCGCGGCATCGGCGTGCTGTTCACCGAGCACGACATGGGCGCGGTCTTCGCCCACGCCGACCGCGTGCTGGTGCTGGTGCGCGGCGAGATCATCGCGGCCGGACCGCCGGAGGCGGTGCGGGCGGACGCGCGCGTGCGCGAGGTCTATCTCGGCGAGAGCGGCGCCGCGGCGACGCGGCCGCAGGCGCAACGAGGCGCGTTGCCGGTGTCGAGCGCGCTCCTTCGATGTCGACGGCCTCGACGCCTTCTACGGCCGGGCGCAGGTCCTGTTCGACGTGTCGCTGCGCCTGCGCGGCCGGCGAGGTCGCGGCGCTGATGGGCCGCAACGGCGCCGGCAAGTCCACGACCCTGAAGGCCATCATGGGCCTGGTCGACGCCGCGCGCCAGCCGCCCCGTCTTCGCGGGCCGCTCGATCGCGCGGCCTTGCGAGCTACCGCATCGCCCGCGCTCGGCCTCGGCTATGTGCCGGAGGACCGGCGCATCTTCACCGACCTCACCGTCGCTCGAGAACCTGGAGGTCGGCCGCCAGCCGCCGCGGGCCGGGCGCGCCGGCCTTGGACGCCCGAGCGCCTGTTCCGCATCTTCCCGAACCTCGCCGAGATGCGGGGCCGCGCGGGCGAACCAGATGTCGGGCGGCGAGCAGCAGATGCTCACCATCGCCCGCACCCTGATGGGCAACCCGGACGCCGTGCTGCTCGACGAGCCCTCCGAGGGCCTCGCGCCCGTGATCGTCGAACTGATGGCGCGACGCGGTCCTCGCCATGAAGGCGCGAGGGCATCGCGGTGCTGCTGTCCGAGCAGAACTTGAGCTTCGCCGCCGCGGTCAGCGACCGCGCCTTTATGATCGAGCGCGGCCACATCCGTTACGAGGGCGCGATCGCGGATCTCGCGGCAGATGAAGCCGTGCGAGCGGCCTACCTCGCCGTTTAGGCAGCTGCCTCGGCGGCTCGAACCGCCTCCTCAAGCCGCGACGCCCGCGACTCGACGGCGAGCGCCACCATCGCGTCGAGCAGGGTGGTCGCCGTCGGATCGGCGCCCGGCGCATCGCGGAACAGGCGGAAGGTCGAGGCGACCAGGCGCCCACGGCCGTAGGACCGTTCGACCCCGAGCGCCACCGGCTTGTGAATCCAGCCGACCACGAGGCCGCCGAACACGCGCGCCTGGAAGTCGAGCAGGTTGCAGCCTGCGATCACGTGCGTCGGGATCACCCGGTCGAACGTCTCGTCGAGCAGCGGCCCGCTCGGAAATCCGGCGAACGGATCGGAGCGGCGCAACCAAGCAAAGGACGACGCCCAGTCGCCGCGCCAGAGGGTGCCGTCACGGTTCAGCACCTTCACGTTCTGCCAGTGCGGGAAGAATGGGTAGAGCGGTATGTTCGCCTCGGGCAGCAGCAGCAGGCTCGCGCCCTGGCGGACGTGAGCCGCCATGGCTTCGTCGTGCGTGGCCGAGACGACGAGCGTCGAATCGTCGAGGCCGCGCGCGATCGCGTAACCGAGCGCCCGGAACCGCTCCTTAATCGCGTCGTCCGGCGACCACACCCGCTGCCTGTGATGGATCGGGCGCTCACGGGCGGAAGAAACCCCCGCGTCGAGCCGGTTCGTCGCCAGCACCGTCCGGTCTGGCGCACGCAGTTCAAAGCATATCGGCTCACGAGCGGCGTCGGCCACGTCGGGTGCGCGCAACTCGACGCCGCCGAGATCGAGCACCCCGCCCGCTTCGATGCGGGGCAGGTCGAGCCGCTTCGCCTCGCCGCCGAACCGCACCTCCAATGTCGCGCCCTCGATCGGCGCGCCCGCGCCGTGCGCGAGCGCAAGCTCGATCCGCGCGGTCTCGCCGGCCCAATACGACAGGCGGTCCCAGCGCGGCACGATCACGGTGTCGGCGTTGATGGCGTGGAACACGTCGTGGAACACACGCGGGTTGCGGCGCATGTCGAGGAGGCCGTTCGACTCCCAATGGCAGTCGTGCAGTTCGGTGATGACGTAGCCGGCGAGCGTCGGCATCCGCCGCATCGCCTCGATCTGGTATTTCAAGGCTCGGAACTGCTGCCACTGCGCTGCGACCACGAAGCGGCGCAGATCGCCGAAAACCCGGTCGAGGCTCCAGTCCGTGAAACGGTTCTGGACGCCGTGGGCGTACATTACGCCGTCGCCCCAGTCGTGCCCGGTCTCGAACCACCAGGGCTCCGCCCCATCCTCACGGCGCAGGTCGTCCGGATGGGGCAGGCCCCAGTTGCCGAATTCGGAGCACATCAGCGGCTCCTGGCCGGTGATCACCGCGTCCCCGTGCGGGCTGTAGAGCCAGGGCGCGCGGACGGAGAGTTCGTCGACGAACTTGTCCCACTCGTCGCGATGGTCCGGGATCGCGGCATAGAAGTGGTAGTCCGCGATGTCGGATTCGACGTGAAAGCTCGGCGCGAGCGGCGAATTGTCGACCACGAGGCGCGTCGGATCGTAGGCCTTGAGCCAGGCGAAGGTGCGCTTCAGCCAATCGCGGTGATCGGCGTCGTTGACGAGATCGACGCCCCAGTTCTCGTTGATGATCGTCCAGATGACGATCGACGGATGGTTGCAGTCCCGGTCGACGATGCCCTTGAGCAGCTTCTCCTTGCGGCCGCGCGATCGGTCGGTGGACATGCCGCCGTTCGGCAGTTCGGTCCAGACCAGCAGGCCCATCCGGTCCGCGACCTCGTAGTAGCGCGGGTCGGCCGCCTTGATGTGGCAGCGCAGGCAGTTGAGGCCGAGTTCCTTCGCCTTGCGGAACTGGTCCTCCAGGAACTCGACCGACGGCACGGTGCAGATCGTGTCCAGGGTAATAATCCTGGTCGAGCGCGGCGCGCAGATAGATCGGCTCGCCGTTGAGGTAGAAGCGGCCGTCGCGCGTCTCGATCGTGCGGAAGCCGAACGTGTCCTCGATGGCGTCCTTGGTCTCCGCCGCCGCGCCGAAGCTCCAGGCGGATGCCGTAAATGTGCGGCGTGTCGGGCGACCAGGACTGGACCGCGTCGATCGTGAACGCGAACGGCATAGCTCGTCATGCCCCGCTGCGCCCCGAGCTCTGCGCGAGCACCACCGCGCCGGATGGGTCCTGGATTTCGACCCGAACCTCGGCCGCTTCCGTTAGGGGGCGCGCAAAGAACGCGCCCGCCGTCACCCGCCCGCTGTCCCGGTTCGGAACCAGGCGGACGCGCGTCATGTGGTCCGGGATGCGGCGCTCCAGATAGACCGGCTGCCAGATGCCCGACAGCGGGCCGTACCAGCTCTGCTTGCCGAACGGGATCTCGGCCAGGGGCGAGTCCGGGAACTCGGCCGGGTTGTCGGTCGGGCTGTCGACCCGGACCTTGACTTCGTTTTGCCCCGGCTTGAGGTGTGACGTCACGTCGAAGCGAGAACGGCAGGAACCCGCCCTCGTTCGCGCCGGCCAGCTCACCGTTCACCCAGACTCGAGCGTTGTGGAAGACCGCGCCGAAGCGCAGCCAAACGCTCGTCGGTGAGCCAGTCCTCCGGGATCTCGAAGGCGCGGCGGTAAATGCCGATCCCGGCGCGCATGCGCAGGTCGGCGAACTGGGCCTGCCAGGGGCTCGGCACCTCAATCTGGCGGACCTCCGCCGGCCCTGTCAGGCGGTCGTCGGCGATGTGCAGGAAATCCCAGGTTCCATCCAGGCTGATGCGGCACTCACGCATGACCTCTCCTCAAGCTCCTCACCCAAGGACATCCAAAACGGCCCATCAAGGCTGATTGAAGCATAGCCCGGCGCGTTCGCCCCCGCGACGAACCAAATCGGAGGCTAACGTATCGCGGCCTCGCGGGCCATCGGCGTCCGTTAATTGTCTCGTCTCCGTTAATTGTCTCGTCTCCGTGATCGCGTCTCGGCAAAGCCGCCCTCCGACGCTGGTGCGCGCGTGGAACCGGCCTCTCGATCCAGGCGTTGGCATGCAAGTTCACTCCGACGCGCGCGGCGCAAGCGCGTCCAACGGTCGAGATCGACAATGGCTCCCGTCGTTCCAGACGATCGCGTGCGGCAGGGGCGAAAGGGCCGCCCCGTCCTGATGGTTCTTGTCGGCAGCCTCGTCTTGCTCGGGCTTTTCGTGGTCGGCATGATGCTGTGGTCCGGGTCGACCTCGCCGGACCACCCGAGCCAGAACGCCTCGCGGCAGACCACGACAGGTACAGCCACGGGCTCGGGCGTATCGTCCGCGAACACGTCCGGCGTGCCTGCGGCGAATCCGGCCTATCCGGCCCCAGCCGCGCCCGCCGCGAATCCCTCGGCCGACCAGCGCCGGTAATCGTTCACGGCGTCTGTTGCTGCGGTCCGCACCGCCGCATGAGCCTCGGCGATCGCGGCCGAAGATCGTAGCGTCAAGCTCGTCCTAGGACGGAGCCGCAGTTTTGCACGCCGCCATGCTCTCAAGATAATATGGGGCAGATCGGATTGAAAAGAGCCGGAGGCGCTTTCTCGACTTGGCGCTCCGGAGGCGCTCTCACGGCGAGCTGGCGTTTTCGCGCGGCAATGCCGGTCATACCTTCGGTGTCGCCAGCGGCAGAGCCTCAATCCCAATCCGCAGCAAGCTGCGGATCGCGAGGGCCTCGCGCAAACGCGGCGTTAGACCGGAGCCGTCGGTAAAGACGGCGATCGCCTCCCTCTCATGCGCCCGGACACTGCGCAACGGCTCGCCGAGCAACTGCACGACCCGCCGTGCGATGGCAGGCGCGGGATCGAGCCAGATCACGGGCCAGGGCGCGAGCGGACGCAGGCGCTCCAGCAGCAAGGGATAGTGTGTGCAACCGAGGATGACGACATCGGTCCGCCCGCCGTCATCGGCGACAAAGCAGGGCTCGAGTTCGGCCAGAAGGTCGGCATCCGCCGGCGGCGAGCCTGCGAGCTGCGCCTCAGCCAGCCCCGCGAGCCGCTGCGAGCCGACGAGCGTCACGGCGCAGCCGCGGCGTACGTTTCGATCAGGCCGCGAGTATAGTCGCGCGCGACTGTGCCGGGCGTCGCCAGCACGGTGACGCGCCGCGAGCGCGACTGCTCCGCCGCCGGCTTCATAGCCGGCACGGTGCCGACGAACGGGATCGCGAATCGTTTCCGCAGCGGCTCCAGCACCAGGGTCGAGGCCGTGTTGCAGGCGATCACGACAAGGTCGGGCGCATGCCGCGCGATGAGCCGCTCCATGACGACGAGCACGCGCGCAACCAGCGCCGCCTCGCTGAGCCGGCCGTAAGGAAAGCCGGCGTCGTCGGCCGCGTAGACGTAGCGCGCATCCGGCCGCGCCCTGAAAACCTCGGCGAAGACTGTCAGCCCGCCAAGACCGGAATCGAACACGAGAATGGTCGGCGGCCGGATCGTCATGGCTGCGGTGGCGTACACGGTTCCGGCGAGGAGGTCGACACGCATGCACTAGCCGAGGCGGAGTCGTCGTCCCACGAGTCTTTCTGCGTCGGCTTAAGAAGTCGTGCAGAACGGCCCTGATCGACGGGCGGCTCGCCTCCAACTCCCGCTTTCTTCGTACATGCCCTTGTGCATAATCGTTAACAAAGCAGAACCAACAGGAGTGGAACACGCCATGACCGCCACCCTTCGATCGCATGGACCCTGGGTCCTCGTCGGCATCCTGGGCGCGATCGCGTTCGCGATCATCGCCACCGCTCGGGGCGAGCACGTCAACGCCCTCTGGATCGTGGTCGCGGCCATCGCCGTCTACCTGATCGCCTACCGCTACTACTCGCCTTTCATCGCCCATCAGGTGATGCGGCTCGACCCGGCGCGGCCGACCCCGGCGGTGCGCCACAACGACGGGCTCGATTACGTCCCCACCAACAAATACGTGCTGTTCGGCCACCACTTCGCGGCCATCGCCGGCGCGGGGCCGCTGGTCGGGCCGGTGCTCGCGGCGCAGATGGGCTACCTGCCGGGCATGCTGTGGATCCTGGCCGGCGTCGTGCTCGCCGGCGCGGTGCAGGACTTCATGGTCCTGTTCGTCTCCATGCGCCGCGACGGCCGCTCGCTCGGCGAACTGATCCGCACCGAACTCGGCGCCGGTGCCGGGCGTGATCGCGCTGTTCGGCACCTTCATGATCATGGTCATCATCCTGGCCGTGCTGGCGCTGATCGTGGTCAAGGCGCTGGCCGAGAGCCCCTGGGGCACCTTCACGGTCGCGGCGACGATCCCGATCGCGATCTTCATGGGCGTCTACACGCGCTACATCCGGCCCGGCGCCATCGGCGAGGTCTCGCTCATCGGCTTCGTGCTGCTGATGCTGGCGATCGTCTTCGGCCAGCAACGTCGCCGAGAGCCCGACGCTGGCCGCCCTGCCTTCACCTTCACGGGCGCGCAGCTCTGCTGGCTGCTGATCGGCTACGGCTTCATCGCCTCGATCCTGCCGGTCTGGCTGCTGCTGGCGCCGCGCGACTATCTCTCCACCTTCCTGAAGATCGGCACCATCGCGGCGCTGGCGATCGGCATCCTGTTCGTCGCGCCGGACCTCAAGATGCCGGCCTTGACGCAGTTCGTGGACGGCACCGGCCCGGTCTGGTCGGGCGCGCTGTTCCCGTTCCTGTTCATCACCATCGCCTGCGGCGCGGTGTCGGGCTTCCATGCCCTGATCTCGTCCGGCACCACGCCGAAGCTGATCGACAACGAGGCGAATGCCCGCTTCATCGGCTACGGCGGCATGCTGATGGAGTCGTTCGTCGCCATCATGGCGCTGGTCGCGGCCTGCATCATCGAGCCGGGCGTCTACTTCGCCATGAACAGCCCGGCGCGCGCTGATCGGCACCACGTCCGCGAGCGCCGCCGCGAAGATCTCCGAATGGGGCTTCGCGGTCACGCCCGAGCTGATCGACCAGACGGCGCAGGATGTGGGCGAGCACACCATCATCTCGCGCGCCGGCGGCGCGCCGACGCTCGCCGTCGGCATGGCGCAGATCTTCTCGTCCGTCTGCTCGGCGGCAAGGCCATGATGGCGTTCTGGTATCACTTCGCCATCCTGTTCGAGGCCCTGTTCATCCTCACCGCCGTGGATGCCGGCACGCGGGCCGGGCGCTTCATGCTGCAGGACCTGCTGGGACGTCTTCGCGCCGGGCTCGCCGACACGACCTCGCTGGGTCCGAACTCGTCGCCACGGCGCTGTGCGTCGCCGCCTGGGGCTACTTCCTCTACCAGGGCGTGACCGACCCGCTCGGCGGCATGAACACCCTGTGGCCGCTGTTCGGCATCTCCAACCAGATGCTGGCGGCCGTGGCGCTGATGCTCTGCACCGTCGTGATCTTCAAGATGAAGCGCGAGCGCTACGCCTGGGTCACGATCGTGCCGACGGCGTGGCTCGCCATCTGCACGCTGACCGCCGGCCTGCAGAAGATCTTCCATCCTGATCCGCGCATCGGCTTCCTCTCGCACGCCAACCGCTATTCGGACGCGCTGGCGCAAGGGCAGGTGCTGGCCCCGGCCAAGGATGCGGGCCAGATGAGCCAGATCGTCTTCAACGACCGCATCGATGCGGCGCTCGCCGTGCTCTTCGTGCTCGTCGTGGTCAGCATCCTCTACTACGGCATCCGCTCGTGCCTTGAGGCCTACCGGACCGACCGCTGGACGGCGCACGAGACCGAGACGGCGATGGATACGGCGACGGGCGCTGGGGCGGGAGCCGCCGCCGCGGCGATGCGGTGAGGGCGGCATGACCGCGCCCTCTTTGAGCGAGCGTTTCGCCGCGCTCACGAAATGCGTCTGCCAGGGAGCCCGCCTGATGGTGGGCTTCCCGGATTACGACACCTATGTGGAGCACGTGCGCCGCACCCATCCGGGCGCGGCCGTGATGACCTACCCTGAATTCTTCCGCGAGCGGCAGAACGCGCGCTACGGCGCGGACGGGCGCAAGGGTTTTCGGTGCTGCTGACCCTCACCCGATCTTGAGCGCCGCTTGCGCGGCGCGCTCGCCTTCAAGGTAGGCGCCGCCGACCGTCATGGCCCCGCCGCCCGCGGTCGCCTCGCCCGTAAGCCAGATGCGCTCGCCGATCGGGGCGCGCAGCGCCTCGCGTGCCGCCGCGTGGCCGGGATCGGCGATCGAGTAGGAGCCGCGCGCGAACGGATCGGTCCACCAGCCAGCGAGCCGCCCAGCGATGACCGCATCCCGGGCGCGCGCGCCGAAGGCCGACACGAGGCGCTCGATCACGAAATCGATGGCGGCCCGCTCGCCGGCTTCGCATAGACCGCGCGCATGGTCCCCGCCGAGCGCCGCGATGGCGAGATTGCGGCCATGCGGCCAGAAGTCGACGCTCGTGACCGCGCCGGATGGGCCGACATCGAAGAAATCGAACGTGTCGAGATCGCCCCACTGCGCCCGATCGATTCTTAAGTCGATCTTGGTCAGCGCGCCCATATGCAGGCCGTCGAGCGCGGCTTGCGCGGCGGCGGGCAGCTCCGGCGTGAAGCGGAGGCCGCCGGATTTCAAAACGCCGACCGGCACGGTCACGATCGCCGCCTTGGCCCGGAGCGCGCCCCGCGGCGTCTCGACCGTCACGCCCGCGTTATCCCAACGGATATGCGTCGCCGGCGTTTCGAGACGGACCGGCACGTCTGCGCCCAGCCGCGTCACGAGCGCGCCATAGCCCGACGGGACCACGTAGTCGTCCCCGGACCAGAGCTGGTCGTAATCCTGAATCGAGACGCGATCCGGCTCCTCGCCGAGCGCCATGCGGGTGATGCCGGCCGCCGCCTCGGCGACCCCGTCCGGCGCGCCCCGCACCGCCTCGGCGAACGATTTATCTGCGCCGCCCATCGGCGTGATATAGCGGTCGACCTCGTTGAACCCCGAGCGCCGGCGCGCCCGCTCGGCCTCCGACAGCGGTTGCCCGTCGCGCAGCACCATGAAGCGCCCGCCGCCGGTATCGTCGTCCTTCAAGGGAACGCCCCATTCGTCGGCATGGCGCTTCATGGGATTGCGCTCGGCCCAATGGATGAACTCCGCGCCGGCATCGAAGGGAGCGCCCAGGCTCGTATCGGTGAACGCGCGCCCGCCGATGCGCGAACGCGCTTCGAGCACGATGACGCTATGCCCGGCGGCCCTGATCTGCTTGGCGGCCGCGAGCCCCGCCGCGCCCGCGCCGACCACAACGATGTCCACGTCCGTCGTGGATGCGCGCCGCGCCGGATCAAGGCGACCGACGCCACGCCGGCCACGAAGCTGCGTCGTGTAATGTTCATGTGAAATCCGCTGTTGAGCGCCCTCACAGATAGGCGCGCACCGGCGGCTGTGCGATGGCGAGCCGCCCACTCGCCGGAAGCGGCAGATTGGCGCGTGGGAACGCTTCAGCGCTTTCGCCGCGTCACGGGCGCTTTTGTGGGGGCGAGCGGCGCACGCGCCGCTACCGGGGCGGCGTCGGCGCGCGGGAGTTCCGCAGTGAGCCGCCGCACCGGCCAGGTATCGCTCCACCGGCCCATGTCGGTGAGAGCCGGATCGTTGCGCAGCGCTTGGGCGTCCTTGCCGGAAAAGGCCGCGTTCGCCGCCATCTCCAGCGTCTTCCAAAAGCCGAGATAGTCCAGGGTGTCGATGGCGTTGTTGCCGATCTGGGCGACGAGTACGGTCTGTTCGCCGGTCAGCACCTAGGTCGGCCGACCATTTCTGCCGCTTGAGACGCTCCGCGCGCGGGTCGCCCGGCGGCGCGGGCGGAATCTTGATTTTCGTTCCGTCGTAGGCTTCCTTCGGGGCGCCGGGCGAAGCGAGCGTGGCCGAGAGCGCCGGGAAGCCGTGATCGTCGGACAGGGCCCGTATCATCAGCTTACGCTCGTTCGGCACGGCTTCCGCCTCTTTCAAGATGCGCTTGGCCGCGCGATCGCTTGGAAGGTGGTCGCGGTCGCCGGTCATCGTCACCATCAGCGTTGCGGGGTCGATCTGCTTGAGGTCGGCCAGAAGAATGCCGCGCGCTTTGGCGTCGCTGGCGATGCCGCCAGGTGTCAGGGCCACGACCAGCTTTGGAACGGGCAACCCGTCCGTCTTGGCCTGCGCGGCGAGGTTGACGGCGACCGGCGCGCCCGCGAGGTGCCCGACGAAGGCCACGCGCTCGGGGTCGGGTTTGGCCTCGGCGTCTGACGCCAGCTCCTCTAAGGCGGCTTTGACGAGCGACGATGCATTCGCGGTCGCATCGACGGGCCGGGTCTTACCCACTTCCTGATAGCGCGGCCACACCACAAGATAGCCCTTGCGCGCCAGATGCTCGATCAGGCCGCCGTAGCTTTGCGGGTTCACGGCGCCCCAGGCATGAAGAAACACGATCAACGGGCGCGGGTTCGCGGCCTGCCCAGCGGCATGGAAGACGAAGCTCGCCGCGCTGGCGTTGCCGATGACGCGCTTTGTGACTTCGGACGCGACATAGTCGGACCCGCCCGGCCCTTCCTTGGGCTGAACCGGCGGGGTCGCGGCCATAACAGATGCGGGCGATGCGGCGAGCGTGAGCGCTAACGCGAAGCGGGCGACGATGCGGGACATGAGCAAAAACGGCCTTCGTGCACTCATGGAGCCGGTTCCCCATGCGTGGAAATCGGCTCTCAGCTTTTGTCTGCCGCATTTTCGATGGCGAACCGGGTCCTTTTCGCCGGAAAATGCTCTGACGCATCAAGACGGAATGTCGGATGAATGCAAGCGGTCATTCTGTCCTTCTCAACCGTCGGCCTTCGACGATGGCGCGCACCGCGCCACGCAAGGTACGCACGTCCTGCTCTGACATCTCCATCCGGAGGAGCATGTCGCGCATGTTGCGCGCCATCACGGGCTTTTTGTCCGGCGGATAAAAGTTCACGGCTTCCAGTTCCGCCTCAAGGTAGTCGAAGAACGACAAAATGGAGTCTCGCGTCGCGGGCGGCGAACGCGCTTCACCCGTAAACGGCAAGCCGCCGTCGGCGGCCTTGAACCACTCATAAGCCAGAAGAAGCACCGCCTGCGCGAGATTCAGCGATGAGAAGGTTGGGTTGACCGGGAAGGTGATTACCGCATTCGCGAGCGCCACCTCGTCATTCTCAAGTCCGGTCCGCTCGCGGCCGAACAGCACGCCCACCGCCTCCCCGGCCGCAGCGCGCGCGTAAATCTCCCGCAAGGCCGACTCCGGCCCGAAAACCCGCTTCATCTGCCCGCGCTCGCGCGCCGTGGTCGCGAGCACGAAATGAAGATCGGCGACGGCCGCGCGGGCCGTTGCGTACAGTGTGGCGTTGTCGAGAATGGCGACCGCGCCCGAAGCCGCCGAGCGCGCGCCTTTCTTGGGCCAGCCATCGCGCGGCGCGACGAGCCGCAACTCCGATAAGCCGAAGTTCGCCATGGCGCGCGCCGCCATGCCGATGTTTTCGGCCAGCTGCGGCTCGACCAGAACGATAACGGGCGCCCGGAACGGCGCGGCATGCAGCGGCTCAGTCACGCGCCCTCTTTGACGCGTTCGCAATACGACCGCCAGCCCCTACTATGGCCCCAAACCATGTCGGACGAAAAAGAAGCGCCGGAGTCACGATGAGCGCCGTCGCGATTTCGTGGTGCGGCCTGGCTATTTTCCATTCGCATGACGACGCCATCCGGCCGGCGAAGCCAAGTCGCTCCCTCCCGCATGCAGCGTTGCGGGGCTTTTTCCTTCTCAAGCCGCCTTCCTCACCACCCCCGCCAGCCGCTCCAGCGCCGCATCGAGCGTCGCGTCGCGCTTGGCGAAGCAGAAGCGCACCACGGTCCGCACCGCGCCCTCCGCGTAGAAGGCGCAGACCGGGATCGCGGCGACGCCGTGGTCGAGCGACGAGGCGGCGGCAGAAGGCGGCGTCGTCGGGCTCGCCCAAGCGGGGCGATGTCGATGTTGAGGAAATAGGTGCCCTGCGACGGGATCACCGTCGAAGCCGAGCGCTGGCGAGGCCCGCCGTGAAGCGGTCGCGGCTGCGGGCGAAGTCGCGCGCGCATGCCCTCGAAATAGGCGTCGTCCTTGGCCAGCCCGTAGGCGACGGCGGCCTGCAGGTTCGGCGGCGTCGTGAAGGTGAGGAACTGGTGCGCCTTGGCGAGCACGCGCATGATCGGCGCGGCGCGGCGCAGACGAAGCCGACCTTCCAGCCGGTGAGGCTGAAGATCTTGCCGGCCGAGCCGATCTTGACCGTGCGCTCGCGCATGCCGGGCAGCGCGATCAGCGGCTGGTGGCGGCGGCCGTCGAAGACGACGTGCTCCCAGACCTCGTCGCAGACCGCGATGGCGTCGTGGCGGACGCAGAAATCGGCCAGCAGCGCGAGGTCCTCGTCGCGAGAAGACCGTCGCCGTCGGGTTGAGCGGATTGTTGAACAGCACGACCTTGGTTTTCGGCGAGAACGCCCGGCGCCAGCGCCTCCTCGGTGAGGCGGAAGTGCGGCGGCTCGCAGGCTGACGAAGCGCGGCACGCCGCCGGCCCGGCGCACGAGCGGCAGATAGGCGTCGTACATCGGCTGGAACAGCACGACCTCGTCGCCGGGCTCGATCAGCGCCGAGAAGCGCGCCGGCGATGCGCCTCGGTCGCGCCGGAGGTGACCATCACCTCGGCGCTCGGGGTCGAGGTCGAGCGCCCTGCCAATGCGGCGTAATGCGCGGCGACGGCCTGCGCGCAGCTCCGGCAGGCCCATCATCGGCGGATACTGGTTCCAGCCGTCGACGCACGGCGCTCGCCGCCGCCTTGCGCCGCACGTCCTCGGGGCCGGGATCGTCCGGGAAGCCCTGGCCGAGATTGACCGCGCCGGTCTCGCGGGCGAGCCGCGACATCACCTCGAACACGCTGGTCGGCAGATTGGCGAAGATCGGGTTCATCGTTGAGAAGTCCAGCAACGGGGCGGCTCCTAGCACAGGCGGCGCGGCGTCAGAAAGCAGGGCCGGGCCGCGCGCGAGGGCGACATTTGCCGCCGCCTTCGCTATGGATCGCCGGACCTTGCGAGAGCCGACGAAAAAATGACGCCAGACGACACCACCCATTTCGGTTTCCAGTCCGTGCCGCTCGACGAGAAGCAGGGCGCGCGTCAACGAGGTCTTCCACTCGGTCGCCGCGCCGCTACGACCTGATGAACGACCTCATGTCGGCGGGCCTGCACCGGGCTCTGGAAGGACGCGCTCGTCACGGCCCTGCAGCCCGCCGCAGCGACCGGCCGTTCCGCCATCTCGACGTGGCCGGCGGCACCGGCGACGTGGCCTTCCGCATCCTCGACGCCGGCGGGCCGCAGACCCATGTGACGGTGCTCGACATCAACGGCGACATGCTCGCGGTCGGGCGCGAGCGGGCGGGCGCGCGCTATGCGGGCCGGATCGACTTCGTCGAGGCCAACGCCGAGGCGCTGCCGTTCCCGAAGCGAAGTCCTTCGACGCCTACACGATCGCCTTCGGCATCCGCAACGTGCCGCGCATCGAGGCGGCGCTCGCCGAGGCGCATCGCGTGCTGCAAGCCGCGGCGGGCGCTTCCTCTGCCTCGAATTCTCGCAGGTCGACGTGCCCGGCCTCGACACGCTCTACGACGCCTATTCGTTCAACGTCATCCCGCGCTCGGCCAGATGGTCGACCGGCGACGCGGAGTCCTACCGCTATCTCGTCGAGTCGATCCGCCGCTTCCCGACGCCCGCCGCCTTCGCGCGCATGATCGAGGAGGCGGGCTTCCGGCGCGTGACCCACCGCCTGCTCACCGGCGGCATCGTCGCGCATCCATTCCGGCTGGAAGATCTGACGTCGTGATCGGCGAGCCTCGTCCATCTCGCCCGCAACCTCCGCGCCGGGCTTCGTTCTGGCGCGCGAGGGCGCGCTCGCGCTGGTCGATCCGAGCGCGCTGCCGCCGGCCGGCGCGGCTGGGCCTGCGCCTGGCGCGGCTGATCGAGCGCCGCGACGCCGGCGACGGCGCCGCCCGGCTCTCGGCGGCGCTGACGCGGCTCGGCCCGTCCTACGTCAAGTTCGGCCAGTTCCTGGCGACCCGCCCCGACATCGTCGGCGTCGCCGCCGCGCGCGATCTCGAGCGGCTGCAGGACCGCATGCCGCCGTTCCCGCGCGCGGAGGCCGTCGCGGATGGTCGAGGCGGCGCTCGGGCGCCCGCATCGACGACATCTGTTCTGCGAGCTTCAGCGAGCCGATCGCCGCCGCCTCGATCGCCCAGGTGCACCAGGCGCGCATCCGCGACCGCCGGAGGGCGAGGCGACTCGTCGCCGTCAAGGTCGTGCGGCCCGGCGTGCGCGAGCGCTTCGCCCGCGACCTCCAGGCCATGCGCTCCGCCGCGCGGCTGTTCGAGCGCTTCGTGTCCCGACGCCAAGCGCCTGCGGCCCGCGGAGGTCGTCGAGACGCTGGCCCGCTCGGTCGCGATCGAGATGGATCTGCGGCTCGAGGCGGCCGCCGTCTCGGAGCTGGCGGAGAACACCAGCGACGACGCCGATTTCCGCGTGCCCAAGCCCGAATGGGATCTGACCGCCCGCGACGTGCTGACCACCGAATGGATCGACGGCATCCGGCTGAACGACCTCGCCGGCGCTCGAGGCCGCCGGCCACGACCGCGTCGGCGCTCGCGCCGCACGCTGATCCAGTCCTTCCTGCGGCACGCGATCCGCGACGGCTTCTTCCACGCCGACATGCATCCCGGCAACCTGTTCGTCGACGCGGCAGGGCCGGCTCGTCGCGGTCGATTTCGGCATCATGGGCCGGCTCGGCATGAAGGAGCGGCGGTTCCTGGCCGAAATCCTGCTCGGCTTCATCCGGCGCGACTACCGCCGCGTGGCGCGAGGTGCATTTCGAGGCCGGCTATGTGCCGCCGCACCATTCGGTCGAGGATTTCGCGCAGGCGCATCCGCGCCATCGGCGAGCCGATCCACGACCGCCGCGCCGATGAGATCTCGATGGCGAAGCTGCTCACGCTGCTGTTCGAGGTCACGGCCTTGTTCGACATGGCGACGCGCACCGAACTCGTCATGCTGCAGAAGACCATGGTGGTGGTCGAGGGCGTCGGCGCGCAACCTCGACCCGAAGCTCGACATGTGGCGCACCGCCGAGCCGGTGGTGCGCGACTGGATCGAGCGCCATCTCGGGCCCGTCGGCCGCATCGAGGAGGCGGGCCGCGGGCTCGCGACCCTCGCCGGCGTCATCGCCGACCTGCCCGAACTGGCGCTGCGCGCCGAGCGGCGTTCTCGGCAAGCTCGAGCGCGCGACCGATCGCGGCTTCTCGCTCGCGCCCGAGAGCCTGGAAGGCATCGGCCGGGCCGAGGCCCGCCGCGCGCGCTGGAAGGCCGCGGCGCTGTGGGTGATCGCGCTACTTCTTGCGATTTTGATTATCCGGTCATGAAGGGGGTGCTACTCCATACTCAAGGAGCCGCTTCCGAGCCGCATCAACTGCACAGGCTGAGAAAGCAGATGGATAATCTAGCGGATCGAACCTGACGGGAGAGTCCGGACGGGGATTCCCGCCGGCTCTTGGCGCATGCGAGTCTGTGGCATGCGCAGTGGGATCTCAATCTCGGTCGGCCCCCTGATCGCCGCCGTCTGGAGGCGATCGTGGCGGATCGCAACAGCCCGCAGAAGCATGTCTGGCGGGCGCGGATCGTGCTGCTCGACGGCGGACGGGCTGCGGCACGGCCGAGATCATGCGCCGGACCGGCAAGTCGAAGCCGTGCGTCTGGCGCTGGCAGGAGCGCTTCATGCGGCGAGGGTGTCGACGGGCTGCTGCGCGACAAGACGCGGCCGTCCGCGCATGCCGCCGCTTGCGGCCGGAGCTGGTCGACGGGTGGTCGACGCTGACCGCGAGCCGAGCCGCCGGGCGAGGCGACGCACTGGACGCGGCCGCGCGATGGCCAAGGCGATCGGCATCAGCGCCTGCGCTCGGTGCAGCGGATCTGGGCGGCGCACGGGCTGCAGCCGCACCGGGTGCGGCGCTTCAAGCTCTCCAACGACCCGGCCTTCGCCGCGAAGCTGCGCGACGTCGTCGGGCTCTACGTCGACCCGCCGGCGCATGCCGTGGTGCTCTCGGTCGACGAGAAGAGCCAGATCCAGGCGCTCGACCGCACCCAGCCGGGCCTGCCGATGAAGAAGGGCCGGGCCGGCACCATGACCCACGACTACAAGCGCCACGGCACCACCACCCTGTTCGCCGCGCTCAACGTGCTCGACGGCACGGTCATCGGCCAGTGCATGCAGCGGCACCGGCACCAGGAGTTCATCCGCTTCCTCAACGCGGATCGAGCGCGACGTGCCGGCCGGCAAGCTCGATCCACGCTGATCCTCGACAACTACGCCGCCCACAAGCACCCCGAAGGTCCAGCGCTGGCTCGCAGCGGCATCCGCGCTGGACCTTCCACTTCACGCCGACCTCCGCCTCCTGGCTCAACGCCGTCGAGGGCTTCTTCGCCAAGCTCACCAAGCGCGCCTCAAGCGCGGCGTGTTCCCGCTCGTCGTCGACCTCCAGGCCGCCATCAACCGCTACCTCGCCGAGCAAACCGCAACCCAAGCCCTTCGTCTGGACCGCCGACCCGGAAAGATCATCGCCGCCGTCCAGCGTGGGCACCAAATGTTAGATTCGATCCACTAGTGGCGCAAGCGCGGTCCGGCCGACTGTCAGGACCACTCCAGCCGCCCGCACAAGCTGCCTTGGAAAGCCACCGAAGAGGAGCGCGCCATTGTCTGCGCTCTGCGTCGTGCCACGGGCTTTCCTTTGGATGACCTCACCTTTGTGGTTAGCCACTTTCTGCCGCATCTCAATCGAGACGCGGTCTACCGCATCCTGAAAGCCGAGGGCCTGGGCCGTCTGCCGCCCGCATGTCCGCTCCTGGAAGCCAAATGGTGACCTTCAAGGACTACGATCTTGGCTTCATCCATGTCGACGTGAAGCACCTGCCCAAATTGCGCACCTCAAGATGGCGAGAGCCGCAAGCGGTACCTGTATGTCGCCATCGATCGTGCCTCCCGCTTCGTCCACCTGGCGGTGAAGGATGATGAGACCGAGCGCAGCGCCGTGGCCTTCCTGAAGGAGGCGGTCCGGGCCTTCCCCTTCCAGGTCACCCATGTGCTCACCGACCGCGGCTCCTGCTTTACGGCCGACGGCTTCGAGGCGGCGTGCCAAAAGCTTGGGGTGGAGCACCGCAAAACGCGGCCTTATACGCCCAAAACCAATGGCATGGTCGAGCGCTTCAACGAGCGCATCCAGCGCGAGGTGCTGGGCATCACAGTCGCCAGCCACCGCCATCTGGACACCCTGCTGTTCGGCTTCAATCAGGCCTACAATGCCCGTCGCCAACGCGTCCTCAAGGGGCGATCCACCGGACATGGTCGTGCGCGAGCGCCTCAGCGCAATCCGCGCCCACGCTAATCCCCTTCACGACCCGCCGTGCGATCCCTGTAGCCTGCCCAAAGCCCTTCACGTGATCGCTCTTGCCAAGGACGTCTCGCATCCAGGATGATGTATTCAAATACCAGTTCGGAGAGGCCGTGGCCCACAAGAAGCATGAATCCTTCGCTGGGCTTTGGTTTCAGAGCTAAATCCTCCATTGTGGTGATTACACCATCTCTGGCTAGCTTTTGCCGCGTCCTAGAGAGGCGAGTTGTTCGCCCGTTAAGTTCAGTTTTAAGCTCCTCTGCCGCATGAACCGCTTTCCAGAACCTTTGCAGATCGGATCTGGCGCGTCAGTTTGATTCGACCCTGGAAGGACTTCGCAAAGCCTCTGGAGCGCTGCGGCGTAAACATCCTGCCTGCCAAGGCGTTTTGCATTATCCATCAAATTACGGAGCTGTTTGGGGTCCGTGATTCGCTTAGGGTCAATCGTCATTTGGCAACACGCTCTCGTTCGTCACAACGTAGTTTATTGTAGTTCAGGGCGAATCGAAAAGCCGTGCTAGGTTTGGAATCCAAGCGCATCCTGCTCGTCATCGGCGGCGGCATCGCGGCCTACAAGGCGCTCGACCTGATCCGCCGCCTGCGCGAGCGCGGCGCTTCGGTGCGCTGCGATCCTGACGGAGGGCGCGCAGCAGTTCGTGACCCCGCTCGCCGCTGCGGCGCTCTCGGGACAGCGGGCGTCACACCGACCTGTTCGATCGCGAGGACGAGGCCGACATCGGCCATATCCGCCTGGCGCGCGACGCCGACGCTGGTGGTGGTCGCGCCCGCCACCGCCAACCTCATGGCCAGGATGGCGGGCGGGCACGCGGACGACCTCGCCTCGACCGTGCTGCTCGCCACCGACGCTGCCGGTCCTGATCGCGCCGGCCATGAACGTGCGCATGTGGCTCCACCCGGCGACGCAGCGCAATCTCGCGACGCTGCGGGCGGACGGCGTCGCCGTCGTCGGCCCGAACGAAGGCGCGATGGCCGAGGCCGAGACCGGCACCGGGCCGCATGGCCGAGCCGCTGGAGATCGTGGCGGCGGTCGAGAATCTTCTGATGCAGCGAGCGGACCCCGGATCGGCCCCGCTCGCCGGCACAGCGCATCCTCGTCACCTCCGGCCCGACCCACGAGCCGATCGACCCGGTGCGCTACATCGCCAACCGCTCCTCGGGCAAGCCAGGGCCACGCGATCGCGGCAGCCGCCGCGGCGGCCGGGCGCGCGAGGTGACGCTGGTCGTCGGGCCCGGTCGCCATCCCCGACCCGCCAGGCGTGAACACCGTCCATGTCGAGAGCGCGCGCGAGATGCTGGACGCCGTGCGAGGCCGCGCTGCCCGCCGACATCGCGATCTTCGCCGCCGCCGTCGCCGACTGGCGCGCCGCCGAGGCCGCGCCGCAGAAGATCAAGAAGGGCGGCGCAGGCTCCACCGGCGCTCGCGCTCATCGAAAACCCGGACATCCTCGCTACCATCGCTCGCCGAGAGCATGATCGCCCGCCGCTGGTGGTGGGCTTCGCGGCCGAGACCGAAGCCGTCGTGGACCACGCGCGGAAAGCTCGCCAAGAAGGGCTGCGATCTATCGTCGCCAACGACGTCTCGCCCGAGACGGGCGTCATGGGCGGGGATCAAAACACCGTCCATCTCGTCACGGCGGAGGGCGTCGAGACTTGGCCGACGCTCGACAAGGACGAGGTGGCGCGCCGTCTTGTGGCGCATCTCGGCAAGCTGTTGCGGGCGCGGCGCGCGTGAGCGTCGTCATCAAAGTCCGGCGGCTGCCGCATGCCGAGGGGCTGCCCCTGCCCCGCTACGAAACGGCGGAAGCCGCGGGGCTCGACCTTCTGGCTGCGGTCCCGGACGATGCGCCGGTGTTGATCGCACCGTTGCGGCGCGCGCTCGTTCCCACGGGCCTCGCGCTGCAAGTGCCGGGCGGTTATGAGGCGCAGGTCCGGCCCCGCTCGGGCCTGGCGCTGCGGCATGGCGTGACCGTGCTCAACGCGCCGGGCACCATCGACGCGGACTACCGCGGCGAGATTTTGGTGCTGCTCGTCAACATCGGCGACGAACCTTTTGTCGTCACCCGCAGCATGCGCATTGCGCAACTCGTCGTCGCGCCGGTGGCGCGGGCCGTGCTCGTCGAGGCGCACGATCTCGACGGGACGCCACGCGCCGGCGGCGGCTTCGGCTCGACCGGCGTCCGGGCGCGCGCGAGATGATGAAGCCAGGGCGGTCAGCCGGTCCCGGCAACGAGCCGATCAAGCCACCGCCACATCGACAGACACTGCGCCATGCATTATATCCTTGCCTCGAAATCCCGTCGGAGCTTTTCCATGGCCGAAGCCGCCCGTCAGTTCTTGAACGCCGCCGAACCGGCCCGCACGCCGGGCCGCGGCCGCATCTACGACTCGATCACCGACACCATCGGCGAGACGCCGCTCGTCCGCCTCAACCGTCTGCCGAAGGAGCGCGGAGTCGAGGCGAACATCTTGGCGAAGCTCGAGTTCTTCAACCCGATCGCGAGCGTCAAGGACCGCATCGGCGTCAGCATGATCGACGCGCTGGAGCGCGACGGACGGATCAAGCCCGGCGGCACCTTGATCGAGCCGACCTCCGGCAACACCGGCATCGCGCTCGCCTTTGTCGGCCGCGGCGCGCGGCTACCGGCTGATCCTCACCATGCCCGAGACGATGTCGCTGGAGCGGCGCAAGATGCTGGCGCTGCTCGGCGCGGAGCTTGTGCTGACCCCCGGCCCGCAGGGCATGAAGGGCGCCATCGCCAAGGCCGAGGAACTGAAAAACGAAATCCCCGGCGCCGTCATCCCGCAGCAGTTCGCGAACCCGGCCAATCCGGAGATCCACCGCCGCACCACGGCCGAGGAAATCTGGAACGACACTCACGGCGGCATCGACGTTCTCGTCTCGGGCGTCGGCACCGGCGGCACGATCACCGGCGTCGGCCAGGTGCTCAAGCCCCGCAAGCCTTCGCTTGCGGATCGTCGCGGTGGAACCCGAGGACTCGCCGGTGCTCTCCGGCGGCCAGCCCGGCCCGCATAAAATCCAGGGCATCGGCGCGGGCTTCGTCCCGGAGGTCCTCGACCGCTCCGTAATCGACGAGGTTGTGACGGTCGGCAACCAGACCTCCTTCGACACCGCTCGGCAGGTGGCGCGGCTGGAGGGCATTCCGGTCGGCATCTCTTCCGGCGCGGCGGTGGAGGCGGCGCTTCAGGTCGGCGCGCGGGCCGAGATGCGCGGCAAGAACATCGTCGTCATCATCCCCTCATTTGCGGAGCGCTATATTTCGAGCGCGTTGTTCGAGGGGTTGTGATCGCCATTCGTGGTGCTTGAGCAGGGCGGCTGGGCCGCCCTTCTTTTTTGGCGCGAGGAGCCGGCAGCCGCGCAGCGGAGCGTCCCTAACCGCCTGCGAGAGGGCGTCCGGGCGAGTTCTGCTCCCGGATCAATGCGCCATTTGAGCGTAGAGCTGGCTCTGGCGGCACCGGACGTAAGTCTGCGAGCCCCGCTCACTCGTCCACGTGAGGCGGTCGCCGCGGATTTCAAGCCGGACGTTCGCCGTCCATTGGCTCCGCTGATCGGAACAGGCGGCGACCATCGTCCAGGCGGTCCCGATCTGCTTCTTGCGCTGGAACCGGCAGGTCGTCTCGCCGGCCCAGGCGCCCTGTTCGTTGATCGTGGCCGGCAGGAGGCCGCTCTGCTTGAGCTGAGGCGTGCAGGCCTGCGCGTTGGGCGCCCACTGCCCGACAAAGCTTGCGCCTTGAATCTCCGCGCTGAACAGGCTGCGCTCCGTGGCTTCGTCCCACACGTCGTTTCCGGACAAACGCGCCTGGGCTTTGAACGCCGCCAACGCCTGTCGCGAGTTCAAGCCCCAGACCCCGGTCGCGCTCGCGTGGAAGAACCCCAGTTCGGCCAGCCGCTGCTGCACCGCGCGGGCCTGGTCCACATCGGACAGATTGCGCGTGGGCGCGCTCTGGCGAGGCAATTGGTTCGGACGCTCTAAGGCTGATCCGGCGTCGTCGGCGAGCTTCGGCGCGTCAAGGGCTGTCGCAGGCCCCTGTTCGGCGGCGACCGGATCGGGTTCGGCCAATTTGGCGTTTTGGAGAGGGAGCGCATGGTCCGAGAGCGGCAGCGCTTCGGAAGGTTCGTATTTGGCGTGCCCGGCAGGCGCGATGGAAGGGCCTGGCTGCTCAACGAGCGCAACCATGACGCTGGATGGCAGGTCGAGCGTGAGGGCGACGGCGGCTTTCGAGGGCGGTTGCGACGGCGAGAGCGGTGATCCGATAAGGACCAAGAGGATCGCAAGGATGGCGGCTGCGCCGGCAAGCTCGTTTCGGCGACGCGTCCAAAGCTGAAGCGTCGTCAGAGCGGTGGCGCGCCCCCGCTCCCGAACCGAGCGGACGGCCGACAGGTGACCGTCGAGCGCCGTTGCCCCGACCCGGATCGGGCGCATCGCCGATGGGGCCAGGACAGGCGCCTTCGCGTCGGATTGTTGTCTGCCCCACCCGATCCCCGCCCAGACGCGCTCATGGGCGTAATAGAGCCCGATCTTCGTCATGGTCTCGACGCCGGCGATCGAGCCCGCGAAAACCAGATTTCCCGTAATCAGATAAGACAAAATAAACGTGTCGAGCGTACCCGTAGCTCGCCAGCTCACGGCTTTGGCGATCGAGCGATGATGGGAGTCCCGTGGCGTCACAGGCCGATCCTCCGGTCCGCCGAAGAGATTCTTGGCGGGAAACAGGTTTGGATGATTGAGGAAACGCGACTCGGGCACGAGTTACGGCTAAGGTTCCGATGCCTATGGAATGTGGCCGCAATCAGTCCCTCCGGCCCGCTCGACGATTATTGATCAGGTCAAGCGTGGCCGCAACCTCCTGACGATCTGCGTGTTGGTCCTGAAACGCAGCTTCAGGAGACCGAACATGGCGGACGACAAGCAGGCCCGGCCCTCCTTGCGCGACTTCAACCCGTATGCGGATCGCAACGGGCAGGATTTCGGCCAGGACGATCCGCGGGACGTAGCGCGCCCCGACGAGCTTCAGCGCGAACTGGCCCGCAACCCGAACGGGCCGGCCGAGACGGCCCGCCTCGCCTCGGGCCGTCCGGAGCTCGGCGCAACCGGCTCCATGGGCGCGACCGACGCCACCGAAGCCGAAACGCCCCCCGAAAACTTGAGACGAATCAGCGATCCGAGCCTTCCGTCACTGGGAACCAACGCGACCCAGGATGCGATCGACCGCGCGACATCGACTGCCGGTCAGGAAGACAAGGGATAAGCCATGCCGAAAAAACCAGACGACATCGTTGGACAGAGCCAAGGTCCCATCGTCGGCGGCGGGCATCAAACGCCCGAGCAGAAGGCCATCACCGAGCGCAGCGGCGGCGGCCTGACGGACGCCGAGCGCAATGCTCAGTGGACGGAATCGGGGGACGAACCCGGCCGCGCTCCCACCGCGGTCGGCGGCTCCTCGCAGGGCCAAGCCGACCGCATGCCGGCCGGCGGAGCCTCGGTCAGCAACGAAACGGCGAGCAACCCGGCGGTGACGCCGGGCCACAAGCACAAGACCTCATAGCGAAGGATCGGAGATGGGCAACGCAGGCTACGGCAATCACGACGCGCCGCCGGCGGGAGCCGGCGCGCAGGACCGGCCCGGACCCGAGGGCGGATCGGGCGAGGAATCGTCCTCGCCCGCGGCGCTCGGCATCAGCCCGCAAGACCAATCCTTGCCCGATCCGCCGGGCGGAGGCGGGCCGGACGAAGCGGCGACCGCCAAGCCCGACCGCCGAAACGTCGCGACGCCAGGCGAAGGCGCGAGCCGCACGCCGAGCGGGTCGCAAGGCGACGAGGTCGATCCAGGCGTGGGCTAAACCAACCAGTCACAGGAGAGCGTCAATGAA
The DNA here is from genome assembly GCA_963728675.1 of uncultured Alphaproteobacteria bacterium. GTDB lineage: Bacteria > Pseudomonadota > Alphaproteobacteria > Rhizobiales > Beijerinckiaceae > JAJKJG01. The sequence continues at coordinate 13,215 of CAVSLO010000018.1, read as the reverse complement.
CGATTCCAGCAAGCAATCCGAACGCCCCGACCCGAAAGCCGCCGCCCGCGACCCAGGACCGGGCGCAAGAAACCGGCCAGGATTCGATCTCGGCGGCGCGGTCGACAAGAACCCCTCCACGGCGGGCTCGAACGTCATGCCCGAGAGCGGACCTAAGGGCAGTCCCGCCCAAGGCACGACCGCAGGCGGGCAGGCGAGCGGCCTGACCGATCCCAGCGGCTCGAGCTCCGGCGAGCACAAGGGCAGCGGATCGGCCGGCTGACTGCAACGGGAGGGCCGGCCGCAGCCGCCCTGCCCGATGAACGAGAGCCTGCCCGAACTCCAGGACCGTGACGCCACCCCATGACGACTTCAAGCACCGGCGGCGCTGCCAAGCAGCCGTCCAGGCCCGGCGAACGCCCCGGCTCCAACCTCGATCTATCGATCGATCGGCCCCGCCTGACCCCGCAGGGGCGCACGGACGACGATCCCTCCGGCGAGGACGCGACCAATCCGACAGGCCAAGGCGCGAAACAGGGCCAGAGCGATCAAGCGGAAGGGTAGGCCCCTCCTCCTTTTGAGTCCGAAAAGCGTCGTTCGATGTGCGGCGGCGCACGGTGGACTCCGCGTGACGGTCGCATGGTGGTCTCCATCAGGAGATCGCCATGTCCCGCCGGACCGCCACCCTTCTCACACTCGCTCTCAGCCTTGAAGTGATGTGCGTCGTCGGCCGGATGTCCCGCCTGCCCGATGTTCGCGCCGCAAACGCGCCGGTCGAAATCGTCGCGAGCGAAAGGCCTAAGAGCCGTCCGACCGCTTGAAACTTCAGCCTCGTCTGAACGGAACAGTTCTCAGGTTTTCGTTAGCCGCATGATCAGACGGCGAGCCAAGCCCCCTGACGGATTCAGGCGCTCAGCGCCTCGCGGCTCTTATCCGCCTTCTTGCGCTCGTTCGGATCAAGAATGGTCTTGCGCAGGCGGATCGCCTTCGGCGTCACCTCGACCAACTCGTCGTCGCCGATGTAGGCGAGCGCCTTTTCCAAGGTCATGCGGATCGGCGGCGTGAGGCGCACCGCCTCGTCCTTCGAGGTCGTGCGGATGTTGGTGAGTTTCTTGCCTTTCAGTACGTTGACCTCAAGATCGTTGTCCCGCGTGTGCTCGCCGACGATCATGCCCTGGTAAACCTTCCAGCCGGGCTCGATCATCATCGGCCCGCGGTCCTCCAGGTTCCAGAGCGCGTAAGCGACCGCCTCGCCGGCATCGGTCGAGATCAGCACGCCGTTGCGCCGGCCCGCGATCTCGCCCTTGTAGGGCTGGTAGGCGTGGAACAGCCGGTTCAGGACCGCCGTGCCGCGGGTGTCCGTCAGAAGCTCGCCCTGGTAGCCGATGAGCCCGCGGGTCGGCGCGTGGAACACGAGCCGGAGGCGGTTGCCGCCGGACGGGCGCATCTCGACCATGTCGGCCCGGCGTTCCGACATTTTCTGCACCACGACGCCCGAGAACTCCTCATCGACGTCGATGACGACTTCCTCTACGGGCTCCAGGAACTGTCCAGTGTCCTCGTCGCGCGTCAGCACCACCTGCGGGCGCGACACCGCGAGCTCAAACCCCTCGCGGCGCATGGTCTCGATCAGGATGGCGAGCTGCAGTTCGCCGCGCCCGGCGACCTCGAACGAGTCCTTGTCGACGCTTTCCTTGATGCGCAGCGCAACGTTGCCCTCCGCTTCCTTCAGCAGACGGTCGCGGATGACGCGGCTTGTCACCTTGTCGCCCTCGGTGCCGGCGAGCGGGCTGTCGTTGACCATGAAGGTCATGGCCACCGTCGGGGGGTCGATGGGCTGCGCCGGCAACGGCGTCTCGACCTCCAGCGCGCAGAACGTGTCGGCCACCGTCCCTTTCACAAGCCCGGCGATGGCGACGATGTCGCCGGCCTCGCCCAGTTCGACCGGCTGGCGCTCGATGCCGCGAAACGCCAGGATCTTCGAGACGCGTCCCTGCTCGACGAGACGCCCGTCGCGCGCCAGCACCTTGATGGTCTGGTTGGGCTTCAGACTTCCGGCGGTAATCAGGCCCGTGACGACGCGGCCGAGGTAGGGGTTCGCTTCCAAAATCGTGCCGAGCATCCGGAACGGCCCCTCCTCGACGTGCGGGGCGGCGACATGCTTCAGGACGAGGTCGAACAGCGGCGCCATGCCGAGGTCCTTCGGGCCTTCGGGCGCGTCCGCGATCCAGCCCTCCTTGGCGGAGCCGTACAGGATCGGGAAATCGAGCTGGTCGTCGGTGGCATCGAGCGCCGCGAAGAGGTCGAACACCTCGTTGACGACGTGCGCCGGGCGCGCGTCCGACTTGTCCACCTTGTTGACGAGCACGATGGGCCTCAGCCCGATCTGAAGCGCCTTGCCGACCACGAACTTGGTTTGCGGCATCGGCCCTTCGGCCGCATCCACGAGCACGATGGCGCCGTCCACCATGTTGAGGATGCGCTCGACCTCGCCGCCGAAATCGGCGTGGCCCGGCGTGTCCACGATGTTGATGCGGGCGTCCTTCCAGACGACCGATGTCATCTTGGCCAGGATCGTGATGCCGCGCTCGCGCTCGAGGTCGTTGGAGTCCATCACGCGCTCGGCGACGCGCTGGTTCTCCCGGAACGAGCCCGATTGCGAGAGGAGCTTGTCGACGAGGGTAGTCTTGCCGTGGTCGACGTGCGCGATGATCGCGATATTGCGCAGATTCATGATGGCTCTTCGAAAGCAAAGCTGCCCGGCCGTGCGGGGCCGGGCAGCGGATTCCTTGTGCGCTGCATATAATGCGCCGCTCGGGGCAAGAATAGGGCGGATTACTCCGCTGCCTGCGGCAGCGGCGCTTCCGCTTCCGCCTCTGCGAGATGATGGCGCCGCTCGTGGATCGCCCGCCGCGCCTGATCGAGCCCGAGAAAGAACGCCACCATGAGAGTCTCGCCGACCTCCCCGTCGCCCGCCCGCGCGAGCGCCGAGGCGAGAACCTGGTCGGCCTCCACTTCCAGCGCGTCAAGCTCGGCCACTTCCGCCGCGGCGCGCGCATGGCGCACGATGCCCATCAACTCGTCGAGCAGCATCATGGTGCGGCTGCGCTTGCGGGCCGAAGCCTGGCCCAGCAGACCCGCGAACGCCGAGCCCAGGATGCCGCCGACCATCGCGACGAGGTAGATCCAGTCGCTGTAGCGCTCCAGGAAGGTCTGGACCTCGCCGTCGTAGTAGGCGGCCGCGCCGGGATGGACCGGCAGCGACGAGCTTTTCGAGGTGCTCGGCCCTTCGATGCGGTTGGCGAGCGGCACCTCGCCGGACAGGGTCGGCCGCATGGCGAAGAGGAGGCGCGTGACCTCGGACACGGCGTTGTCGTCGAGCTTCGCTTGCGCCACGAGGCGATGGCCGACGCCGAGCGTCGCCACGCTCTCGGCCGGGCGGGGCGGCGTGCCGCCGAACGCGCCGCGCACGATCTCGAACGATTCGAACAGCGGCGAGCGCTGGGCGATGGCCTCGGCCTCGGTGATCGGGATGAAGACCGGCGGCCCCCCGCCGGCCTGAACCACGGCCGCGACGGTCTCGGCCACCGAACGCCCGGAGAGGGTGCCGATGGCAAGGACGGCATCGATGCGGCCGGCGCGCAGCGCCTCTTCTACCTCCGCCGGCGACGGCAACATCACCGTGGCGACGCTGTCGCGCGGGATGTCGTAGTGGGCGAGCACGGTCTCGAGCAGGCGGGCGTTGGCCGGCAGCTTGCGCACGATCCCGACCGTGCGGCCGCGCAGATCGGCGATTTTCGCGATCCGGGCCCGCTCGGGCGCGATCAGCACCGCCGCGTCGCGGTGCAGGATGGCGGCGGTTTGTCCCTTCAGGGGCATCGCTACGTCGGTGCGCACGACCGCGAGGTCGGCCTTGTCGTCGTCGAGCGCTTCCGCGCTCCCGGCGAGCCCCTCGGTCAGCACGAGCCGGAAGCGGACCGAGGCGCGTTCGCGGTTGAGGTATTGCGCCGCCGCCGCCATGAGGCGCGTGTCCTCGCTGCCCATCGGCCCGACCGCGACGCGCAGCGTCGTCGGCCCGCTCATCACCTGATAGGCGAGCAGGCCGAGCCCGAGCACGGCTAAACCGACCGCAAGCGTGATCAGACCGGGGCGACGCATGAGGCTCAAAGTGAGCGCATGGCCCGCCTCATGCAAGAGTGCCGGGCGCAGCCGCCCTTGGCCGCCGGAAGCGCCAGTCCGGGCGGACGCTGCGCACCAGCATCATTTCGCCGACGTTTTCGGGCGTGAGGAGCCCGACCATCCGGCCGCCCTCGTCGAGGATGAACAGGGCCGGCGCTTTTGTCGCGTTGAGCTTGGCGAGCGCCGCGTCGAGCGGCTCGCGGTTGCCCGCGAAGGGAAGATCGCGCGTCATCACGTCGAGCACCGGGGTCGCGGGTCCGCCCTGGCGCAGCGCGACGATGAGCCCGTCGCGGGTCAAGAGCCCGCGCGGGCGGCCTGAGCCGTCCAGCACCGGGAACTCTTTTTGCGAGGTCCGCAGCATCAGGTCGACGGCGTCGTCGAGGGTGGCGGCGGGCGCGAGCGATTCGACGGCGCTGACCATCGCGGCGCTGACGGGCAGGTCGTGGTTGCCGTCGTTGAAGGCGACGTGCTGCGCCTCCGCGGTGGCCGCCAGGTAGATGAACAGGCCGATGACGATCAGCATCGGATTCGTGAACAGCCCGAGCAGCGCGAACGCGAAGGCGGCGCCCTGCCCGATCCGGGCCGCGATCCGCGTCGCCTCGGCGCGGCCGGCGCGCATGGCGATGAGCGCCCGCAGCACCCGCCCGCCGTCCATCGGAAAGGCGGGGATGAGATTGAACACGACCAGAAAAATGTTGGCGGCGGCGAGCCGCGGGATGAGGCCGGCGCGCGGGTTTTCCATCGCCGTCATGGCGGCGCTGTCGGGGGTCGCGCCCATGAGCGCGATGAGCACGAGGGCGATGACCACGTTCACCGCCGGCCCGGCGAGCGCCACCACCAGTTCCTCGCGCGGGTTGTCGGGGATGCGTTCCAGCGAGGCGACGCCGCCGATGGGCCAGAGCGTCACGTCGGGGGTGCGGATGCCGTAGCGCCGCGCGGCAAAAATGTGGCCGAACTCGTGCGCGACCACGCAGGCGAACAAGAGCACGATGAACAGCACGCCGTCGAGCGCCGCCGCCTGCCCGCCGACCCGCCAGTGCGTGCCGGCGATCCAGACGAGAAAGAGCAGAAAGGTGACGTGGATGCGCACCACCGTGCCGGCGATCACGGCGATGGGGATGGACCAGAGCATGGAGAACTCCGCGGAGGCTGGTCGGGCTCGACCCGCGGTTAACGTGCGCCGGCAAGCCGGGGTTGCCGCCCATCCGCGCGACGGAGCGTCCCAGCGGCTCCTTTGCCGGATGGAGCAACCCTCTCCCAGGGGAGAGGTCGAGTGCGCGGCAGCGCACCGGGTGAGGGGCGAGCCTTATCCGGAGAGGGCTCGTGGCCCCGCGCCCGATCCTGCGAGGGCTCGCCCCTCACCCGTCCCTTCGGGGCCACCCTCTTCCGTTGGGAGAGGGCAAGCGCGTACCATCGCCCCGCGTCCGTGTGGGGCGGGGTTGGTTGAACGGGCTCTTAAGCCCAGATTTCCTCGTCCGTCGGGACTTTCTTGTGCGTGATGGGCTTGCCGATCCGCGACACGTTCATCAGGTGCTTGTAGTCCAGGTTCTCGGAGATCGAGTTGCCGCCCCAGGACCCGCACCCGAGCGTCGTCGTCGGCGCGAACCCGTTCGTGAGCGAGCCGCCGGCGGTCAGGGCGGACGCCTGGTTCACGACGAGGCGGCTGACCGGCAACTCGACGCCCATCTGGCGGATGTGCTCTTCGTCGTTCGAGTGCAGCGCCGCCGAGTGCCCGGCCCCTTCGACCAGCAGGTTCGCTTTCGCCCGCGCGACCGCCTCCTCGAACGTGTCGATAGGGGAAGATCGCGACGACCGGGCAGAGCTTCTCCTTGGCGAGGATGTCCTCTGTCCCCGACCCGTCGGCCCGCACGAGGATGACCCGCACCTCTTCGGGAATATCGATGCCCGCCTTCGCCGCGATCTCGCGCGCCGGTTTGCCCACCACGTCCTTGTTCAGGTGACCGTCCGGGAAGACGACGTCGCGCAGTTTCTGCACCTGATCCTTGTCCGCCGTGTACCAGACCTTCCCGGTCGCGAGGAACGCCTCGACCGTGTCCTCGTAGTGCTCGTCCGGAGTGAGCACGAACTGCTCATGCGAGCAGATGATGCCGTTGTCGAACGACGCGCCGGCGACGATCTTCTCGGCGGCATCCTTCAGGTCCACGTCGCGGTCGATGACCACCGGAACGTTCCCGGCGCCGACGCCGTAGGACGGCTTGCCCGAGGAGTAGGCGGACTTCACCATCGCCCCGCCGCCGGTCGCGACGACGACGTCGGCGGCCTTCATCAGCGCCTGCGTGGTCTCGACGGACCCGTTCGTGACCATCTGGACGAGGTCTTCCGGAGCGCCGTGCCGCTTCAGGATCTCCCGATAGGCGCGGGTCAGGTCGCGCGTGGCCGATTCCGCTTTCGGGTGCGGGGCGAAGATGACCGCGTTCCCGGCTTTCAGGGCGAACATCGCGTTGCACATGGGCGTGACGATGGGATTGGTGACCGGGCAGACGGCCGCGACCACGCCCATCGGCTTGGCCACGAAGATCAGGCCGGCGTCGTCATCCTCGCCGATGATGCCGCGCGACTTCTTGCCCTTGAGGTTGTTCCAGATCACGCGAGCCTTGCCCTTCGCCTTGGCGACCTTGTCCTCGTAGACGCCGAGGCCCGTCTCGTTATGGGCGGCGGTCGGCGATGCTCTCGGCATTGTCGTAGACGTACTTGCCGAAATCCCGAACGATGGCGTCGACCTGGTCTTGGGAGAAAGACTCGAACGCAGCTTGTGCGGCGCGAGCCCTGGAGACGAGCTGCTGGACTTGGCTCGGCTTCGTCGAGCTGGACTTCTGAAGACCGCCGCCGACGGCGGCCTCTGCGGTTGGACTCACCATGGGTCGCTTCCTCCATTGACGTGATGGTTGCAGACGATCCGGCCCTTTGACTCACCCAGACCTCAAACTGACATCGCCCCCGGTAAATGCAATGTTGGACCGCTTGGGCTTTGGCGCGGCGTGTGCGTCTGCAAATGTCAAGGCCGGCGCCAACCGGCATCCCACTCGCGATTTAGGGCCCCATCGTCCGCCGCCGCTGCGCCAGCGTCCTCAACCGGAGCGCATTGAGCTTAATGAACCCCGCCGCGTCGCGGTGGTCGTAGGCGACCGCGCCTTCCTCGAAGGTGACGAGGTCCTGGTCGTAGAGGGAGTACGGGCTTTCGCGGCCGATGACGTGGACGCCGCCCTTGTAAAGTTTCAGCGTGACCCGGCCGGTGACGAATTCCTGGCTCTTGTCGATGAGCGTCTGCAACAGCTCGCGCTCGGGCGAGAACCAGAAGCCGTTGTAGATGAGTTCGGCGTAGCGCGGCATCAGCTCGTCCTTGAGGTGCGCCGCGCCGCGGTCGAGCGTGATCGACTCGATGGCCCGGTGCGCCGGAAGAAGAATCGTGCCGCCCGGCGTCTCATACATTCCGCGGCTTTTCATGCCGACAAAACGGTTTTCCACGAGATCGAGGCGGCCGATGCCGTTGACGCGGCCGAGTTCGTTGAGTTTTTGCAGCAGCGCCGCCGGCGACAGTTTCTGGCCATCGATGGCGACCGGATCGCCGCGCTCGAAGTCGATCGTGATGACGGTCGGCTGGTCCGGGGCCTCCTCGGGCGCGAGCGTGCGGGAGAAGACGTAGTCCGGCACTTCCTGCGCTGGGTCCTCCAGCACCTTGCCCTCCGAGGAGGCGTGCAGCAGGTTGGCGTCGACCGAGAACGGCGCCTCGCCGCGCTTGTCCTTGGCGATCGGGATTTGATGCGCCTCGGCGAAGGCGATGAGCTGCTCGCGCGACCGCAAATCCCACTCGCGCCAGGGGGCGATCACGGTCACGTCGGGCTTTAAGGCGTAATAGGCGAGTTCGAAGCGGACCTGGTCGTTGCCCTTGCCGGTCGCGCCATGCGCCACCGCATCGGCGCCGACCTGTTCGGCGATCTCGATCTGGCGCTTGGCGATCAGCGGGCGGGCGATCGAGGTGCCGAGCAGATACAGCCCCTCGTATTGGGCGTTGGCCCGGAACATCGGGAACACATAGTCGCGCACGAACTCCTCGCGCAGGTCCTCGATGAAGATGTTTTCGTCCGGAATGCCCAAAGCTGCGCCTTGCGCCGCGCCGGCTCCAATTCCTCGCCCTGGCCGAGGTCGGCCGTGTAGGTGACGACCTCGCAGCCGTAGGTGGTTTTGAGCCATTTCAGGATGATCGAGGTGTCGAGCCCGCCCGAATAGGCGAGCACGACTTTTCGGATGGCTTTCGGGGACATCGGAATCCAGGGAAAAGCGCCGGTCCGGCCGGCGGAAGCTCTCGCCGCACTTACAGGAAGCGCTCTCGTTCATGCAAGCGCGCGCGCATGTGACCTCGGCGCAACGGGCCGGATAATTCTTGATCGCGTGCGACGAAGCGGTGGGTTTTGGCGCGATCGAGCGTTGCCCGGCGCTGGGAGCCATGATCCCATGGTTAAAGAAAAGTAAACATCCGCAGGGGGACGGTGATGCGTTTTTTCAGGCGCATTGTTGCGCGCCTCGTCGTTTCGCCGATCGGCCCGTGCGAAGCGGAGACGCGGGCGGATGTTCGCGAAGCCCGTCGAACGCTGCCTTGGGGTGGCGCTTCTGGCGGTCGGCCTCGCGGGCTGCATCGAGCAAAGGCGGGGCCTCGGGCCCATCATCGATGCGGCGTCGGTCGAGAGCGCGTCGAGCAATACGCGGGTCGGGTAGGATCGAGGCGCGGACCGGGCTTCGAATGATGCCGACGTTTCCTCGATCCCCCCGCTCATTCCGTACGGCGGGTTTTCCCCAGTACGGCTGGAAGGCTGGCCTGTCAGGCGGGGCCTTCCCGGATCGTCAGAGGCTTAAGCCTGCTCCCGGCATGCGCCTACTGACGGCCGGTTTGCCGTCGCCCTTCGTGCACCTCGGGTCACAGCGGTTGTCCCGTACTGTGCCGGGCCGCCGACCGGATGATGCACCGCCTTGGAGGGTGGGTCGCCCTCCGCCCCAGGGGCCCTCGCTCGGGTCCGGGTTATGCTGTCCCGGTCCGTCGTTGCTTAACCGGCCCCATCCGCCCCACTCGCCGGCACATCGCGACTTCACCGCAGGGCGGCTTATACGCGATGCCTTCGCTGTGCGGGAGCGCCGAGGCGACCCGCGAGTGGTTCCGGGCTTTCACTACCATTCCGTCCTGACATGCCGTCCTCTCTGACCCCGGGGAGTTCGCACATCGCATGTGTCCAGTTGCGCGATGCCGACGCGGCCTTCGCCGAGATCCGAGCGGCTCGGCACTCCCAACACTCCCGCAATCCGTTTCACGCGGGACCCGGTTTTCGAGGCTTCACTGGTTCGCATTTGCTACGGCCTGTCAGGTTGCTCGCCCCCCTGGACGGATCGGACCAGGTTTCCCTGGCCCACCGGGGACTTTTACATCCAGGCTTCCGGCGGGTCGGTCGCCCTTCCCGCCGCTGGATATGACTACAACAGCCACTGGACTCCTCTGTTGGCGGGACTTTCACCCGCAGGAATGGCAGCTAGCCTCGCTGCACCGGATCGGACCAGGTTTCCCTGGCCCACCGGGGGCTTTTACATCCAGGCTTCCGACGGGTCGGTCTCCCTTCCCGTCGCTGGATATGACTACAACAGCGACTGGACTCCTCTGTTGGCGGGACTTTCACCCGCAGGAATGGCAGCTAGCCTCGCTGCACCGGATCGGACCGGGTTTCCCTGGCCCACCGGGGGCTTTTACATCCAGGCTTCCGGCGGGTCGGTCGCCCTTCCCGCCGCTGGATATGACTACAACAGCAACTGGACTCCTCTGTTGGCGGGACTTTCACCCGCAGGAATGGCAGCTAGAGCGTCGCGCTTGAGGATGGAATCGGGAGGGGGTGACGGGGGCGGCGATTGATGATTCCTCATGATCGGGAGATCGATCATGGGCCAGAGTTATTCCTTGGATTTGCGGGCGCGCATCGTGGGGCACGTGCGGGCCGGGCATTCTCGCCGTGACGCGGCCCGGCATTTTCGGGTCAGCGCGAGTTGCGCCGTCAAGCTTCTCAAGCGGGCGGACAGAACAGGGTCGGTTGAGCCGGCCCACCGGGGGCGCCCGCGCGGGAGCGGGAAGCTGGCCGCCCACCAGGCCTTTCTGATCGGGCGCGTCGAGGCCCAGCCTGACATCACCATGCCCGAACTGGCCCGCGCGCTTCAGGTGGAGCGCGACGTGATCGCAAGCCCGGCCTCGCTCTCGCGCGTGCTCTGTCACGCCGGGTTCACCTATAAAAAAACAGCTGATGGCGTCGGAGCGCGAACGCGCCGATGTCCGGGAGCGACGACGGGAGTGGATCGACAAGCGTCAGCCCCGCATGCGGCTTCAGCCGGCACGTCTGGTGTTCATCGACGAGACCGCGGTTAACACGAAGATGACGCGGCTGCGTGGGCGCAGCCGTCGCGGACAGCGCTTGCGCGCCTCGGCGCCGTTCGGCCGCTGGGGCACCCAGACCTTCATCGCTGCGCTCAGGTGTGATGGGCTCACCGCCCCTTGGGTGGTGGATGGCGCCATGGACCGCGCGGCATTCAACGCCTATGTCGAGACCCAGCTCGCCCCGACCCTTCGGCCCGGCGACGTCGTGATCGCGGACAATCTCTCGGTCCACAAGAGCGCCCGCGCCGCAACGGCGCTCAAGGCGCGCGGCGCCTGGTTCCTGTTCCTCCCGCAATACTCGCCTGATCTGAACCCAATCGAGAACGTGTATCGCGGGAACCTCTGAACGAGGGCTTCTGTTGACACCGCGTGTTGGTCACCGGGGTCTGGTGTTGCTCGCCCGCTGGCTTGCGAGGCGCCATGACGCTGAAGCAGCGACCCCTGCGGTGGACGGACCTACCAATCGATCGACGCCGACGTCTGGTGGTGCTGATCAGCACGCTTATCCGGCAGCGCCTGTCCGCAGATCGGGAGGCCTGCCATGAGCACGGAGGTGAGGCTTTCGACGCGCGATCCGGCGCCGGAGAAGATCCAGGCCCGCCATTGCGATCGCCACGCGGTTGTCTACGTCCGCCAGTCGACCCTGCGCCAAGTTGAGCAAAACCGGGAATCGACGCGCCTCCAGTATGGTCTGGCGGATCGCGCCTGCCGGCTCGGCTGGCGGCGCGACCAGGTCGTCGTCATCGATGATGATCTTGGCCGCTCTGGCGCCTCGACCTCGGACAGACCCGGCTTCCAGCGCCTGGTCGCTGAGGTCGGCCTCGGCCATGTTGGTCTGGTTCTGGGGATCGAGGTCTCGCGCCTGGCCCGCTCCTGCCGGGACTGGCACCAGTTGCTGGAGATGTGCGCGCTGTTCGACACGCTCATCGGGGACGCCGACGGCATCTACGATCCGGGAACCTACAACGACCGCCTGCTGCTTGGCCTCAAGGGTACGATGAGCGAGGCCGAACTGCACATTCTCAAGAGTCGGATGCATGAGGGGCGGCGAGCCAAAGCCCAACGCGGCGAATTGGTGCTGGGGTTGCCGCGCGGCTACGTGCTCAAGCCCTCCGGCGAGATTGCCCTCGATCCTGACGAGGGGGTCCGGCAGGTCATCGGGCTGGTGTTCGCGGTCTTCGAGCGGCGGCGCTCGGTGAGCGGATTGCTGCGCTACCTCGTCGATCACGACATCCAGCTCCCCGACCGTGTTCGCGCCGGGCCGGACAAGGGAGAGGTCCGCTGGAACCGACCCAACCGGGCCACCCTCAGCGACATGCTCCGCCACCCCGCCTACGCGGGAGCGTATGTCTACGGCCGGCGCCACCACGATGGTCGTCTCCGGCTGCCAGGCAAGCCGCACAGTGGGCGACGCTTCCTGCGCGATCCGCAGCGCTGGACGGTGCTGCATCGCGGGGCTCTGCCGGCTTACATAGATTGGGGCACCTTCGAGCAGAACCAGGAGCAGATGGCCGCAAACCGCACGCGCTACAGCGGCACTCCTCGTGGCGGCACGGCGCTGCTGGGCGGCCTCGTGTCCTGTGGCGTGTGCGGGCGGCGCATGTTCACGACCTACACCGAGAACGGGCGCGAGGCGCGCTATGTCTGCCACCAGATGGCCGTTACCTTCGGGGCGCCGCGCTGCCAGTCGATCAGCGCCCAGTGTGTCGATGCGCTCATCAGCGCCGCGATGCTCGAGGCGCTCTCGCCCTCCGCCATCGAAGTGAGCCTTCAGGTCGCCGAAGATCTCGAACTCGAACGTCAGCAGTTGCGTGGGCAATGGAAGCAGCGGCTGGAACGGGCCTCGTATGAGACCGCGCTGGCGCGCCGGCGCTACGAGAGCGTCGATCCAACCAATCGACTGGTCGCTCGCACCCTGGAGCGGGACTGGGACGTCGCTCTCGCGGCCGAGCAGAAGCTCGGCGACGATTACAATCGTGCCGTCTCGCGCGAGCCCGAGCAGTTGAGCGACGAGGAGAGCGCGCGGTGCGGCGGCTGGCCGACGACGTTCCGGCGCTCTGGCGCGCCCCCTCGACAACGGCCAGTGACCGACAAGCCATCGCTCGCCTCATGCTCGAGCGCGTCGTCATCCTGGTGCGCGGCACCACCGAACACGCGGATCTCACATGCCATTGGGCAGGAGGCATCGTGACCCGACACGCGCTGATCCGCCCGGTCCGGCGCTTCGAACAGTTGGAGCAGTTCGACCGTCTGATCGCGCGCATCACCGAGATGCGTCGGGGGAATGCCACCGCACAGGACATTGCGGATCGCCTGAACATCGAGGGCTGGAAACCACCCAAGAAGCAGGCCTTCAACGCGCCGATGATCCGGCGCCTGCTGCAGCGTCGCGGGCTCGGCACGCGGCGTCCGATCTGGTCCGGGAATGTTCCCCGGGCCAGCGACGACGAGATGACAATCCAGGAGCTCGCCACGCAGCTCGGCGCCCATCGCCAGACCGTCTACGGCTGGCTGCGCAGAGGCAAACTCAAGGGCCGCTTGGCAAAGGTCGGCACCCAGCGCATCTGGCTCGTCCCCTCCGCTCAGGCCTCAACACGAACCAGCAATCGAGAGTCGTCATGACAATACGATCG
>CAVSLO010000017.1:0-4252 GCA_963728675.1 uncultured Alphaproteobacteria bacterium | reverse complement strand
ACAAGCGCAACCGGGCCGCGATTATTCCACGCGATTATTCCACATGACGCCCGATTGCATGACGCTGGACGAACGGAAAGCTGCATCCACGGTCTTCAGGACGGATTGGACGTGCTAAGAGCCGAGGCGCGCCGCACCTTCAGCAGCACGGGGTAGGCGTGAGGGCCACGAGGTTCCCTCAGCAGGCCGACGTGATACAGGATCGGCATGACGCCCCGAAACCAGCCTACGCATTTTGAGGGTCACTCCCACTCGATCGTCCCCGGCGGCTTTGACGTGATATCGTACGTCACCCGGTTGATCCCCTTGACCTCGTTGACGATCCGGTTGGCGACGCGGCCCAGAAAAGACATGTCGAAGGGGTAGAAGTCGGCCGTCATGCCATCGACCGAGGTGACGGCGCGCAAGGCGCAGACGTGGTCGTAGGTGCGGCTGTCGCCCATGACGCCGACCGTACGCACGGGCAGGAGCACGGCGAACGCCTGCCAGATGTCGTCGTAGAGGCCGGCGCGGCGGATTTCCTCCAGGTAGATCGCGTCCGCCTGGCGCAGGATGTCGAGCTTTTCGCGCGTGATCTCGCCGGGGCAGCGGATGGCGAGGCCGGGGCCGGGGAACGGATGGCGGTTCACGAAGCCTTCGGGCAGGCCGAGTTCGCGCCCGAGCGCCCGAACCTCGTCTTTAAAAAGCTCGCGCAGTGGCTCGACGAGCCGCATGTTCATGCGTTCGGGCAGGCCGCCGACGTTGTGGTGGCTCTTGATGGTGACGGACGGGCCGCCGGTGAAGGACACGCTCTCGATCACATCCGGATAAAGCGTTCCCTGCGCCAGAAACGCGGCCCCGCCGATTTTTTTCGCCTCGGCCTCGAACACGTCGATGAAGAGCTTGCCGATGGTCTTTCGCTTCGCCTCCGGGTCGGCGATGCCGGCGAGCGCCCCCAGAAAAAGGGCCTGCGCTTCGACGTGAACCAGCGGGATGTTGTAGCTGTCGCGGAACATCGTCACGACCTGCTCCGCCTCGCCCATGCGCAAGAGCCCATGATCGACGAACACGCAGGTGATCCGGTCGGCGATGGCTTCGTGGATCAGCACCGCCGCGACCGCCGAGTCCACGCCGCCGGAGAGGCCGCAGATCACCCGCCCGCGCCCGACCTGCGCCCGGATGCGCTCGATCGCCTCCTCGCGAAAGGCCCGCATGGTCCAGTCGCCGGAGCAGCCGGCGATGCGGCGCACGAAGTTGCGCAACAGCGCCGCACCGTGCGGCGTATGCACGACCTCGGGGTGGAACTGGACGGCGTAGAATTTGCGCGCCTCGTCGGCGACCGCCGCGAAGGGCGCATTCTCCGACACGCCGATGACCTTGAAGCCCGCGGGCAGGCGCGTGACCCGATCGCCGTGGCTCATCCAAACAGGGTATCGCTCGCCTTTGTCCCATACGCCCGCGAAGAGCGGGCTCTCGGCCACGATCTCGACCTCGGCGCGGCCGAATTCGGCATGATGCCCACCCTCGACCGCGCCGCCGAGTTGCGCCGCCATGGTCTGCTCGCCGTAGCAGATGCCGAGCACCGGCACGCCCGCCTCGAAAATTCTTTGCGGGGCGCGGGGCGATTCTTGGGTCGTGACCGACTCCGGCCCCCCTGAAAGGATCACGCCCTTGGGGCGCATCTCCTCGAATGCCTTCGCCGCCGACTGGAACGGCGCGATCTCGGAATACACCCCCTCCTCGCGCACGCGCCGCGCGATGAGTTGCGTCACTTGGGAGCCGAAATCGACGATAAGGATTTTGTCGTGGGCTTGAGTCATGGCGGCTTGAGGCAGAGCATCTTCGGGCGAGGCGGCTCCGGTTCGCCGCCGAAACCCCGGCAAGGCGAACCCTGGAGCGTCTTCATGTTGCGTCAGAACGCTCTAGGGCAGCGGCCGCGGTCGCGCAATCGCCGTCCATGTCGCGTCCACGACGCTCCGCTCCATTCGCTCAAATTGAGCGAAACCGCTTAATCGATCGCTAGCCCTGCCGCGCCATGATGGGCCGTGGCGGTCGGACGCCGCACGAGTGGGGCCACGCGCATGATGATCGGTGCTCAATCCCAAATCGACGACATCGCCTTCCACCGGCCGCAGGACGCGCGCGGGTTCCGGGAACGGCCGGACGAGACCCTGCGACGCTGGGCGCTCGGCGTCGCCTACGCCCTGCGGCCCAATCGAATCCGATCCGTCCCGCCGCTTCTGGCCGTCACGGCCGCGCGCCTTCTCGCCGGCGACCGCCGCCTGCCCGCGGCCGCCGATGCGCGCGACGACTGCAACGGCCTGTGCGGATTGGTCTCGGACCTCGCGCCCGCGACCTTGCTCGATGCTTACGGGCGCGGGCTTTATCCGTTCTGCCATCTCGGGCCGCTGAAATGGTGGGCGCCGCGGGAGCGCATGGTCCTGTTCTTTCCGGAGTTCCACATCGCCAAGCGGCTGCGCCGTCAGATCCGCAACGGCGGCTACCGGGTGACGTTCGATCGCGCCTTCGCGGACGTGATCCGGGCCTGCGCCAAGCCCCGCGCCGGCAAGGCGCCGCTGACTTGGATCACGCCGCGGATCATGGCCGCCTACGCCGAGGCGTTCGACGCCGGCCACGCCCACTCGTTCGAGGTGTGGAGCGCGGACGGCGACCTGATCGGCGGCGGATATGGGCTCGCCTTCGGGCGCATGTTCGCAACCGAATCGCAATTCTCCTTCGAGCCGAACACGTCGAAGATCGGCTTCACGGTTCTCAACTGGCATCTGGCTCAATGGGGCTTCGTGCTGAACGACGGCAAGCACTTCACGCCGACGATCGACGGCATGGGCTTTCGCGCTATTTCGCGCGACGCCTTCACGGCTCTCTGCCAGGACCACGGGCGCGAGCCTTACCGCGTCGGGCGATGGTCGATCGAGGCCGACCTCGCCGCCGTGTCGAGTTGGAAACCGGAGGAGACGCGTGCTTTACGTTCGGCGGCGTAAGGCGGCGAGGTAAAACCCGTCCGTTCCGGTCTGGCGCGGGGTCATCTGCAACCCGTAATGGGTCAAAATAACGGCTCCGGGCAGACTAGCCGGGGCGGTTCCGAGAACGTCATAGGGCTCGACCCGCACGAAGCCGCCGTCTCCGCTCAAAAAATCCGCAACCGCGTCATCGTTTTCCTCCGGCAGCACCGAGCAGGTGACGTAAACGATGCGCCCGCCGGGCCGCGCGAGCGCGGCGGCGCGGTCGAGCGTCGCCGCCTGCTCCTTCCGGCGCGCGTCGAGACTGCCGGGGCGCAGGCGCCACTTGGCGTCCGGGTTGCGCCGCCAGGTTCCTGAGCCCGTACAGGGGGCGTCGACCAGAACCAAATCGGCCGTGCCGTCGAGATCGGACACGGCGTCCATCCGACCGCGCGGCGTCCGAACCTGCACGTTGCGCGCGCCGGCGCGCTTCAGCCGGTCGTGGATCGGCGCGAGGCGGCGGGCGTCGGAATCGGTGGCATAGACCTGGCCGTGGTTTTCCATCATCGCCGCGAGCGCCAGCGTCTTGCCGCCGCCCCCGGCGCAGAGGTCGACCACCTGCTCGCCGGGCTTCGCCCTGGTGAGAAGCGCCGCGAGTTGGGAGCCTTCGTCCTGGATCTCGAACCAGCCCTTCAAAAATTCCGGCTCGGATTGCAGGGCGGGGCCGCGCCCGTCCTCGCCCGGCCACAAGCGCAGCCCGTAAGGCGAATGCGGCGTCTCGACAGGCCCAAGATACGCCAGGGCGTTTTGAACCTCTTCGCGAGACGCTTCGAGCGTATTGATCCGGATGTCCAGAGGGGCGCGCCGGGCCAGCGCCTGGAGTTCGGGCACGAGGCCGTCGCCGAAGGCGCGCCGCAGCGACGGCTCGATCCACTCCGGACAATCGCCCGCGATGTAAGCCGGAGCGCCATCGAGGGTGGCGGCCGCCAAGCGATCGCGTTCCATCTCGGTCAGCGGCGCAGGCGCGAAGCGCTCGCCCGAGCACAGCGCCGCGATGGCCTCGACCCCTTGCCCACGCTGAAGCCGCAGCATGCCCAACGCGACCGCCCGCGGCGTCCCCTCGCCCATGATCCAGGCGGCGGACGCCTTGCGGCGCAGCGCGTCGTAGACGAGGCTCGCGATGGCGGCCCGGTCCTTCGATCCGGCGAACCGGCGCGACAGCCCCCAATCCTTGAGCGCATCCGCCGCGGGCCGGCGGCGGGCGTCGATATCGCCCAACACCTCGATGGCGGCGGACAGGCGGGCGGCGGGCG
>CAVSLO010000016.1:0-9771 GCA_963728675.1 uncultured Alphaproteobacteria bacterium | reverse complement strand
TCATGGCGAAACCGCCCCCAGTCTCACAGGCCAAGCAAGACGCGAACTGTGAAGATCGCCCACATCCCGACCAGCACGATCCCCCCAGCGCCGTAGGCGAGGCCGCGGCGAAGGACAATGTTCGGACCGGTGTGAATGGCCGCATGGACGCACCGCGTCACGACAAAGACCCACGACAACACGACAAACGCAAGGTCGGCCTTGCGCGTGAAGAGGGCTAGGATCACGAGCACGTAGAACAGAACCGGCAGCTCGAACTGATTCTGAAAGGCGTTGCTGACCTTTTGGGTTTGCACGGGCCAGCCTTCTGACCGAGCGCGATCGATTCCGCCGGCGTTTCGCTGCGCGTGAGGGCGCGCCGCCGCAGCTCCGCCATCCAGAACAGCAGCGCGAAGGTCAGCGCGACCTGGACGAAGACCGGCAGCAGGACGGCGGGGATCGTCACCCGTGCTCACACCCGCGTCGGATAGTTCGGGCTCTCCCGCGTGATCGTCACGTCGTGGACGTGGCTTTCGCGCAGGCCCGCGTTGGTGATGCGGATGAACTGCGCCGTCTCGCGGAACTCCGCCAGATCGTGCGCCCCGACATAGCCCATGGCGGCGCGCAAGGCCGCCGGCGAGCTGGTGCAGCACGGTCGACGACCGGCCCCTTGTAGGGCACCTGCCCCTCGATGCCCTCCGGCACGAGCTTCAGCGTGTCGCGCACCTCGGCCTGGAAATAGCGGTCGGCGGAGCCGCGCGCCATGGCGCCGACCGAGCCCATGCCGCGGTAGGCCTTGTAGGAGCGGCCCTGGTACAGGAACACCTCGCCCGGGGTCTCGTCGGTGCCGGCGAGGAGCGAGCCCACCATGGCGCAGGCGGCGCCCGCGGCGAGCGCCTTGGCGAGGTCGCCCGAGAACTTGATGCCGCCGTCGGCGATCACCGGCACGTCGGCCGCGCCCGCCGCCTCGACCGCCTCCATGATGGCGGTGAGCTGCGGCACGCCGACGCCCGCGACGATGCGGGTAGTGCAGATCGAGCCCGGCCCGATGCCGACCTTGATCGCGTCCGCGCCCGGCGTCGATCAGCGCCTTCGCGCCCTCCCGCGTCGCGACGTTGCCGGCGATGACCTGCACGGCGTTGGACAGCTTCTTCACCCGCGTCGACGGTCTCCAGCACCCGCACCGAATGGCCGTGCGCGGTATCGACCACGATCACGTCGCAGCCGGCGTCGATGAGGCGCTCGGAGCGCTCGAAGCCGCCGCTCCCCGGTCGTGGTCGCGGCGGCGACGCGCAGCCGTCCCTGCTCGTCCTTGGCGGCGTTCGGATGGGCGACCTGTTTCTCGATGTCCTTGACCGTGATCAGGCCGATGCAGCGGTAATGCTCGTCGACGACGAGGAGCTTCTCGATGCGGAACTGGTGCAGCAGGCGCTTGGCCTCGTCCTGGGTCACGCCCTCGCGGCACGGTGATGAGCCGGTCCTTGGTCATCAGCTCGGCGACCGGCTGGTTCGGATTGGTGGCGAAGCGCACGTCGCGATTGGTCAGGATGCCGACGAGCCTGCCCTTGTGGCCGTTCGGCCCGCGCTCGACCACCGGAATGCCCGAGATGCCGTGGCGCTTCATCAGGCTGAGCGCCTCGGCCAGGGTCTCGTCCGGGTGGATGGTGATCGGGTTCATCACCATGCCGGATTCGTAGCTTCTTCACCAGCCGGACCTGCTCGGCCTGCGCCTCGGGCTCGAGGTTGCGGTGGATGACGCCGAGGCCGCCGTTCTGCGCCATGGCGATCGCCATGCGGGCCTCGGTGACGGTGTCCATCGCCGAGGCGATGATGGGCAGGTTGAGCGCGACCGAACGGGTCAGGCGCGTGCGCGACGTCGACGTCGGCCGGCAGCACCTCGGAGCGGCCCGGCCGCAGCAGCACGTCATCGAAGGTGAGGCCTTCGATCAGCTGATCGGCGACGATGCGGGCCATGGCCAACTCCGGGCGCTGTGCAGGAACGGCTGCAAGTCGCGCAGCCGCCTCGGTTGGCGCGGGTTCGTAGCATGCGGACGAGGGCGTGGCAAAACCTTTGCCGCCGGTTCGGAAAGCAGCGTGGGCGAAGAGCCGTAACGGCTGTCGCCCGGTTCTTTTTTAGCGCCCGCGTCCGCCGGCCGGGGCCGCAGGGGCTTGCGCCGCGTCGGGCCTGGCGCCGGACGCCGGAGGGGCGGCCATGTCCTTCGCGGCGTCGGCCGGATTCGCGGTTGCGGGAGCGCCCGGCTGAGACAGGCTGGTCGAGATCCCGAACAGTTTAAGCCGTCCATTTACGGGCTGGAAAGCAAGTTCGAAGTTGAGCTGTCGTGCGCCGGACGAAAAGAAACCGCCCAGGCGCAGCAAGCCGTCCTTGCCGATTTCCGGCCCCTGGGTGATTTGCGGCTCGAGCACGGCCAGGGACGTCAGGTCCGCCCCCTGGTTGCGGAGGCTGGCGAAGATTTCGCCCAGCCGCGCGGCGCTGTTGACGGCCTGAAAGCCTGGCGCGCCGAGATCGCGCAGCACGGTGTAGTTGCCGGTTTCGTTGCCGTGATGCAGGGCGAGCAGGGTCGAGCGGACAAGGATCAGGACGGCGTTGCGGTCGAGTGGCGCGGCGGGGGCTGGCGGCTGCTGAGGCTGGGCCTGCGCCGCCTGTTGCGGCGCCCCCATCCCCATCGCGATCGGCGAAATCGAGCCCAAAGCGGCCATCGTGAAGGCGAAGAGCCGGCGCGCGCGCCGGGCCGGCCGGCGCGGCGAGAACCAGCCCCGACGGAGGATGTTCATCATCTTGCCGCTATCCCGGGACCGTCATTCGGATGTGGGCGATTTTGGCTCGGGGAGCGCTTCGGACGACGGTGTCGCGAGCGCCGCCGGCGGCTTCTCCGCAGGGGCGGACCTCGCGCGGACCGCGGGCGCAGCCGCTTTCGGCGCCGCCCGCCCGCCTCCGCCCGGCGCTGCCGCCTGCGCGGCGGGCGGCGCTTTTCCGGCCGGCGCCACGCAACTCACCGAGCCGATGGTGTTGGGGCCGTACTGGACGTAGCCCGTTTCGTTCGGGGGAGAATGCGGCGCGTTGATCGGGATGAACAGGTAGCAGATGGTCCCGTCGATCGGATCGCGCCAGCGCTGGACCACGGTATCCCTCAGCGGACCCCGGTACAGCCCCTCCAACTGCATGGTCGGGATCGCGTCCCACTTGGCGTTTTGCGCCAACGCCGGCGGCGCCAGGATGAGGCCAATTCCCGCGAACAAGGCTCTGAAACGGCCAGCGCAACGGGGCGATGGTGACATGCTTGGATGATCCTTGCCGCTTCGCGCCGTAGTTCCGATCCAACCGCGCCACGGTTCGACCGGACGCATCAGGGCGGGTTGGACATGGACCGTTCAGTCGATGGGCGCTCCCCTTAACCCAGTCCGCGCTGGAGAAAAAGGGGTCTCGGGCATCCTGGGCGGGACGCCTGGCCAAAGGTCCCTCTCTCCGGGATGGAGCGGCGCGAGCCGAAGCCTCGTTCGCCTGAACCGCTTATCCGATGCCGCGCCGGGTGATGCGGCTCGCCAAACGAAAGAGGCGACGGCAAAGCCGTCGCCTCTCGTGTCGAAGATCGAGCGGGATCAGAATTCGCCGCCGAGGCCGACGCGCCCGACCACGGTGGGATCGTCGTTGTTGCGGCGGAAGCCGACGCTGTCGCGGCTGCTGCCGCCGAAGCCGACGCCGACGCTGCCGGTGAGCATGATCGGAACGGCCGTATCGAGCCGGTGGGCAAGGCCGACGCCGAAACCGCCGGCGCGCTCGGTGGCCGAGCCGTTGATGGCCCAGCTGGTCCGGCCCGGAGCGGACGGCATGGACGGCGAGGAGAGCGCCGCCGTCGCCGCGATGCCGCGGAACGCCTCGTCGCGGAAGCGCCGGACCTGGTCCTGCGTGATGCCGATCGCGGTCGAGAGCCGCTGATCCACATCGGTAATCCGGGTCGAGAGCCGCTGGTCGACGGAATTGAGCTGGTTCAGGTTGACCGCGTCGGTCCCGACGACGCCCGGCGCGACGTTGGTGATCCGCCGCTCGAAGCCAGGCGCGCCGACCGAAACGGTTTGGGGCTGGTCGGCGACCGAGAACGAGCCGAGAGCCACCGAGTTCGCCCCAGTCGCCCGAGCGAAGTCGCCGAGGGCCACAGCGGCGTCTTGGGCGAAGGACTGTTGACCCACCGCCACCGAACCTGTGGCGGTCGCGCCGATGCCAAGGGCGACCGAGCCGGGTCCCGTGGCCGCCGCAGCATGACCAATGGCGGTCGCGCCAAGGCCCGTTGCTTGTGCGCCTTGACCGACGGCGGTCGCGCCGAACTGGGTCGCCTGCGCGGCTTGGCCGATGGCGGTCGAGTTGTCGCCTGTGGCGCGAGCTTGATTGCCGTCCGCCGTCGAGAACCCGCCTGTCGCTGCAGACAGCCAACCCGTCGCGGTTGAGGCGCGGCCCGAGGCCAGAGAGAGCGCGCCGATCGCCGTCGAGTGGAAGCCGGTTGAGCGCGCTCCGGCGCCGAACGCCGTCGCGTCCTCGTCGCTCGCGACCGAACGCGTGCCGACCGCTGTTGCGCTGCCCTGCGGCTGACCCGGAAGGTTCGATGCCGCGCCCGTGGCGCTCGCGGCGAATCCCACAGCGATGTTGGCGCGGTTGTCGCCGCTCGCATTGGCGAATGCGCCCTCGGCGATGTTCTGGCTGTTGACGCCGCTCGCGTTGGCGGCCAAGCCGTTCGCGATGTTGGCGCTGGTGTCGCCGCTGGCGTTGGCGCCCGCGCCGGTCGCGGTGTTGGCGCTGGCGTTGCCGCTGGCGTTGGAGAGCGCGCCCAACGCGGTATTGAAGCTGCCATTGCCGCTGGCGTTGGCGAAGGCGCCGTCGGCTTTGTTGGCGCTGAAGTTGCCGCTGGCGTTGGCGAACGTGCCGCTGGCGGAGTTGAAACTGTTGTCGCCGCTTGCGTTGCTGAACGTGCCGAAGGCGGAGTTGAAGCTGTTATTGCCGAACGCACTGGCGAACGAGCCGACCGCGGAGTTGGCGCTGTTGTTGCCGATCGCACTGGCGCCCGAGCCGACCGCGGAGTTGGCGCTGTTGTTGCCGTTGGCGTTGGCGAAGGAGCCGAACGCGGAGTTGATGCTGTTGTTGCCCAAGGCGCTGGCGAACGGGCCCACCGCGGAGTTCGTGCTGTTGACGCCGCTCGCATTGGCGAAGGCGCCGCAGGCCAGGTTGTTGGGGCTGCCGGTCGCGTTCTGCGTGAGCGTATTGGGAGATAGGAGCAGGCCGGAAAAGAGAATTCCACCGGGAGGGATGATACCGCCAGGACTCGTATCAATTGCCGGATCGCTGACAAGCGCGCATCGATCGCCAACCGCCGTTGGGGCCACGCCGACTGCCTGCGCCGGGCTCGCGGCCAGCATGGCGGACAGCGCCAGCGCGCTGCCGCCGGCGAGAAGCGCCGCGCGCGGCGCTTTCAGGAATCTGCTCTGCGTCATCTGTCGGTCCCCCTGTACGCTTCTCTGGAAGGTTCCTTTGATTGATCCCCTTTTCACCCGGGCGGAGTCAACGCGTTAAAGCCCAGCTTGCCCCAGTTTCGGCCCGAATGTGTTTTTCCATCGACAACTTCGCCGCGCTATTACAACCTGCTGATACAGGATCGGGGTGAACGGTTCGGGCGTGACACGCTGAGCGCGGTCTCCTCTCCCCGTCTTGCGGGGAGAGGCCGAGACGGCGTCAGCCGTCCGGGTGAGGGGCGTATCCGGAAGAGCCTCGTCCTGAGACGCCCCCTCACCCACCCCGGATCACAGTCCGGGCGCCCCCCTAAATCCCGTCGCCAGCACGTAAAGCTCGGCCGAGTCCGAGCGGCTCGCGGCCGGCTTGACGTGGCGCACGGCGGCGAAGTCGCGCTTGAGATCGGCGAGCAGCGCGCCCTCCGTGCCGCCTTGCAAAACCTTGGCGAGAAAAACGCCGCCGGGCGCCAGCACGGAGCGGGCGAAATCGGCGGCGGCTTCGGCCAGGCCCACGATCCGAAGGTGGTCGGTTTTCTTGTGGCCTGTGGCGTTGGCGGCCATGTCGGACAGGACCACGTCGGCGGGGCCGCCAAGCAGGGCGACGAGCCGCTCGGGCGCTTCGGGCGCCATGAAGTCGAGCTGGAGGAACGCCGCGCCGGGAAGCGGCTCGATCGGCAACAGGTCGACCCCGACCACGTTTCCTTTGCCCTCGCCGGCGCCGACCCGTTGCGCCGCCACTTGCGCCCAGCCGCCGGGCGCGGCCCCAAGATCGACCACGCGCCCGCCGGGTTTCAGAAACCGGACCTTGTCGTCAAGCTCGATCAGCTTGTAGGCGGCGCGGGAGCGGAAGCCCTCGCGCTTGGCGCGGGCCACATAGGGATCGTTGAGCTGGCGCTCCAGCCATTTCTGCGACGAGAGCGTGCGCTTCCGGGCGGTCTTGACCCGCTGCCTGAGAGTGCGCGCGCCCGCGCCGGTGCGCTTATCGCTCACAGGCGCGCACTCCTCGCCCCGCGTGCGGGGAAACGCCGATCTCCGGACTGTGATCCGGGGGCGGGTGAGGGGGCGTGTCCGGGCGCGCTCTGTCCTGAGACGCCCCCTCCGCTCCGCTCCGCTCGCCTCACGCTCGCGCGCAAGGCCCTTTCCCCGCACGCGGGGAGAGGCGTTCGATACTGCGGATGGGTGAATCACCCGCCGCCCTTGCGGCGCCACACGCCGTCCTCGCGCATGAGGTTCATCAGAATGCCCTCGCGCAGGCCCCGGTCGGCGATGCGCAGGCGGTCGGCCGGAAAGGCCCGCCGGATCGCCTCCAAGATGGCGCAGCCGGCGAGCACCAGGTCGGCCCGGTCGCGGCCGATGCAGGGGTTGGCGGCGCGCTGGTCGAACTGCGTCTGCAGCAGCCGCTCGATGACGGCCGACACCTCGTCGCGCCGCATCCACAAGCCGTCGACCCGCCGGCGATCGTAGCGCGGCAGCCGGAGGTGCACGCCGCCGACCGTCGTCACGGTCCCGGAGGTGCCGAGCAGGTGGAAATGCGGCGCCGCCGCCGCGGGTCCGGCGACAACGGCGAACTTGGCGAGGCGGGCCGAGACATCCTCGACCATCCATTCGAAGGTCTGGCGCGTCACCTCGACCCCGCCGTGGCGCTCGGCGAGCGTCACGACGCCGACGGGCAGCGAGTCCCAGGCCCGGATGCGCTTGCACGGATCGGCCGTCGCGTTCGGGGCCGGTCCGTCGAGCCACGCGACCTCGGTCGAGCCGCCGCCGATGTCGAACACCATGACCGATTGCGCCTGCGGGTCGGCCAGGGCGGCGCAGCCGGTGACGGCGAGATACGCCTCGGTGCGGCGGTCGACGACTTCAAGACGAAGGCCGAGTTCGTCCCGCACGCGCCGGACGAACGCCGGGCCGTTGGCGGCCAGCCGGCAGGCTTCGGTCGCGATCAGGCGCGCCCGCGCGACGCCTCGGGCCTCCATCTTGGTCCGGCAGACCCGCAAGGCGTCCAGGGTGCGGCTGATCGCGCCGTCGGTGAGGCGGTCGCCCGATCCCAGGCCCTCGCCGAGCCGGACGATGCGCGAGAAGGCGTCGATGACGCGGAAGCCGAAATGGACCGGCTCGGCGATGAGAAGGCGGCAGTTGTTGGTGCCCAGATCGAGCGCCGCATAGGCGGATCCCCCGCGCCGCTCCGTCCCGCGGGCGGCGGGATGCCCAGGCCGGGCCTGCGGGACGCGGGACCGCCCGGACGGCGAACCCGCGCCCGTCGGCGCAGCGCAGGACGACGCAAAGCCCGCGCCCGAGGCGCCGCCATTCGTAACCGCTTTGTCTCTGACCGGCACGGTCGCGATTCCCGAGAAGCGCGGACGCGCGGTCCGGCGCTCATAAGTCGGGATGAGAGTAACAAGCGCGTCGCATCGCTGCCAAGTGCGTCGGTCGCTTGCCGATCGGCGGGCGGCGACGGGACCGAACCGCCGATCCTCCGTGGAGAGCAATGACGTCAGTGACTCGCCGTCTAACTCCTCTCGCGGAGCGCTTCCCGTCATCCCAACTCGGCGCAACCGGCGCGAACTGACCCCCCATAACGAACGCTCCTATCGGTTGCGCAAGGGTGTGTTGAAAGGCTTGCCTCGCGGAAAGTCGCGTCAGTGCGGCATTCGGCTGCCACGCTTCGCAGGATCCGCTTTAGCTGTTCAGGCGGGTTGTTCGGCTTGGCCCGTACCAGCCCTTAAACCGTCCCGCCGACGAAGCGGCGCACCCAAGGGCAACAGCACCAACGCCAGCCCCAGAACGCCGGGGATAAGCCAAAAGCCCCAGGTCATGAACAGCGTGGCCGGCGGATTTTTCAGGTACGGGATTTCGTAGACGCGCGTCCAACTTTCGTTCGTCGGCGAGGTTTCGAGAACCTCTCCGCTGGCCAGAATCGCGCCGCTGATTCCCGTATCGGTGGCTCTGATCATCGGACGGCGCACCTCGACCGCGCGCGCCATCGACATATAGAAATGCTGATAGGGCTGCTGCCCCCACGCTTGAAAGAAGGAATCGTTGGTCAGGTTCACCAGGATCTGCGCGCCTTGGTTGGCCAGCCGCCGCGAGAACCAATCGAAAAGAGCCTCGTAGCAAATCTGCGCGCCGAACTTTGCCGCGCCGGTGTCGAGCACCGTTGGTCCAGGTCCTCGGCCGAACTCCTCGATCTGAGGTGCAAGACTGCGCAGACCCGGAACGAGATCGGCCCCAGGCATGTATTCGCCAAAGGCGAGCAGGATCGTCTTGTGGTAGGGCGGGACCAGCCACGTTCCGTTTTTGTCCAGAACAAAGAAGGAATTCGTGAATTGACCTGTGTTTTTCAGCCCTGAGTAGCCGCCCGTAATGAGTTTAACGCTGAGACCCGCCACGATATGGCGCAATTTGGAGGCATTGCCCCGCACGAGATGCGGATCCAGAATCAGTTCGGGAAACGCGGTTTCCGGCCACAGCACGAAATCGACGCCTGGGTTTTCGGTCAATCCTTTGCGCGTCAGTTGATGGAAGCGGTCCAGGATAGCGTCTCTCGAGTAACCTCGAGCGGCCATGATCCTGCCTTCGTTCCCGATGTTGGCTTGCACGACCAGGAATTTGAGCGAGGCGTCCGTCGGCTGCGGCCGGCCGTGAACATATCCCCAAACGTTCAGGGCCAGAAACAGCACAGGCACGCTGCCTGCCCACGGCCACCACCGCGCGCCCGCGCGCGCGTTCAGCCAAGCCTGCAGCAGCACGGCGTTGAAGAACACCCCGACGGTGCTGAGGCCCATGAAGCCCACCACATCGGCCAGTTGAAGCGCCGGGAACCCGGCCCACAGCCACGTGTAGCCAAAATGCCAGTCGAAGATCATCGGGAACACGCGCTCGCCGATGCTCACCAGGACCGGCAAGGCCCAGATCTTTCCAGCCGTGCCGAGCTTGAACGTTCTGCCGTAGAGCAGCCACGCCACGCCAGCCAACGGCATGTACAGATTGGCCAAGCTTGCAAAGACCACCAGCGCGAGACCGGCCAGGGGCCAGGGCAGGTGGCCGAACTCGTGGGCGGTGTAGGCCACCCAATTGAAGCCGATCAGGGTTCCGACGAACTGCGCAAGCCAGCCGGTCCAGAACACCCTTTTCCAGGACGGTCCGGTGAGCCAAACCAACCACAAAGGAACATAGCAAAAGAAAATGGCCCAGGGCGGGAAGGGAATGAAACTCGTCCCGAGGAGGACCCCAGACATGGTCGCGAGCAGATACGGGGATCTCATCAGGCCACCATTTAAA
>CAVSLO010000015.1:0-11671 GCA_963728675.1 uncultured Alphaproteobacteria bacterium | reverse complement strand
GGTCCTCCAGCGCCTCCTTGACCCGCACCAGGAACGTCACGGCCTCCTTGCCGTCGACGATGCGGTGATCGTAGGACAGCGCGAGGTACATCATCGGCCGCGGCTCGATCTTGCCCGCCGCGCACCACCGGCCGCTCCTCGATGCGGTGCATGCCCGAGAATGCCGGACTGCGGCGCGTTGAGGATCGGCGTCGACATCAGCGAGCCGTAGATGCCGCCGTTGGTGATCGTAAACGTGCCGCCCTGCATCTCCTCGATGCGTGAGCTTGCCGTCGCGGGCGCGCTTGCCGAACTCGCCGATCGTCTTCTCGATGCCGGCGACGGAAAGCTGATCCGCGTCGCGCACCACCGGGACGACAAGCCCCTTCTCGGTGCCGACCGCGATGCCGACGTGATAATAGTTCTTGTAGACGATATCCTGGCCGTCGATCTCGGCGTTGACCGCCGGGATGTCCTTCAGGGCCTGGACGCAGGCCTTGGTGAAGAAGCCCATGAAGCCGAGCTTCACGCCGTGCTTCTTCTCGAACACGTCCTTGTATTGATTGCGGAGATGCATCACCGCGCCCATGTCGACGTCGTTGAACGTCGTCAGCATGGCGGCGGTGTTCTGGGCGTCCTTCAAGCGCCGCGCGATCGTCTGGCGCAGCTTGGTCATGCGCACGCGCTCCTCGCGCGACGCGTCGTCCGGCGGCGGAGGGCGCACGGACCTGCATGGGCGCAGCCGGGGCTGGCGCGGCCCCTGGGGCGGGCCCGCGCGCGATGGCGGCGAGCATGTCGCCTTTCGTGACGCGCCCGTCCTTGCCGCTGCCCGCGACGCTTCCGGGATCGACGCCCGACTCGGCGGCGAGGCGCCCGACGGCGGGCCCGTTGGGCTTGCCGCCGCCGCCGGCGCCGCTCGGGCGGGCCTCCCCGTGGCCGCCGTACCCCGCCGCAGAGGTCTGCGTCGGCGCCGGCTGCGCGCCCGCCGCGGCTTTCGGCGCCTCGGCGGGCTTCGATCCGCCGGCCGGGGCGGACGCGCCCGCACCCTCGTTGATGGAGCCCAACAGCGCCCCGGGCGTCACGGTCTCGCCGTCCTTGGCGGCGATGTCGCCGAGCGTGCCGGCCGCGGGGGCGTTGACCTCCAGCGTCACCTTGTCGGTCTCAAGCTCGACCAGCGGCTCGTCCGCCTTGACGGCGTCGCCCGGCTTCTTGAACCAGCGGCCGATCGTGGCTTCGCTGACGGACTCGCCGAGGGTCGGAACGCGGATTTCGGTCGCCATGGTCGTTCATCCCACTCTGGGGCCGGAGCCCGTTGGACGCGAGGCGGCGCTGTTCACGCCGCGAACGCCTCGTTGAGGAAAGCCTGCAACTGCGCCTGATGCTTGGACATCAGGCCGGTGGCGGTCGCGGCCGAGGCGGGGCGGCCGACGTACCGCGGCCGGC
Organism: uncultured Alphaproteobacteria bacterium; assembly: GCA_963728675.1. Lineage (GTDB taxonomy): Bacteria > Pseudomonadota > Alphaproteobacteria > Rhizobiales > Beijerinckiaceae > JAJKJG01. Next base: position 10,249 of record CAVSLO010000015.1, on the reverse strand, counting down.
TCGCCGGCGAGCCCGCATGCGACAGCGCCCACTCCAGATACGGCTCGACGAAGGTCCAGGAGCCCATGTTCTTCGGCTCCTCCTGGCACCAGACCACCTCGGCGTTCTTGAAGCGGGCCAGTTCATAGGCCAGCGACTTCACCGGGAACGGATAGAGCTGCTCGACCCGCATCAGATAGACGTCGTTGACGCCCCGCTTCTCGCGCTCCTCGAACAGATCGTAATAGACCTTGCCGGAGCATAGGACGACGCGGCGGATCTTGTCGTCCGCCACGAGCTCGCACGCCGCCTCCGCCATGCTGCGCGTCGTCCCACATCAACCGGTGGAACGAGGAGCCCTCGGCGAGCTCGTCGAGGCGCGATACGCAGCGCTTGTGGCGCAGGAGCGACTTCGGCGTCATCAGGATCAGCGGCTTGCGGAAGTCGCGCCGCAACTGCCGGCGCAGGATGTGGAAATAGTTCGCCGGCGTGGAGCAGTTCGCGACCTGCATGTTGTCTTCGCCGCACATCTGCAGGAAGCGCTCGAGGCGGGCCGAGGAGTGCTCCGGGCCCTGGCCCTCATAGCCGTGCGGCAGGAGGCAGACGAGCGCCGGACAGGCGCAGCCACTTGCGCTCGCCCGAGGAAATGAACTGGTCGAACACCACCTGCGCGCCGTTGGCGAAGTCGCCGAACTGCGCCTCCCACAGCACGAGCGCGTTCGGCTCGGCGAGCGAATAGCCGTATTCGAAGCCGAGCACCGCCTCCTCCGAGAGCATCGAGTTGATGACCTCGAAGCAGGCCTGGCCGTCGCGCAGGTGCTTCAGCGGCGTGTAGCGGCTCTCGTTGTCCTGGTCGATGAGGACGCAGTGGCGCTGCGAGAAGGTGCCGCGCTCGACATCCTGGCCCGAGAGGCGGACCGCGGTGGCCTTCGAGCAGGAGCGAGCCGAAGGCGAGCGCTTCCGCGGTGGCCCAGTCGATCCCCTCGCCCGTCTCGAACATGCGCTTGCGGTTGTCGAGGAAGCGCTGGATCGTGCGATGGAGATGGAAGTCCGGCCGGAACCGTGGAAATGTGACGGCCGAGATCCTTCAGGGCCTCGGCCGGAAGGCCGGTCTGGCCGCGGCGCGCATCGTCGGCGTCTTCCCGCGCACGGCCTTGAGGCCGGACCAGCGTCCGTCGAGCCAATCGGCCTTGTTCGGCTTGTACCCTTGAGCGGTCTCGAACTCGATGTCGAGCTTGGCCCGCCACGCCGCCTTCATCTCCTCGACCTCGGCCTCCGTCGCCGCCGCCCTCGGCCATGAGCTTCTTGGCGTAAATCTCCAGCGTCGACGGATGCTGGCGGATCATTTTGTACATCTTCGGCTGCGTGAAGGCCGGCTCGTCGCCTTCGTTATGGCCGAAGCGCCGGTAGCAGAGCATGTCGATGACGACCGGCTTGTGGAATTTCTGGCGGTACTCGGTCGCGATCTTGGCCGCGAACACGACCGCCTCCGGGTCGTCGCCGTTGGCATGGAAGATCGGCGCCTCGACCATCTTGGCCACGTCCGACGGGTAGGGCGACGAGCGCGAGTAGCGCGGATCGGTGGTGAAGCCGATCTGGTTGTTGATGATGAAATGCACCGAGCCGCCGGTGCGGTGGCCCTTGAGCCCCGACAGCCCGAAGCACTCCGCCACGACGCCCTGGCCCGCGAAGGCGGCGTCGCCGTGGATCAGGAGCGGCATCACCGTTGTTGCGCTCGACGATGTCGGCCGTGCTGGTCCTGCTTCGCCCGCACCTTGCCGAGCACCACCGGGTCGACGATCTCGAGGTGCGAGGGATTGGCGGTGAGCGAGAGGTGGACGTTGTTGCCGTCGAACGTGCGGTCCGAGGACGCGCCGAGGTGGTACTTCACGTCGCCCGATCCCTCGACCTCGTCCGGCGTGAACGAGCCGCCCTTGAACTCGTGGAAGATCGCGCGATGCGGCTTCGCCATCACCTGCGTGAGCACGTTGAGACGGCCGCGATGGGCCATGCCGAGCACGATCTCCTTCACGCCGAGCGCGCCGCCGCGCTTGATGATCTGCTCCAGCGCCGGGATCATCGACTCGCCGCCGTCGAGGCCGAAGCGCTTGGTGCCGGTGTATTTCAGGTCGAGGAACTTCTCGAAGCCTTCCGCCTCGACGAGCTTGTTGAGGATCGCGCGCCGACCCTCCGGGGTGAAGGTGATCTCCTTGTCCGGCCCTTCGATGCGCTCCTGAATCCAGGCCTTCTCGGCCGGATCGGAGATGTGCATGAACTCGACGCCGAGCGTCTGGCAATAGGTGCGCTCCAGGATCGCCACGATCTCGCGGATCGTGCCGAATTCGAGGCCGAGCACGTTGTCGAGGAAGATCGGGCGGTCCCAGTCGGCGTCCGTGAAGCCGTAGTGCGACGGGTGCAGTTCCTCGTGGTCGCCTCGCGCCGCGAGGCCCAGCGGATCGAGCTTGGCGTGCAGATGGCCGCGCACCCGATAGGCGCGGATCAGCATGAGCGCGCGCACGCTGAATCGCGCGTCGCCTGCAGAACCTCGGCCTTGGCGAAATCTCGACGCCCTTCGTCTGCGCCTTGGCCTTGATCTTGTCGCCGACCGCCGCCTCGATCGAGGCCCAGTTGCCGTCGAGCGCCGAGACGAGTTCGCCGTTCGCCGCGATCGGCCAGTTCGGCTTCGCCCACGAGGCGCCTTCGGCGTTCTTCGCGACGACCTGACCGTCGTCCTTGAGCGCGCCGAAAAACGCCTGCCACTCGGCGTCGACCGAGTTCGGGTCCCTGGCGTATTGGGCGTAGAGGTCCTCGATGTAGGTGGCGTTGCCGCCGTAAAGGAAGGCGGTTTGGGGGAAGGCTTCGTTCAGCGTCTTGGCGTGCCATGACGTTCTCCCGGAGTGTCGTCCCCGCAAAAGCGGATTCAGCGAACGCGGCAACACTCTCTTGATCGAAGCCGTGTCCTCGAAACCAGGCTCGGCTCTCAGCGCGGCCCGGAACGACTGATGATATGTTGCGCGCTCGAAGCGTCTCGCTCTGCGCTCAGCCTTTCAGCAATTCGACGAGGGTCTTGCCGAGGCGGGCGGGCGAGGGCGAGACGCGGATGCCGGCCGCCTCCATGGCGGCGATCTTGTCCTCGGCCCCGCCCTTGCCGCCCGAGATGATCGCCCCCGCATGGCCCATGCGGCGCCCCGGCGGCGCCGTGCGCCCGGCGATGAAGCCCACCATCGGCTTCCTGCGCCCCCGCCTGGCCTCGTGCGCCAGGAACGCGGCCGCGTCCTCCTCGGCCGAGCCGCCGATCTCGCCGATCATCACGATCGACGCGGTCTTCGGGATCGGAGAGGAACAGCTCGAGCACCTCGATGAACTCGGTGCCCTTCACCGGGTCGCCGCCGATCCCCACCGCCGTCGTCTGGCCGAAGCCCTCGCGCGTCGTCTGGAACACCGCCTCGTAGGTCAGCGTGCCCGAGCGCGACACGATCCCGACGCTGCCCGGCTGGAAGATGTTGCCCGGCATGATGCCGATCTTGCACTCGCCCGCCGTCATCGACGCCCGGGGCAGTTCGGGCCCGACGAGGCGCGATTGCGAGCCCGCACAGCGCCCGCTTGACCCGCACCATGTCGGACACCGGAATGCCCTCGGTGATGCAGACGATCAGCGGGATCTCGGCGTCGATCGCCTCGCAGATCGCGTCCGCCGCGCCCGGCCGGCGGCACGTAGACCACGCTGGCCTCGGCCCCGGTCTTCTCGCGCGCCTCCGCCACGGTGTCGAACACCGGCAGGTTGAGGTGGTGCGAGCCGCCCTTGCCGGGCGCGACCCCGCCCACCATGCGGGTGCCGTAGGCGATGGCCTGCTCGGAGTGGAAGGTGCCGTTCTTGCCGGTAAAGCCCTGGCAGATCACCTTCGTGTCCTGGTCGATCAGAATGGACATCGGCTCACCCCCTCGCGCCCTTCACGGCATTGACGATCTTCTGGGCGGCGTCGTCGAGATCGTCGGCCGAGATCACGTTCAGGCCCGACTCGTCGATGATCTTCTTGCCCTGCTCGACGTTGGTGCCCTCCAGGCGCACCACCAGCGGCACCTGAAGGCCGACCTCCTTCACCGCCGCGACCACGCCCTCGGCGATCACGTCGCAGCTCATGATGCCGCCGAAGATGTTGACCAGGATGCCCTGCACGTTCGGGTCGGCGGTGATGATCTTGAACGCCGCCGTCACCTTCTCCTTCGAGGCGCCGCCGCCGACGTCCAGGAAGTTCGCCGGCTCCGCGCCGTAGAGCTTGATGATGTCCATGGTCGCCATGGCGAGCCCGGCGCCGTTGACCATGCAGCCGATCGTGCCGTCGAGCGCGATGTAGTTGAGGTCGTGTTTCGAGGCCTCGATCTCCTTCGCGTCCTCCTCGGTCTCGTCGCGCAGCGCCACGACGTCGGGATGGCGGTAGAGGGCGTTGGAGTCGAAGGAGATCTTGGCGTCGAGGCAGACGAGCTTGCCCGTCCTTGGTGACCATCAGCGGGTTGATCTCCAGCATGCTCATGTCCTTGCTCGACGAAGGCGCGGTAGAGCTTGCCGAGCAGGTCCTCGGCCTGCTTGGCGAGGTCGCCCGTCAGCCCCAGCGCCTTGGCGACGCGCGCGGCCGTGGTGGGGCATGATGCCGGTCGCGGGGTCGACCGAGAAGGTGAGGATCTTCTCCGGCGTGTCGTGGGCGACCTCCTCGATGTCCATGCCGCCCTCGGTCGAGACCACGAAGGCGACGCGGCTGGTCTGCGCGGTCGACCAGCATCGAGAGGTAGAACTCGGCGGCGATGTCCGAGCCCTCCTCGATGTAGAGGCGGTTGACCTGCTTGCCGGCCGGGCCGGTCTGGATGGTGACCAGCGTGCGGCCGAGCATCTGCCGCGCGAAGGTCTTGACCTCCTCGACCGACTTGGCGAGGCGCACGCCGCCCTTGTCGCCGGCCTCAGGCTCCTTGAACGCGCCCTTGCCGCGCCCGCCGGCGTGGATCTGGGACTTCACCACCCAGACCGGGCCGCCGAGCTCCCGCGCCGCCGCCTCCGCCTCGCCCGGCGGAGAAGATCGCCCGCCCGCGCGACACCGGAACGCCGAACTCCTTCAGGACGGCCTTGCGCCTGATATTCGTGGATGTTCATCGGGCTTCCTCCCGGATGGCCGAATCAGGCCCAGGGCGCATGTCACGGCACTTCGATCGAATTGCGCTGCTTCACGTCGGGATGGCCGGCGCGAGGCTCGGCCATGACACGGCGTCACGCCAACGCCGTGATTGATCCCCTTGCAGGCCTCGACGAGGCCCTGCACGGAGGCGACCGACTTCTCGAACATCGCCTTCTCGTTCGCCCGAGAACGAGACCTCGACGATGCGCTCGACGCCGCCCGCGCCGATGACGATCGGCACGCCGACGTACATGTCGTTCACGCCGTACTGGCCGGTCAGGTAGGCGGCGCAGGGCAGGACGCGCTTCTTGTCCTTCAGATAGCTCTCGGCCATGGCGATGGCCGAGGCGGCGGGCGCGTAGAAGGCGGAGCCGGTCTTCAGCAGGTTGACGATCTCGCCGCCGCCTTTGCGGGTGCGCTCGACGATGGCGTCGAGCTTCTCCTGCGCTCGTCCAGCCCATCTTGACGAGGTCGGGCAGCGGAACGCCGGCCACCGTCGAGTAGCGCACGAGCGGCACCATGTCGTCGCCGTGGCCGCCGAGCACGAAGGCCGTCACGTCCTCGACCGAGACGCCGAACTCCTCGGCCAGGAAGTGGCGGAAGCGGGCCGAGTCGAGCACGCCGGCCATGCCGACGATCTTGTTCGGCTGGCAGGCCCGAGAACTTCTGCAGCGCCCACACCATCGCGTCGAGCGGGTTGGTGATGCAGATCACGAAGGCGTCCGGGGCGTGCTGCTTGATGCCGTTGCCGACCGCCTCCATGACCTTGAGGTTGATGCCCGATGAGGTCGTCGCGGCTCATGCCGGGCTTGCGCGGCACGCCGGCGGTGACGATCACCACGTCGGCGCCCTGCGATCGCCGCATAGTCGTTGCGCGCCGACGTACTTGGCGTCGAAGCCGTCGACCGGGCGCGGACTCGGCGATGTCGAGCCCCTTGCCCTGCGGGACGCCTTCCGCGATGTCGAAGAGGACGACGTCGCCGAGTTCCTTCAGGCCGACGAGGTGGGCGAGCGTGCCGCCGATCTGTCCGGCGCCGATGAGCGCGATCTTCTTGCGGGCCATGAGGAAAAAATCCTTGCTTCAAGCGCGACGCCGTATCGCGCGGACAGCGCTGTTTAAGCGCACAAATGACGGCGCTTCAAGCGAAAGGACGATGCGCCGCCGCCGCCGCGAAGGCGCGCTCAGGTCTCGACGAGGCCAGTCGTATTGCCCGTGACCTGATGGCCGCGTCCGCGCGGCAGAGCAAGGTATTCCCGCGAGCGCATCTCGATCAGCCGCGACACGGTGCGGGCGAACTCGAACGCCTCGTGGCCGGTTTCGGCGCCGTAAAGGTCCGGCGGTTCGGCGTCGGCGGAGACGATGAGCTTCACGTGCCGTTCGTAGAAAACGTCCACCATCGTGATGAACCGCTTCGCCTCGTCGCGGCGGTCGGAGGGGATCACCGGCACGCCCTCCAGCAGAACGGTATGGTAGCTGCGGGCGAGCGCGATGTAGTCCGAGGCGCCGAGCGCGCGCCGGCAGGCGTCCGCGTAGGACAAACGCGCCACGCCCATGGCTTGGGCCGGCACGTCGACCGGATGGCCGTGCACCATCAGCCGCACGGGCTTTGGGTCGGCCCTGCCCGTCAAGCGGTCGAAGATGTCGTCCAGCGCCCGTCGCGCAGTCTCGTCCGCGGGCACGAAGTAGACCGGACTGCCGCTGAGTTTCTCAAGTCTGAAATCCGTGCGCGCGTCGAGGCGAGCCACCTCCATCCGTTGTTCGATCAAGGCGATGAAGGGCAGGAACAGCGCCCGGTTGAGCCCGCCCTCATAAAGCCGGCTCGGCTCGACGTTCGAGGTCGCCACCACGACGATCCCGTGCTCGAACAAGGCCGTGAACAGACGCCCGAGGATCATGGCGTCGGCGATGTCGGTGACGGCGAACTCGTCGAAGCAGAGCACCCACGCCTCTTCGGCCAGCGCCGCCGCCACGGGCCGGATCGGGTCGTCGCCCTTGACCTCGCCGCGCTTGAGCTTCTGACGCCAGTCGTGAATGCGCGCGTGCACGTCCGCCATGAAGGCGTGGAAATGGACGCGGCGCTTGCGCGGCACGGTCAGGTTCTCGAAGAAGAGGTCCATCAGCATGGTCTTGCCGCGGCCGACCCCGCCCCAGATGTAGAGACCTTTCGGCGCCTCAACGGGCTCGGGCTTTCCCAAAAGCCAGCCGAGGGCGCCCGACTTTTTCGCGGCTTGGCGTTCGTGCCGCAGGACCAGCCGTTGGTCGTTCAACGCGGCGACCAGCGCGTCCATCTTGGCGACCAGCGCGGCCTGAGCTGGGTCGCGCTCGATCGTTCCCGCCGCCACGAGGGCTTCATAGCGGGACCTGACCGGCCGAGTTGCGGATTGTCGGTCGAGCAGCGCTTGGTTCACGGGCGAGGATTACCGGCGCGCGGTGAAAAGCGCAAACGGCGCAGCGCCGCCGGCGCTTGGGGTCCGCGGACTGCGGGTTCAGCGCGCCAAGGTCAGCGGAGCGCCGGATTTGGCGATCACGCCGTCCATCGCGCCGCCGGACGCGCGCAGGCGCGCAGCGACCGCGCCGCCGGGCTGATACAAATAAACCTCGCCGTCCCGGAAGTCCCAGGCGGTCACGCGCGCGAGGTCCTTGTTGGCGCAGCCTGAGGCCGAAGCCTTGTAGAGATCGAGCGACGGCGCGCTCGAGAGCTGAACGCGGCAGCTTCCCGAAGCTTCGCGCGCCGTCCAGCCGCCGACATAGGCCGAGCGGCCCGCGGGCGCCGCAACGGCGGGCGCGGGCGGGACCGCTGCGACGGGTCCGGGCTCCAGTGCGACCGAAGGCGGCAGGCTCGGCTCGATGCTCGCCACCGGCCCCGACACGCCCGGAGGCGGCGGCAACGGCGCGGACGCCACCGGCCCGGACGGCACGGGCGTGATCGGCTCCACGGGCGCGTTGTAAACGGGACCAGGCCGCGCCTGGGCGGAGGCGACCGGGCCGGCGCTAAGCCGGCTGGAGCCGCACCCGGCCACCGCGAGCGCGGCCGAGAGGGCCAGGCACAGGGCCCAAACATTGCGGATCATGCGCGACCTCGAAAAAACTGCGCTGAACCCTGGCGCAACAGGGTTGATGGATGATGAACGAAGACCGGCAGCTCAGCCGGTGCGCGCCGGTTCAAACAGGATCAGGCCGTCGGCCTCAAACCAAAAAAGACGCCCGAAGGCGCCTTTTCCGAGACGTGTGGCGTCCAGGACGCAAGATCGATGGGCTCAGACGCTATGGACTCAGATCGCCCGCGCCACCATCATTTTCTTGATCTCCGCGATGGCTTTCGCCGGATTGAGGCCCTTCGGGCAGGTGTTGGCGCAGTTCATGATCGTGTGGCAGCGGTAGAGCCGGAACGGATCGTGCAAGGTGTCGAGCCGCTCGCCGGTCGACTCGTCGCGCGAGTCGATCAGCCAGCGGTAAGCTTGCAGAAGGGCGGCGGGGCCAAGGAAGCGGTCGCCGTTCCACCAGTAGCTCGGGCAGGACGTGGTGCAGCAGGCGCACAGGATGCACTCGTAGAGGCCATCGAGGCGCTGGCGCTCCTCCGGGCTCTGCTTCCACTCGGTCTCAGGCGTCGCGGTCTGCGTCTGCAGCCAGGGCTCGATCGAGGCGTGCTGGGCGAAAAAGCTCGTCAGGTCCGGCACCAGGTCCTTGATGACCGGCATGTGCGGCAGCGGGTAGATTTTGATGGGATCGGCCTGGCAGTCGTCGATGCCCATCGTGCAGGCGAGCGTGTTCTCGCCCATGATGTTCATGGCGCAGGAGCCGCAGATGCCCTCCCGGCAGGAGCGGCGGAACGTGAGCGTCGGATCGACCTTGTTCTTGATCCAGATGAGCGCGTCGAGGACCATCGGCCCGCAGTCGTCGCGGTCGACGTGATAGGTGTCGATGCGCGGGTTCTGGCCGTCGTCCGGGTTCCAGCGGTAGATGCGGAACGCGGTCGTCCGGTTCGCCCCGGCCGGCTTCGGCCAGGTCTTGCCGTCGGTGTAGGTGGAGTTCTTGGGGAGGTTGAACTGGGCCATGATGCTCTCACGTCGTCGGGTGGTCGCTGAAGTCGTGCAGGCGAGGACCGAAACCGGCTTGGCGCGCTTTTCCCACGAAATGCTGATCGGCCGTCAGCAGTGGTGCGTCGAGATGGCGAGCGCAGGCGAGGTAGGCGCAGTCATAAACCGAATGGTCGAGCCGCTCCGCGAGCATGAATGCGTCTCGAAGAAGGACGGCTGAGGGAATGATCGTCTCGATGTGGCGGGGAAGCTGCTCGATCGCGAGTCGCGCCTGATCGGGAGCAGATCTCGTTCTGCTTCATCTTGCGCCGGAGGACGTTGGCGACTTCCAGAAAGAGGCGATCCGGAGCGGCCAGACGATCCGCCGCCCGCGCGATCGCCGAGGCCTGCTCATGCCCCGCTTCCCGCACGAACCATTTCACTGCGATCGAAGCGTCCACCACCAGCATCACCGCTCGCGATCTTCCCGTAACATCAACACGCTATCCGTTTGAGGCACGCCTTTCGGAGTCATGGCGGCGATGCGCTGGGCCACGTCCCACTTGTCGGGCGCCGGAGACGGCGCTTCGAGCGCGCGCGACAGGAGTTCCTCGGCTTCGGCCTCGACTGAACGAGCATTCGCCTCGGCGCGGGCCTTGAGCGTTTCGACGAGGTGGTCGTCGATGTCGGGAGGGTCAGGGTCGCCATGGCGCATGCCTTCTCTCATGGACACTCAAGCCGCCGAATTTAGCTTGATCTCGCGCCCGGACGCGAGATCAAGCCCCACACCGGATGGCTTCATACCACGTCTGAAATTTTGGATGTAGACTTCCAGTATCTTCGTTCAGCCCGACTGCCTGTGTTAGGGACATCTGAGCATCAAGGTCGAACACTAAGACCTTAGCACTCGTTAAAATTGCTAGAGTATTAGAAAGGCGCCAAGTCACCGTCGTCTTTCCAACACCTCCTTTGAAATTGATAGTGGCTATCGTAATCGGGCTCTTGTTCTTGGTGCCGTTCGTCATTCGAGTGCAACCAGTCGATCTCTGGATATTTCAATTCTCTCATCGCTTAACGCCTTAATACAC